>NZ_NKEZ01000005.1:0-760925 GCF_002223345.1 Burkholderia sp. AU16741
TGGCGGTGGCGGTGGCGGTGGCGGTGGCGGCGGTGGCGGTGGCGGCAACGGCGGCGGCGGCGGCGGCAACGGCGGCGGCGGCGGCGGCGGCAACGGCGGCGGCGGCCACGGCAACGGCGGCGGCGGTAACGGCAACGGTGCCGGTGGCAATGGCGGTGGAAACGGTAACGGCGGCAGCGGCGGCGCCAACGGCACCGGCGGCCACGGCAATGGCGGCGGCAACGGTAACGGCAATGGCAGTGGCGGCGCCGGCAACGGCGGAGCCAACGGCGTCGGCAATGGCCACGGCACGGGCAACGGCAATGGCGGCGGTCACGGCAACGGCGGCTCGTCCGGCGGCCGCCACTGACCCGAAGCGTTGCCCTGCCGATGTCGGTCAGAGCATCTCGAGCGCGCGCTTGCTACGTGGCGGACGGAAATACGCGTCAAGCTGCGCGCGCTCGTCATCGCTCAACACGACATCGAGCGCGGCGCGGTTGTCGCGCACGTGCTCGATCCGCGACGCCTTCGGAATCGCGAATACACCCGGCTGCGCGAGCACCCATGCCAGTGCGACGCGCATCACCGACACGCCGCGCAGCCGCGCGATTTCGTCGAGCGGCGAGCGCTTCGGCAGCCGCCCGTGATCGACCGGGCTGTACGCCATCGCCGGGATCCGACGATCGGCCAGCCACGGCAGCAGGTCGAACTCCGGGCCGCGTCGCGCGAGGTTGTAGAGAATCTGGTTGGTGGCGCACGCGCCGCCGCCAGCCTCGTCGACGAGTTCGGCCATGTCGGCCGTATCGAAATTGCTCACGCCCCAGTGCCGGATCTTGCCCGCACGCTGCAACGCATCGAAACCCTCGACCGTTTCCGCGAGCGGCACCGAACCGCGCCAGTGCAGCAGGTACAGGTCGAGGCGATCGGTACGCAGGCGCTTGAGGCTCGCGTCGCACGCGGCGACGACACCGCGCCGGCTCGCATGGTGCGGATAGACCTTGCTGACGAGGAACACGTCGTCGCGCAGGCCCGCAAGCGCATCGCCGACCAGTTCCTCGGTCGCGCCGTCGCCGTACATCTCGGCGGTATCGACCAGCGTCATCCCGAGCTCGATGCCCTCGCGCAGCGCGGCGATCTCGTCCGCGCGCCGCGCCGGCCGCTCGCCCATTTCCCAGGTGCCCAGGCCCAGCTTCGGAATCGTCTCGCCGTTCGGCAAAACGACCGTGGCGATCGTGTCTGTCATGCGTTTCCTCGTTGCGGATTCGTGGCCGCACGCCGCGGCCGAAGCATCGGATACGACGCATCAGTGTAGTCAATCGGTGCGCCCCCGGCCTATGACGCGGCAAAAACCGGCTATAACGGCGCGGCATGATGACTTAGAATGGCCGCAACCTGATCGATACCCATTGTATGAAGGCACCCACGGACGACCGCTGGCAGGACCTGCGCCCCGACCCCGACAACGATACGCCGCTCTACCTGCAGCTCGCCCGCAAGCTCGGCGATGCGATCCACGACAACCGCTGGACGGCCGGCGAAGCGCTGCCGTCCGAGCGTGTGTTGTCCGAAGCGCTCGGCGTGTCGCGCATCACCGCGCGCAAGGCGATCGCGCTGCTCGTCGAGCAAGGCCTGATCCGCCGCACGCAGGGCGCCGGCAACTTCATCCAGCCGCGCTACGAGGATCCGCTGTCGCGGCTGTCGAGCTTCAGTGAAATGCTCGAGCGCCGCGGCTTCAAGCCGAGCTCGCAGTGGCTCGCGCGCGAAATCCAGCCCGCGAACCGCGACGAAGTGATCCAGCTCGGGCTGTCGCCGGCCGCCTCGGTTACACGCCTGAAACGCCTGCGCCTCGCCGACGGCATCGTGATGGCCGTCGAGAACTCGACGTTCCCCGCGACGCTGATTCCCGATCCGCAGGCGATCGTCGGCTCGCTGTACAGCTATCTCGAAGCGCGCGGCACGCCGATCGTGCGGGCGCTGCAGCATTTCCGCGCGGTCAACGCGACCGACGAGATCGCCGAGCAGATGGGCATCGCCCCGCACGACGCGCTGCTGCTGATCACGCGGATCGGCTATACGTCCGACCAGCGCGCGATCGAACTGACCGATACCTACTGCCGCAACGACTACTACGATTTCGTCGTCGAACTGCGCAAGTAACGCGGGCCGCGTCGCCGGCGCTCACAGCCAGCGCGCGTCGTCGGTGCCGAGCGGCACGGGCGGCCGCGCGAACGACGGCGGCGTCGCCGACAACCGCTCGGCCGGCCGCACGGTGTCGAGCACGCCGAACGGCGACGCGATGCGGTCGATCCGGTCGCGCACGTCGGCCAACGCGAGATCGGGCGCATGCAACCCGTCCGGCACGGCGCCGAACGACTGCAGCCAGCGCCCCGTCTGCGCGAGCGACATCCGCACGTGCCAGCTTCCCCCTTCGCGTGCCCGCCGGGCGAGCGCGATCATCGCGCCGAACGCCGCGAGATACCCCGTTGCATGATCGAGCGCCTGGCACGGCAGATGGCGCGGCCCGCTCGCCTGCGCGGCCTGCTGCTCCTGCCATGCGATCCCGCTCGCCGACTGCACGAGGCTGTCGAACCCGCGCCGCTTCGCCCACGGCCCGGCGTGCCCGTACGCCGACACCGACACGCACACGATGCCGGGCCGCCGTTCGGCCAACGCCTGCGGCGCGAAACCGCGCGCCGCGAGCGCGCCCGGCCGGTACGACTGCAGAAACACGTCCGCCTCGCGCGCCAGTGCGTGCAGCGTATCGACGCCTGCCGCGTCGCGCAGGTCGATCCACGTCGAGCGCTTGCCGCGCCCGTTGTCGATCACGAGCGGCGCGATGTTCGGCAGGTGCGGGCCGTTGACGAGCAGCGTCTGCGCGCCGTGCGACGCCAGCGTGCGGCCCGCGACCGGCCCCGCGATGATGCGCGTCAGATCGAGCACGCGCACGCCGGCCAGCGGCTGGCCGGCTTCGCCGCGGCCGATCGGCTCGGCCGGCGCGTCGCCGATCCGCTCGATCTCGAACAGCGGCAGCGACGCGATCGCGCGCGCCTGCTCGTGCGCCGCCCATTCGTCAGGGGTTCTGATCAATGCCGCGCACAGGCCGGCGTCGGCCAGCGCGGTATCGAGCGCCGCGCCGTCCCAGGTGCGGATTGCCGCGGCGACGTCGGCGGGCTGCGGGCCGCAGCCGAGCACATCGAGAATGCCGTGCAGGTGATGCGGGAAATTCGCGTGCAGTTGAATCCAGCGTCCGTCGCGCGTCTCGAAGAAGCCGGTCACCGGATGGCGCAACTCCGGCGGCGGGCCGTCGTCCACGCGCAGGTAGCGTTCGCTGCGGAACGCCACGAGCGCGTCGCGCACCGACACGTCGACCGATTGCGCGACGCCCGTTCGCAGCCGATGGCATTCGGCAGCCGCGAGCCCGGCCGCGGCGATCGTCGCGGCGGCGAGCGTGCCGACATGGAACGTCGATGGCAGCGTCGGGTCCTGCCCAGTCAGGGTCGTGCGGGCCAGCGCGTCGCGCTCGCCGTGCGCGAGTTGCCAAAGGTGGGTCAATGCGGATTCGGGTGTCATGGTGAGGAAGATGCCGTGGAGGAGACGGAATCGAGTCTAGAATTCGCGACAGGCACGATCAATCTTGATTGCGCGAATCAATACATAACGAATAGTTGTAGCGCGCCCGCGCTTCATGTGCGGCGACAGGAGCCATCGGCATGACATCCGTCAGTGCGCAGGAAGCCGCCGGCATGCTCGGCGTCAGCGTGAGCACTCTCTACGCGTACGTGAGCCGCGGCCTGCTGCGCTCGCTGCCCGACGGCGCGACCAAGCGCCGCCGCTACGACGCCAACGAGGTGCGCCTGCTCGCGCGCCGCCGTGCCGATGCGAAGCGCGCGGGCGGCGTCGCCGAACGTTCGCTCGACTGGGGCGTGCCGGTCCTGGAATCGCGGATCACGCAGATCGCCGACGGCCGCCTGCGCTACCGCGGCGTCGATGCGCTCGCACTGGCCGACGCAGCGACGCTCGAAGAAACGGCCGCGCGGCTGTGGGACTGTCCGCCCGCGCGGCTGGCCGCCGCGTCGCTCGCTGCGAGCGGTTTCGACGCGGCGCAGTGGGACGACTGGGCGCGTCGCTGGGCACATCTCGCGCCGCTCGAACGCACGCTGGTGCTGCTGCCGGCCGCGGCCGCATCGCTGCCGCGCCTGTGGGCGCAAGGGCGCGATGCGCAGCTCGATTCCGCGGCGCTGCTGCTGCGCGTCGCGGCGGCCGCGCTCGCCGGCATCGCGCCGAACGACGCGCCCGTGCACTGCCAGCTCGCGGCCGCGTGGCGCGTGCGACGGCGCGACGAAGCCGACCTGCTGCGGCGTGCGCTCGTGTTGTGCGCCGATCACGAACTGAATCCGTCGACGTTCGCGGTGCGCTGCATCGCATCGACCGGCACCCATCTGTTCGGCGCGATCTCGGGCGGGCTCGCGGCGCTGTCGGGGCCGCGCCACGGCGGCGAGACGTTCCGCGCGGGCACGCTGCTCGACGAAGCGGCCCGCGCCGCCGATCTCGATCGCTACCTCGCGCTGCGGCTGGCGCACGACGAACGCGCGGACGGCGGCCGCACGACCCTGTCCGGCTTCGCGCATCCGCTGTACCCCGACGGCGACCCGCGCGCACGGGCGCTGCTCGATGCGCTGCATGCGACGGCGCCCGACCGGCCGGCGCTGCGCACGGCGCGCGCGCTCGCCGCACGCGTCGAAGCGGCGACGAGCCTGCGGCCCGCGATCGACTTCGCGCTCGCCGCGCTGGAGCGCACGCTCGCGCTGCCCGACGGCGCGGCGTTCACGCTGTTCGCGGCCGGCCGCACGGCCGGCTGGATCGCGCATGCGCTCGAACAGTACGCGGACGGGAAGCTGATCCGGCCGCGGGCACGCTACGTCGGCAGCGACGCGGCCGCGTGACGCCGGCCATCGCGCCGCGCGGCGATTAGGCGCCACCACGCGGGCGCGGTGCGCACGGCCGACACCGCCAGCGGCCCGAACGCGAACGTCGCGCCGCGCGGCCCGGCGCTGACCCACGCGCGCATGCCGGGCAGCAAGGTCAGCGACGCACCGGCACCCAGCCAGTGATCGTCGGGCCGGCCCTCGACGGTCACCCACACGTCGCCTTGCGCCACTTCGAGCAACGTGTGATCGACGATCCGCCACCGTCCGGCCGGCTCGTCGCCGTCCATGACGTAAAGTCGCAGTTCGCGCATCGCAGCCTCCTGGTCGCACCGGTTCGATGACACCAGTATTTCGGAGAGCGGCGGCACCCGGACAGATACGGCCGCGAACAGTTCCGGCTGAACTGTACTGGCCGTCCGACGGGGACGGGCACCCGGCCGCGGTTCGCGCCGGGCCGGATCCCGCCGGGCCGCACGACATACCGCCCCGAACCTGCACGACGCGGCGGCTTTCCCTACAATGTCGGCTGTCCCGCGCCACCGCCCCTGCCCTCATGTTCCAACGCCCGCCCGCCGCCGCTCCCGGCGAAAAGAACCTCACCGTGATGCTCTGGCTCGTTGCGACGGGCTTCTTCATGCAGACGCTCGACGCGACGATCGTCAACACGGCGCTGCCGTCGATGGCCGCGAGCCTCGGCGAATCGCCGCTGCGGATGCAATCGGTCGTGATCGCGTACTCGCTGACGATGGCGGTGATGATCCCCGTGTCGGGCTGGCTCGCCGATACGTTCGGCACGCGGCGCGTGTTCTTCAGCGCGATCCTGGTGTTCTCGCTCGGCTCGCTGCTGTGCGCGAACGCGCATACGCTGACGCAGCTCGTCGCGTTCCGCGTCGTGCAGGGCGTCGGCGGCGCGATGCTGCTGCCGGTCGGACGGCTCGCGGTGCTGCGCACGTTCCCGGCCGAGCGCTACCTGGCCGCGCTGTCGTTCGTCGCGATTCCCGGCCTGATCGGCCCGCTGATCGGGCCGACGCTCGGCGGCTGGCTCGTGAAGATCGCGTCGTGGCACTGGATCTTCCTGATCAACGTGCCGGTCGGCGTGGCGGGCTGCGTCGCGACCTTCTATTCGATGCCCGATTCGCGCAACCCGGCCGCCGGCCGCTTCGACCTGAAGGGCTATCTGCTGCTGACGATCGGCATGGTCGCGATCTCGCTGTCGCTCGACGGGCTCGCCGATCTCGGCATGCAGCACGCGGCCGTGCTGGTGCTGCTGATCCTGAGCCTCGCGTGCTTCGTCGCATACGGGCTGTACGCGGTGCGCGCGCCGCAGCCGATCTTCTCGCTCGAGCTGTTCAAGATCCACACGTTCAGCGTCGGGCTGCTCGGCAACCTGTTCGCGCGGATCGGCAGCGGCGCGATGCCGTACCTGATCCCGCTGCTGCTCCAGGTGAGCCTCGGCTACTCGGCGTTCGAGGCCGGGCTGATGATGCTGCCGGTCGCGGCGGCCGGCATGTTCTCGAAGCGGATCATCACGCACCTGATCACGCAGCACGGCTACCGCAAGGTGCTGCTCGCGAATACGATCATGGTCGGCGTGATGATGGCGAGCTTCGCGCTGATGCGCGACACGGTACCGGTGTGGGTGAAGGTCGTGCATCTCGCGCTGTTCGGCGGCTTCAACTCGATGCAGTTCACCGCGATGAACACGCTGACGCTGAAGGATCTCGGCACCGGCGGCGCGAGCAGCGGCAACAGCCTGTTCTCGCTCGTGCAGATGCTGTCGATGAGCCTCGGCGTCACGGTCGCCGGCGCGCTGCTCGCGACGTTCACCGGCATGCTGCGCACCGTGACGCCGAGCAACACGCTGCCTGCATTCCACGCGACGTTCATCTGCGTGGGCATCATCACCGCCGCGTCCGCGTGGATCTTCGCGCAGCTCGCGCCCGAGATCCGCAGCACCGCGCGCAAGACCGACCCGTCCGAACGCGCGTGACGCGCAGGGCGCGCCGAATCGGGCCGGAACGCACCATCGCGGTGCAACGCGGCCCGGCACGCGTGCGCGTATCGGCCGCGACGGGCGGCCGCACGCGGCGCCCTGCCGTGCATGCTTCTTGCTCGCCTATTCTGTAGGTAAACTGGCAGTCTTCCTTCGGCCGACATCATGAGCATGATCGAAATCGATCCCCCCGGCTTTCAGCCGCCCCGCCCGGTCGCCGGCGACGACGGCAACCGGCGCACCGTGCTGTACGGCGGCTACACCGTGTTCAGCGTGTTCCAGCCCGTGTTCTCGGTGTCGCACCGGCGCGCGATCGGCTATCACGCGTCGCTGCGCGCGCACGACGAGGAAAGCCGCCAGGTGGCGTCGCACGAGGTGTTCACACAGGCGGCGCGGCGCGGCGACCTGCTCGAGCTCGGCCGGCTCGCCGAATCGTTGCATCTCGGTAACTTCCACGCGTTCGACAGCCACGACGAATGGCTCTTCCTGAGCCTGCATCCGGCCGCGCTGATGGACACCATCTACGGCGACGCGCTGCTCGCGAACCTGAAGGCGCTCGGGCTGCCGCCGCACCGCGTGGTGCTCGAGGTGCCCGAACAGGCCGGCGGCGAGACGCCGCGCTATGCGGCGATCATCGACGGGCTGCGCAAGGCCGGCTTCCTGATCGCGCTCGTCGGGTTCGGCGCGAAGCATTCGAACATCGATCGGGTGTGGCATCTGCATCCCGACATCGTCACGCTCGACCGCGGCATCCTCGCGCAGGCGAGCGAGCACTCGCATCTCGAACGCGTGCTGCCGGGGCTCGTGTCGCTGTTGCACGAATCCGGCCAGCTCGTGCTGATGGGCGGCCTCTCGACCGAACGCGACGCGCTGATCGCGCTCGAATGCGACGTCGATTTCGTGCAGGGCCAGTACTTCGCGGGGCCGAGCGTCGATCCCGTGCAGCCGCAGGCCGCCGCGGGCTGCATGGATACGCTGTCGGCCGCGCTGCGGCTGCGCGTCGCGCAGCGCGAGCGCACGCAGGCGGAACGGCTCGCGCCGTACGTCGCCGCGCTCGAGGAAGCGAGCCGTCGGCTCGGCGCGGGCGAATCGCTCACCGATGCGGCCACCGCCGTGCTGGGGCTGCCCGAAACCGCACGCTGCTTCCTGCTCGACGCGTCGGGCCGCCAGATCGGCGACAACGTGCTCGCGCGCGGCAGCGTATCGCAACGCGCGAAGCGCTTCCGGCCGCTGCTGCATTCCGAAGGCGCGAGCTGGGAGCGCCGCCCGTACTTCATCGACGCGATGCGCGCGCCGGGCCGCGTGCATCTGACGCCGCCCTACCTGTCGATCAACGAGGCGCACCTGTGCGTGACCGCGTCGATCGCCGCGCCGGCCGCGACCGGCATGCAGGTGCTCTGCGTCGACATCAACTGGGAAGCGGCGCTCAGCCGCGAATAAGCGCCGGCGCGCCGCGTTCAGGCGTCGCCGCCCGCCTTGCGCACGATCAGCCGGTGCACGCGCTTGCCGGACGACGCGCTGACGACCTCGTGTTCGTCGATCACCTGCACGCCGGCGCCCAGCGCCGCATGCATCCGCGCCGAGTCGAGCGGCGTATAGAGGCGGCCGCGCTCGTCGCGCAACACGCCGTTTCCGGCCACCCGCCAGCTCAGGTACAACGTGCCGCCCGGCATCAGCAGATCGGCCAGGCGCGCGGCGGCGGCCGCTGCGTCCGCCTGTTCGAGATGCATGACGACCGTTTCGCACAAGACGTTGCGGAACGCGCCCGACGGTACGCCGGCCAGCGCCGGCAGCGCGGCCAGCTCGAAAGTCAGCCCGCGATGGCGCCGCCGCGCCTCGTCGAGCAGCGCGGCGCTCGCGTCGTAGCCGCGCACGTCGAAGCCGCGCGACGCGAGCCACGCGGTGTCGCGCCCCGCGCCGCAGCCGACGTCGGCGGTCAGGCCCGGCGAGAAATGCTGTTCGAGCAGCGCGTACATGTCGTCGGGCGCGGCCTGGTCGAGCCAGTCCTGCGCGTATTGCGCGGCGTGGGTGTCGTAGGCATCGAGAGTCGGGCGATCCGCCATGGCGAGTGCTCCGCGAAGACGTCGGATGACGCACTCCGCATCTTAGCCGCTGCGCGCGGCCAGCGCCGAACACGCGGACCGGCGCGGCCAGCCCCTCAGACATGCGAATGCGCGCCGCCATGCACGGGACCCGCGCGCCGCTCGACTTCGCGGCGCACGTCGCCGCGCAGCCCCGCGAAGAACGCGACCTCGGCGACGACGAACAACGGCCCGACGATCAGGCCGACCAGATCGTCGACGAATGCCGGCTTGCGGCCTTCGAACCAGTGTCCGACGAACTGCACGATCCAGCCGACGACGAACGCGCCGACGCCGATCGCGAGCCATTGCGCGGTCGGCCGCAGCGCCAGCGACTGCGCGGCCCACAGGCCGAGCGCGAGCAGCACGGTCATCACGATCCCGAACCGCAGGTCCAGACGCAGGTAGAACACCGCGGACACCACGGCGAGCAGCAGCGCCGGCGACAGCGCGACGCCGGCCAGCGCCCCGAGCACCGGCCTCGACAGCAGCACCTCGACCGCGAACACGATCATCGGAATGCCGACCAGATGCGTCGCGATGTTGCGCGCATCGCGGTGGTAGGCCGCATACTGGGAAAGATGGTCTTCGAGGGTTTTCATGGCGTCTCCCGATCGGTTATTGAGCGCTATGATGCGCGTCACGCCCGAGAACCTCTGTCAGCTACCCGACATCGCGCGCCCATGCCTGCCTCGCTCGCCCCGTACCTGCCGCAGATCGAAGCGAACCCGTGGTTCGCCGCGCTGCCGCCTGCGCTGCGCGCGGAGTTGATCGCCCGCGCGACGCTGCGCCGTCTGCCGTCCGGCCACGCGCTGTTCCGGCGCGGCGACCCGCCGTGCGGGCTGTACGCGGTCCTGGCCGGTTCACTCACGATAGGTGCGGTCGATCCGCAGGGCAAGGAAGCGCTGCTGACGGTGGCCGAGCCCGTCACGTGGTTCGGCGAGATCGCGTTGTTCGACGGCCAGCCGCGCACGCACGACGCCATCGCGCTCGACGACGCGCTGCTGCTGCACGTGCCGCAGGCCGCGCTGCTCGCGATCCTCGATACGACGCCGCAATACTGGCGGCAGTTCGCGCTGCTGATGGCGCAAAAGCTGCGCCTGAGCTTCCTGACGGTCGAATCGATGAGCGTGATGCCGGCCGCGCAGCGGCTCGCCGCGCGGCTGCTGATGATCGCCGAAGGCTACGGCGGCATCAGCGCCGGGCGCACGCACATCCGGCTGTCGCAGGAAACGCTCGCGTCGATGCTGTCGCTGACGCGGCAGACCACCAACCAGTTGCTGAAGGCGCTGCAGGCGGACGGCGTCGTGCGGCTGCACGTCGGCGAGATCGAACTCGTGGACATCGACGCGTTGCGCCGCGCGAGCGGGCTCGGCGACGGCGCGTACTGAACGCCGCGCAACGACGTCCATCGGCCGGTACTGGCCGCCATGCGCTGCCCGCGGCCACCGAGTTGCGCTATCGTGGCGGCTCCTTCCGTCCACCGCGCGCACCGCCTTGAACACGTCGACCGTCCCCGCCCCCGCCCGCCATCCGTGGCCCGTCTTCATCGCGTTCCTGCGGCTCGGCCTCACGTCGTTCGGCGGCCCGGTCGCGCATCTCGGCTACTTTCGCGCGGAATTCGTCACGCGGCGCGGCTGGCTCAGCGAGCGCACCTATGTCGATCTCGTCGGGCTGTGCCAGTTCCTGCCGGGCCCGGCGAGCAGCCAGGTCGGGATGGCGATCGGTCTCGCGCGCGCCGGCTATGCCGGCATGTTCGCCGCGTGGCTCGGGTTCACGCTGCCGTCGGCGCTGCTGATGATGCTGTTCGCGCTCGGCGTCCATGCAACGGGCGCGCCGATGGAAGCCGGCGCGCTGCACGGGCTGCGCATCGTGTCGGTCGCGGTGATCGCGCAAGCCGTGTGGGGCATGGCGCGCACGCTGTGCCCGGATGCGCGGCGCGTCACGCTGATGGCCGCGGCAGCGTGCGTCGCGCTGCTCGCGCCGGCCGCGTGGACGCAAGTCGCGGTGATCGTCGTGGCCGGCGCGGCCGGTCTCGTGCTGCTGCCGCAACCGGCGCGCGATGCGCACGAACCGTTGCCGCTGCACGTGTCGCGCCGCGCGGGCGTGCTGTGGCTCGCGCTGTTCGCGGCGCTGCTCGTCGCGCTGCCGTTCGCGGCCCGCGCGCTGCGCTCGGATACGCTCGCCGTCGTCGATGCGTTCTTCCGCACGGGCGCGCTGGTGTTCGGCGGCGGCCACGTGGTGCTCCCGCTGCTGCAGGCGGCCGTGGTCGCACCCGGCTGGGTCGGCGATTCGGCGTTTCTCGCCGGGTATGGCGTCGCGCAGGCGGTGCCGGGGCCGCTGTTCACGTTCGCGGCGTTCCTCGGTGCGTCGCTGCGCGATGCGCCGACCGGCTGGCTCGGCGGCACGCTCGCACTCGTGTCGATCTTCGCGCCGTCGTTCCTGCTCGTTGCCGGCACCGCGCCGTTCTGGGAGCGCCTGCGCCGCAGCGCGCACATGCAGGCCGCGCTCGCCGGCGTGAACGCGGCCGTCGTCGGGCTGCTGCTCGCCGCGCTCTATCATCCGGTCTGGACCGACACGATCGTCGCGCCGCGCGACCTGGCCGCCGCGCTGGTCGCGTTCGTCGCGCTGGTGTTCTGGCGCATGCCGCCATGGGCCGTGGTGATCGCGAGCGCGGCGCTCGGCTGGCTGCTCGGCATGGCCGGCTGATCCGGCCATCTCCGCACGTTCGGCCACGCAAAAAACAAAAAGCCCTCGAAACGAGGGCTTTTCTTCGATGCCGCGCGCCGTGACGGCGCGCAGGCGCCGGACTTACGCGAAATTCTTCGCGGCGAAGTCCCAGTTCACGATGTTCCAGAACGCTTCGACGAACTTCGGACGCGCGTTGCGGTAGTCGATGTAGTACGCGTGTTCCCACACGTCGATCGTCAGCAGCGCCTTGTCGGCGGTCGTCAGCGGCGTGGCGGCGTTGCTCGTCGACACGATGTCGAGCGAACCGTCGGCCTTCTTCACGAGCCATGCCCAGCCCGAACCGAACGTGCCGACCGCGGCCTTCGTGAACGCTTCCTTGAATGCGTCGTACGAACCCCACTTCGCGTTGATCGCGTCGCCCAGCGCGCCCGTCGGTGCGCCGCCGCCGTTCGGCGACAGGCTGTTCCAGAAGAACGTGTGGTTCCAGATTTGCGCGGCGTTGTTGAAGATGCCGCCCGACGACTTCTTCACGATCTCTTCCAGCGGCAGGTTTTCGAATTCCGTGCCCGGGATCAGATTGTTCAGGTTCGTCACATAAGCCTGATGGTGCTTGCCGTAGTGGTACTCGATCGTCTCTTTCGAGATGGTCGGCGCGAGTGCGTCTTCAGCGTACGGGAGCGGCGGGAGCGTATGAGCCATGGCGATTCCTTCGTTGAGTATGTAGGGAGGCTGTGTTGGATGCTGCCGAGCGTCCGATTGTAGGCGAGGACGAATAACCCCGCAAACTCACGGGCCATTTATCCGCGGTATGCGGAAAAGCGATGCTGGCGCGACGTCCGGCAGGACGAACCCGACGATGCGCAGCATCCGTTCCCGCCGCGAGGCGCGTGTTGCGACGACGCGCGTTTCGCTCGGCACCCGTTAAGTCAGATCGTATCGGTCAGGCGCGGCTGCACGTCGGCGAGCGACACGTCCGCCGAGCCTTCGGCGAGATGCACGGTCAGGCGCCGCTGCGGCTTCAGCGCGTTCGGCGCGCGCACCGCACGGCCCGTCTGCGCATCGATCAGCGCCGCATAACCGCGCTCGAGCGTGCGCTGCGGGCTCAGCACCTCGAGCCGTGCCGCACAGGCCGACACACGCGCCGTGTCGCGTTCGTGACGGCGCTGCAACGCGCTCGCGAGACGTTGCGACAGCCCCGCGAGCGCGTGGCGCGCCTGGGACGGATCGGGCCGCGCGCGCTGCCAGCGCAGTTGCGCGAGCGCGAAACGCGCACGCGCATCGCGCACCGGCCGCGACGCCGCCGACGCGAGCCGCACCGCGAGCTGCTCGACGTGCGTGCGCTGGCGCTGCAGCCGCTCGGCCGGGCTCACGAGCCGGCGCGCGAGCCAGTCGAGCTGCTGCGCACGCTGTTCGAGCCGGCGCGCCATGCCGCGCGCGAGCGCGCGCTGGCGCTCGTCGACCTCGCGCAGCAGCAGCGCCCGCTGCGGGCTCGCGAGCTCGGCCGCGCCGGTGGGCGTCGGCGCGCGCAGGTCGGCCGCGAAGTCCGCGATCGTGAAATCGGTTTCGTGCCCGACGCCGCTCACGACCGGCAGCTCGCTCGCCGCGATCGCACGCGCCAGCGCTTCGTCGTTGAACGACCACAGATCCTCGATCGAACCGCCGCCGCGACACACCAGCAGCACGTCGACCTCGCGCCGCGCGTTCGCGGTCGCCACCGCCGCGACGAGCTTTTCGGCGGAACCGGCGCCCTGCACGGGGGCCGGATAGACGATCACCGGAATGTGCGGCGCCCGGCGGGCGAGCGTGGTCACCACGTCGCGCAGCGCGGCGGCCTGCAGCGACGTGACGATGCCGATCGCGCGCGGATGAGCCGGCAACGGACGCTTGCGCTCGGGGGCGAACAGACCCTCGCCTTCGAGTTGCGCCTTCAGCCGCAGGAACGCCTCGTACAGGCGCCCCTGCCCGGTGCGCCGCACGGCTTCGACGTTGAGCTGCACCTCGCCGCGCGGCTCGTACATCGTGACGACCGCGCGCACCTCGATGCGGTCGCCTTCGCGCGGCGTGAATTCCGCGTACTGCGCGCGGCCGCGGAACATCACGCAGCGCATCTGCGCCTGCTGGTCCTTGATCGAGAAATACCAGTGGCCGCTCGCGGCGCGCGTGAAATTCGACACTTCGCCGGAAATCCACAGCAGCGGAAACGAACGCTCGAGCATCGTCGAAATCGCACGATTGAGCGCCGAAACGGGAATCACTTCGTCGCCGCCGCGCGTGGCGCCGGGTGCGGAAAAAGGAGAATCGGAAAGCATGGGCGGTCGGATGAATGCTGGCGGCGTCACGATAGTCCGACACGCGCGCGGCGTCCAGCGCCGCCGCATTCGCCGCCGTGCGCGGAAGGTGTCCACACTCTGGCATTCGTCCGCGCAAAACGCTCGGAAACCGCCAAAAAAACCAGACGATTCTTCGCAACACGTTGATTTTTATAATCTTTTAAACCTTTCGAAATAATTCTCATCCGATTCGATGCCCGCCGGGCGGGCGTTTGAGGCGATCGAGCGGGGAGTTTTTCACAGAGTTATCCACAGGCCGACTCGATCCGGCCCCGTGGACCGTGGCGGCCGGTCGCGCTTGCCGCACCGGCGTGCGGCGCGCTAGAGTGCCGCCTTCCACGGACCTTGCGGCACGCGCCGCCCAACGGAGAATCCGCCTTGACGAATCCGTCCCTCGCCGCGGCGCCCAACGCGCCGCGCCCGACCCGATGAGCACGCCCGGCGGCCCGCTCGCGCGGCTCGAAGCGCGCCTGACACGCGAATGGCAGCGGCGCGGCGCGCTCGCGTGGGCGCTCACGCCGTTCGCCTGCGTGTTCGGCCTGTGCGCGGCGCTGCGGCGCGCCGCTTACGCGCAAGGCTGGAAGCAGCCGGTCGACGTCGGCGTGCCCGTCGTCGTGGTCGGCAACGTGACCGTCGGCGGCACCGGCAAGACGCCGACCGTGATCGCGCTCGTCGACGCGCTGCGCGCGGCCGGCTTCACGCCCGGCGTCGTGTCGCGCGGCTACGGCGCGAACGTGAAGGCGCCGACGGCCGTCACGCCGGCGTCGCGCGCGGGCACGGCCGGCGACGAACCGCTGCTGATCGCGCGCCGCACCGGCGCGCCCGTGTGGGTGTGCCCCGACCGCGTCGCCGCCGCGCAGGCGCTGCGCGCCGCGCATCCGGACGTCGACGTGATCGTCAGCGACGACGGTCTGCAGCACTACCGCCTCGCGCGCGCCGTCGAGCTCGTCGTATTCGACCACCGGCTCGACGGCAACGGCTTCCTGCTGCCCGCCGGGCCGCTGCGCGAGCCGCTGTCGCGGCATCGCGACGCCACGCTCGTCAACGATCCGTACAGCGGCGCGCTGCCGCCGTGGCCCGACACCTACGCGCTCGCGCTGACCCCGGGCGCCGCATGGCACCTCGACCAGCCCGCGCTGCGCCGCCCGCTGTCGCAATTCACGAACGAGCGCGTGCTCGCCGCGGCCGGCATCGGCGCGCCGGAACGCTTTTTCGCGACGCTGCGCGCGGCCGGCCTCGCGCCGGCGACCCGCGCGCTGCCCGACCATTACGCGTTCGCCGACAATCCGTTCGTCGACGATGCCGTCGATGCGATCCTGATCACCGAGAAGGATGCAGTAAAATTGGGCGCTTCCTGGCGCGACGCCCGACTGTGGGTGGTCCCCGTCGAAGCCGCGCTCGACCCTCGCCTCATTGCCCTCGTTGTGGAGAAACTCCGTGGACGCTCGCCTGCTTGAAATCATTGTGTGCCCTATCTGCAAAGGCCCGCTCCACTACGACCGTGCCGCGCAGGAGCTGATCTGCAACGCGGACAAGCTCGCGTACCCGATCCGCGACGGCATCCCGGTGATGCTCGTCGACGAAGCGCGCCAGACCGTCGAAGGCACGCCGGTCGATCCGGCCGGCCGCTGAACCGCTGAACCACGGCGCCGCTCGCCCGGCGCACCGATTCGACACCGACGGCCCGGCTCCGGCCGGGTCGCCGCACTCCGCCGGGCGACCGGCTTCCGGCGTCGCCCGCCCCGTTCTTCCCAGCGCGCTCCGATGATTCACCCACAACCCTTCATCGCCGTCATTCCCGCCCGGCTCGCGTCGACGCGGCTCCCGAACAAGCCGCTCGCCGATCTCGGCGGCAAGCCGATGGTCGTGCGCGTCGCCGAGCGCGCGCGCGAAGCGGGCGCGCAGCAGGTGCTCGTCGCCTCCGATGCGCAGAGCGTGCTCGATGCGGCGCGCGATCACGGCTTCGAAGCGGTGCTCACCCGCGCCGATCATCCGTCCGGCACCGACCGGCTCGCGGAAGTCGCGGCGGCCTTCGGCTGGCGCGACGACACTGTGGTCGTCAACGTGCAGGGCGACGAGCCGCTGATCGACCCCGTGCTCGTGCGCGACGTAGCGTCGCACCTGGCCGCGCATCCGGCGTGCGCGATCGCGACCGCGGCCCATCCGATCCACGACGCGGCCGACGTGTTCAACCCGAACGTCGTGAAGGTCGCGCTCGACGCGCAGAGCGTCGCGCTGTACTTCTCGCGCGCGCCGATTCCGTGGAGCCGCGACGCGTACCAGCCGCACTGGCCCGACGTCGCGGCCATGCCGGCACCGGCTTTCCCGGTCTACCGGCATATCGGCCTCTATGCGTATCGCGCGCGTTTCCTGCGCACCTATCCGTCGCTCGCGCAGGCGCCGATCGAACAGGCCGAGCAGCTCGAACAGCTGCGCGCGCTCTGGCACGGCGAGCGCATCGCGGTGCTGATCACCGAATCCGCGCCCGAAGCCGGCATCGATACGCCGGCCGATCTCGCACGCGTGCAGGCCCTTTTTCGGCCGGGTTCAAAATAACCCATGGCATAATCAGGCGATTGTGCGAGCCGTCCGCGACCAGCGCGTCCTCGCTTGACCCCGCCCGTGGCTCCGCCGGCAGCCGCACGTCGCTCGAACCGACGCGCCGCATCAGACCGGTCCGCCACGCGTCAGGCAAGCCCCGCGCCCGCCGTCGCCGACGCCTTTGAGGCTCGCCACACGAATCTACATACTTGGAGATATCACCATGCGTTTGATCCTGTTGGGCGCGCCCGGCGCGGGAAAGGGCACCCAGGCAAACTTCATCAAGGAAAAATTCGGGATTCCGCAAATCTCGACGGGCGACATGCTGCGTGCGGCCGTCAAGGCCGGCACGCCGCTCGGCGTCGAGGCGAAGGGCTACATGGATGCCGGCAAGCTCGTCCCGGACGCGCTGATCATCGGCCTCGTCAAGGAGCGCCTGAAGGAATCCGACTGCGCGAACGGCTATCTGTTCGACGGCTTCCCGCGCACGATCGCGCAAGCCGACGCGATGAAGGAAGCCGGCGTCGCGATCGACTACGTGCTCGAGATCGACGTCCCGTTTTCGGAAATCATCGAGCGCATGAGCGGCCGCCGCACGCACCCGGCATCGGGCCGCACGTACCACGTCAAGTTCAACCCGCCGAAGGTCGAAGGGCACGACGACGTGACGGGCGAACCGCTGATCCAGCGCGACGACGACAAGGAAGAAACTGTCAAAAAGCGTCTCGAAGTGTACGAAGCGCAGACCAAGCCGTTGATCACGTACTACGGCGACTGGGCGCAGCGCGGCGAGGAAAACGGTTTGAAAGCGCCGCAGTATCGCAAGATCTCGGGCCTCGGCACCGTCGACGAAATTCGCGAGCGCGCGTTCGACGCACTGAAGTAAGCAGCGCGTCGCGCACCCGCAAGCCGCCCGTTCCGGGCGGTTTTTTTTCGCCTGCGCGATTGGCACGACAGGCACGCGCGCAAGAAAAACGCCCGCGATGCGGGCGTGCTTTCCGTGTGCGAGCAATGGCGTGCCGGCGGCTCAATCCTCGCCGTCGCGCTGCATCCGCTGCCGCAATTCGCTGACCTGCGACTCGACGACGGTCGCGTCTTCCGCCTCGGGCCGCTCGCCGAGATATTGCTCGAGATCCTCGAGCGCGGGACGCAGGTAGTCGAGCCGCGCATACGCGAAGCCGCGGTCGCGCACCTCGTCGAGCTGCTCGGGCAACAGGATCACGAGCCGCTGCTGCACCGCGAGCAGCCGCTGCCAGCGCTCCGTCTGCAGATAGATCGTCTTCAGGTTGCGCAGCATCCGCGCGATGATCTCGCGGCTCGTCGCGGGCTGCAGCAGTGCGCGCAACGCGCTGTCGACCGCTCCCGCCGCCCGCGCGACGTAGGGCTCGAGCATCTCGACCATCTCGGCTTCGGATAGCGAATGGCCGTTGGTCGGATCGATGATCAGGTCGCCGTCCGGCAGCGTCACGCGCAGCAGGAAATGGCCGGGGAACGATACGCCGCGCGCCGGCACGCCGATCTGCTCGGCGAGTTCTAGATACAGCACCGACAGCGAGATCGGGATCCCGCGCCGCCGTTTCAGCACGGCGTTCAGGTGGCTGTTATCGGGGTCGTAGTAATCGTTGTGATTGCACGCGAAGCCGAGCTCGCGAAAGAAGAAGTCGTTCAGCGCGGCGACGCGGCCTTTCAGGTCCGTGTCGTCGGCGAGCCGCCGGCGCAGCCGCGCCGCCAGCATGTCGAGTTCGGCCAGCGTGCCCTGCAGGTCGAGGTCGGGATACGCGTCCTGCGCCAGCGACAGCGCGGCTTCCGTGACGGGCAGACTGTCGTCGTCCGCCACGAGCGTGCTGAAGTAGTCGAGGACGCGGGTCATTGCGGTCGTCACTTGGCGCGCCTTCTGAAGTAAGCGTATTTGAAGCCCATCACCCACAACATACCGAAATATAGTGCAGCAAACAGCACGAGGCACGCCGCCATCAGCGCAATGCGATCGAGCGGCTGCGCGCGCATGCCGGTCCAGTCGAAACTGATCGCGCACCAGTGCATCAGGCCCGCGAGCACGAGCGCCGCGCCGACGAGCTGCACGAAGAAGCGCAGCCAGCCCGGCGACGGCTGGTAGATGCCGCGCTTGCGCAGCCCGAGGAACAGCAGCAGCGAATTCAGGCACGCGCCGACGCCGATGCTCAGCGTGAGGCCCGCGTGGCCGATCAGCGGCACGAACACGTAGTTCGACAGCTGCGTGACGATCAGCACGCCGACCGCGATCTTCACGGGCGTCTTGATGTCCTGCTTCGCATAGAAGCCCGGCGCGAGGATCTTGATCAGGATGATGCCGACGAGGCCGATCCCGTAGGTGGCCAGCGCGCGCGCGACCATCGTGACGGTATGCGCGTCGAACTTGCCGTAGTTGAAGAGGGTCGCGGTGAGCGGCGTCGCGAAGAAGAACAGCGCGAGCGCGCTCGGCGCCGCGAGCAGGAACGTGACGCGCAGCCCCCAGTCGAGCAGCGCCGAATATTCGTGCGAATCGGCATCGACGTGCGCCTTCGACAGGCTCGGCAGCAGGATCGTGCCGAGCGCGACGCCGAGCAGCGCGGTGGGGAATTCCATCAGGCGGTCGGCGTAATTGATCCACGACACGGCGCCCTGCCCGAGCCGCGACGCGATGTTGGTGTTGATGATCAGCGACAATTGCGCGACGGACACCGCGAACGTCGCCGGCACCATTTTCGCGAGCACGCGCTTCACGCCCGGATGACGCAGCGCGCGCAGCGGGTTGACGCCGATCAGCGGCACCATGTCGATCTTCTTCAGGCCCGGCAACTGCACGAGAAACTGCAGCACGCCGCCGACGATGACGGCCCACGCGAGCGCGTAGACGGGCACCTTCAGGTGCGGCGCGACGAATACGGCCGCGGCGATGAACGCGACGTTGAGCAGCACCGGCGCGAACGCGGGCAGCGAGAAGCTCTTGTACGTGTTCAGCACGCCCGACGCGAGCGTGGTCAACGAAATGAACACGATGTACGGGAACATGATCCGCGTCATCGTGACCGCGAGCGGGAACGCCTGGCCGTCGCTGTGCAGGCCGGACGCGACCGCGAACACGACCCACGACGCACCGGCGATGCCGACGACCGACAGCACGGCCAGCGCCCAGGCGAGCACGGTGGACATCGCGTCGACGAGCGCCTTCGTCGCATCGTGCCCCTGCTGGTTCTTGAACTCGGCGAGGATCGGCACGAACGCCTGCGAGAACGCGCCTTCGGCGGACAGGCGGCGCAGCAGGTTCGGGATACGGAAGGCGACGTAGAACGCGTCGGTGTATTGACTGGCGCCGAACGCACGGGCGATCAGCGTCTCGCGGGCCAGTCCGGTCACGCGCGACAGCAGCGTGAAGCCGCTGACCGTCAGCAGGGCTCGGAATAGATTCATGGGGCGCTCATTATACGGACGTTGTGCGACCCGGCCACCGGCCGATGCCGAAAAGCGCACCGGCCGCCGACGGCCCCATTCGGCCGGCATCACGTTGAACTTGCCACTCGCTTGATTTTGTTGCTATAATCGCCGGTTTCTGGGCTCGTACATGCACGGCAACTGCCGTTTTCATGTCCCGGCCTCGGTTAAAATCACCGTTTTTTTATGCGCCCCTGGGCAATCGTTCTCAGGGGACGGATCGAAAAGCAGCGCTTGGCCGTCAGGCTCCAAGCTCTGGAAACAGGACAGGATAAGGAACCGTCATGGCTAACTCCGCACAAGCACGCAAGCGCGCCCGCCAGGCCGCGAAGGCAAACTCGCACAACTCGGCGCTGCGCTCGAAATTCCGTACCGCGATCAAGTCGGTTCGCAAGGCTGTTGAAGCCGGCGACCAGGCAAAGGCTGCCGAGCTGTTCAAGGCTGCCGTGAAGACGATCGACACGATCGCCGACAAGAAGATCGTTCACAAGAACAAGGCCGCTCGCAGCAAGAGCCGCCTGGCCGCAGCCGTCAAGGGCCTGCAGGCAGCAGCGTAACTCCGGTGCGCCCGCTCAGGCGGGCGTTCCTGTTTCCTGCGATCACGAAAAAGCCCGCCTAGGCGGGCTTTTTTGTTGGCTGTCGCCGGCACATCGTGCACGGCGGCGGCACTTGCCGGGAGGGCGCGCGCGAAATGCACCCTCGCGCACCCTGGCCCGCCGGCATCGCTCACTTCTTCGTGTTGTAGTCCGGCAGTTCGCACGCCTCGGTCACGACGAGGTTGTTGTCCTTCGCGAAATTCAGCACGAAATCGAAAGCCATCGGCTCGATGTCGCGCAACCGCGAATCGAGGATCACGCATTTGAGGTCACCGAGCATCGTCGGGCGCACGTACAGCGAATACTTGAGACGCGCATTCGGCCCGCTCGCCCCCGGCCCGAAGCAGGCCATCACACCGGCCAGACGTTCCGACCAGTCGCTCGGGCGAAACTTTTTCCCGTCTTTCGTGATGCCCTGGATGAAAAATTCGGTCGGAGGGGTTTCAGCCATGTGGTTACCCAAGTGACGGCCCGGCGATGTCCAGGCAACGGCGCCTGGATACGCGAACACAAAGCTGGAGGGTCGGCCGCACGCGCCGATCGATATCCCGAAAACGGAGCGTCGATGCGCGCCGCCGATGGACTGCACAGGATTTGTGCAGCGCACGGCTTGTGTCCGGCAGAGCGCGAAAAGCCTTGCCTGCCGGGCTGGAGAAAACTTTTGAATTATACCGCAGCGCGCCATTGCGCGGCGTCCCGACGCCCGCCTCCCCGAATGGCCGGTCGCGCGCGGCGATCCTGCCCCGCGTCGCTCCACGGCTCGTCAAAGCACAGAAAATCCTTTATGCTGCTTTGAGTTATCCACACCCGACGGCGGCGCCGTCCGGCCTCGCGGCCGGGTGAGACCCGCCGTATTTCGTTTCATGACCGCCAAAACCATTCGTCACTACCTGCAGTTCAAGGATTTCTCGCTGGAAGACTACGAGTACGTGCTCGAACGCACGGGTATCCTGAAGCGCAAGTTCAAGAACTACGAGACCTATCACCCGCTGCACGACCGCACGCTCGCGATGATCTTCGAGAAAAGCTCGACGCGCACGCGCCTGTCGTTCGAGGCCGGGATCTTCCAGCTCGGCGGCCACGCCGTCTTCATGAGCACGCGCGACACGCAGCTCGGCCGCGGCGAACCCGTCGAGGATTCCGCACAGGTCATCTCGCGGATGGTCGACATCATCATGATCCGCACGTTCGAGCAGGACGTGATTACGCGCTTCGCGCAGAATTCCCGCGTGCCGGTGATCAACGGCCTGACGAACGAATACCACCCGTGCCAGGTGCTCGCCGATATTTTCACGTACTACGAGCACCGCGGCCCGATCGCCGGCAAGACCGTCGCGTGGGTCGGCGACGCGAACAACATGCTGTACACGTGGATCGAAGCCGCGCAGATCCTCGGCTTCAAGCTGCGCCTGTCCACCCCGCCCGGCTATGCGCTCGACATGAAGCTCGTGTCGCCCGACAGCGCGCCGTTCTACGAGGTGTTCGACGATCCGAACGAAGCGTGCAAGGGCGCCGATCTCGTGACGACCGACGTATGGACGAGCATGGGTTTCGAGGCCGAGAACGAGGCGCGCAAGCAGGCGTTCGCCGATTGGTGCGTCGACGAGGAAATGATGGGCCATGCGAATCCGGATGCCCTCTTCATGCACTGCCTGCCCGCGCACCGCGGCGAGGAAGTGACGGCCGGCGTGATCGACGGCCCGCAGAGCGTCGTGTGGGACGAAGCGGAAAACCGCCTGCACGTGCAGAAGGCGCTGATGGAGTTCCTGCTGCTCGGCCGCCTCAAGCACTGACGCGCGGCAACGCACACGCGTAAAAAAGCGCCGGTCGACGATCGGCGCTTTTCGTTTGGGCGCGCCGAAACCGGCACGCGCGCCGTTACAGGCAGACCGGCTCCGCCTCCAGCTCGACGCCGAACCGCGCGCGCACGTCGGCCTGGATCGCCCGCGCCAGCGCCAGCACGTCGGCGCCGGTCGCGCCGCCGCGATTGACGAGCACGAGCGCCTGGCGGTCGTGCACGGCCGCCGCCCCGAGTGCGCGCCCCTTCCAGCCGCAGCGGTCGATCAGCCAGCCGGCCGCGAGCTTCACGTGCCCGTCCGGCTGTGGATACGACACGACCTCCGGCACGCGGGCGCGCAGCGCCTCGAACTGCGCGGCGTCGATCACCGGATTCTTGAAGAAACTGCCCGCATTGCCGAGCACCAGCGGATCGGGCAGCTTCGCGCGGCGGATCGCGACGACCGCGTCGAACACGTCGCGCGGCGTCGCCGCATCGGGCGCGATGCCGCGCGCGTCGAGCTCCCGCGTGACGTCCGCGTAGCCAAGCCGCGGCGTCCATTGCTTCGGCAGCCGGAACGTCACCGAGACGATCGCGAACCGGCCGCGCCCTTCCCGCTTGAAGAAACTGTCTCGATAACCGAACGCGCAGCGCGCGGCGTCGAAGCGCTCGCTACGCCCCGTCGCCAGCTCGACCGCGATCAGCGAATCGAAATACGCCGTCATCTCGAGGCCGTACGCGCCGATGTTCTGGATCGGCGCGGCGCCGACGGTGCCCGGGATCAGCGCGAGATTCTCGAGGCCCGGCATCCCGTGCTCGAGCGTCCACGCGACGAACGCGTGCCAGTTCTCGCCGCCGCCGGCCTCGACGTACCACGCGTCTTCGTCCTCGCGTACGACGCGGCGGCCCGCGATCTCGTCGAGCAGCACGACGCCGTCGAAATCGCGCGTGAACACGATATTGCTGCCGCCGCCGAGCACGAGCTGCGGCAGGGCCGCGACCCGCGGGTCGCGATGCAGCGCCTCGAACTGCGCCGCCTGCGTGATGCGCGCGGCGAAGCGCGCGCGCGCGGCGATGCCGAACGTGTTGTGCGCGGCGAGCGGATGGTCGGGAAGCAGCGACAGGGCGGAATCGTCAGGAGGCATCGGCATTCGCGGTCACGTCGGCCCGGGCGGTGCTGGCCGGTCTTGGGCAAACGGAGGGGCATCGGTAAAATGGCAAACAGTCCGCAATTATAGCGAGTGCCCGCGCGCGAGCCGGGTGCCCGCATCTCAAGGGAGAATGCCATGCCATCGTTCGACGTCGTTTCCGAAGCGAACATGATCGAAGTGAAGAACGCCATCGAGCAGTCGAACAAGGAAATTTCGACGCGCTTCGACTTCAAGGGCTCCGACGCGCGCGTCGAACAGAAGGAGCGCGAGCTGACGCTGTTCGCCGACGACGATTTCAAGCTCGGCCAGGTCAAGGACGTGCTGATCGGCAAGCTGGCCAAGCGCAACGTCGACGTGCGCTTTCTCGACTACGGCAAGGTCGAGAAGATCGGCGGCGACAAGGTCAAACAGATCGTCACCGTGAAGAAGGGCGTGACGGGCGACCTGGCAAAGAAGATCGTGCGCCTCGTGAAGGACAGCAAGATCAAGGTGCAGGCGAGCATCCAGGGCGACGCGGTGCGCATTTCGGGCACGAAGCGCGACGACCTGCAGAGCACGATCGCGATGCTGCGCAAGGACGTGACCGACACGCCGCTCGACTTCAACAACTTCCGCGACTGACCGGCAACCGCCGCGTCGCGTCATCCGGCCGGGCCCCGCACATGCGGCGCGCCCGGCGCGCGGCCAGCGCCGCGCTTTCTCAGGCCTTCCCGCCGTCCTGCGCGCCGCCGTTGGCGGCCGCCTTCTTCTTGTCGCCGATCCGGCTCTCCTGCCCCGCGAGCAGCTTCGAAATGTTGCCGCGGTGACGCCACACGAGCAGCACGCTCATCGCGAGCACGGCCCATGCGATCGGGTTGTGGCCCGGCATGCCGAACAGGAACACGTCGAACACCGGCGCGAATACGGCCGCCACCAGCGCCGCGAGCGACGAATAGCGGAAGAAGAACGCGACGATCAGCCAGGTGAGCGCGGTCGCGAGCCCGAGCACCGGATGCACGGCGAGCAGTACGCCGGCCGCGGTCGCGACACCCTTGCCGCCCTGGAAGCGGAAGAACACCGGGTACAGGTGGCCGAGGAACACGGCGATCGCGACCCACGCGACCGCGACGTCGGGCAGGCCGAAGTGCCGGGCGAGCCAGACGGCGATCCAGCCCTTGAACGCGTCGCCGACGAGCGTCAGGATCGCGGCCTTCTTGTTGCCGCTGCGCAGCACGTTGGTCGCGCCGGGGTTCTTCGACCCGTACGAACGCGGGTCGGCCAGGCCCATCACGGAACTGACGACGACGGCGAACGACACCGAACCGATCAGGTAGGCAACGAGGGCGGCGAGCAGGATCTGCATGCGGAGGACTCTTCTTTCAACGTATCGGGAAAGGGACGGCCGTGCGCGGCAAGCCGGCAGGCCGAAACGGCGCCCATTCTACCGAACGGGCGCCGGATGCCACGAAGGTGAAACCCTCAGTCGACGCTCGCGCACTGCACGGGCTGCGCGTCGAGCAGCGACGTGAGCACTGCCGGCGCGAGGCTGACGAGGTAGCCGCGCCGGCCGCCGTTCAGGTAGATCGTCGGCAATGCGAGGATCGTCGCCTCGACGTAGACGGGCATCGTCTTGCGCGTGCCGAACGGCGACGTGCCGCCGACCAGATAGCCCGAATGGCGGTTCGCGACCTCGGGCTTGCACGGCTCGACGCGCTTCGCGCCGATCTGACGCGCGAGATTCTTCGTCGACACGGTGCGATCGCCGTGCATCAGCACGATCAGCGGCTTCGCGTGCTCGTCTTCCATCACGAGCGTCTTCACGACGCTGTGCTCGTCGACGCCGAGCTGGCGCGCCGATTCGCCGGTGCCGCCGTGCTCGACGTATTCGTATGGATGCTCGCCGAATGCGACGCCATGACGGCGCAGCAACTGGGTCGCGGGGGTTTCGGACACGTGTCTGGATTTGCTCATGGCGGCATTTTAATGGCGAACGATCGGGGCTCGCGCAATGGCGTGCCCGCGCCGACGGTATACTCGCGGCCCGTTTTCCGCCGGCCCGCCGCATCGCCGTCGCGCGTGTGGCCATCATCGTTGCGAACATCGTGAAGCGCTATTGTCCGATTGGCTGATTGTGGTGCGTGCATCGCCATGGCACGATCGTTCGCAAATATCGTCGGCCGCCGCCGGTCCCTCATCTGGAGACGCCATGTCCTCGCCCATCCGTTCATCCGAATCGCTCGACGTCGATGCGCTGCTCGCCGCGCTGCCGCGCCGCATCGCCGACGTGCCCGCGCACCGGGCCGCGCAGTCGCCCGCGCATCCGGCGCTGATCGAGGATGCGCGCCGGCTGTCGTACGGCGAGCTGGGGCAGGCCGTCGACGCGGCGGCCGCGCGGCTCGCGAGCCTCGGCGTGCAAGGCGGCGACCGCGTGATGATCGTCGCGGAAAACTGCGTCGCGCAGATCGTGCTGCTGTTCGCGGCCGCCCGCATCGACGCATGGGCGCTCGTGTCGAACGCGCGGCTGTCGGCCGCCGAGCTCGACGCGATCGCCGCGCACGCGCGTCCGAAGCTGATCGCGTTCACGATCGACGCATCGGCCGATGCGCGCGCCCACGCCGAGCGGCTCGGCGCGACGCCCGCCGGCGCGCTGCCGGTCGACGTCGGCGCGTGGTCGTATCGCGTCGATGCGGGCGCGCCCGCCGAACCGGTGGCCGCCGACGGCGCCGGGCAATGCGCGGCGCTGATCTACACGACGGGCACGACCGGCACGCCGAAAGGCGTGATGCTGTCGCACCGCAACCTGCTGTTCATCGCGGCGATATCGAGCACGCTGCGCCGCGTGTCGCCGGACGACGTCGTCTACACGGTGCTGCCCGTGTCGCACGTGTACGGGCTCGCGTCCGTGTGCGTCGGCAGCCTGTACGCGGGCGCGACGCTGCGGCTCGCGCCGCGCTTCTCGCCGGAAGCCGTGCGTGTCGCCCTCGCCGACGAAGGCGTGACGATCTTCCAGGGCGTGCCCGCGATGCACGCGAAGCTGCTCGAACACCTGCACACGCATGGCCGCGCATGGCGCGCGCCGCGGCTGCGCTTCGCGTATTCGGGCGGCTCGCCGCTCGATGCGAACCTGAAGGCCCGCGTCGAGCGCCTGTACGGCGTGCCGCTGCACAACGGCTACGGGATGACCGAAAGCAGCCCGACGATCACCCAGACGCCGCTCGACGCGCCGCGCGCGGACAGTTCGGTCGGCGTGCCGATTCCCGGCATCGAGGTCCGGATCGTCGCGCCGGACGGCACCGACGTGCGGCCGGGCGAAGTCGGCGAGATTCGCGTGCGCGGGCCGAACGTGATGCTCGGCTACTACCGCGACGCGAACGCGACGCGCGCGGCCGTGTCGCCGGACGGCTGGCTGAGCACCGGCGATCTCGCGCGGCAGGACGCGGACGGCGCGGTGACGATCGCGGGCCGAAGCAAGGAGCTGATCATCCGCTCGGGCTTCAACGTATATCCGGTCGAAGTCGAACAGGTGCTGAACGCGCATCCGGACGTCGTGCAGGCGGCCGTGATCGGCCGTGCGATCGAAGGCAACGAGGAAGTGCTCGCGTTCGTCGAGCTGGTGCCCGGTGCGACGGCGGACGAGGCGGCATTGCACGCGTGGTGCGCGGATCGGCTCACCGCTTACAAACGCCCTGCGCACATCCGCGTGCTCGATGCGCTGCCGGCCGCGTCGACCGGCAAGGTGCTCAAGCACCGGCTGCGCGAGCTGGTCTGACGCGGCCGCCCTACGCGGGGGAACCTGCACCGGCGCCCCACCACGCCACGCCACGCCACGCCACGCCACGCCGCACCGCATGCCCGCGTCGCGCGTCAGCCGCGCGGGTGATGCTGCGCGTGCAGCGTCCTGAGCCGCTCGCGCGCGACGTGCGTATAGATCTGCGTGGTCGAGATGTCGCTGTGGCCGAGCAGCAGCTGCACGACGCGCAGGTCGGCGCCGTGGTTCAGCAGGTGCGTCGCGAACGCGTGCCGCAGCGTGTGCGGCGACAGGTGCGCGCGCACGTCGGCGTGCTGCGCGTGACGCTTGATGATGTTCCAGAACTGCTGGCGCGTCATCCCGTCGCCGCGCGCGGTCACGAACAGCGCATCGGCCGCGCGTGCTCCGAGCAGCGCCGGCCGCGCGTCGCGCAGGTAGCGTTCGATCCAGCCGTGCGCGACTTCGCCGAACGGCACGAGCCGCTCCTTCGACCCCTTGCCCATCACGCGCACGACGCCTTCGTTGAGGCCGACCTCCACCGTCTTCAGCGTCACGAGCTCGCTCACGCGCAGCCCGCTCGCGTACATCAGCTCGAGCATCGTGCGATCGCGCAGGCCGAGCGGCGTGCCGATGTCGGGCGCGCCGAGCAGCGCCTCGACCTGCGCCTCGGACAGCGTCGACGGGAACCGGGCCGCCTGTTTCGCGGACGTGATCCGCAGCGTCGGGTCGGCGCTCGCGCGATGCTCGCGCACGGCCCAGCCGTAATAGCGACGGAACACCGACAGCCGCCGGTTCGACGAGGTCGCCTTGCCGTCGCTGCGCGCGGCGATGTAGCCGGTCACCATCGCCTCGTCGGCCGAGTCGAGCGGCGCGTCGTGCGTCGCGGCCAGCCAGTGGGAAAACAGCGCCAGGTCGCGCCGGTACGCATCGAGCGTGTTGCGCGCGAGCCCATGCTCGAGCCACAGCGCATCGCAGAACACGTCGATCGATGCGCGGCTCGCGAGCAGAGCGGGGGATGCCGCGACGGTGTCGGTGTCGGCGTCGGGGGACATCATCGGTTCGCTCATGGGTACGGCACGCCTTCGTGCGCCAGGAGCCAGCGCTTCACTTTCTGGTAATAGCCGTTGTCGTCGTGGTTCGCGAACCCGCCGAGGCCGCCCGCCGCGACGACGCGATGGCACGGGATCACGAGCGGGAAGTAGTTCCCGCCGCACGCCTGGCCGACCGCGCGCGGCGCGCTGCCGATCCGCTTCGCGACCTGGCCGTAGGTCAGCACCGTACCGGGCGGGATGTCACTGATCACGTCCCACACGCGGTGCTGGAATGCACTGCCGACGTCGGCGAGCGGCAGGTCGAAGCGCGCCGATGCGCGCTCGAAATAACGTTCGATCTGCTCGACCGCGCGCTTCGCGAGCGGTGAATCCGGATCGACCGACTTCATCGATTCGGGCAGATAGACGATCTCGCGCACCACCGCGGCATCCGTGCGGATGCCGACCTTGCCGAACGGCGCGTCGATGACTGCGTTGAACATTGCCTTCTCCTGACCAGGGGACGCGCGCGGTGCGGCCCGCGCGCCGACGACACTTTACGCCGCCTTCACGCGGCTCGCAGCGCCCATTCGACATGTTCGCGCACGACCGGCGACGGATCGTCGGCGCGGGCGCGCAGCGCGGCGACGATCGCGTCGCGCGCCGGCGGCGCGAGCCGGTCCGCGCCGGCGCGCAGCGCATTGCCGAGCCCGACCGCGAGATTGCGCAGCCAGCTTTCGTAGCCGATGCGACGGATCGCGCTGCCCTGCATCCGCGTGTCGAACGCCTGCGCGTCCCACGCGAACAGCTCGACGAGCGTCGCGCGGTCGAGGCCGTGCCGCACGTCGAAATCGGCGACGGGCGCCGCCTGCGCGAACTTGTTCCACGGGCACACGAGCTGGCAGTCGTCGCAGCCGTACACGCGATTGCCGATCATCGGCCGCAGCGGCTCGGGGATGCTGCCTTTCAGTTCGATCGTCAGGTAGGAGATGCAGCGGCGCGCATCGACGCGGTACGGCTCGACGATCGCGCCGGTCGGGCACGCGTCGATGCAGCGCGTGCAGCTGCCGCAGTGCGTGCCGGGCGTCTCGGGCGCGGTGTCGGGCGACGTATGCGCGTCGGTCGGCAGCGGCAGGTCGACGTAGATCTCGCCGAGAAAGAACAGCGAGCCGGCATCGCGCTGCAGCAGCAGCGTGTGCTTGCCGCGCCAGCCGACCCCGGCCTTCTGCGCGAGCTCGACCTCGAGCACGGGCGCCGAATCGGTGAACACGCGGTAGCCGAACCCGCCGATCTCGTGCTCGATGCGCTCCGCGAGCGTCTGCAGCCGGTTGCGCAATACCTTGTGATAGTCGCGGCCGCGCGCATAGATCGACACGACGGCCGCCTGCGGATCGTCGAGCCGCGCCCGCTCGCGCGCGCGCCAGTCGTGCGGCGCGAGCGCGCCGGGCTCGCCGCCGGGCTCGCCGCCGGGCGCGTCGGCCGCGAGCGTTTGGGCCGGCAGGTAGGCGAGCCGCACGGAGATCACGCGTCGCGTACCGGCCACAAGTTCGGCCGGCCGCGCGCGTTTCATCCCATGTTTCGCCATATAATCCATTTCGCCGTGGTATCCGGCTTCCAGCCAGGCGGCGAGGCCCGCTTCGGCATCCGAGAGATCGGTATCGCCGATGCCGATCGCCCCGAAACCCAATTCGCGCCCCCACGCCCTGATGCGAGCGGCGAGCGCAGTCAACGCCGCATCGTCGAGCGCGCACGGCGCCGAGCCTTCGGCACGAGTCGAAGGCCGGTCGGATGCGGCGTGTTCCGGTAGTCGGTTCATCGCACTATTTTACGAGAATGCCAGCCACGTCCAGCCAACCGCCTCAAGCCATGTTGCCCGCCCCGCTCGCGGAGCGCGTGATCGCGCTCGCCGACGAAGCGGCAACCGAGGCCTTCGGCACCCGCTTCGCGCACGCGCTCGACGCGGCGCGCATCGAGCTCGACCGCGCCCATGCGTTCGACGGGCTGCAGATCCAGCTGGTCGGCGATCTCGGCGCGGGCAAGACGACCCTCGTGCGCGCGATTCTGCGCGGCCTCGGCCACCCGGGCCGCGTGCGCAGCCCGACCTATACGCTCGTCGAGCCGTACGCGCTCGAACGCAGCGATGGGGAACTCGAGGTCTATCACTTCGATCTGTACCGATTCAACGATCCGGCCGAATGGTCCGATGCAGGCTTTCGCGAATATTTCAATTCCAGCGCGATCTGCCTCGTCGAATGGCCGCAACAGGCGGGCGCGCTGCTCGGCGTGCCCGATCTGGTTTTCTCGCTCGACGTGGACGGCGACGGCCGTGCCCTCACCGTCCGGGCGTACAGCGCTTCAGGAAAGGCATGTCTCGAAAGATGTTGATCAAACCGTTCCGCTCGATCGAATCGGCGGCCACCGCGACGCACAACTGGCGTCGCCGTCAGATCCTGCGCGCGGGGGCGTCGACGCTGGTGCTCGGTCTCGTCGCGCCGCGGCTCGCGCACGCGTCGTCGGTGCTCGGCGTGCGCGTGTGGCCCGCACGCGATTACACGCGCGTCACGATCGAATCCGACCAGCCGCTGCAGAATAGCCAACAACTGCTGCAGGGTCCCGACCGTCTGGTCGTCGATCTGAACGGCCTCGACCTCGACCAGTCGCTGCGCGATCTCGTATCGAAGATCGCGCCGAACGATCCGCAGATCCAGTCGGTGCGCGTCGGCCAGTATCAGCCGCACGTCGTGCGGATGGTGTTCGACCTGAAGGGCTCGGTGAAGCCGCAGGTGTTCACGCTGCCGCCCGTCGGCACCTACAAGTACCGGCTCGTGTTCGACCTGTATCCGGCCGTCGCGCCCGATCCGCTGTCCGACCTGATCGCGCAGACGGAACGCAAGGAACAGGCGCTCAACGACACCGCGCGCGCGCAGCAGATGCAGCCGCCGTCCACGCTGGCCGGCCCGGGCACACCGCCGCCCGGGGCGGGCGCGGGCGACAACAGCGACGCGTTCTTCCAGCGTTTCGCGCAGAACACGCCGGCCGCGCCGCACACGCCGCCGGCCGCCGGCACGCCGTCGACGCCCGCGAAGCCGGCCGTCAAGCCGCCGCCCGTCATCGCGCGCCGCGACGACAACGACGACGACACCTATAAGTTCACCGCGCCGAAATCGGGCAAGGGCGGCACCGTGCGCCTGCTGACGGTCGCGATCGATCCGGGCCACGGCGGCGAGGATCCGGGCGCGATCGGCGGCGGCGGCACGTACGAGAAGCACATCGCGCTCGACATCGCGAAGAAGCTGCGCGCGAAGATCGACGCCGCGCCGAACATGCGCGCGATGATGACGCGCGACGCCGATTTCTTCGTGCCGCTGAACGTGCGCGTGCAGAAAGCGCGCCGCGTCGGCGCGGATCTCTTCGTGTCGATCCACGCGGACGCGTTCACGACGCCGTCCGCGCGCGGCTCGTCGGTGTTCGCGCTGTCCGACCACGGCGCGACGAGTGCCGCGGCGCGCTGGATGGCGAACAAGGAGAATTCGTCGGACCTGATCGGCGGCATCAACATCAAGACGGCGGACGCGGCGGTGAACCGCGCGCTGTTCGACATGTCGACGACCGCGCAGATCCGCGACTCGTTGCGCTACGGCAACTACGTGCTGAAGGAGGTGGGCGGGATCAACAAGCTGCACAAGGGCTCGGTGGAGCAGGCCGGGTTCGCGGTGCTGAAGGCGCCCGACATTCCGTCGATCCTCGTCGAGACCGCGTTCATCAGCAACCCGGACGAAGAGCGCCGCCTCAACGACGACAGCTATCGCGACGAGATGGCCGACGCGATCTTCCGCGGCATCAAGCGCTATTTCGCCGCGAATCCGCCGCTCGCGAAGAGCCGGATGGCCTGAGCGCCATCCTTCCCTGCCGCCGGCACGCAGCGCGTGCCGGCGCGTCACGACGCCGCGAAGCGGCTCAGCAGTTTCCCGCCGAACACGTTCACCGCGAGCCCGCCCATCACGAGCGCGGCGCCGATCAGCTGCGATTGCGTCAGATGCTCGTCCAGCAGCAGCGCCGACGACGCGAGCCCGACGATCGGCACCAGCAGCGAGAATTGCGCGACCTGCGCGGCCGGATAGCGCGACAGCAGGCGGCTCCACAGCCCGTAGCCGAGCAGCGTCGCGACGAACGCGAGATAGACCACCGCGAAGATCGACGCGCCGTCGAGCCCCGCGAGCGCGGTCGCGATCCGCCGCGGCCCTTCGAACCACAGCGACAGCAGGAAGAACGGCACGGGCGGCACGAGGCTCGCCCACACGACGAGCGACACGAGGTTCGCCTTCCCCACCTTCTTCGTGACGATATTGCCGATGGCCCACATCGCGGCCGAGCAGATCGTCAGCAGGAAGCCCGCGAGCGTCATCGCGCGGCCGCCTTGCGCGGCGATCACGACGAGCCCGCCCGCGGCGATCGCGAGCCCGACCAGGTTCTGCACGCGCAGCCGCTCGCCGAGGAACAGCATCGCGAACACCAGCGTGAAGAACGCCTGCGACTGCAGCACGAGCGACGCGAGGCCGGCCGGCATCCCGACGTACATGCCGGTGAACAGGAACACGAACTGGCCGAGCTGGATCGTCGCGCCGTACAGCACCAGCAGCCGCCACGAAATCTGCGGCCGGCGCACGAAGAACACCGCGGGCACGGCCGCGAGCGTGAAGCGCAGCGCGCCGAGCAGCATCGGCGGCATGCCGTGCAGGCCGACCTTGATCACGACGAAGTTCACGCCCCATGCGAGGATCACGACCAGCGCGAGCAGCAAGTCCTTCGGGGCCATCATCGGCGTCTCCTCGATTGTCGAATGGTCGTGGTGAAGCCGGTCAGTCTACCGGGTTTCGCCGCCGCGCCCGATACCCGCGCGGCGTGCATCGAATCGGCGACGGGCGGCGGGTGGTGCAACGCAGCGACTTGCGCGACACGATGAAGGCCGCACGACACGTGCCTGCCGCGGCCGCCTCGCGCCTTTCGCGCGCCCCGTCACGCGCGCCACCGGGCCGCCAGTACAATGACCGTCAATCCAGCCGTTCCCCACGAAGGCCCGCCATGACCGACTCGATCAAAGCCCTGCTGAAGCCGCACGTACGCGACATCGGCAACCTGCAGGTGCGCCGCACGCTGCCCGCGCTCGCCGCCCGCCTCGTCGGCCCGTTCATCTTCTTCGATCACATGGGGCCCGCCGCGCTGCCGGCCGGCGCGGGGCTAGACGTGCGCCCGCATCCGCACATCGGGCTCGCGACGGTCACCTACCTGTTCGACGGCGCGATCCTGCACCGCGACAGCCTCGGCTCGCTGCAGGAAATCGTGCCCGGTGACGTGAACTGGATGACGGCCGGCCGCGGGATCGTGCACTCCGAGCGTACGCCCGACGCGCAGCGCGCGAGCGGCCACACCGTGCACGGCATCCAGACCTGGGTCGCGCTGCCGAAAACGCACGAGACCACCGAGCCGTCGTTCGAGCACCACGCGGCCGACACGCTGCCCAAGCGCGATGAAAACGGCGTCGCGCTGACGGTGATCGCCGGCGACGCATTCGGGCTGCATTCGCCCGTGACGACGTTCTCGCGCACGCTGTACGTCGCGGCCGAATTCGCGGCCGGCGGCCGGCTCGAACTCGATGCGTCGCACGAGGAGCGCGCGGTCTACGTGGTCGACGGCGAGCTCGCGATCGACGGCACGCCGGTGCCGGCCGAACGGATGGCCCTGCTCGCGCCGGGCGCGACCGTCACGCTCGCGAGCGGCAGCGGCGCGCGCGCGATGCTGCTCGGCGGCGACCGGATCGACGGCGAACGCTTCATCGAATGGAATTTCGTCGCGAGCAGCCGCGACGCGATCGAGCGCGCGAAAGCGGCGTGGACGCGCCAGGAGATGGGCAAGGTGCCCGGCGAGACCGAGTGGATTCCGCTGCCCGAATCGAAGCCGCGTTGAAAAAGCGGCGCGCCGCCCCCATCCTGACGATATTCGAACGGAAGAGAACGACATGGACACCACGCTTGCCACATTCGAGAAAGACGTCATCGAGGCGTCGCTGGACACGCCCGTGCTGGTCGACTTCTGGGCGCCGTGGTGCGGCCCGTGCAAGACGCTCGGCCCGCTGCTGGAAAAGCTCGAAGCCGATTACGCCGGCCGCTGGAAGCTCGTGAAGGTCAACGTCGACGAGAACCAGGAACTCGCCGCGCACTTCCAGACGCGCAGCATCCCGCACGTGATCGCGTTCGCCGACGGGCGGCCGGTCGATCAGTTCGTCGGCGTGCTGCCCGAAGGGCAGTTGCGCGCGTTCCTCGACCGGCTGCTGCCGGCGGCCGAGGAAGCCGAGCGCCGCGCCGCGCAGTACGCGATGGCCGAACAGCGCTTCGACGATGCGCTCACGCACCTCGAAGCGGCGCTCGCGCTGAACCCCGGCTACGACGACGCGCGCCTCGACCTGATCGAGCTGCTGCTCGCGCGCAACGAGGTCGACGCCGCGCGCGCGGAGACCGAGCGCCTGTCGCCGCAGACCGTGCAGAACGGCGACCCGCGCTACCAGGCGATCAAGACCCGTTTCGACGCACTCGACGCCACGGCCGACCTGCCGCCGACCGACGCGCTCGAAGCGCGCATCGCGGCGAACCCGGCCGATCTCGACGCGCGCTTCGACCTCGCGCAGAGCCTGATCGCGCGACGCGCATACGAAGGGGCGCTGGAACAGTTGCTGGAAATCGTGACGCGCGATCGCGCATATGGCGACGACCTCGGCCGCCGCACGATGATCTCGGTGTTCGAGCTGGCCGGCGATCGCCCCGACCTCGTCGCCGCATGGCGGCGCAGGCTGAGCATGGCGCTCAACTGACGCACGAGCGGCCGGGCCACGAACGGCCGGGCCGCGAAAGGCCGGGCCGCGACGGCCCGGCTGGCTCGCCGTCACCTGCCGACTCGTGCGCGGCACGCCGGCCGCGCCGCGACATGCTCATTCGCGACCCGCGCGCCGCGCGCTCAGCCGGCCGCCTGTGCCGCGATCGCCCGCAACGCATGCGCGGCCGCCGCGAAACCGAAACTCGCGGTCACGCACACGCTCGAACCGAAGCCCGCACAGTTGAGCCCCGCGACATGCGCGGCCGCCGACGGCTCCGCGCCGTCCTCGATGTCGCAGGCCGCCGCTTCCGGATAGATCAGCGGCTCGTCCGAATACACGGCGCTGACCTTGAAGCGCGCCTTCGGCCCGCGCGGAAAACCGTGCTGCTTGCGCAACTGCGCACGCACCTTCGACAGCAGCGGATCCTGGATCGTCAGCGCGAGATCGTCGATGCGGATGCGCGTCGGGTCGAGCTGCCCGCCCGCGCCGCCGACGACGATCAACGGCTGCCGTTTCGCGACGCACCACGCGATCAGCGCGACCTTCGTGCGCACGCTGTCGATCGCGTCGATCACGTAGTCGAAGCCGCCGCCGAGCAGCGCGTCGAAATTGTCGGGCTCGACGAAATCCTCGATGCGGTTCACGCGGCACGCGGGATCGATCAGCGCGATCCGCTCGGCCATCGCGTCGACCTTCGGCTTGCCGTAATTGCCGTCGAGCGCATGAACCTGCCGGTTCGTATTGCTTTCCGCGACGTTGTCGAGATCGATCAGCGTCAGCGTGCCGACCGCGTTGCGCGCGAGCGCCTCGGCCACCCACGACCCGACGCCGCCGATCCCGATCACCGCGACGTGCGCGCGCTCGAACGCGGCCGCCGCCGGCGCGCCGTACAGACGCGCGACGCCGCCGAAACGCCGCGCGCGATCCACGTCAAGCTGGATTTCCGGGGTCGGGGTAAGATCGGAAGAACGGGGCGGGGCAGCGTCGGCGGAGGACATGGCAGCAAGGAAAACGTAAGTCATGCAGCCCTCTATTTTGCCTGAACTCCTCGCCCCCTCGCCCGACTGTGCACGCACGATTTTTGCGCGTTCGCTATACTGGCCCCCAGATTGAAGCGTTTGCATAACATGACGACTCTCGCCGATCTCCGCATCAACTATTCGCGTGCTTCGCTCGACGAAGCCGATGCCGCCCCCGATCCCTTCGCCCAGTTCGATCGCTGGTTCAAGGAGGCGCTCGCCGCCAAGCTGCCCGAGCCGAACACGATGACGCTCGCGACCGTCGGCGCCGACGGCCGGCCGTCGGCCCGGATCGTGCTCATCAAGGGCGTCGACGAACGCGGGTTCGTCTTCTTCACCAATTACGAAAGCCGCAAGGGCCACGATCTCGCCGTGCATCCGCAGGCCGCGTTGCTGTTCTACTGGATCGAGCTCGAGCGCCAGGTGCGCATCGAAGGCCGGATCGAGAAAACCAGCGCGGAAGAAAGCGACCGCTATTTCGCGTCGCGCCCGCTCGGCTCGCGCATCGGCGCATGGGCGTCGGACCAGAGCACCGTGATCGACAGCCGCGCGACGCTCGAAGCGCGCGAGAAAACCGTCAGCGAACGCTACGGCGACAACCCGCCGCGCCCGCCGCACTGGGGCGGCTACCGCCTCGTGCCCGACACGATCGAGTTCTGGCAGGGGCGCCCGTCGCGGCTGCACGACCGCCTGCTCTATACGCGCGACGCCGCGGCGGCGCCGGGCTGGACGATCTCGCGCCTGTCGCCGTAAGCGCGGCGCCGGCGCACGCCGGTCGTGTCTCGTGTTGCATCCGGGTGCCTGCGCCGCAAGTGGTGGGCGCCGGTCAAGATACTTGGCTGTATTCGATTCAACGAACAAACGGAGAATCCAAATGTTCTGGGAAAAGAAGCTGGCACAGTGGGCGGATGAAGTACGGGCAAAAGCGAACATACCGGCGCGACTCGTGCTGTGGAACGGCGATCAACTCGATTTCGGCACCTTCAGCGCGCCGCAGGTCACGCTGAAGGTGAACAGCGCATCGGCGTTGCCGCTGCTGCTCGAACCGAGCCTCGACAATCTCGGCGAGGCGTACGTGAAGGGCAAGATCGACATCGAAGGCAAGCTGTCGGACATCATCAACATCGGCTACTCGCTCGCGCGCAGCACCGTGACGAGCGCGAGCAAGCTCGCACGCGTGAAGCGCTACTTCAATCACACGAAGAGCACCGACAAGAAGGCGATCCAGTACCACTACGACGTGTCGAACGAGTTCTACCAGCTGTGGCTCGACGAGAACATGGTGTACTCGTGCGCGTACTTCGAGAACGGCGACGAGGATCTCGCCACCGCGCAGATCAAGAAGATCGACCACATCCTGACGAAGATCCAGCTGCAGCCCGGCCAGCGCCTGCTCGACATCGGCTGCGGCTGGGGCGCGCTCGTGCTGCGCGCCGCGCAGAAGTTCGGCGCGACGTGTCTCGGCGTGACGCTGTCGCAGAACCAGTTCGACCTCGCGACCGCGCGCGTGAAGGCGGCGGGGCTCGAAGACAAGATCGAGATTCGTCTGCAGGATTACCGCGAGATCGAAGGCCAGTTCGACCGGATCACGAGCGTCGGGATGTTCGAGCACGTCGGCCGCAAGAACCTGCCGCTCTACTTCTCGCGCGTGCGGGAACTGCTCGCCGACGACGGCATCGCGATGAACCACGGGATCACGTCGACCGACGCGGAAAGCGGCGAAACGGCGCTCGGCGGCGGCGAATTCATCGATCGCTACGTGTTCCCGGACGGCGAGCTGCCGCACATCAGCCTCGCGCTCGAAGCGGCGCAGCGCGGCGGACTCGAGGCGGTTGACGTCGAAAGCCTGCGCCGGCACTATGCGCGCACGCTCGATATCTGGACGGAAAACTTCGAAGCGAAAGCGGAAGAAGCGAGAAAGCTCGTCGACGACGAAAAATTCCGCATCTGGCGCGTGTATCTCGCCGGCTGCGCGTATGCGTTCGAGCACGACGACGTGTCGATCTTCCAGATCGTGTGCCGCAAGGCCGGGCGCAGCGCGAAAACGCTGCCGTGGTCGCGGCGCTACATGTACGAACACGCGCTGCCGCGCTAGGCGGCGCATCACGCAGGGCATGCATGGGTGACGGCAGGACGCGGCGCAAGGCGCCGCCGCAACGACAGCCGCGCGACGACGCCGACGAGTCGCACGCCGACGGGCAGTTCGACCTGTTCGGCGCGCCGACGGACGCCGCACGCGCGTCGCCGGCCGACGACGATCGCCCCGCCGGCCCCGATGAGCACGTGACGCCGCACGCACCGGAAGACGCGCGACCGGCGCGGCCCGCCCGGACGGCCTCCCGCCCCACCCCCGATGACGACGAGCCCGCCCCGTCATCCGGCCTGCTGTGGGACGAACCGTCTCCACCGGCCGCCGCGCCGAAGCAAGGCCGCCGCAAGCGTGGCGTGCTCCCGGCACCGATCTCGGCAGACGTGGCTGAAGCCGCGGCCGGCCTGCCGCCGAACGTGCGGCTCGGCGCGTCGTCGTGGTATTTCCCCGGCTGGAACGGCATCGTCTACGATGGCGACTTCGCGCAGACGAAGCTGTCGCGCGAAGGGCTCGAAGCGTACGGCGCGCATCCGCTGCTGAAGAGCGTGAGCCTCGACCGGTCGTTCTACGGGCCGCTGTCGGTGGCCGATTACCTGCGCTACGCGCAGCAGGTGCCCGACGATTTCCGTTTCGTCGTGAAGGCGCCGGCCGCGGTGACCGACGCGGTGATCCGCGGCCGGCGCGGCGAGCCGTCCGGGCCGAACCCGACCTTCCTCGATGCCCAGCTCGCGACCCGCGAATTCGTTCAGCCGTGCCTCGATGGCCTCGGCCGGAAAGCCGGCGTGCTCGTGTTCCAGTTCTCGCCGCTGCCCGATCAGCTGCTCGCGGAGCCGGCCGCGCTGATCGACCGGCTCGCCGCGTTCTTCGCGGCGCTGCCGCCGCTGCCGCCGGACGCCGACGGCACGCGCTACGCGATCGAGATCCGCGACGCGAGCCTGCTCACGCCGCGCTTCATCCGCGCATTGGCCGCGCTCGGCGTGCGCTACTGCGTCGGCCTGCATGCGCGGATGCCCGACCCGCTGCGCCAGGCCGCCGCGCTCGCGCTGCTCGACGGCGACGCGCCGGGCCCGCTGATCGTGCGCTGGAGCCTGCACGGCGGTTTCAAGTACGAGCAGGCGAAGGCGAAATACGAGCCGTTCGACAAGCTCGTCGACGAGGATCCGGCCACGCGCTCGGCGCTCGCCGAACTGGCCGCGCGCTATGCGCTGGCCGGGCAGCCGGTGATCATCACGATCAACAACAAGGCGGAAGGCTCCGCGCCGCTGTCGTGCATCGCGCTCGCACGCGAAATCGCCGCCGCGTGCGCGCAGTGGCGCAACGAGGCGGCGTGAGCGCGGCTTGCGCCGCCGTCGCTTACGCGCCGCGCAGCGACTTCAGCCGGTGCGAGAACTTCTGCCGGAATTTCGCGAGCTTCGGCCCGATCACGACCGAGCAGTAGCCCTGCCCCGGGTTCCGCGCGTAATAGTTCTGATGGTAGTCCTCGGCCGGCCAGTAGTTGCCGTCGAGCGGCATGACCTGCGTGACGATCGGCTGGCCGAATACCTGCTCGCGCTCGAGCTCGCGGATCACGTCGAGCGCCGTGTCGCGCTGCGCATCCGAATGCGTGAACACGACCGACCGGTACTGCGTGCCGACGTCGTTGCCCTGCCGGTTCAGCGTGGTCGGATCGTGCGTCGCGAAGAAGATCTCGAGAATCTCGCGATAGCCGATGCGCGCCGGATCGAACGTCACGTTGACGACTTCCGCGTGGCCGGTGTCGCCTTCGCAGATGTCGCGGTAGCCGGGGTTGCGCGTATGGCCGCCCGCATAACCCGACTGGACGGCCGTCACGCCGTCGACGTCGAGAAACACGGCCTCCGTGCACCAGAAACACCCGCCTCCCAAAGTCGCGGTTTCAAGCATCTCGTTCCCCATGAATTCAGACCCTCGTTGATGACGGCAGCGACACGCCCGTGCCGTCTGCCACGGTTCCATCCCGCCGCCGCGCGCCCGTGATACGGGTCACCGCGGCACTCCGGCAAGTATCTCACTCGCGCGCGAACCTGGCAGATCACGCAGGCGCCGCGCCCGACTCGCCTACCGATTCTCGTCTACACTTAGGCACGCGCCAGCGCGGCGGCAAACCCGCGGTCACGCGCGCAGCGTTCGATGCATGCCCGACCCTGATGCCAACATCATCTGCCGGAACATCGCTATGCATGCCTTAACAGCATTCACCCGCGTCACCCGCCCGGCCGCTGCCGCGCCGCGGGGCGCCGCTTCGACGGCTTCATCACGTCGCCGCCCGTCCGCCCCGCCCGCGGCGCGGCGATCCGGCCGGTCGCCGTTACCCGCTTTCCCCGCTTTCACGATCTGATGCACGGCGCCGCGCGTGGCACCGACACGTGCGTCCGTGCGTCGATCGCCCCCGCCGGCACGATGCACGCCGCGCGGCCATCCCGACCCGCACGCCCGCAACGAACGGCCGTGCGCTCACGATCCAGACCCATCGAGGAGGCATCACCATGAGCATGCGGCCCGACCCGACGTTTCACGCTTCGCCCGAGCTTGCGATGCAGGCGCCGGCGGAGGAGTTTGCCTATACGTTGTTGCTGAGCCCCGATTTTTCCAGACCCGACGCGCTTGCCGTGATCGACGTGAAGCCCGGTTCGTCGACGTACGGCAAGATCGTGCATACGGTGACGATGCCGAACACCGGCGACGAGTTTCACCACTTCGGCTGGAATGCATGCTCGTCGGCGCTGTCGCCGCTCACCGGGCATGCATTCCTCGAGCGCCGCTTCCTGATCATCCCGGGCCTACGCTCGTCGCGCATCTACGTGATCGACACGAAGCCGCATCCGACGCAGGCGCGCATCCACAAGATCGTCGAGCCCGACGAGATCTTCGCGAAGACCGGCTATTCGCGGCCGCACACCGTGCATTGCGGGCCCGAGGGCATCTACGTGAGCACGCTCGGCGGCGCGGGCAAGGACGGCACCGACGGCGCGCCCGGCATCTTCATCATGGATTGCGAGACCTTCGACGTGCTCGGCCGCTGGGAGATCGACCGCGGCCCGCAGGACAAGCATTACGACTTCTGGTGGAACCTGCCGCGCGACTACATGGTGTCGAGCGAATGGGCGCTGCCGCCGCAATTCGAGAACGGGATCGTCCCCGAGGATCTGCTCGCGAACAAGTACGGGCACCGGCTGCATTTCTGGGACCTGCGCGCGCGGCGCAACGTGCAGACGATCGATCTCGGCGCGCAGCACCAGATGGCGCTCGAGGTGCGGCCCGCGCACGACCCGGTGCGCGAATACGGATTCGTCGGCGTCGTGGTCGACACGACCAATCTCGAAGGCTCGATCTGGACCTGGTGGCGCGAAGGCGGCAAGTTCCATGTGAAGAAGACCGCGACGATCCCGGCCGAGCCGGCCACGGCCGATGAGCTGCCGCCGCTGCTGCAAGGATTCGGCGCGGTGCCGCCGCTCGTGACCGACATCGACCTGTCGCTCGACGACCGCTTCCTGTACGTGTCGTGCTGGGGCACCGGCGAGATGCGCCAGTACGACGTGTCGGACCCGCACCATCCGGTGCTCGCCGGGTCGGTGCGCATTGGCGGCATCGCGCGCCGTGCGCCGCACTCGAATGGCCGAGCGTTCGCGGGCGGCCCGCAGATGGTCGAGATCAGCCGCGACGGGCGCCGCGTGTACTGGACCAATTCGCTCTATTCGACGTGGGACGACCAGTTCTATCCGGACGGCGTGCCGGCCGCGCAGGTGCTCGCGCATGCGGGGCCGGACGGCGGGCTGACGCTCGCCGACGATTACTGGGTCGAATTCCCCGACGGCTATCGCGCGCATCAGATCCGGCTCGAAGGCGGCGACTGCTCGACCGACTCGTTCTGCTATCCGTCGGTCAAGCGTTGAGCGCCGGCCTTCACGCACCGTTCGCGCTGTGGGCGGCCGTGCTCGCGAGCGGCGTCTATCACGGGCTCAACCCGGCGATGGGCTGGCCGCTCGCGGTGTCGAACGCGCTGATGACGCGCCGCGGCCGCGCACTCGTCGCGGCGCTCGGCTATCTCGCGCTCGGTCATGCGCTGGCCGTGTTCGCGGTGATGCTGCCGTTCGGGCTGCTCGCGGCGCTGCTCGCGTGGCAGACGGCGATCCGGATCGGCGCGAGCGCACTCGTGATCGGCTTCGGCGCGGTGCTGCTGATCCGGCGCCGGCATCCGCGGGCGCTCGCGCGGATTGCGCCGGCGCGGCTCGGCCTGTGGTCGTTCGCAGTCGCGCTCGCGCACGGCGCGGGGTTGATGCTGGTGCCGATCTACCTCGGCCTGTGCGGACTCGACCGGGATGCCGGCCACCGCGCGGCGGCAATGCTCGTCGATGCGCATCTCGGGATGGCGCTCGTCGTCGCGGCCGTGCATGCGGCCGCGATGATCGCCGCCGGCGGCGGGCTCGCGTGGCTCGTGTACCGCTATCTCGGGCTGAAGTTCGTGTCGAGGAGCTGGTTCAATCTCGATACGGTGTGGGCGTCGAGCCTGATCGTGACGGGGGCGTTGTCGCTCGGGCTGGCGGCGGCGCAATAGCGCGGTCGCGCTGCCGGCCGGGCAACACGGTGTCGGCCTGAACGGCCGCACCGTCAAAAAGGCGACGGAATGGCGACGCAGGCCACGCGCCGCAGTGTTCGCTACGTCACCCTGCCGTCGCGATGCGCCGCCCGACCGGGCCCGGCGACCGCGATTCCGCTAAAATCGGGCCATGCACACCCCTTCCCACTCGACCGCCTCGTCGTCTTTCGTCCGCCGCGCGCGTCACGCCCGTGTCGTGTCGCGCCCGCCCGCCCCGTTCCGGATGGCTGCCCGATGACGAGCCGCGCCAATCCGCCCGATTTCGACGCGGCCGCGTTCCGGCAGGCGCTCGGCCAGTTCGCGACGGGCGTGACGGTGATCACGACGCGCGCGCCGTCCGGCCAGTTGATCGGCATCACCGCCAGCTCGTTCAATTCGGTGTCGCTCGATCCGCCGCTCGTGCTGTGGAGCCTCGCGCACAAATCGGCGTCCACACCGGTGTTCCGCGGCAACAGCCATTACGTAGTGAACGTGCTCGCAGCGTCGCAGCTCGACCTGTGCAAGCGCTTCTCGACCTACAAGGGCGACCGCTTCGAAGGGATCGCGCACGCGGCCGGCAACTCGGGAATGCCCGTGCTCGACGGCGCGCTCGCATGGTTCGAATGCCACAACCGCAGCCGCTACGACGAAGGCGACCACGTGATCTTCGTCGGCGAAGTGGAACGCTGCGGCGTGCGCGCGGTATCGGACACCGCGCCGCCGCTCGTGTTCCACGGCGGCGGCTTCCACGGCCTCACACCGCTTTGATCGCCCCCGTGCGCGCCAGCCCCACCGGCGCGCCGGCTTCGTCCTTCAGCGTCTGCAGCACGATGTTCGAACGGATGTCCATCACGCCCGGCGCCTTGTACAGGCGGTTCAGCACGAAATCCGAGTAGTGCTTGAGGTTGTGCGCGAGCACGCGCAGCAGATAGTGGCTCTCGCCGGTCACGACGAACGCGCCGACCACCTCCGGCCATTCGCGCAGCGCTTCCGCGAAGCGCTCGTGCCATTGATTCTCTTCGTTGCGCATCGACACCTGCACGAACGCCTCGAGCTCGAAGCCGAGCTTCTCGCGGCTCAGGCACGCGCGATAGTGCTCGATCACGCCCTGCTCCTCGAGCAGGCGCATGCGGCGCAGACAGGCGGATGGCGAAAGCGAGATGCGTTCGGCCAGGTCGAGATTGCTGATTCTGCCCTCCTCCTGCAATACCGCCAGAATCCGGCAGTCGGTGGCATCGAGCGTGATCGCGTGCATTTTTGGTCCCCGTTTTCCCTCTGAGTCGAATTATCTGCCAATCCGGCGGATTGTCCATGTTTATTTCGCAAGCACTTTCTACGAGCGTCCACCTATCATTCGAAGGATCGACTCATCGAAACGTCATGCCATGGACACACTCTGGGACATCTCGCCGCCGGTCAGCCCCGCCACCCCCGTGTGGCCGGGCGATACGCCGGTTTCGGTCGAACGCGTGTGGCGAATGGAAGCCGGTTCGCCGGTCAACGTCGCACGCCTGACGCTGTCGCCGCACACGGGCGCGCACTGCGACGCGCCGCTGCACTACGACGCCGACGGCGCGCCGATCGGCGCGGTGCCGCTCGACACCTATCTCGGCCCGTGCCGCGTGATCCACTGCATCGGCGCGTCGCCGGTCGTGCGGCCGGCCGACGTGGAAGCCGCGCTCGACGGCGCGCCGCCGCGCGTGCTGCTGCGCACGTATGCGCGTGCCGCGGTCGAGCAATGGGACAGCGATTTCTGCGCGGTCGCGCCCGACACCGTCGACCTGCTCGCCGCGCACGGTGTGAAGCTGATCGGCATCGATACGCCGTCGCTCGATCCGCAGGAATCGAAGACGATGGATGCGCATCACCGCGTGCGGGCGCACCGGATGGCGATCCTCGAAGGGATCGTGCTCGACGACGTGCCGCCCGGCGACTACGAACTGATCGCGCTGCCGCTGAAATTCGCGACGCTCGACGCGAGCCCCGTGCGCGCGGTACTCCGCGCACTGCCCGCACGCGCCGCCTGATTACCCGACCTACTACCTCACACAATGATGATCAAGACCCGTGAAGACGCGCTCGCGCTCGACCGCGACGACCCGCTGGCCGCGCTGCGCGACCAGTTCTCACTGCCCGACGGCGTGATCTACCTCGACGGCAACTCGCTCGGCGCGCAGCCGCGCGCGTCGGCCGCCCGCGCGCAACAGGTGATCGGCGCCGAATGGGGCGACGGCCTGATCCGCAGCTGGAACACGGCCGGCTGGTTCGCGCTGCCGCGCCGGCTCGGCGACAAGCTCGCGACGCTGATCGGCGGCGCGCCCGGCGAAACGGTCGTGACCGACACCATCTCGATCAACCTGTTCAAGCTGCTGTCCGCGATGCTGCGCCACCAGGCCGAGCGCGCGCCCGAACGCCGCGTGATCGTGTCGGAACGCTCGAACTTCCCGACCGACCTGTACATCGCGCAGGGGCTGATCGAGCAGCTCGGCGGCGGCTACGAACTGCGCCTGATCGACGATCCGGCCGACCTGCCCGGCGCGCTCGGCGCGGACACGGCCGTCGCGATGATCACGCACGTGAACTACCGCACCGGCTACATGCACGACATGCCGGCCGTCACGCAGCTCGTGCACGACGCGGGCGCGCTGATGCTGTGGGATCTCGCGCACTCGGCCGGCGCGGTGCCGGTCGACCTGAACGGCGCGCGCGCGGACGGCGCGGTCGGCTGCACGTACAAGTACCTGAACGGCGGCCCCGGCTCGCCCGCGTTCGTGTGGGTGCCGCAGCGCCATCTCGCGCATTTCTCGCAGCCGCTGTCGGGCTGGTGGGGCCACCGCGCGCCGTTCGCGATGCAGCCGGACTTCGCGCCCGACCCGGGCATCGCGCGCTTCCTGTGCGGCACGCAGCCGATCGTGTCGATGTCGATGGTCGAATGCGGGCTCGACGTGTTCCTGCAGACCGACATGCAGACGATCCGCCGCAAGTCGCTCGCGCTGACCGACGCGTTCATCGCGCTCGTCGAGGAACGCTGCGCGGGCCTGTCGCTGAAGCTCGTCACGCCGCGCGCGCATCACCAGCGCGGCTCGCAGGCGAGCTTCGAGCATCCGCACGGCTACGAAGTGATGCAGGCGCTGATCGCGCGCGGCGTGATCGGCGACTACCGCGAGCCGTACGTGCTGCGCTTCGGCTTCACGCCGCTCTATACGCGCTTCGCCGACGTATGGGATGCGGTCGAGACGCTGCGCGACATCCTCGCCACCGACGCGTGGAAGGCGCCCGAGTTCGCCGAACGCGGCGCGGTGACCTGACCGGTTTTGCGTGGCGCGCCTCGGCTGCATGCCGCAGTTGCATGCGAAGCGCGCCACGCGTTCGTCATTCAAATCTGGAGATAGTCGTGAATTCTGGTCATATGCAGCCGCCCGGTGGCGACGCGCCGGCAGGCTGCCCGTTCTCGGGCGCACGCGCCGCCCAACCGGCGCAAGCCGCGCACGACGCGCCGCACGTGCCGGGCGAGGCCGACACGCAAGCCGGCTGGCACGACGCGCAGCTCGATTTCTCGAAGTCGATGAGCTACGGCGACTACCTGTCGCTGAATTCGATCCTCGATGCGCAGCATCCGCTGTCGCCCGATCACAACGAGATGCTGTTCATCATCCAGCATCAGACGAGCGAGCTGTGGATGAAGCTCGCGCTGTTCGAGCTGCGCGGCGCGCTCGATGCGGTGCGCACCGACGCGCTGCCGCCCGCGTTCAAGATGCTCGCGCGCGTGTCGCGCATCCTCGAGCAACTGGTGCAGGCGTGGAACGTGCTGTCGACGATGACGCCGTCCGAGTATTCGGCGATGCGGCCGTATCTCGGCCAGTCGTCGGGCTTCCAGTCGTACCAGTATCGCCAGCTCGAATTCCTGCTCGGCAACAAGAACGCGCAGATGCTGCAGCCGCATGCGCACCGGGCCGACATCCTCGAACAGGTGCGCGCGACGCTCGAGGCGCCGTCGTTCTACGACGAGGTCGTGCGCCTGCTCGCGCGGCGCGGGTTCCCGATCGCGCCCGAGCGGCTCGAGCGCGACTGGACCCAGCCGATGCGGCACGACGAGACGGTCGAAGCCGCGTGGCTCGAGGTCTATCGTCATCCGCAGCAGCACTGGGAACTGTACGAGATGGCCGAGGAACTCGTCGATCTCGAGGATGCGTTCCGCCAGTGGCGCTTCCGTCACGTGACGACGGTCGAACGCATCATCGGCTTCAAGCAGGGCACCGGTGGCACGAGCGGCGCGCCGTACCTGCGCAAGATGCTCGACGTCGTGCTGTTCCCCGAGCTCTGGCACGTGCGCACCACGCTGTAACGCACCGTCACGCGCCCGCCGTCACGACGACGGGCGGGCGCGTGCCTCTCCTTCGCGCGGGACTGCGCGTTCGAACACGGATCCGACACCAACGAGATCGCCCGCGTTTGCAGCGTGCCGCCGGGACGGTTCGCCGCGTCCTGCCGTTGCGGCGCCGCACCATCCGCTGCGCGCTCACCGCGTTCCGGCGCCGCCACGGGATTCTGCCGGGGCCGGCCGGCAAGCTGCTCGACGAACGCGTCGCACTGACGCGCGACGCGCGCTGACGCCCTTTTCCGATCAGGTCTCCCCCGCCGGCCGTGCCTCGCACGCCGCCGCAGCGCACCATCGAAATGCGGTCTCGCCGCCTTGACTTTCGCGCGTCCGAATACGATCATTCGCTCACACAAAGAGCAAATGATCGTATTCCACAGGATAGACAGGCACGAACAGGAGACACCGGATGAGCGAATCGTCCTCCGCCCGCGCGCCCGTGCTGCTGCACATCGGCGCGGGCTCGTTTCACCGCGCGCACCAGGCGTGGTATCTGCATCGCGTGAACGCGGCCGTGCCGGCCGAAGAACGCTGGTCGCTGACCGTCGGCAACATCCGCGACGACATGCGCGCGACGATGGACGCGCTCGCCGCGCAGCACGGCGCGTACACGCTCGAAACCGTCACGCCGCAAGGCGAGCGCGCGTACGAGACGATCAGCGCGATCACCCGCGTGCTGCCGTGGTCGATCGACCTCGCCGCGCTGATCGACGCGGGCGCCGATCCGGCGTGCCGGATCGTGTCGTTCACCGTCACCGAAGGCGGCTACTACCTCGACGAACACAACCGGCTCGACGTCGCGAACGCCGATCTCGCCGCCGATCTGCAGGGCGCGCGCACGACGCTGTACGGCGCGCTCGCGGCGCTGCTCGCCGAACGCGTGAAGCGCGGCGCCGGCCCGCTCACGCTGCAAAGCTGCGACAACCTGCGCAACAACGGCGCGCGCTTTCGCGCGGGGATGCGCGAATTCCTCGAACGGCGCGGCGAAGCGGATCTCCTCGCGTGGTTCGATGCGCACGTCGCGACGCCCAGCGCGATGGTCGACCGCATCACGCCGCGCCCGACCGCCGACGTGCGCGAGCGCGTGCTCGCGGCCACCGGCGTCGACGACGCATGCCCGGTGATGGGCGAATCGTTCATCCAGTGGGTGATCGAGGACCGCTTCGCGGCCGGCCGGCCGCGCTGGGAATTGGCCGGCGCGGAACTCGTCGACGACGTGCATCCGTACGAGGAAGCGAAGATCCGCATCCTCAACGCGACGCACAGCTGCATCGCGTGGGCCGGCACGCTCGCGGGCTACACCTACATCCACGAAGGCACGCACGACGCGGCGATCCGCCGCTTCGCGCACGACTACGTGACGCAGGACGTGATCCCGTGCCTGAGCCCCAGCCCGCTCGATCTCGCGCGCTACCGCGACGTCGTGCTGGAGCGCTTCGGCAATCCGTACGTGCTCGACACGAACCAGCGCGTCGCGGCCGACGGCTTCTCGAAGATTCCCGGCTTCATCGCGCCGACGCTCGTCGAATCGTTCGCGCGCGGCGCCGCACCGGGCGCCACCGCCGTGCTGCCCGCGCTGTTCCTGCGCTTTCTCGAACGCTGGGCGCGCGGCACGCTGCCGTATGCGTACCAGGACGGCGTGATGGATGAAAGCAGCGCACGCGCGATCGTCGACGCCGACGATCCGGCCGTCGCGCTGTGCGCGAGCCGCGCACTGTGGGGCTCGCTCGCCGGCAACGCGGCGCTGTTCGAGGCGCTGCGCGCCGGGCTCGCGCGCGTCGACGCGTGGCTCGCCGCGCGTTGACGACGCGCGCGCCGGCACCCGGCCGCGCTGCCGGGCGAACCCGCTTGGCACAGGCCGTGCGGCACGGCTAAAGTAGCGGCTCCTCACCGACCGAACGGATTGCTCATGTATCTCGGCATCGACCTCGGCACCTCGGAAGTGAAGGTGCTGCTGCTGGCCCCGGACGGCACGGTGGTCGGCACCGCGGGCTCGCCGTTTACCGTATCGCGCCCGCACCCGCGCTGGGCGGAGCAGCATCCGGACGACTGGTGGCGAGGCACGCTCGCCGCGCTCGCGGCATTGCGCGAACGGCATCCCCACGCGTTCGCACAGGTGCGCGGCATCGGCCTGTCGGGCCAGATGCACGGCGCGGTGCTGCTCGGCCGCGACGACCGCGTGCTGCGCCCCGCGATCCTGTGGAACGACATGCGCAGCGCCGACGAATGCGCGCTGCTGACCGAACGCGCGCCCGATCTCCACGCGCTGGCCGGCAACCTCGCGATGCCCGGCTTCACCGCGCCGAAACTGCTGTGGGTCGCGAAGCACGAACCCGACGTGTTCACGGCCACCGCGTGCGTGCTGATGCCGAAGGACTACCTGCGGTTCCGGCTGACCGGCGCGAAAGTGTCCGACCCGTCGGACGCGGCCGGCACGCTGTGGCTCGACGTCGCGCGCCGCGACTGGTCCGATGCGCTGCTCGCCGCGTGCGGGATGACGCGCGAGCAGATGCCGCGCATCGTCGAAGGCAACGCGCCGTCCGGCACGCTGCGCGCGGACGTCGCGCGCGAGCTGGGGCTGTCGGAGGCCGTGCCGGTGGCAGGCGGCGGCGGCGACAACGCGACGAGCGCGCTCGGCATCGGCGCGATCCACGCGGGCGACGGCTTCGTGTCGCTCGGCACGTCGGGCGTGCTGAGCGTGGTCGGCGACCGCTTCATGCCGAATCCCGCGTCGGCCGTGCATGCGTTCTGCCATGCGATTCCCGATCGCTGGCAACTGATGAGCGTCGTGCTGTCGGCCGCGAGCTGCCTGCGCTGGGTCTGCAAGCTGACCGGCACGGACGAGCCCGCGCTGCTCGCCGAAGTCGAGGCGCTCGACCCCGACGCGCTCGCGGCGGCCCCGCTATTCCTGCCCTATCTGTCCGGCGAACGCACGCCGCACAACGATCCGTACGCGCAGGGCGCGTTCTTCGGGATGACGCACGCGACCGAGCGCGCGCACCTCGGCTACGCGGTGCTCGAAGGCGTGACGCTCGGCCTCGCCGACGGCCTCGATGCGCTGCACGCGGCCGGCGTGGAAACCGACCAGTTGTCGCTGATCGGCGGCGGTGCGCGCAGCGCGTTCTGGGCACAATTGATCGCGGACGCGCTGAACGTGCGCACGCAGCAGATCGGCGGCGGCGAAACGGGCGCCGCGCTCGGCGCGGCACGGCTCGGCTGGCTCGCCGTCGGCGGCGATCCGCATACGGTGCTGACCAAGCCGCCGGTGCGCGCCGAATACGCGCCGGACGCCGCCCGCCATGCGCGGCTGCGCGAACGCCTCGATGCGTTCCGCACGCTGTATCGTCACGTGCGGCCGCTGTACGAACCGTCGCGCGCACGGCTCGCGTAGGCACGCCCCGTCGCGCGGCCGGGCCGCCGGCCGGCCGCGCGACATGCGGTACAGTGGATGCCGTCATGCGGCCCGCCGGCCGGCCCGCGGAGCGGCCCCCCATCCGAACCGAATCGCTATCGTGTCCAAGTCCTCAGAAAAACTCGATCTCGCCACGCGCGCCGCGTGGCTCTATTACGTCGCGGGCGACACGCAGAACGAAATCGCCGAAAAGCTGCAGGTGTCGCGCCCCGTCGCGCAGCGCCTCGTCGCGTTCGCGGTCGAGAAGAACCTGATCCGCGTGCGCGTCGACCATCGGCTCGCCGATTGTCTCGACCTCGGCGCGCAACTGTCGAAACGCTACGGCCTCGCGATGTGCGAAGTGGTGCCGGTCGACGCCGATGCGCCCGACGCGATCGACCGCAAGCTCGCGGTCGCCGGCGCGCAGGTGATGGAGCGCTACCTGAACGAAACGCGGCCGATGGTGATCGCGGTCAGCAGCGGCCGGACGCTGAAGGCCGCGGTCGCGCAGATCGCGCAGATCGACCGGCCGCAGCACCGGCTCGTGTCGATGGTCGGCGCGATCGCGGCCGACGGTTCGTCGAACCGCTACGACGTCGCGCAGTACATTTCCGAGAAAACCGGCAGCAAGCACTTCCTGCTGCCCGCGCCGCTGTTCGCCGACAGCGACGCCGAGCGCGCGCAGTGGTGCAATCATCGACTGTACCGGATCGTCGAGGCGCTGTCGGGCGAGGCCGACGTCGCGTTCGTCGGGATCGGCAACATCGGCCCGCACTGCCCGCTCTACGAAGACGGCTTCATCACCGAACAGGAGCGCGACGAGATGACCGCGCTCGGCGCGGTGGCCGAATTGCTCGGCGTGCCGATCGACGCGCAAGGTACGCAGATCACCGTGTCGACGAGCGCGCGCGTGACCAGCGTCGCGCTCGCCACGCCGCCGAAACTGCCGACGATCGCGTTCGCCGGCGGCCCGAAGAAACACGACGCGGTGATTGCCGCGCTGCGCGGCGGCTGGCTGTCGGGGCTCGTCACCGACGAAGCGTGCGCGCGCGCGGCGCTGGCCGCGAAGGCGGCCTGACGGCACCGTCGCACGGGCCGGCTCGAGCCGCGCACGCGCACGTGCCGTGCGTCACGCCGCCTTCGCGTGCACGCTCAGTCGCCGAAACGCCTGCCCGTTTTCGTCGAACAGATGACAGTGCTCGGCCTGCGCATGCACGCGCAGCGTGTCGCCGGTGCGGTACGTGTCGAGCGGCGGAATCCGCGCGATCAACCCGTCCGGCGCGACGGCCGACTCCGCATACAGATATGCGGCGTCACCCAGCGACTCGACGGCCATCGTGCGCGCGGCGACGCCCGGCGCCGCCGCATCGACCAGCAGATGCTCGGGCCGCACGCCGACGGTCACCGCCGCGCCGCGCTGCAGCCCGGCCGCATCGACCGCGACACGCTGCGTCTCGCCGCTGTCGAAGCGCACGAGCACGCCGCCCGCATCGGCCGATTCGACCGTGCCCTTCAGGAAGTTCATCTTCGGCGAGCCGATGAAGCCCGCGACGAACTGGTTCGCCGGCGCGTGATACAGCGCGTTCGGCGTGCCGACCTGCTGCACCGCGCCGCCCGACAGCACGACGATCTTGTCGGCGAGCGTCATCGCCTCGACCTGGTCGTGCGTCACGTAGATCATCGTCGTCTTCAGCTCGTCGTGCAGCCGCGCGAATTCCAGCCGCATCTTCACGCGCAGCGCGGCGTCGAGGTTCGACAGCGGTTCGTCGAACAGAAACACCTTCGGCTTGCGCGTGATCGCGCGGCCGATCGCGACGCGCTGCCGCTGGCCGCCCGACAGCTGCTTCGGCTTGCGGTCGAGCAGGTGATCGATGTGCAGAATCTTCGCGGCCTGCTTCACGGCCTGGTCGATCTCGGGCTTCTTCGCGCCGGCGAGCTTCAGGCCGAACGCCATGTTGTCGTACAGCGTCATGTGCGGGTACAGCGCATACGACTGGAACACCATCGCGATGCCGCGCTTCGCGCTCGGCACGTCGTTGACCTTCGCGCCGTCGATCAGCAGGTCGCCGTTCGAAATATCTTCCAGGCCGGCGATCATCCGCATCAGCGTGGATTTGCCGCAGCCGCTCGGGCCGACGAACACGACGAATTCGCCGTCGGCGATGTCGAGGTTCACGTTGTGCAGCACTTCGGTGTCGTCGTAGCGCTTCGCGATGTTGCGCAGGAGCACGCTTGCCATGATCTGTCTCCGTTCGTTCGTGATGCGCCGCCAAGCCGGCAGCGCTGGATCGTTGCTAGTTCGGCAGCACCTCGCCCGTCGCCTGCCAGCGCGCGACGTAGCCGGGCAGCTCGTGCATGTCGTCGAATACGTGACGCGCGCCGATGCCGCGCAGCGCGTCGATCTGGGCGGCCGACGCATGCCCGCCGCCGATGAAGCCGAGCACGGTCATGCCGGCCGCGGCCGCGGCGGTGATGCCGGTCACGCTGTCCTCGACCACGAGGCATTGCGCGGGCACCGCGCCGAGCGCGCGGGCGGCTGCCAGATACACGTCCGGCGCCGGCTTCGGCCGCGCGACCGAATCCGCGCAGAACAGCCGGTCGCCGAAGAAGCGCGCGAGGCCGGTGCGCGCGAGCGCCGCTTCGACGTATGCGCGATAGCTGTTGCTCGCGCAGGCCGTCGTCAAGTCGATCGCGGCCAGCGCCGCGTCGATGCCTTCGACCATCGGCGCCTTCACGGCCGCCGCCTCGACCGCGCGGCGGATCGCGTCGACGTCGTCGTTCGTCAGCGCCCGACCCACCGCCTCGGACGCGCCGGCCAGCACGCGCTCGATGCGCAGCCCGAGCAGCGGCATCACGGCCGGCCGCGCATCGACGCCCGGCCAGCGCGCGTCGAGTTCGCGCACGATCACGTCGGCGGCGACGGCCTCGCTGTCGATCAGCACGCCGTCGCAATCGCAGATCAGCACGTTCGCGCCGTGACCGGCCACAGCCTTGCTCGCCGCGCCTTTGCCTGCGCCGCTCATTTAACCGCCCCGAACGTGAGCCCGCGCACCAACTGCTTCTGCGACAGCCAGCCGACGATCAGGATCGGCGCGACCGCGAGCAGCGACGCCGCGGACAGCTTCGCCCAGAACAGCCCTTCGGGGCTCGAGTACGACGCGATGAACACGGTCAGCGGCGCGGCGTTCGAACTCGACAGGTTGATGCTCCAGAATGCCTCGTTCCACGACAGGATCACGAGCAGCAGCGCGGTGGACGCGAGCCCCGGCAGCGCCATCGGCATCAGCAGGTAGACGATCTCCTGCCACGTCGACGCGCCGTCGATCCGCCCGGCCTCCAGGATGTCCTTCGGGATCTCGTTGAAATACGTGAAGGTCATCCACACCGCGATCGGCAGGTTGATCAGCGTGTACACGATCACGAGCCCCGACACCGTATCGAGCAGCCCCGCGTTCTTCCACAGCAGGTAGATCGGCACGAGCACGCCGACCGACGGCATCATCTTCGTCGACAGCATCCACAGCAGCACCTTCTGCGTGCGATGGTTCGGGAAGAACGCCATCGCGTACGCGGCCGGCACCGCGAACAGCAGCGAGATCACTGTGACGCCGGCCGAGATCAGCACCGAATTCCACGCGAACGCGAAGTAGTTGCTGCGTGCGAACACCTCGCGGAAGCTGTCGAGCGTCGGCATGAAGAACAGCGACGACGCGTACGCCTGCTGCTCGGTCTTGAACGCGGTGATCGCCATCCAGAAGATCGGGAAGAACAGCAACAGCGCGATCAGCCACGCGAGCGTGCCGGGCAGCGCACGCCGCACGAGGTCGAATACGGCCGGTATGCGCCGGTTTTCCAAAGTGAGGTCGCTCATTTCTCGTACTCCCCCTTCAGGTTGCGCGCGAGCATCCGCACGAGGAAGAACGACACGACGTTCGCGACCACGACGGCGATGATCCCGCCCGCGGACGCGAGGCCGACGTCGAACTGCTGCAGGCCGAGCGCGTAGATCAGGTACGACAGGTTGGTCGTCGCGTCGCCCGGGCCGCCGCCGGTCGTCGTGTAGATTTCCGCGAAGATCGACAGCAGGAAGATCGTCTCCATCATCACGACCACGGCGATCGCGCGCTTCAGGTGCGGCAGCGTGATGTAGAAGAACATCGCGATCGGGCCGGCGCCGTCGATGCGCGCGGCTTCCTTCTGTTCCTGATCGAGCGACTGGATCGCGGTGAACAGGATCAGGAACGCGAACGGCAGCCACTGCCACGCGACGATGATGATCACCGCGGTCAACGGGTAATCGGCGAACCAGTCGATCGGCGTCATCCCGAGCGCGCGCATCGCGTTCGCGACGAGCCCGTACACCGGATGCAGAATCATGTTCTTCCAGATCAGCGCGGAGACCGTCGGCATCACGAAGAACGGCGCGATCGCGAGCAGGCGCGCGACGCCCTGCCCGTAGAACTTGCGGTCGAACAGCACGGCCATCAGCACGCCGCCGATCACGGTGATCGCGAGCACCGCGCCGATCAGCACGAGCGTGTGCCAGATCGCGGGCAGGAACGACGGATCGGTCGCGAGGAAGCGGTAGTTGTCGAGCCCGGCGAAGCCCTTCACGTCCGGGTTCAGCAGGTTGTAGCGCGAGAACGAATACCAGATCGTCATCGCGAGCGGAATCGACATCCACAGCAGCAGCACCGCGACGGACGGCGACACGAGCCAGCTCGCGCCGCCGCGCGCCCGGCGCGGCGCACCGGGCGGCGACGACGCGTCGCCGACCGACGGCGCGTGAGCGTGACTCAGGGGAAGACGCAGGTGACGCATGACGGAGTCCCTCCGGTTGATGCGCGGGCGCGAACGCGAACGGCCTGCCCGCCTGTCGGCCTCGCCGGCCCGCGCCGTGTGCCACGGCGCACGACGCGGGCCGCGCGACGGCTTGCGCGTTACTTCTTGTAGCCGGCCTGCCGCACCGCGCGGTCGGCGGCGGCCTGGCCCGCGGCGAGCGCCTGGTCGACCGTCATCTGGCCCGCGACCGCGCCCGCGATCGACTGGCCGACCACCGTGCCGAACGACTGGAACTCGGGAATCCCGACGTACTGCACGCCCGTGTACGGCACCTTCTTCAGCGACGGATCGTTCGGGTCGGCCGTCTCGATCGCCTTCAGCACGAAGTCCGAGAACGGCGCGGCGGCCTTGTACTCGGCGCGCTGATACGTCGACGTGCGCGTGCCCGGCGGCACCGACGCCCAGCCTTCGTCCTTGCCGACCATCTCGATGTACTGCTTCGACGTCGCCCACGCGATGAACTTGCGCGCGGCGTCCTGCTGCTTCGACGTCTTCGGCACGGCCAGCGCCCACGCCCACAGCCAGTGCGAGCCCTTCGGCGTCACGGCGACCGGCGCGGCCGCGAAGCCGATCTTGTCGGCCACCTGCGACTGCTGCTTGTTGTAGAGCATCCCGGCCGCGACCGTCGCGTCGATCCACATCGCGCACTTGCCGGATGCGGTCAGCGTCAGGTTCTCGTTGAAGCCGTTCGAGCTCGCTCCCGGTGGGCCGTCTTTCCTCAGCAGATTCACGTAGAACGTGATCGCCTTCTTCCATTCGGGCGACGTGAGCTGCGCGTTCCACTTCTCGTCGAACCAGCGCCCGCCGAACGTGTTCACGACGGTCGACACGTACGCCATGTTCTCGCCCCAGCCGGCCTTGCCGCGCAGGCAGATCCCGTAGGTGCCCTTCGACTTGTCGGTGAGCTTGTCCGCGAATTCGGCGATCTGGTCGTAGGTCGGCTGGTCGGGCATCTTCAGCCCCTTCGCCGCGAACAGGTCCTTGCGGTAGAACGTCATCGAGCTTTCCACGTAGAACGGCAGCGCGTACAGCTGGCCGTTGTACGACAGGCTGTCGCGCGCGGTCTTCACGATGTCGTTCAGGTCGTAGTCGGCCGGCAGCCCGGTGATCGGCGCGAGCCAGCCGCGCTTGCCCCACTGCGGCGTTTCATAGGTGCCGATCGCCATCACGTCGAACTGGCCGCTGCCGGTCGTGATGTCGGTCGTCGCGCGCTGGCGCAGCACGTTCTCCTCGAGGATCACCCAGTTCAGCTTGATGTCGGGGTTCGCCTTCTCGAACGCCGGCGACAGCTTCTTCAACTCGATCATGTCGGGGTTGTTCAGCGTCGCGATCGTCAGCGTGCCGGCGGACGCCGCGCAGGCCACCGTCGCGAGCGCGGCTCCGGCGAAACAGCGTGCGGCGGCGTCGAGCATCTTTCGTTGCATGGCATGTCTCCTGTGATTGTTCGAAATGTCGTCGGTCCTGCGTGGTGTTGCGTCGCTTCCTTCGCGGCCCGTCATGCCGGCCGCTGCATCCCGCACGCGCGCGCATAGTGCGCGATCACGTCGCGTATCCGGTGGCGCACCCATGCGCGCGGTTCCTTCGCGAGGCCGCCCGCGCGGCACGCCGCGTAGACGTCCGGCAGCCACTGCGCGACGAGCGTTTCCGGCACCGGCTGCCGCGCGAGGTTGTCGAACAGCTGCTCGACCGCGGCCGCGACGGCCGGTTGCAGCCAGTAGTAGCGGATGCGGTCGCTGTAGCTGAACTGGCGCGCGAGCCGCTGCGCGGTCTCGTCGCCGCGGTAGTACGGCGCCCAGTGTTCGGGCTGCGCGCGCATCGCCGCGTCGACGACGTCGCGCAATCGCGAGCGCTGCGCGCCGTCGTCGATCAGCGCGTCCTCGATGTACGTCAGCGCGAACAGCGCCTCGCGCAGCGCGAACGTCAGCGCGGGGCCGACCTTCAACACCGCGAAATGGTCGCGCACGAGCGCGGCGAGCGCGGCTTCGGTCTGGTAGTCGGTCGAATGCGCTTCGAACACGAGGCGCGGTGTCTGCAGGATACTCGCGGCGAGTGACGCCGCCTTGGCGCTGTCGTAATCGAGCACGTGGCGATCGTCGAAGTCGACGCCCGGCTGCGCGACGATCGCGACCACGCGCGTCCACGCATCGTCGAGCCCGGCCGCCGCGAACGCGCGGCGGTGCGCGTCGAGCGTCGCCGCGATGCTCTCGCTGCGCGTGACCGCGATCTGCGCGATCGCGTCGCCGCTCGCTTCGTTACCGGCCTCGCCGCTCACTTCGCCGCCCGGCGTCGGCACCTCGGTGCCGATCACGTAGACGGGCGCGATCCCGGCGCGCGCCGCCGCGTCTTCCGCGACGCGGCACAGCTCGGCCGCGCGCGCGGCGATCGTGCGGTCGTCGAGCCGCGCCGGATCGTCCGCGCACGCCATGCTCGCATCGAGATGAATCTTTTCGAAACCGGCTTCGACGTAGGCCGCGACCATCGCGGCCGCTTCGCGCATCGCGTCGGCCGCGCGGCGGTGCCGCCACGGGTTCGGGCCGAGATGGTCGCCGCCGAGCACGAGCGCCGACGGCGCGAGCCCGCAGCGCGCGGCGATCGCATCGACGTCGCGCCGGAAATCGGCGGGCGTCATGCCCGTATAGCCGCCGAGATGGTTCACCTGGTTGCAGGTCGCCTCGATCAGCAGCGGCGAGCCGTCCGCGCGCGCGGCTTCGCACGCGGCCTCCAGCACGAGCCGGTGCGCACTGCAGATCGAATAGATGCCGCGCTGCGCGTCCGCGCGGTTCGCGTCGAAGATCATCCGCAGCACGGTGTCCGCGTGCGCGGTGCGCGTGCGCTCGGCAACGGTCGTCAGGCCGGACATGCGATACCTCGTTCGGTCAGGAAGCGGTCGATCTCGGCCGCGCTGCTGTTGCCTTCCATCGGGCCGCGCCGCGTGACCGCGATCGCGCCGGCCGCGTTCGCGCGGCGCAGCGCGACGTCGATCGGCACGCCGGCGACGAGGCTCGCGACCAGCGTGCCGCCGAAGCAGTCGCCGGCGCCGGTCGGATCGACTTCGTCGACCGGAAATGCCGGCGCTTCGACCCGGTTCGCGCGGTCGAACGCGACGCTGCCTTGCGCGCCGCGTTTGAGCACGACGCGCTCGAGCAGCGGATGCGTCGCGAGCAGGCCCGCGATCGCGCGCTCGGCCGGCTGCGGCCCGCAAAAGAACGGCAGGTCGGCTTCGCTCGGCAGGAACAGGTGACACGCGGCGAGCATCTCGTCGAGCGCCGCGCGCATCGGGCGAAAGCTCAGCATTTCGGGCCGCACGTTCGGATCGAACGACACCTTGGCGCCCGCGCGCGCGGCCTCGATCACGCCGCGCTGCACGGCCGCGATCGCCGATTCGCTCGTCAGCGACGAACCCATCACGTGGAAGTAGCGGCAGCCGTCGAACATCGCGGTGTCGACGTCGGACGCATCGACGCACGCGGCCGCACTGGTGGACAGCGTGAAGACGAAGCTGCGCGAGCCATCGTCGCGATACGCGACGAACGCGGTGCCGGTCGGGCGCGCGACGCGGCGGATGCGCGCCACGTCCACGCCGTCGCGTTCGAGCCGCGCGACGATCGCATCGCCGAACGCGTCGCGGCCGACGCAGCCCGCATACGCGACGCGTGCGCCGAGCCGCGCGGCCTGGTCGGCGAAGATCGCCGGCGCGCCGCTCGGGAACGGCCCTTCGAACAGGCCGGGCGTATCGAAACCCTGGCCGCGCGCGGCGGCGACGAATTCGGCCAGCAGTTCGCCGGCGACGACGATCTCGGCCATCAGGCGAGCCCTCCTCGTTCGACGGCGGCCGCCGCCTCGCGGGCCGGCCAGCGCGTGGCGCGTGCGAGCGGCGGCATTTCAGCTCATCCAGTTGCCGCCGTCGACGTTCAGCGTCTGGGCGGTGATGTAATCGGCGTCCGCCGACGCGAGGAACAGCGCGGCGCCCGTCAGGTCGCCCGGCACGCCCATGCGCCCGAGCGGCACGGCTTCGCCGACGAGCCGCTTCTTCTCGCCGAGCGGCCGGTTCTCGTAGCGCGCGAACAGCGCATCGACCTGCTCCCACATCGGCGTGTCGACGACGCCCGGCGCGATGCCGTTCACGTTGATCCGATGCGGCGCGAGCGCGAGCGCGGCCGACTGCGTATAGCTGATCACCGCGGCCTTGGTCGCGCAGTAGTGCGACACGAGCGCCTCGCCGCGACGGCCGGCCTGCGACGACATGTTGACGATCTTGCCGCCGCGCCCCTGCTCGACCATCCGCTGCGCGACGGCCTGCATCAGGAAGAACAACCCTTTCACGTTGACCGAGAACAGCCGGTCGAACACGTCCCACGATTCGTCGAGGAGCGGGCGCATGTCGAACAGCGCCGCGTTGTTGAACAGGATGTCGACGCCGTCGAAGCGCTCGACCGCCGTCGCGACGATCCGCTCGATGTCGTCGCGGCGCGTGACGTCGGCCGTGACGGCCACCGCGCGGCCGGGATGGGCCTCGATCAGCCGCGCGAGCGAGCCGCCTGCCGGCTTCACGTCGACGAGCACGCAGCGCGCGCCCTCGTCCAGATAGCGTTGCGCGACCGCCTCGCCGATGCCGCTTGCGGCGCCCGTCAGGATCGCGACCTTGTCTTCCAGTCTCACTGGCTGTCTCCGGTTCGTTCTTGCTGCACGACGGTCGAGAGGTGAGCGAACGCTCTCTGACCGATCAATTGCTCTGTTAGTGATCGAATGATCGGATACGCGATACGCGCTGTCAAGACGACGCGACGGCTTTCTATGACGCGCTGCGGCACGGCGGCGCGCGACGACGCGCCGCCGCGCCCACACCGCAAGGCGAGAAGCGCACGGTGCGGCGCAGTGGCATCGACGCTGAAGGGGACGGACGGAGGACGAAAAACGGATTTCGCGCTGCACGGCGCGACGATACGTTATATCATCGCGATACTGTGTTTCATCGCCCTGCTTCACGCCATGGCTACCTCATCGTCCATTGACGCCCGGCTGTCCCGGGCCGACGCATTCGCCGCCGAGCACGGGCTCGCGTGGACGCCGCTGCGCCGCCAGGTCTACGAACGCGTGCTGGCCGCGCAGCGCCCGATCGGCGCGTACGACCTGCTCGCCGAACTCGAACCGCAACGCGGCCGCGTGCCGCCGACGACCGTCTACCGCGCGCTGGATTTCCTCGTCGAGCACGGCTTCATCCACCGGATCGAATCGAAGAACGCGTTCCTCGCGTGCTGCGAGATCGGCGTGCCGCACGAAGGCCAGTTCCTGATCTGCGATTCGTGCGGCGACACCGTCGAGATTCCCGGCGCCGACCTCGCGAAGCAGTTGTCCGCGAGCGAGCCCGCGCATGGTTTCGAAGTCCACCACCAGGTCGTCGAGCTGAGCGGCCTGTGCGGGCACTGCAAGCGCAAGCCCGCGCAGCGCTGACGTCGCATCGTGCGGTGCACGCGCCGCCCTTCCAACGAGGAGTTCCATGTCCATTGCCCTGAAGCGCGCGCCGCGGCGCGCCCTGTCGCCTGTCCGCTGGCTCGCCGCCGCCGTCGCCGCGCTATCGCTCGCCGCGCCCGCGTTCGCGCAGGCCGCCACCGTCAACGTCGTCGCCGCCGAGAATTTCTACGGCGACGTCGCGTCGCAGATCGGCGGCCGCCACGTCGCGGTCACGAGCATCCTCAGCAATCCGGACCAGGATCCGCACCTGTTCGAAGCGAGCCCGAAGACGGCCCGCGCGCTGCAGCACGCGCAGGTCGTGATCTACAACGGCGCCGACTACGATCCGTGGATGGGCAAGCTGCTCGGCGCATCGAAGCAGGCGAAGCGCGCGACGATCGTCGTCGCCGAGCTCGTCGGCAAGAAGGCCGGCGACAACCCGCACCTGTGGTACGACCCGGCGACGATGCCGGCGGCCGCCCGCGCGATCGCGGCCGAGTTCGGCCGCGCCGACCCGGCGAACAAGGCCGAGTACGATGCGAACCTGCAGAAGTTCGTCGCGTCGCTGAAGCCCGTCGACGACAAGATCGCCGCGCTGCGCGCGAAGTACAAGGGCGTGCCCGTGACGGCCACCGAGCCCGTGTTCGGCTATATGTCGGACGCGATCGGCCTCGACATGCGCAACCAGCGCTTCCAGCTCGCGACGATGAACGACACGGAGGCAAGTGCGCAGGACGTCGCCGCGTTCGAGAACGACCTGCGCAAGAAGCAGGTGCGCGTGCTGATCTACAACAGCCAGGCCGAAGAACCGATGACCAGGCGCATGCTGAAGATCGCGCACGACGGCGGCGTGCCGACCGTCAGCGTCACCGAGACGCAGCCGGCCGGCAAGACCTTCCAGCAATGGATGATCGGCCAGCTGGACGCGCTCGGCAGCGCGCTGTCGGCCGGCAAGTAATAGATAACCGTCACGACATGACCGCCACTCCCCACGCCCTCGCCGTCGATCGCGTCACGCTCGAACTGGGTGGCCGCACGATCCTGCGCGACGTCAGTTTCTCGATCGAGCCCGGCGAATTCGTCGGCGTGCTCGGGCCGAACGGCGCGGGCAAGACGACGCTGATGCGCGCGGTGCTCGGCCTCGTCCCCGTGTCGGCCGGCACGCTGTCGGTCGGCGGCGTGCCGGTCGCGCGCGGCAACGCGTCGATCGGCTACATGCCGCAGATTAGGAGCGGCCTCGCGAACCGCCGGATGCGCGGCTACGATTTCGTCGCGATGGCCGCCGACGGCCATCGCTGGGGCTTGCCGCACACGAACGCGGCCACGCGCCGCGACGTCGATCGCGTGCTCGACCTCGTCGGCGGCCCGTCGCTCGCGCGCCGGCCTCTGTCCGAACTGTCGGGCGGCGAACGGCAGCGGCTGCTGCTCGCGCAATGCCTGCTCGGCACCCCGAAGCTGCTGCTGCTCGACGAGCCGCTGATCAGCCTCGACCCGAACCACCAGCGCGGCGTCGTCGAACTCGTGCGCAACGTGCAGCGCGAGCTCGGCATCACCGTGCTGTTCTCCGCGCACGAACTGAATCCGCTGCTGAACGCGCTCGACCGCGTGCTGTATCTCGGCAACGGCGTGGCCGCGCTCGGCACCGTCGACGAGGTGATCACGAAGCCCGTGCTGTCGCGGCTCTACGGATCGCCGATCGACGTGATGCGCGTGAACGGCAAGATCTTCGTGATGTCCGGCGACGTCGAGATCGAGAAGCACGATCACGAACACGAGGACGACGACGGCCATTCGCACGGCGGTGGCGGCGGCCACGGCCATCACCACCACGGACACGCTCATCCCGGGCATTCGCACGATGTTTGAATACGACTTCATGATCAACGCGTTCGCCGCGTCGGGGATCGTCGCGGTGCTCGCGGGCATCGTCGGCTATTTCCTGGTGCTGCGCGGGCAGACCTTCGCCGGCCACGCGCTGTCGCACGTCGGTTTCACCGGCGCGACGGGCGCGGTGCTGCTCGGCCTCTCGCCGATCTGGGGGATGGTCGGCTTCACGCTCGCGGCCGGAATCGGCATGGGCGCGCTCGGCGAAAAGCTCGCGGGCCGCGACGTCGCGATCGGCGTGATCCTGTCCGGCGCGCTCGGCTTCGGCCTGCTGTTCCTGCACTTCTACACGTCGTTCGCGACACAGGTCACCGCGCTGCTGTTCGGCAACGTGCTTGCGGTCAGCCACGACACGCTCGCGGTGCTCGCGGGCATTGGCGCGGTGAGCCTCGCCGCGCTCGCGCTGATCGCGCGGCCGTTGTTGTTCGCATCGCTGCAGCCCGAACTCGCCGAAGCCAAGGGCGTGTCGCTGCGCACGGTGTCGATGCTGTTCCTCGCGGTGTGCGCGCTCGCGGTGGCCGCGGCGACGCAGATCGTCGGCGTGTTGCTCGTGTTCACGCTGCTGGTGGGGCCGGCCGCGGCCGCGCAGAACGTGTCGACGCGACTGTCGACGGGTGTGCTGCTCGCCGCGCTGTTCGCGCTGTTCGAGGCGTGGGCCGGCATCGTGCTCGCGTATCACACCGACTGGCCGACGAGTTTCTGGATTACGGCGCTGTCGGCGCTGGTGTATGGCGCGAGCTTGTTGCGGCGGGCATGATGTGTTGCATGCGTGCGGATGGCGTTACGAGATCGCCCTCCATGCGCACACAACCGTTGCCGCGAGGATCAGGAACCCGATCCAGGGTTTGGCACCTGCGGCACCGGCTCTCTTGAGCAACACGACCTGTGTGATCGCAACGACCATGAGCAACGCATAGCTGACAAGTATATGGTCGCCAGCTTCGTCCTTGATCGCGTCGACCGCGACGGATGGATCGATTTCATGCATCCACGCATACTTGCTTCCGGTGATCGTGATAACGACGAGCAATCCGATGACGCATGCAACATGAATGACGAAGCGAAGGAGACGAGCCATGTTTGCATCCCGATGCATTATTGGATGAGTCGAGCGAAGCGCGGCCAATATTCCGAGTGTTTGCGCTGCCGTGCGAAGCTGCATGCTCACCGGGCCGAACGATGTCATCGCTGGATGACGTGTCAGTGTCGGATGCCTGTCGACGAACGGCGGACCGCTCCAGTCGAATGTGCGCACTTCAAATGCAACGCGATCGATGAATTCAGGGTCGCCGCCGACCTCGATCCAACATATACCCGCGAGCATTTCCCGGGGTAGGCGGTTTCGCCCCGCTGCGGCCCGGATATGCGACTTGTTGTGCATGATCCAGGCATCCTTGAACGCCTGGATGTATTTGATGCCGCCATTCCACCGCTCGGGCGCAAGTTTCCACGCAAACAGATTGATCAACCCCCGCTTCGGGGAGTTTTTTGATACCTCGCATACCCTGTCGCCCATTCAGGTCAAAGGCTCACTCGAACAAATTTCACCACGATTAAATCGTCGATCATTATTCGGCGAATCGATTCGACTTCCTATAGAACGAGTAAGAATTTGCGACGGCAGGTGTTTTTTTCGGGCGGATGCCCCGGTGGAATGCGTAACGGAGGATGACGGCCACGTCGCCCGTTGAAGCGCAACGACGTGGCGTCAGGGACGGCTACCGCGCCAGCACACGCGCATGATGCGCGAGGTGATCGGCGATGAACGTCGAGATGAAGTAGTACCCGTGGTCGTAGCCCGGATGACGGCGCAGCGTCAGCGGCTGGCCGGCCTTCGCGCACGCGGCTTCGAACACGTCGGGGTTCAACTGGTTCGCGAGGAACTGATCGGCGAGCCCCTGATCGACGAGGATGCCGTCCGCGAACTTCGGCGCATCGGCGCGCGCGACGAGCTCGCTCGCGTCATGTGCCTTCCATGCATCGCGATCGGCGCCCAGATAGCCCGAGAATGCTTTCTCGCCCCACGGGCAGCGCGTCGGCGCGGCGATCGGCGCGAACGCCGACACCGACCGGTACAGGCCCGGATGACGCAGCGCGAGCGTCAGCGCGCCGTGCCCGCCCATCGAGTGGCCGAAGATGCCGAGCCGCGCGCCGTCGATCGGCAGCTCGGCCACGACGAGCTCGCGCAGCTCGCCCGTCACGTACGACTCCATCCGGTAATGCGTCGACCACGGCGCTTCGGTCGCATCGACGTAGAAACCCGCGCCGACGCCGAAGTCCCACGCATCGGTCTCGCCCGGCACGCCCGCGCCGCGCGGGCTCGTGTCGGGCATCACGAGCGCGATGCCGTGCTGCGCCGCGTATTGCTGTGCGCCGGCCTTAATCGCGAACGTCTCGTCGGTGCATGTGAGCCCCGCGAGATAGAACAGCGCCGGCACGCGATCCTGCGCGGCCTGCGGCGGCAGGTACACCGAAAACTTCATCGGCAGGCCGATGGCCGCCGAATCGTGACGGTAGAAACGCTGCTCGCCGCCGTGGCACGCATGCGAGGAAACGAGTTCGAGCATGGCGATGTGCTCCCGGTCAGTACAGCACGACCGAGCGGATCGACTCGCCGGCCTTCATCAGGTCGAAGCCTTCGTTGATCCGCTCGAGCGGCAGCGTGTGCGTGATCAGGTCGTCGATGTTGATCTTGCCTTCCATGTACCAGTCGACGATTTTCGGCACGTCGGTGCGACCGCGTGCGCCGCCGAACGCCGAGCCCTTCCACTCGCGGCCCGTCACCAGCTGGAACGGACGCGTGCTGATTTCCTCGCCCGCCGCCGCCACGCCGATGATGAACGACTGGCCCCAGCCCTTGTGCGTGCATTCGAGCGCCTGGCGCATCAGCTTCACGTTGCCGACGCATTCGAACGAGTAGTCGGCGCCGCCGTCGGTCAGCTGCACGATGTGGTCGACGACGTTCTCGACTTCGTTCGGGTTGATGAAGTGCGTCATCCCGAACTTCCTCGCGAGCTCGACGCGCTTCGGGTTGATGTCGACGCCGATGATCTTGTCCGCGCCGACCATCTTCGCGCCCTGGATCACGTTCAGGCCGATCCCGCCGAGGCCGAACACGACCACGTTCGCACCGGCCTCGACCTTCGCCGAATACACGACCGCGCCGACGCCCGTCGTCACGCCGCAGCCGATGTAGCAGATCTTGTCGAACGGCGCGTCCTCGCGCACCTTCGCGACCGCGATCTCCGGCACGACGATGTAGTTCGAGAACGTCGACGTGCCCATGTAGTGGAACAGCGGCTTGCCGTCGAGCGAGAAGCGCGACGTCGCGTCCGGCATCAGGCCCTTGCCCTGCGTCGCGCGGATCTTCTGGCACAGGTTGGTCTTGCGCGACAGGCAGAACTTGCACTCGCGGCATTCGGGCGTGTAGAGCGGAATCACGTGATCGCCCTTCCTCACGGTGCCGACGCCGGGGCCGACGTCGACCACCACGCCCGCGCCCTCGTGGCCGAGGATCGCCGGGAAGATCCCTTCCGGATCGGCGCCCGACAGCGTGTAGTAGTCGGTATGGCAGATGCCCGTCGCCTTCACTTCGATCAGCACTTCGCCGGCGCGCGGCCCTTCGAGATCGACTTCCTCGATCGTCAGCGGCGCACCGGCCTTCCATGCAATCGCGGCTTTCGTTTTCATCGTGTCACTCCTGTGTGTCTGTGAGATCGGCCCGGGCCGGCGCGTCGACGCCGGCCGGGGTGTCATGCAAAGCGTCGAATCCGTGCCGCGTGGCACGGCGCAAGACTATCGTGCTCGCCATGATGGCGGCTCCCGCCGCGCATCGCGTGCGCGAAACGGTCGCCGGCTTGCCAGGATGCGTCATCGCCGACGCAAAAGAACAAGTGCCCGAGTTTAAACGCCCGTCGTGAACCATGCATCCGTGCGGGCGTACAGATCGACGAAGCGCGCGTGGCGCGCGGCCAGCAGGCAGTCATCGCGCGGCGCGGCGACCGGCGACGCGCTCGGCGCCAGCGCGCGCAACGCATCCTCGCGCCAATGCCCGATCGCGACGCCCGCGAGCAGCGCGGCGCCGCGCGTCGCGGCGTTCGGGCAATCGATCGCGTGCAGCGACGCGCCGAGCGCGTCGGCGAGTAACTGGCGCCAACGCGGATCGACCGAGCCGCCGCCCGCGAGACGCAGCGTCGTCACCGCGTCGCGGCGATCGGCGTCGCGGATCGCATCGAGCCCCGCGCGCAACGCGAACGCGACGCCTTCGAACGCGGCGCGCATCATCGCGCCGCGCGTGTCGCCGAGCCCGAGGCCGAGCCAGCCGCCGCGCGCATCGGGGTTCATCCACGGCGACCGCTCGCCGGTCAGGTACGGCAGAAAACACAGCCGTTCGGACGCCGGCTGCGCGAACGCATCGTCGTACGCGTCGGCCCATCGCGCGTAGCCGAGCCAGCCGCGCACGGCTTCGAGCGCGAGCCCGACGTTCTGCATCGCCGCCATCGTGTAGTAGCCGCCGCCCGTCGCCGCACGATAGCGATGCAAGCCGCGCCGCGCGGGCGGCAACGCATCCGCGAGCACGACGATCTGCCCGCCGCTTCCCGTCGTCAGCAGGGCATCGCCTGCCGCGACCAGCCCGCTGCCGAGCGCCGCGCACGCGGTATCGGCCGCGCCCGTCGCGAGCGGCACGCCGGCCGGCAGGCCAAGCGCGGCGGCGGCCTGCGCGCCGAGCACGCCGCAGCGCGCGGTGGACGCACGAACCGGCGCAAAGCGGTCGGCCGGCAGGCCGAGCGTGTCGATCAATGCGCTGTCCCACGCGCCGTCGGGCGTCGCAAGCGCCGTTGCGCACGCGTCGCTCGGATCGGCGGCGACGTCGCCGCCGAGCGCGATGCGCAGCCAGTCCTTCGGCTGCACGGCCCAGCGCGCGGCACGCAGTGCGTCGGGTTCATGCGTCGCCAGCCAGCGCAACAGCGGGCCCGCCATGCCGGGCGCGACGGGGTTCGGGGCGGCGGGGTTCGGGGCGGCGGGCAATCCGGCGGCGGACGATCCGGGGGCTGGCCAGCCGGCCGCGTCCGCTTCGCGCACCGCGCGCGTGTCGGGCCACAGCAGCGCGGGCCGCACCGGCTGGCCGGCCGCGTCGATCAGCACGACGCCATGCATCTGGCCCGAAAAGCCGATCGCCGCGACCTGCGCGCGTTCGTCGGCCGGCAGCCGCGCGGCCGCGCGCACGAGCGCCTGCCACCACGCGTCGGGCGCGATTTCCGCCCAGCCGGGCCGCGGCGACGACAACCCATAAGGTTCGCTCGCGACGGCCCGCTCGACGCCGTCGGCATCGAGCGTGACGAGTTTGACGGAGCCGGTGCCGAGATCGATTCCGAGCAGGCGCATGACGTGAAGAGGATTCGTATGAACGGATGCCGATGATAACGGGATCGCGATGTGCGCCCCGCTTTTTGCCACCGCTTCGACGCATCGAATGTGCGGTCGGGCCGCCGCGTTCCATCGGGCGGCACCTTGCACGCAAAAGCGACCGTTCGCGGGTTAACCCGGCACGATTTGCACACACCGCTTTTTGCCACTATGCGGCCCACCCGATACACACCATAAAGCACCCCATATTTGACAGGGAGGCCGGCGCTATTTTGAAGCGCTATAAAACCGGTACACCTCACTCCCGCGGCAGTTTCCCGATGATCGCCCTCCTCTTCCATATCGAAATGGCATATCGAACCAGCAAAGAGCGGAATAGAACCCAGTGCTCTTGTTGCATGGATTCATTCCGAATAACTTCGTATCACCCCGAAAACAAGATCATGGAGTGAGACAGATGCAATCGAACACGGTCCATCCGTGCGATGAGGTGCTGCCGACCGGCAAGCTGGTAACGCTTGGTCTGCAACACGTCCTCGTCATGTACGCCGGCGCCGTCGCCGTGCCGCTTATCGTCGGCGCGGCGCTCAAGCTGCCGAAAGACCAGATCGCGTTCCTGATCAGCGCCGATCTGTTTTCCTGCGGCATCGCCACGCTGATCCAGACGCTGGGCCTGTGGATCTTCGGGATCCGCCTGCCCGTCATCATGGGCTGCACGTTCGCGGCCGTCGGCCCGATGATCGCGATCGGCACGAACCCCGGCCTCGGCATTCTCGACATCTTCGGTTCAACCATCGCGGCCGGCATCATCGGCATCGTGCTCGCGCCGATGATCGGCAAGCTGCTGCGGTTCTTCCCGCCCGTGGTCGTCGGCACGGTGATCGCCGTGATCGGGCTGTCGCTGATGGAAGTGGGCATCAACTGGGCGGCCGGCGGCGTCGGCAACCCCGAGTACGGCAGCCCCGTCTATCTCGGCCTGTCGCTGCTCGTGCTCACGCTGATCCTGCTGATCAACAAGTTCGGCCGCGGCTTCGTCGCGAACATCTCGGTGCTGCTCGGCATCGTCGCGGGCTTCGCGATCGCGTTCGCGATCGGCCGCGTGAACACCGACGGCGTGGCGCATGCGCCGTGGGTCGGCTTCGTGATGCCGTTCCACTTCGGCCTGCCGCACTTCGACCCGCTGTCGATCGTGACGATGGTCACGGTGATGTTCGTCACGTTCATCGAATCGACCGGCATGTTCCTCGCGGTCGGCGACATGGTCGATCGCCCGGTCAACCAGGAGCGCCTCGTGCGCGGCCTGCGCGTCGACGGCCTCGGCACGCTGATCGGCGGCATCTTCAACTCGTTCCCGCATACGTCGTTCTCGCAGAACGTCGGCCTGATCGGCGTGACGGGCGTGAAGAGCCGCTTCGTGTGCGCGACGGGCGGCGTGATCCTCGTGCTGCTCGGGCTGTTCCCGAAGATGGCGCAAGTCGTCGCGTCGGTGCCGCCGTTCGTGCTCGGCGGCGCAGGCATCGTGATGTTCGGGATGGTTGCCGCGAACGGCATCAAGGTGCTGTCGAAGGTCGACTTCGTGAACAATTCGCACAACCTGTTCATCGTCGCCGTGAGCGTCGGCATGGGCCTCGTGCCGGTCGTGTCGCCGCACTTCTTCTCGAAGCTGCCGCCCGCGCTCGCGCCGATCCTGCACAGCGGCATCCTGCTCGCATCGGCGTCCGCCGTGATCCTGAACATCGTGTTCAACGGCGTGAAAGGCGAAAAGGATGCGCGCTGCGAGATTCGGCGCGCGGGACACGACTTCGACGGGCGGGCCGCCGATTCGCACTGACGGACACCAGGCATGCGTCGGCTCGTGACGGGCCGGCGCTTGCTGCATGGTGCGTAAAAGGCCGCTTCACACCATCGAAATGTGCAGCACTGCGCGGCAGATCGCAGCCAGGACCTCATTTCCCTTGGCAGGGGCATTCATGCGGGCAACCGGGAAGGAAGTCGATTTCTACTCGTTGGCCATTATCCGGCACACCGTTCAGATGATGCGACTTATAAAGCCTGGCATCGACGTCGATAGGGGCTCGACCAAGCCTCAATGTGACTAGCAGCCCCTTGACACTTTCCGCGCGTTGCTGCGCCAGCACGCTCGGCTGTCTTTCGTCAGCTTCGGCAAGGCCACCGACAGACGTACGATCAAGATTGGGATATTTGAGTTGAAGGTCTATCGCCCAATTGGCCAGCTTGATGAGCTCATCGCCGCGCACTTTGGCAGAATCTCTTTCAAACGAAACATCAAGTGTATGAACCGGGGAGCAGGCGAATGTCCCGGTCGAGAAAAACGCCAGCGCAATGCAGGCCAGTCCTTTTACCATATCGATTTTCCGTTGGACCCGATCAGATTCAACAAGGAACACCCCGCCACGTCACCTCTAATCCTCATAGACAATATACCCGGCAATGCTATCCGCATTATTGATTGCGAGATCGGGGCGCGCCCGAGCCAATACCAAGCACTCGCGCATGAAATATTGATGATCCTGAGCGCCAAAAGTGTCGGCAAAATGAGTGCACTCATGAATCAGTGTCGATAACATCGAGTCCTTCGCGCTGGATATGGGACGCATCCCGCAAAAATTCTCATGGATACAAATAGTATGTGTAGCAGTGTCGGGGCCGCAAACATGAGCGACGGCACCATCAGGGTCCTTGTTATTCGGCGTACAACCAAGATATCGATCAAGCTCCTCTGATTGACGAACAAAGTTTCCAGGCTTGAGATCGCGCATCACCCGACTTACTCGTGCGAGGCCGCCTGTCAGACGTTGCCGAATCGTTTCATCGCTTGAGCCAAACCACGTTGCGACGCGTTGACGTTCGACCGCCCCCCACTTGCGCAAATCTACGAGCCGCACGTCGATCATTTGTACGGCTCTGTCGCGTAACGTTAGAACCATACGGCAATCCCTCGGCCGTTTCGCCGGCTTGTATGTGAATTCCCCACAACCGCTGAAGCGTTTCGACGATACGATCACCGTTGCTCAACCGGCTACCCACCAGCGCAAACGGCTTGTCGCTGCAAATCGCATATTCGCCTGCGCCATCCATAATGACGGCCTCGCTGCCATCCTCGTAAGTGACGACATCGCCAACACGGGCAACGACAAGCCCGGCGACTGTCAGGCCGCTGGTAGCATTGGTTACCCGCCCACCGCGCTCAGTGAGCGCCCCGATGGTGGCAAAAAGATGGGTCGGTGCAGTCTGCTCGCTCTTCATCCGGATTTCCTTTCTCGACAATGGGTGAGGAATGCTCCATGCGAAATTTGCGCGGACGAGAAAGAAGAATCAATCAGACAAATTCGAATTTTGTACAGCTAATTGTTATAAGCACCGTTCAACAGCAAATGGGCCTACAGCCGCTCGCTTCCATCGAGCCGTGATCCTGAACATCGTGTTCAACGGCGTGAAAGGCGAAAAGGATGCGCGCTGCGAGATTCGGCGCGCGGGACACGATTTCGACGGGCGGGCCGCCGACGTGCACCACTGATCGCCCCGCGCCGGACGACGGCGCGAAGCGGTAACGACGAACGCCACGGCATGCCGTGGCGTTTTGCTTGATTCCCCGCGCGATTCGACAGCGCAAATGAAAACGCCACGAACTTTCGTCCGTGGCGTTTTCGTTTCCGCGTACAGCCGGTTCGAAGCGCAAGCGCGATAAGCCGCGCCTGCCCTTCGCCGTGCCTACCCGTTCGTCGCCGTTGCCGACGCAGGCGCCGGAGCCGCCGCCTTGTCGTAATCGACCGGCGCATCCGGCGCGCGCGGCGCTTCGCCTGCATGCTGGATCCACCCGCCGCCCAGTGCACGGTAAAGGTCGACCAGATTCGTCCAGCGCGCCAGGCGCGCGCTGATCAGCGACTGCTGCGCCGAGTACAGATCCGTCTGCGCGGTCAGCACCGACAGATAGCTGTCCACACCGTTCTTGTAACGCAGGTCCGACAGGTCGAAGCGACGCTGCTGCGCGTGCTCGTTGCGCTCCAATGCCGCGATCTGCTGATCGTACGTGCCGCGTGCGGCGAGCCCGTCCGACACTTCGCGGAATGCCGACTGGATCGCCTTCTCGTAGTTCGCGATCTCGATGCGCTTCTGCACGTGCGCGAGATCGAGGTTCGCGATGTTCTGCCCGCCCTCGAAGATCGGCAGCGCGATGTTCGGCGCGAACGACCACGCCGCCGTGCCGGCCTTGAACAGGCCGCCCAGCGTCGGGCTCGCGGTGCCGAACGCGGCCGTCAGCGAGATCTTCGGGAAGAATGCCGCACGCGCCGCGCCGATGTTCGCGTTCGCGGCCAGCAGCGTCTGCTCGGCCTGCATCACGTCCGGACGACGCGTCAGCAGATCCGACGGCAGGCCGGCCGGCACGTCCGTCAGCAGGTTCTGTGCGTCGAGCGGCATGCCCGCCGGCAGGTCGTCCGGCAGCGGCTCGCCGATCAGCAGCACCAGCGCATTCAGCGCCTGCGCGCGGGCACGGGCCTGCGCCTGCTGGTTCGCGAGCGCCGTCTCGACCACCGTCTGCGCCTGACGCAGCTCGAGCTCGGAGCCCGTGCCGTTGTCGAACTGCAGCTTGGTCAGGTCGTACGACGCCTGCGCGGTCTTCAGCGTGTCCTCGGTGACCTTCAACAGATCATCGGTCGACAGCAGCGTCAGGTATTGATCCGCCACCTGCGACACCAGCGAGATCTCCGACGCCTGCCGCGCATACGCGGTCGACAGGTACTGCGCGAGCGCCTGGTCCTTCAGGCTTTGCACGCGGCCGAACAGGTCGAGCTCCCACGATGCGGACAATCCGACGTTGTAGGTGCGCGAAATCAGCGGCTGGCCCGTCTGCGAGACACCGGCCGGGAAACGCTGGATGGTGCCCGTGCCCGTACCGTCGAGCGTCGGGAACAGCCCCGCGCGCGTGATCTGGTACTGCGCACGCGCGGCCTCGATGTTCAGCACCGACACGCGCAGGTCGCGGTTGTTTTTCAGCGCGATCTCGATCAGCCGCTGCAGGCGCGGATCGACGAAGAACTCGCGCCAGCCGATGGCGGTCGCCGCCTGGCCGTTCGCGCTGCGCGCGCCGGCCGCGCCCGGCTGCGTCGCGTAGACGCCGCCGGCCGGGTACGCCTGCGCGACGGGTGCGTCGGGCCGCTTGTAATGCGGCGCCATCGTGCAGCCCGTGGCAAAGAGCGCGACTGCGATTGCAGTCAAAGCGTGTTTTTGCATCATCACTGTCCCTTGTTGCCTTCGTCGCCGTTGCCCGGCTTCTCTTCGTGGTGCGAGTGCTCCTGAGCCAGGCGCAGCGCCTCGTCGACGTCTTCCTTCTCGCCGCTGAAGATCGCGCGGATCTTCACGAAGAACATCGGGATCATGAAGATCGCGAGGAACGTCGCCGTGATCATCCCGCCGATCACGCCCGTGCCGATTGCGTGCTGGCTGGCCGAACCCGCGCCGTTGCTGATCGCGAGCGGCATCACGCCGAGAATGAACGCGAGCGACGTCATCAGGATCGGACGCAGCCGCAGGCGCGCCGCTTCCAGCGCGGCCTCGATCGGCCCCATCTTCTCCGTCTGCTGCAGTTCCCGCGCGAACTCGACGATCAGAATCGCGTTCTTCGCGGACAAGCCCACGGTAGTCAGCAGGCCGACCTGGAAGAACACGTCGTTCTCGAGGCCGCGCATCGTGGCCGCGAGCAGTGCACCGATCACGCCGAGCGGCACGACCATGATCACCGAGAACGGAATCGACCAGCTTTCATACAGCGCCGCCAGACACAGGAACACGACGAGGATCGAGATCGCGTACAGGATCGGCGCCTGCGAACCGGACTGGATTTCCTGGAACGACAGGCCCGTCCACGAATAGCCGATACCGACCGGCAGCTTCTTCGCGAGCGTTTCCATCGCGGCCATTGCCTGACCGGTCGACTTGCCCGGTGCGGCCTGACCCTGGATTTCCATCGCCGACACACCGTTGTAACGCTCGAGCTTCGGCGAACCGTACGTCCAGTGACCGGTTGCGAACGCGCTGAACGGCACCATCCCGCCCGACCCGTTGCGCACGTACCAGATGTTCATGTCTTCCGGCGTCATGCGGAACGGCGCGTCGGCCTGCACGTAGACTTTCTTGATCCGGCCGTCGGTATCGAGGAAGTTGTTCACGTACTTCGACGCCCACGCGATCGAGAACGTCTGGTCGATCGCATCCGCCGTCACGCCCAGCGCATTCGCCTTCTCGCGGTCGATGTCGACCTTGTACTGCGGCGTATCGTTCAGGCCGTTCGGACGGACACCCTGCAGCGTCGGATCCTTCGAAGCCATGCCGAGCAGTTGGTTACGCGCGGCCATCAGCGCGTCGTGGCCGAGACCGGCGTTGTCCGTCAGCTCGAAGTCGAAGCCGGCAGCCGTACCGAGTTCGGGAATCGACGGCGGGTTGAACGGGATCACGAGCGCGTCCTTGTAGCTCCCGTAACGCCCGAACATCCGGCCGATCAGCGCCTGTACCTTCTGGTTCGCATGCTGACGCTGCGAGTAATCCTTCAGGCGCACGAACACGAGACCGGAGTTCTGGCCGCGGCCCGCGAAGCTGAAGCCGTTGACCGTGAACGCCGATTCGACGATGTCCTTCTCGTCCTTCAGCAGGTAGTCGGAAATGTTCGCGAGCGTCTTCGCGGTCGTTTCCTGCGTCGAACCCGACGGCGTCTGCACGATCACGAACATCAGGCCCTGGTCTTCATCGGGCAGGAACGACTTCGGCAGGCGCACGAACAGCAGCCCGACCGCGACGATCACGACCAGATAGATGATGAGCCAGCGGCCCGAGCGCTTGATCACGTGGTGCACGCCAACGTGGTACTTGTCGCGGCTGGTGTTGAACGTGCGGTTGAACCAGCCGAAGAAGCCCTTCTTCTCTTCGTGATGCCCCTGCGGGATCGGCTTGAGGATCGTCGCGCACAATGCCGGCGTCAGAATCAACGCGACGAGCACCGACAGCACCATCGCCGACACGATCGTCAGCGAGAACTGACGATAGATCGCGCCGACCGAGCCGCCGGAGAATGCGACCGGCACGAACACCGCCGACAGCACGAGCGCCACGCCGACGAGTGCGCCGGTGATCTGGCCCATTGCCTTGCGGGTCGCCTCCTTCGGCGACAGCCCCTCCTCCGCCATCACGCGCTCGACGTTCTCGACCACCACGATCGCATCGTCGACCAGCAGGCCGATCGCGAGCACGAGCCCGAACATCGACAGCGTGTTGATCGAGAAGCCGACCATCGACATGATCGCGAACGTACCGAGCAGCACGACCGGCACCGCGATCGTCGGGATGATCGTCGCCCGCAGGTTCTGCAGGAACAGGTACATCACGAGGAACACGAGCACGATACCTTCGAGCAGCGTCTTGACCACTTCCTCGATCGACAGCTTCACGAACGGCGTCGTGTCGTACGGATACTTCACGACGAGGCCGTGCGGGAAGAATGGTGCGAGCTCGTCGATCTTCGCGCGCACGGCCTTCGCGGTCGCGAGCGCGTTCGCGTTGGTCGCGAGCTGGATACCGAGTGCCGCGGTCGGCTGACCGTTGTACTTCGTGTCGAAGTTGTAGTTTTCGCCGCCGAGGCCGATCTGCGCGACGTCCTTCAGGCGAACCTGCGAGCCGTCCTGGTTGACCTTCAGCAGGATGTTGCCGAACTGCTCGGGCGTCTGCAGCAGCGTCGATTCGGTGATCGTCGCCTGCAGCACGGTGCCCGGCTTCGCCGGCGTGCCGCCGATCTGGCCGCCCGCGATCTGCACGTTCTGCGCGGTGATCGCCGAGCTGACGTCGACCGGCGTGAGGCCGTAGTTGGTCAGGCGGTTCGGGTCGAGCCAGATCCGCATCGCGTACTGCGAGCCGAACAGCGTGACGGTACCGACGCCGTTCAGCCGGCTGATCGGATCCTTCACGTGCGACGCCACGAAGTTCGCGAGGTCGTACTTGTTCATGCTGCCGTCTTCGGAGTTGAAGGCGAGCACCAGCAGGAAGCTGCTGCTCGACTTCGTGACCGACAGACCGAGCTGCTGCACGACCTGCGGCAGAACCGGCGTCGCGAGCGACAGCTTGTTCTGCACCTGGACCTGCGCGATGTCGGCGTTGGTGCCCGGCGCGAAGGTCAGCGTGATCGTCGCGTTGCCCGAGTCGTCACTCGTCGACGACATGTACAGGAAGTTGTCGAGACCGCTCATCTGCTGCTCGATCACCTGCGTCACCGTGTCTTCCACCGTCTTCGCGGAAGCGCCCGGGTAGTTCGCGGTGATCTGGATCGATGGCGGCGCGATCGTCGGATACTGCGAGATCGGCAGCGTGAAGATCGCCGCAACCCCGGCCAGCATCAGGATGATGGCGATCACCCACGCGAAGATCGGGCGATCGATAAAAAACTTTGCCATGAAGCAGGCTCCCTGTTATTTCGCGCTCGAGGCAGCGGCAGCACTCGCCGGCGCGGCGCCCGATGCGGCGGCACCGGATGCGGCAGCGGCGCCGGACCCGGCGGCGGCCGGCGCGGCGGGGGCAGCGGCGCCCGAGGCGGCATCGGCCGCCGGGGCGAGCTGCGCGGGAACCGACTTCACGGTCGCACCCGGGCGGACCTTGTCGACGCCTTGCACGATCACGTGATCGCCCGCTTGCAGACCGCCTTCGACGATCCAGTTCTGGCCTTGCATCCCGCTAGTCTTCAGCGGACGCGGTTCGACCTTGTTGCTGGCGTTCACCACCATCGCGATCGCCTGCCCCTTCTGGTCGTGCGTGACGCCGATCTGCGGCACCAGGAATGCGTTCTCGTTCACGCCTTCCTCGATCCGGGCGCGCACGAACATCCCGGGCAGCAGCACGCGGCCCGGGTTCGGGAACACCGCGCGGATCGTCACCGAGCCGGTGGTCTGATCCACCGTCACGTCCGAGAACTGCAGCTTGCCGGCTTCCGAGTACGTCTTGCCGTCTTCGAGGATCAGCGATACCTTCGCCGCGCCCGGGCCGCTCGTCTTCAGACGGCCGCTCTGCACGTCCTGACGCAGCTTCAGCCCTTCGAGGCTCGACTGCGTGAGGTCCACGTACACCGGATCGAGCTGCTGCACCGTCGACATCAGCGTCGCCTGGCTCGCCTGCACGTACGCGCCCGGCGTCACCTGCGAGATGCCGACGCGCCCGCTGATCGGCGACACGACGTCCGTATAGCCGAGGTTGATCTGCGCGGTGTCGACCGCCGCCTTGCCGGCCGCGACGTCCGCGGCGGCCTGCCCTTGCGTGGCGACCGCGTTGTCGTAGTCCTGCTTGCTGACCGCGTTCGCGGCGACCAGTACCTTGTAGCGCGCGACCAGCGCGTTCTGCGTGACGAGGTTCGCCTGCGCCTTCGCGAGCGTCGCCTTCGCGCTGTTCAGCGCCGCGACGTACGGCGCCGGATCGATCTTGTAGAGGCGCTGACCGGCCTTCACGTCGGTGCCTTCGGTGAATTCACGGCGCAGCACGATGCCGTCGACCCGTGCGCGCACTTGCGCGACGAGGAATGCACTGGTGCGGCCCGGCAGGTCGGTGAAGACCGGTACGGCTTGCGGCTGGACGGTGACGACGCCGACTTCCGGCGTTTGCGGCGGCGGTGCCGATTCTTTTTTCCCGCACGCGGCCAGGAAAACGGCGGCCGTCGCGACAGTGATTAAGCGGTATGGAACCCGTTCGACGCGCATGGAGCGACCTCTGTGTATAACCAATGGAATGAGTGCCGCGCCCGACCGGAGCGCAACACGGATGCGCCTCGCGGCGCAGATCGAACACCTGAATTACTGGACTGCCAGATACAGCACGTCGGCACGAGACCTCCGTGCCGACGGGGATGCCGCGAACTGCGGACTGGTACTAGGGCGGGAATCAGCAGAGTGGGATATTAACTGATTGCCACTTGGGTCATTCGATCGTAGGGTGGTATTGTATATACATTCACGAATGTATGTAAAAAGCCCGTTTGTACGCCGCCAGCTGTCCAGTCTTACGAATTGTTACCCGCGGCAAGCATAGCCCGTCTGTCCGACGGCGACGAGGGGTGGCGGACCCCATATTCACCGACGATCGATTCCATCAGGCCTGCACATGGTCAGACGTACCAAGGAGGAGGCGCTCGAGACGCGCAATCGCATTCTCGACGCCGCCGAACACGTGTTTTTCGAGAAAGGCGTGTCGCATACGTCGCTCGCCGACATCGCCAAGCACGCCGGCGTGACGCGCGGCGCGATCTACTGGCATTTCGCGAACAAGAGCGAACTGTTCGATGCGATGTTCAACCGCGTGCTCCTGCCGATCGACGAACTGAAGCGGATGCCGCCCGACGCGCCGGGCGGCAATCCGCTCGAGAAGGTGCGCCAGATCCTGATCTGGTGCCTGCTCGGCGTGCAGCGCGACCCGCAGCTGCGGCGCGTGTTCAGCATCCTGTTCATGAAGTGCGAGTACGTCGCGGACATGGAGCCGCTGCTGCAGCGCAACCGCGAGGGGATGAGCGAGGCGCTGCACATGATCGACGCCGATCTCGCGGTCGCCGTGGGGCTCAAGCTGCTGCCCGAGCGGCTCGATACGTGGCGCGCGACGCTGATGCTGCACACGCTCGTCAGCGGCTTCGTGCGCGACATGCTGATGCTGCCCGACGAGATCGACGCCGAGCAGCATGCGGAAAAGCTCGTCGACGGCTGCTTCGACATGCTGCGCTACAGCCCGGCGATGCTGAAGGACGGCGGCTGACGGCGCGGCACACCACACGCCGCATCGCCGTGCCGGATCAGGCCGCCTTCGCGCGCCGCGCGCGGGCCCGCCGGTTCGACGCGGCCACCGAATCGCGCGCCGGCATCGGCGCGCCGGCCAGTCCCGCGATCCACGCGTCGGTCGACATCACTGCCGCGAAATTCGACTGGAACACCACCCCATACGCGCGGTGGATTTCTTCGGCGCTCACCGCACCCGCTTCGTTCTCGTAAGGCAGCGTGCCCGTCGCGTCGTTCAGGTACTCGACCTTCAGCCCCGCATGCGCCGCGTGATAGACCGTCGACGCATTGCAGTTGTGGGTCATGTAGCCGGCCACCGCGAGCGTGTCGATCCCGTGCGCGTCGAGCCACGCGGCGAGATCGGTGCCGGCGAACGAGCTTGCCTGCGCCTTCTCGATCCGATGCGCGTACGGCCGGCTGGCGACCACAGCGTGCAGCGCGACGCCGTCGCTGCCGGGCGCGAAAATCGGCGCGCCCGCCGGCGCGACGTGCTGCACCACGATCACCGGCACGCCGGCCGCTTGCGCGGCGTCGATCGCCCGGCCGATGTTCGCGAGCGACACGTCGAGCGGCGGATATTCGATCGGCAAGTTGCCCGTCACGTATTCGTTCTGCACGTCGATCACGATCAGTGCGCGGCGGTTGGCGGGACGGGAAGCGGGATGAGGGACGGCGTTCGACATGGCGGGCTCCGGGGCGGGAGGCGCTGCCCCGCCCCGGAGCGGGGCGGCCAGCAGCGCGATGCGATGCATTGTCGGGCCGCATGCTGCACGTCGATAGTGGCCCAATAGCCATTCTTCGATAGAATCGGGCCATCGCCTTGCCGGAGTCCGCCATGCCCGCCGCCGCGTCCACCCCGCCCGCGCCCTCCGCGCCGACCGTCGTCGCCGTGATCGCGTACGACGGCATCAGCCCGTTCCATCTGTCGGTGCCGTCGGTCGTGTTCGGCAAGGAACGCGACGCGGCCGCGTCGCCCGTGTTCGAGTTCCGCGTCTGCTCGGCCGAGCGCGGCCCGCTCGCGACCACGGGCGGCTTCACGATCACCGCGCCGTACGGGCTCGACGCGCTCGACGACGCGGACATCGTCATCGTGCCTTCCTGGCGCGACCCGGACGAAATGCCGCCCGACGCGCTGCTCGATGCCGTGCACGCGGTCGCCGCGCGCGGGGCCGAGCTCGTCGGCCTGTGCCTCGGCGCCTACGTGCTCGCCGCGGCCGGCCTGCTCGACGGCCGCCCGGCCACCACGCACTGGGCGTGGGCCGATGATTTCGCGCAGCGCTTTCCGCGCGTGCGACTCGATCCCGACGTGCTGTACGTGGGCGACGGCAACCTGGTGACGTCGGCCGGCACGGCGGCAGGCCTCGACTGCTGCCTGCACGTCGTGCGGCAGCGCTTCGGCTCGGACGCCGCGAACCGGATCGCGCGCCGCCTCGTGATCCCGCCGCACCGCCAGGGCGGGCAGGCCCAATACGTGCCGCAGCCCGTCGCGGCGCATCCGCGCGATGCGCGGCTCGCTGGCCTGCTCGATTGGGTGCGCGCCCATCTCGACGCCGCGCACAGCGTCGATTCGCTCGCTGAACGCGTGCTGATGAGCCGGCGCACGTTCACGCGCCACTTCCGCCAGGCCACGGGCACGACCGTCACCGCGTGGCTGCAGGCCGAGCGGCTCGCGCGCGCGCAGCATCTGCTCGAAACCACCGGACAATCGATCGACGCGATCGCGCAGGCGGCCGGCTACGGCTCGAGCGTGTCGCTGCGCCAGCATTTCGCGGGCGCGCTCGGCACGTCGCCGTCTGCGTATCGAAGGGAATTTCGCGGCGCCGGCGCCGGTGCCGACGCAGGACGGTGATGCCCGCCGTGCGGGCGCAAGGCAGGCCGTGATACGGAACCGGGCGGCTGCTCGGCCGCTCAGCCGCCGTTGAACCAGCGCGCCGCGTAAAGCAGCAGCGCGACGAACACGATCATCGCCGCCCAGGCCCACACCGGCACCGTGCCGGAATCGCGATGCCGGAGCGCGCTCGCCGCCCGTCCGCTCAGCGCGCCGCCGAGATGCGGCGGCAGCGAACGCTTCGTCGCGGCCATCAGCGATGCCGGCCGCAGAAACACATGCTGGCGTCGCTGCGCGGCGGCGCTCGCGCGATTCGGCACGAGGCCGTGCTTCGTCTGCACGACCGCGCAGAACTCGCGGAAGAACGTGTCGGTCCATTCGCGCAGCGCATTGTCGATCTGCCGCCCCGGCAACTCGGCGAGCGGCCCGCTCGCCGTCGCCCAGATCACGTACTCGATTCGCGTGGCGGTCGCGTCGTCATCCGGCGTCAGTACGAGTTCGACCTGGCCGCGCAGCGCGCCCAGGCCGTCGGCGCGCGCCTTGAAGTTGAGCACGCGGCGCGACTGCCCTTGCGCGTCGCCCTGCTCGGCGGCCACATGCGCGCGCACGTCGTAGCGGGCGCGCAGCGGGCCGAGCGGCACCGTGATCGTCAGCGCGAACTCGCCGTGCGCGAGTTTCACGAACGATTCGCAATGGTCGAAGCTCGCCCGCAGCAGCGCGAGATCCTCCAGCGCTTCCCGCACGACAGGCGGCGCAAGCGGTACGCGTAACGTGTCGTTCAATTCCATGACGCCTCCCCGATGAACGCGCGCCGCATCAGGACGTCTCGACAAGACTGTCGACCCGTGCGACATCGAAGGCGACGTAGTGCGCAAGCACGGCGGCCGCCTCCTTCGGTTCTTCATAACTCCATGCGGCGTTCTCGATCACGCCGTCTTCCGTCTGCAAGTCGAAATGCACGGCCTGCCCCCTGAACGGGCAGGCCGACGTCACGCCCGACTTCACGAGCCGGCGCATGTTGACGTCGCTGCGCGGCAGGTAGTGGATGTCCGGAAGCCCCGCTTCACGCACGGTCAACGCGCCGTGCGAATCGGCATAGGTGATGCCGCGATGGATCACGCGCACGCGATGACGGTTCGGCACGATTTCGAGTCGGGGGTCGGCTGCATCGGACATCGTTTCTCCTTCGGGCGGCCGCCAGGCCGGGCAGGAAACGAAAAAGCCACGGCACGCATGCCGTGGCTTTCATTATGGGCGAAACTTCGTCCGATTGCGCGCCGGGAGCCCGGGCCGCGCGAGCGGCTACTGCGCACTCCACTGGAACGCGGCCTTCGTGCCGCCCTTCGCGCCGACCGTGACGGCGCGCGATTCGTCGCTGCCCTGGTACGACGCATGCACCGTATAGCGCCCCGGCGGCACCTTCACGAGCATGTACGGGCCGCGCGCGTCGGTCTTCAGCACTTCGGCGCCCTTGCCGTCGACGATCCGGACGTGGACGTCGGCCAGGAACTCGCCGCCCTTGCCGGTAAAGCGCAGCGCGAGCGGCCACTGCGCCTCGCTGCGCTGGAACGCCGTCGACTCGTCCTGCCCGACGCCGCCGGACACGAAGGTGACGTCGCCCTGCTGGCGCGCGGCGGGCAAGCCGTCGGACTGCGCGTACGCGCCGGTCGCACCGGCTGCGAGGCCGGCGGCCAGCGCCGCGGCGACGGCAAATCGGGACACGTTGCGTAGATATTGCATGGCTCTCTCCTTGGGGTCGGAACACATACGGGGCGCAGCGTCACGCCTTCGAGCAGCGGCCGCGCCCGCCGCGGCCGGCCAGGCCGGCCGTCGGCCGTGGCCGGTCAGCTCAGGTCGACCGGCACGAAGATCTGTGCATTATCGCGCTGGATCAGCAGAGCAAGACTGTTGCCCGCGCCCTTCACCGCGTCGCGCAATTGCTCGGGGCTCGTGACCGGGCGGCCGTTCACCGCGAGGATCACGTCGCCGGGCTGGATGCCCGCGTTGGCGGCCGGGCCGCCGGCCTGCTGCACGATCAGCCCGTGCGACAGGTTGTCCGCGTTGCGCTCCTGCGGCGACAGCGGCCGCACCGCGACACCCAGGCGGCCCTGCTCGACCGGCCCGCCGTCGTTCGACGCGAGCTTCGCATCGGCCATCGCGCCGAGCGTCACGCTGATCGACTTCTTCGACTTGTCGCGCCAGATCTGCAGCTCGGCCGTCGAACCCGGCTTCAGGTTCGCGATCTGCGCGGGCAGCGACGTCGAATCGGCGACCGGCGAACCGTTGACCGACAGGATCACGTCGCCCGGCTGCAGGCCGGCCTTCGCGGCCGGACCGTTGGCGTCGACCGAGCTGACGAGCGCGCCGTCCGGCTTCTGCAGCCCGAACGAGCTCGCGAGCGTCTGGTTCAGCCCCTGCACGGCGACGCCGAGACGGCCGCGGCTCACGTGGCCCGTCTTCACGAGTTCGTCCTTCACCTTGATCGCCTCGTTGATCGGGATCGCGAACGACAGGCCCTGGAAACCGCCCGTCTGCGAGTAGATCATCGAGTTGATGCCGATCACCTCGCCCTGCAGGTTGAACAGCGGGCCGCCCGAGTTGCCGGGGTTCACCGGCACGTCGGTCTGGATGAACGGCGTGTAGTTCTCGTCCGGCAGCGCGCGCGACTTCGCGCTGATGATGCCCGACGTGACCGTGTTGTCGAAGCCGTACGGCGAGCCGATCGCGACGACCCACTGGCCGACCTTGCTCTGCGCCGGATCGCCGATCTTCACGGTCGGCAGGCCGCTCGCGTCGATCTTCAGCACGGCGACGTCGGACTGCTTGTCGGAGCCGACGACCTTCGCCTTGTATTCGCGCTTGTCGGTCAGCTTGACCGTGACGACGTTCGCGCCGTCGATCACGTGCGCATTGGTGAGGATGTACCCGTCCGAGCTGACGATGAAGCCCGACCCGAGGCTCGCGCTCGGCTGGTCGTCCGGCTGCGCGTCGCCGCCCATGCCCGGCACCTGGCCGTAGAAGTGCTTGAAGAACTGGTAGAACGGGTCGCTCGGATCGATCGGCAGTTGCTGCTGCGGCATGCGCCGCGACACCTGCTTCACGACATGCTTCGCGCTGATGTTCACGACCGCCGGGCCGTACGTCTCGACGAGCCCCGAAAAATCGGGAATGCCGGTCTTGGCGGCGGCTTCGGCCGGCATCATGGCGGCCTGCGCGGGCGTGATGATTTGCGGATCGGCGCGGCGGGTACCGGCGAAATAGCCTGCCGACAGGGCGGCCGCCACGGCGACCGCGACGGTGCCGCGTGCAAGGAATCGGGTATTCATCGTAGGACCTCCTCGTTGTTAGGACGCAGCGTAACGACCCTGACTTAAAGGAGGCTTAATCAGTCTTAAGCGGGGCTTAAGCGGCTTCCGGCGCCGGGCCGCCCCCTTCAGACGGATTCGGAAGGCTGCGGCGCCTGAGCCGGCATCTCGGCATCGCGGAACACCACGCTGACGAGCAGGCCGCCCGCGGCCGCATCGCCGAGCGACACCGTCGCGCCCTGCTGCGCCGCCACGCGCTTGACGATCGCGAGCCCGAGCCCGCTGCCCGACACGTCGGTGCGCGCGCGCGCCGTGCTGTCGCGATAGAAGCGGTCGAACACGCGCTCGCGCTCGTCGGCCGGAATGCCCGGCCCGCTGTCGGCGATCTGCACGCATGCGCGGCCGGCCGCGTCGCGCGTCAGCGATACGTCGATGCGGCCGCCGTCCGGCGTGTACTTCACCGCGTTGTCGAGCAGGTTGCCGAACATCACGCGCAGCGCGCCGACGTCCGCGACGACGCTCGCCGCGCGCGTTTCCTCGAAGCCGAGATCGATGTCGTGCCGCTGCGCGAGCGGCGCATGCGCGGCCACGCATTCGGCGAGCAGCGCCTGCAGGTCGACCGGTTCGCGCATCGTCGCGCCGTCCGGCTCCGCGCGTGCGAGCGCGAGCAGTTGCTCGGTGAGACGCGTCGCGCGCGACACGCCGTCCTGGAGATCCGCGATCGCCTCGCGGCGCGACGCATCGTCCTTCGCGCGCGCGACGAGCTGCGCCTGGATCTGCACGGCCGCGAGCGGCGTGCGCAATTCGTGCGCGGCGTCGGCGACGAACGCCTTCTGCGTGTCGAGCGCCGACGACAATCGCGCGAGCAACCCGTTCAGCGCCCGCACGAGCGGCTGCACCTCGAGCGGCAGCCGGCCGTCGGGCAGCGGATCGAGCGCTTCCGGCCGGCGCGCCTCGACCGCGCGCGTCACGCGGCCGAGCGGCGCGAGCCCGCGCCCGACGATCCCCCACACGGCCGCGCCGAGGAACGGCAGCAGCACGATCAGCGGCCACAGCGTGCGCAGCGCGACGTTCGCCGCCAGCCGGTTGCGCACCGACAGCGGCTGCGCGAGCTGCACGACGTTGTCACCGACGATCGCGCCGTACACGCGCCATTCGCCGCGGTCGGTGCGCTCGGTCGAGAAGCCGAGCTCCGCGCGCGGCGCGATCGGCGCGCGCGGATGCGAGAAATACATCAGCACGCCGTTGCGGTTCCAGATCTGGATCACGATGCCTTCGTCGCCGTTGGTGCGCGAGCCGAACACCTGCGAGAACGGCTCCGACGGCAGCGCCGCGGCGATTTCCTGCAACTGGTAGTCGAACAGCTCGTTCGCCTCGGCGAGCGCCTGCCGATAGATGAGCCAGCCCGCCATGCACACGCCCGCGACGACGATCGCGAGCAGCCAGATCAGCAATTGATGACGAATCGACCGCACGCGTCAGCTTTCCTTGACGACCATGTAGCCGAGCCCGCGCACGTTGCGGATCAGGTCCGAGCCGAGCTTCTTGCGCAGCGCGTGGATGTAGACCTCCACCGTGTTGCTGCCGATCTCCTCGCCCCAGCCGTACATCTTCTCCTCGAGCTGGCTCTTCGACAGCACCGCGCCCGGCCGCGCGAGCAGCGCCTCGAGCAGCGCGAACTCGCGCGCGGACAGCGCGACGGGCGCGCCGTCGAGCGTCACCTGGTGCGAAGCCGGGTCGAGCGTCAACGCGCCGTGGCGGATCAGCGACTCGCTGCGCCCGGCCTGGCGGCGAATCAGCGCACGCATCCGCGCGCCGAGCTCGTCGAGATCGAACGGCTTGACGAGGTAATCGTCGGCGCCCGCGTCGAGCCCCTTCACGCGATCGGCGACCGCGTCGCGCGCGGTGACGATCAGCACCGGCAGCGCCAGCCCGCGCCCGCGCAGCGTGCGCAGCACGTCGATGCCGTCGCGCTTCGGCAGCCCGAGATCGAGCAGCAGCAGATCGTACGTCTCGCCGCCGAGCGCCGTCAGCGCGGCGTCGCCGTCCTGCACCCAGTCGACCGCAAAACCGTCCGAGCGCAGCGCCTTGCGCACGCCCTCGGCAATCATTCGATCATCTTCGACAAGCAGAATCCGCATCGGGCCACGCATCCATGGGGCGAGTCAAACACGGCGACCATTGTAGCGCCGCGAATCGCGTGCGCGGCACCCTGCAATGCAACAGTAAGGCGGATTGCAAGGGGCGGCCCGCGACTTGTCTCTACAATGTGCGCTTCGGCGCCCCCCGCGCGCCTGCCCGAGCCCCCGCTTTTCCCGTATTCGCCCATGCCGATTTCCGATCTTTCCGCCCGGTTCGCCCCTCGCGCCCACGTCTGCCTGCGAGCGGCCGCCGTCGTCGCCACCTGCACCGCCCTCGCGTTCGCGCCGCCCGCGCAGGCCCGCAAGAAATCCCACAAGGAAGCGCGCAAGACCGCCGTCGTGTCGCCGGCCGCGCGCGCGGCCGGCCTGCCTGCATCGGTGCTCGTCGCGCTGCAGCGCGCGAAGGTGCCGGCATCGGCGATGAGCGTCGTGGTCGAGCGCGTCGGCGATCCGCAACCGCTGATCGCATGGAATGCGAGCCGGCCGATGCTGCCGGCCTCGACGATGAAACTCGTGACGACCTTCTCGGGCCTGTCGATCCTCGGCCCCGACTACCGCTGGCGCACGACCGCGTACACGGACGGCACGATCGACCCCGACGGCACGCTGCAGGGCAACCTGTACATCAAGGGCACCGGCGACCCGAAGCTCGTGCCCGAAGAGTTGATCGACCTCGTCGACAAGCTGCGCAAGGCGGGCGTCAAGCGCGTGGCGGGCGGCCTCGTGCTCGACAAGAGCTATTTCGCGGCATCGACGCGCGACCTGCCTTCGTTCGACGACGATGCGAGCGCGCCGTACAACGTCGGCCCCGACCCGCTGCTGTATGCATTCAAGGCCGTGTCGTTCACGGTCACGCCGGGCGAAGACGGCAAGGTCGCCGTCGACGTGCTGCCGCCGCTCGCGGACCTGTCGATCGACAACCAGCTCGTCGAAGGCCCGGGCTCTTGCAGCGCGGCCGCCGCGGCCGCGCGCCCGACGCTGACGGCCGGCGGCGGGATCATGACCGCGTCGTTCGCCGGCGACTATCCGCTGCGCTGCGGCGCGCACACGACCAACCTCGCGATCCTCGATCACACGACGTTCTTCGCGCGCGGCTTTCTCGCGCTGTGGCAGCAGGACGGCGGCACGATCGCGGGGCCGGTGAGCGAAGGCAAGGTGCCGACCACCGCGCGGCCGCTCGCCGTGCATCACAGCCCGGTGCTCGGCAGCATCGTCTACGACATCAACAAGTTCAGCAACAACGTGATGGCGCGCAACCTGTTCCTGACGATCGGCGCGGTCAGCGGCAAACCGCCCGCGACGCCCGAGCAGTCGAGCCGCGTGATCCAGGCGTTCCTGCAGAAGAACGGCATCGCGATGCCCGACCTCGTGCTCGAGAACGGCTCGGGGCTGTCGCGCGAAGAGCACGTGAGCGCGCTGTCGCTCGCCGCGCTGCTGCAAGCCGCGAACGCGAGCCCCGTCGCGCAGGCGTTCGTCGATTCGCTGCCGATCGCCGGTATCGACGGCACGATGAAGAACCGCCTCACCAACGCCGGCGTGCTCGGCAACGCGCACATCAAGACCGGCACGCTGCGCGACGTGCGCGCGATCGCCGGCTACGTCGCCGGCGCGGACGGCCAGAGCTACGTCGTCGTCAGCTTCATCAACGACGATCGCGCGGAAGGCGCACGCGCCGCGCACGACACGCTGCTCGAGTGGATCTACGCGGGCGCGCACTGACGATCGGCGCACCGTGCAGCGGGCCGCCGCGACACGGCGGCCCGCGCCCCCCACCGCGTCGCCCGCGAAATTTCGCGCTGCGCGGTTTGAAACGCCCCCCGCCACCGTCGCGCGACGCCCCGCGCGCGCACCGCGTCCGCAAAACAGGGCCGCACCGCCCGGCCCCGTGCAGTAGGGATTCCGTAGAAACCCTGTCCTCAGAGGGAACCCTCTACGCTACCCCCTCGCCTAGCGCGTGACGATTGCGTAGGCTGTTGGCCTGACCGATATCTACAACGGGCCACACGCCCGGCCTCATGGCTTGCAGGGGAACGAAGGAGACACTCGCCCATGCGATTCGACGTCGAATTGCTTCTGCTCGCGCTGGCGCCCGTCTTCCTGCTCTGCATCGCGTGGGAGGCCTGGCACCTCGCCCGCACCCGTGCGCAGGACCGCATCTATGCGTGGCGCGACACGCTGTGCAACGCGGCGCTCGCGCTGATGCACCAGGGCGCCGACAAGCTCGCATGGCTGTTGGTGATTCCCGTCTATGCGTACTGCTACCGGCACTATCGTCTTTACACGTGGCACGACGGCTGGCTGTCGTTCGCGGTGCTGTTCGTCGCGCAGGACTTCCTCTACTACGTGTTCCATCGCGCGAGCCATCGCGTGCGCTGGCTGTGGGCCGCGCACGTCGTGCACCACTCGTCCGAGCGGATGAATTTCTCGACCGCGTTCCGCCAGAGCCTGATGTACCCGGTCGCGGGCATGTGGCTGTTCTGGCTGCCGCTCGCGTTCGCGGGCTTCCCGCCGCAACAGGTCGTCGGCATCGTGCTGATCAACCTGGCGTTCCAGTTCTTCGTGCATACGCAGGCGATCGGCAAGCTCGGCTGGCTCGAATACGTGCTGAACACGCCGTCGATCCACCGCGCGCACCATGCGCGCAACCCGCGCTACATCGACCGCAATTACGCAGGGGTCCTGGTGATCTGGGATCGCCTGTTCGGCAGCTATGTCGACGAAACGCCCGACGATCCGCCGCAGTACGGGATCGTCGAGCGACTCGGCTCGAACAACCCGCTCGTCGCGACGTTCCACGAGTGGGTCGCGATGGCGTCCGACGCGTGGCGCGTCGGCGGATGGCGCAACAAGCTGCGCGCGATTTTCGGCCCGCCCGAATGGGCGAGCGCTTATCATGCGCAGATTGCCGAGGCCGCGAACCAAGATCCGCGCACCGTGCCGCAGGCCGCTGCGCGCGACCGATAAACCGTTTCAGCCAACGGCCGCCGCGCAGCCCGGAACCGAGCAGGCACGCGGCAGATGAGAAACACATCAGGGCCATATCTACGAGGAGATAGAACGATGCAGACACAACAACACGCACTTTCCCGCACGCGTCAGCGCATGCTGCGCACCGCGCAGGTCGCGATCGCCGGCGCCGCGCTCGCGCTGCTCGCCGCATGCGGCGGCGGCGACGACAACAACGGCAGCAGCGCGTCGAACACGCCGCCGTCGGGCGTGAAAATGCAGATCGTGTCGTTCGGCGACAGCCTGTCCGACGTCGGCACCTACTCGCAGATCAAGCTCGGCTTCGGCGGCGGCCGCTTCACGACCAACCCGGGCCAGGTATGGACGCAGAACGTCGCGCAGTACTACGGCGACACGCTGCAGCCCGCGAACCAGGGCGGCTTCGGCATCCCGCTGCAGGCCACCGGCGGCCTCGGCTACGCGCAGGGCGGCTCGCGCGTGACGCTGCAGCCGGGCATCGGCCATGCGGACGCCAGCGTGCCGAACCCCGACTACGCGCAGGCCACCACCACGCCGATCGCCGATCAGGTCAAGCAGTACCTGACGCAGCACGGCAGCTTCAACGCCGGCCAGATCGTGCTGATCAACGGCGGCGCGAACGACATCTTCTACCAGGCCCAGGTCGCGCAGGCGCAAGGCAATACGCCGGCGGCGCAGCTCGCGGCGGCGCAGGCGATCGGCCTGGCCGCGCAGCAGCTCGGCGGGATCGTCCAGCAGATCGTCGCGGCGGGCGCCACGCACGTGTTCGTCGCGAACGTGCCGGACATCGGCGGCACGCCGCTCGCGCTGCAGGGCGGCACGCAGGCCGCGTTCACGCAACTGTCGGGCCTCTTCAACCAGACGCTGGCCGGCACGCTGGCCGCGCTGAAGGTCGACACGACGAAGGTCGCGGTGGTCGATTCGTTCACGTGGCAGGATGGCATCGCGGCCAACTACCAGGCGAACGGCTTCAGTGTGAAGAACACCGATACGGCCTGCAACCTGAAGGCGATGGTCCAGGCCGCGACGCAGTACGGCGTCGCGAACGCGACCGCGTTCGGCTCGTCGCTGTTCTGCTCGCCGCAGACCTACACGGTCGCGAACGCGGACCAGACCTACATGTTCGCCGACACGGTCCACCCGACCACGCGCCTGCATGCGCTGTTCGCGCAGTACGTCGAACAGCAGATCGCGAAATCCGGCGTCGGCAAGTAAGCCGCCGGCCCCGCGCTCAAACGAAAACGCCTGATCGGTTCGCGCCGGTCAGGCGTTTTTTCATTGTCGAGCGGAAGGCGAAGACTGCGTCAGTCGCGCGCTTCGAACGCGGCCGCCGCGCGGCCGAGGCGATCGTTGACCGCGATCCATTCGACGGTCTCGGGCAGCTTCTCGACGAGGATGCGCGCGACCTGCGCGCGATCGAGCGCCCGCAGCATCCCGTACAGGTCGCGTGCATAGGCCTGCGGATCTTCCGGCGCCGCGACGAAATGCACGCCGTCGGCCTGCGCCCAGTGCGCTGCCCGCGACGCGCGGGCGACGAGCGCGACGCGCTCGCCGTCGGTTTGCGCGGCCGAGAGCAGCGGCTCGAGCGCGTCGAACGGCAGCAGCGCGAGCGGCGTGCGCGGCGCGTAATGCGCTTTCAGCGTGCCCGACGCGCGCGGCGCGGTCGCATCGCTGCCGTCCGGCAGCTTCGGCGCGCGGCCGAGCACGTCGGCGATCTGTTGCGGCGTCACGTGGCCCGGGCGCAGCAGCGCCGGGAAACCGCGCGACAGGTCGAGGATGGTCGACTCGATGCCGACTTCGGATGCGCCGCCGTCGAGCACGTGCACGGTATCGCCGAATTCGTCGCGCACGTGCTGCGCGGTCGTCGGGCTCACGTGGCCGAACCGGTTCGCGGACGGCGCCGCCACGCCGCCGTGGCCGCCGCGCCGCGCGCTGAACGCGGCCAGCAGCGCCTGCGCGACCGGATGCGACGGACAACGCAACCCGACCGAATCCTGCCCGCCGCTCACGGCATCCGGAATGCGCGCGTGGCGCTTCAGGATCAGCGTGAGGGGCCCCGGCCAGAACGCATCGATCAGCAAGTGCGCGTCGGCCGGCAGGTCGTCGGCCCAATAGCCCGGATCGCCGCCGGGCGGCAGATGCACGATCACCGGATGGTTCGCGGGCCGCCCCTTCGCCGCATAGATGCGCGCGACGGCCTCGGGGTTCGCCGCGTCGCCGCCGAGCCCGTAGACGGTCTCGGTCGGAAACGCGACGAGCTGGCCCGCGTCGAGCAGCGCGGCGGCCGCGTCGATCTGCGCGGGCGTCACGTGCTTCGGGAGATCGATGGACATCGGCGCGCGCCTCAGTCGAGCGGCACGCGCAGCAGTTGCGCGCATGCGGTGGCCGCGGCGACGGCTTCGTCGCGCGTCTCGGCGGTGAAGTTCACGTGGCCCATCTTGCGGCCGACGCGGGCTTCTTCCTTGCCGTACAGGTGCAGGTGCGCGGCCGGCATCGCGGCGACCGTGTCCCACGGCGGCGTGACGGCGTCGGCCGCCGCACCGTTGGGAAACCACACGTCGCCGAGAATGTTCAGCATCGCCGACGGCGAATGCTGGCGCGGATTGCCGAGCGGCATGCGCGTCATCGCGCGCACCTGCTGCTCGAACTGGCTCGTTGCGCACGCATCGACCGTGTAGTGGCCGGAGTTGTGCGGGCGCGGCGCCATTTCGTTCGCGACGAACGAGCCGTCTTCCAGCACGAAGAATTCGACGCACAGCACGCCGACGTAGCCGAGCGTATCGGCGATCCGGATCGCCGCCTGCTGCGCTTCCTCGACGCGCGCCGCGTCGGCGGCCGGCGCCGGCACGACCGTCAGCGCGAGGATACCGTTGTGATGCACGTTCTGCGCGAGCGGGAACGCGGCCGAGCGACCGTCCGCGCCGCGCGCGATCAGCGCCGACACTTCGTATTTCAGCGGCAGGCGCTTCTCCAGCACGCACGGCACGCCGCCGAGCGCGGCATGCGCGTCGCGCGCTTCCTGCGCGGTGGCGACGCGCACCTGGCCCTTGCCGTCGTAGCCGAGGCGGGCCGTCTTCAGGATGCCCGGCAGCACCGCGTCGAGCGCCGCATCGTCGAGCACGGCGAGCGCCGCCGCCGATTCGATCACGACGTGCGGCGCGACCGGCACGCCCGACGCCTCGATGAAACGCTTCTCCGCGATGCGATCCTGCGCGACCGCGACGCAGCGGCCGGCCGGTGCGACGAACGTCGTGCGCGCGAGGAAATCGAGGCTCGCGGCCGGCACGTTCTCGAACTCCGTCGATACGGCGTCGCAGAGGTCCGCCAGTTCGGCGAGCGCGGTTTCGTCGTCGTACGCCGCGCGCAGGTGGCGATCGGCGACCGCGCCGGCGGGGCTCGTCGGATCGGGATCGAGCACGGCGACGCGATAGCCCATCGACTGGGCGGCAAAGCAGAACATGCGGCCGAGCTGGCCACCGCCGACCATGCCCAGCCACGCGCCGGGCAGGATCGGGGAAACGGAATCAGGAGTTGCGGTCATGTCAGTGGTCGGTCGCGGCGGCACGCGAAAAATGCCCGCCGCAGTAGGAAAATCCGGCGCCGGCCGCAGCGTGCGGCCGCGCGCCATGCCGTCATTCCAGCGGCGGCAGCACCATCGCGTGCGCGGCTTCGTTCTGGCGCACGCGGAACGCGGCGAGCCGGTTCGCGTAGTCGACCGAGTTGCCGGACAGGATCGACACGGCGAACAGCGCGGCATTCGCGGCGCCGGCCTCGCCGATCGCGAACGTCGCGACCGGCACGCCCTTCGGCATCTGCACGATCGAGTGCAGCGAATCGACGCCCTTCAGGTACTTGCTCGCGACCGGCACGCCGAGCACGGGCACGGTCGTCTTCGCGGCCAGCATGCCGGGCAGGTGGGCGGCGCCGCCGGCGCCCGCGATGATCGCGCGCAGCCCGCGCTCGCGCGCCTTCTCCGCATAGTCGAACATCTCGTCGGGCATCCGGTGCGCGGACACGACCTTCGCTTCGTACGGCACGCCGAATTCCTGCAGGATGGCGACCGCATGCTTCATCACGTCCCAGTCGGAACTCGAGCCCATCAGCACGCCGATGAGCGGCGCGCTGTGCGTGTGGGCGGTCTGGACTTCACTCATTTCGTACGTTCCCTCTGTCAGGCGAGCGACTGGCCCGTGATGCGCTCGAGCGCTTCCTGGTACTTCGCGGCCGTCTTCTCGACGACGTCGGCCGGCAGCGCCGGCGCCGGCGCGGTCTTGCCCCACGGCTGCGCCTCGAGCCAGTCGCGCACGAACTGCTTGTCGAACGACGGCGGGTTCGTGCCCACTTCGTACTGGTCGGCCGGCCAGAAGCGCGACGAATCGGCGGTCAGCACTTCGTCCATCAGGTACAGCTTGCCGTGGTTGTCGAGGCCGAATTCGAACTTCGTGTCGGCGATGATGATGCCGCGCGTCGCCGCGTAGTCGGCCGCTTCCTTGTACAGGCGGATCGAGATGTCGCGGATCGTCGCGGCCAGCTCGGTGCCGATGCGGCGTTCGGTTTCCTCGAACGTGATGTTCTCGTCGTGCTCGCCCATCTCGGCCTTCGCGGCCGGCGTGAAGATCGGCTCGGGCAGCTTCTGCGCGTTCTGCAGGCCTGCCGGCAATTGCACGCCGCACACGGCGCCCGAAGCCTGGTATTCCTTCCAGCCGCTGCCGGCCAGGTAGCCGCGCACGACCGCTTCGATCATGATCGGCTCGAGGCGCTTGACGACCACGCCGCGGCCCTTCACCTGTTCGACCTCGTCGGCCGCGACGACCGCTTCCGGCGCGTCGCCCGTCAGGTGGTTCGGCACGATGTGCGCGAGCTTGTCGAACCAGAAGTTCGCCATCTGGTTCAGCACGCGGCCCTTGTTCGGAATCGGCTCGCCCATCACCACGTCGAAGGCCGACAGGCGATCGGTCGTGACGATCAGGAGCTTGTCGTTGCCGACCGCGTAGTTATCGCGAACCTTGCCGCGACCGAGGAGCGGCAGCGAGCGGAGCGTGGATTCGTAAAGGGTAGACATCGTCTTTTCGCAGATAAGGAGCCAAACAAAAAGGGAAACGCCGTTCCCCGCGGCAGGCGGGAACGGCGGTCTTGCAATACGTCGGCGAACCGGCGGGCGCAACGCCCGGCGGCTGCCGGCCGGCCCTCGTTCGGCCGGACGGAACGGCTGCCGGGGCCGGATCGGATCCGGCCACCCGGGCGGCCAGCCCGTGCCCGGCGGCAGAACCGGGCGGGGCAATCGTACTACAGTCTCAGCGCACGACCTGCGCGAGCGCGCCCGACTTGTACTGCTCGGCGATCTTGTCGAGCGACACCGGCTTGATCTTGCCGGCCTGCCCTTCGCAGCCGAACGCGAGGTAACGGTCGACGCACACCTTCTTCGCGGCTTCGCGCGCGGGCTTCAGGTAGTCGCGCGGATCGAACTTGCCCGGGTTCTCGAACAGGTAGCGGCGGATCGCGCCGGTGATCGCGAGACGCAGGTCGGTGTCGATGTTGATCTTGCGCACGCCGTGCTTGATGCCTTCCTGGATTTCCTCGACCGGCACGCCGTAGGTTTCCTTCATGTCGCCGCCGAATTCGCGGATCTCGGCCAGCAGTTCCTGCGGCACCGACGACGAACCGTGCATCACCAGGTGCGTGTTCGGAATGCGCGCGTGGATTTCCTTGATGCGCTGGATCGACAGGATGTCGCCCGTCGGCTTCTTCGAGAACTTGTACGCGCCGTGCGACGTGCCGATCGCGATCGCGAGCGCGTCGCACTGCGTGAGCTTCACGAAGTCGGCGGCCTGCTCCGGATCGGTCAGCAGCTGCTCGCGAGTCATCGTGCCTTCCGCGCCGTGGCCGTCTTCCTTGTCGCCCTTCATCGTCTCGAGCGAGCCGAGCACGCCGAGTTCGGCTTCGACCGTCACGCCGATCGAGTGCGCCATCTCGACGACCTTGCGCGACACGTCGACGTTGTACTCGTACGACGCGACCGTCTTGCCGTCGGCTTCGAGCGAACCGTCCATCATCACGCTCGTGAAGCCGCTGCGGATCGCCGCCGTGCAGACCGCCGGCGACTGGCCGTGATCCTGGTGCATCACGACCGGGATGTGCGGATACGATTCGACCGCCGCTTCGATCAGGTGGCGCAGGAACGGCTCGCCCGCATACTTACGCGCGCCGGCCGATGCCTGCATGATCACGGGCGCGCCGACCTGATCCGCCGCCGCCATGATCGCCTGGACCTGCTCCAGGTTGTTCACGTTGAAGGCCGGCAGGCCGTAACCGTGCTCTGCCGCGTGGTCCAGCAATTGACGCATTGATACGAGAGGCATTGTGGAACTCCTTGGAATGAAAACCGGTGCGCCCTGACGCCGGCGCGGCGCTCGCTCCCCTCTGAACCGGGACGGCGCGGCGCGGCTGAGCGTCGAATAGCCGCATTTTATCGCGAAGCGCCTCCGATTCCGACCGCCCGGTGGCGCCCGCTCGCAATTTGTTACGTTCGCACGGCACAATCGGGCCAAAAAGGAGAAAAAAAGCCGCGCGGGGCTTCGGACCCCGCGCGGCTTTGCGCAAAAAACGGTGCCGGATCGATGTCGACCGACCCGGGCTGCCGGCCCGCGGGCCGGCTCGATGCGGCTCAGCGGGCGCTCAATAGTGCTCGCCCACGCGCACGATCTTCAGCGTGTTGGTGCCGCCCGCCTGCCCCATCGGCTCGCCGACGGTCAGCACGACCATGTCGCCGTGCTGCACGTAGCCCTGCTTGACGACGATTTCGAGCGCCGCCTGCAGTGCCGAATCGCGGTCGCTGTTGAAGTCGACGTGCAGCGGCGTCACGTTGCGGTACAGCGCCATCGTGCGCTCGCTGCCGACGCGCGGCGTCAGCGCGAAGATCGGCACGTGCGTGTAGTGACGCGACATCCACAGCGCGGTCGCGCCCGATTCGGTCAGCGCGATGATCGCCTTCGCGCCCAGGTGATAGGCGGTGAACAGCGCGCCCATCGCGATCGACTGGTCGATCCGCGTGAACGTGCGATCGAGGAAATCCTTGTCCAGCTCGACTTCTTCCGACTTTTCCGCCTCGACGCACACGGCCGCCATCGTCTCGATCGTGACGACCGGATACTTGCCGGCGGCCGTCTCGGCCGACAGCATCACCGCGTCGGTGCCGTCGAGCACCGCGTTCGCGACGTCCGACACTTCCGCGCGGGTCGGCACGGGCGCGTAGATCATCGATTCCATCATCTGCGTCGCGGTGATCACGAGCTTGTTCGACTCGCGCGCCATCCGGATCATCCGCTTCTGCAGCGCCGGCACGGCCGCGTTGCCCACTTCCACCGCGAGGTCGCCGCGCGCGACCATGATGCCGTCGGACGCGTCGAGGATGCTCTGCAGCGCCGGAATCGCCTCCGCGCGCTCGATCTTTGCGATCATCTTCGGCTTGATGCCGTACGGCGCGCCCGCGATGTTCGCGAGCTGACGCGCCATTTCCATGTCGGTCGCGTTCTTCGGGAACGACACCGCGACGAGATCCGCGCCGAGCGACATCGCGGTGCGGATGTCCTCCATGTCCTTCGCGGTTAGCGCCGGCGCCGACAGGCCACCGCCCTGGCGGTTGATCCCCTTGTTGTTCGACAGCTCGCCGCCCACCTTGACGATCGTGTGGATCTCGTCGCCGAGCACGCGCTCGACGGTCAGCACGATCAGGCCGTCGTTCAGCAGCAGCAGGTCGCCCGGCTTCAGGTCGCGCGGCAGTTCCTTGTAGTCGAGGCCGACGCGCTCGTCGTTGCCGAGTTCGCAGCCCGCATCGAGGATGAACGGCTGCCCCGGCACGAGCGTCGTCTTGCCGTTCTCGAACTTGCCGACGCGGATCTTCGGGCCCTGGAGGTCGGCCATGATCGCGATCTCGCGGCCGACCTTGCGGGCGGCCTCGCGCACCATCTCGGCGCGCTGGCGGTGATCGTCGGCCGTGCCGTGCGAAAAATTGAGCCGCACGACGTCGAGGCCCGCCTGCATCATCTGCAGCAGAATCTCCGGCGAACTGGATGCCGGGCCGATCGTGGCGACTATCTTGGTGGCGCGCTGCATGAAACTCCTCATCTGGATCAAGGTGGATGCGCTGGGTGAAACGCTGCGAGAGCCGGAAGCGGCAGGCCCAGCGGCCGCCGTTCCGGGGAGCGTGCCGGTGCTGGCGCCCGGCATCGCTTTGTTCTGAATCTCGTGGTGCTGCACGGCCGCGTCGCCGGCGGCCGCCGGTGCGCGCGGGGCGGTGTTCGCCCGCGCGGGCGCGCGTGTGCGCTTGCCCGCGCCGGCCGGCTGCTCCGCTTTCGCGGAGCGCGCGGCCTTCGTCACCCCTGCGCGCGCCGCCACGCTCAGGCCGCCCGCGTTTCGAGCACTTCCACCGCCGGCAGCTTCTTCCCTTCGAGGAACTCGAGGAAGGCGCCGCCGCCCGTCGAGATGTAGCTGACCCGGTCGTGGATGCCGTACTTCGCGATGGCCGCGAGCGTGTCGCCGCCGCCCGCGATCGAGAACGCGGACGATTTGGCGATCGCTTCGGCGAGCGTCTTGGTGCCGTTGCCGAACTGGTCGAATTCGAACACGCCGACCGGGCCGTTCCACACGATCGTGCCGGCCTTCTCGAGCTGGCTCGCGAGCGCGCGGGCCGTATCGGGGCCGATGTCGAGGATCATGTCGTCCGCTTCGATGTCGGCGACCTGCTTCACCGTGGCCGCGGCCGTCGGCGAGAATTCCTTGGCGGTGACGACGTCGGTCGGGATCGGCACCGATGCGCCGCGCTCGCGCGCTTCGTCGATGATCGCCTTCGCTTCCGCGACGAGATCGGCTTCCGCGAGCGACTTGCCGATCGACAGGCCGGCCGCGAGCATGAACGTGTTCGCGATGCCGCCGCCGACGATCAGCTGGTCGACCTTGCCGGCCAGCGACTTCAGGATGGTCAGCTTGGTCGACACCTTCGAGCCGGCGACGATCGCCACCAGCGGGCGCGCCGGATTGCCGAGCGCCTTGCCGAGCGCGTCGAGTTCGGCGGCCAGCAGCGGGCCCGCGCACGCGACGGGCGCGTACTTCGCGATCCCGTGGGTGGTCGCTTCCGCGCGGTGCGCGGTGCCGAACGCGTCGTTCACGTACACGTCGCAGAGCTTCGCCATCTTCTGCGCGAGCTCGTCCGAATTCTTCTTTTCGCCCTTGTTCACGCGGCAGTTCTCGAGCAGCACGACCTGGCCCGGCGCGACGTTCACGCCGTTCTCGACCCAGTTCGACACGAGCGGCACGTCGCGGCCGAGCAGTTCGGCGAGACGCCTCGCGACCGGCGCGAGCGAGTCTTCCGGCTTGAATTCGCCTTCGGTCGGACGGCCGAGGTGCGACGTGACCATCACGGCCGCGCCGGCGTCGAGCGCGGCCTGGATGGCCGGCACGGACGCACGCACGCGCGTGTCCTCGGTGATGTTGCCCTGGTCGTCCTGCGGGACGTTCAGGTCGGCGCGGATGAACACCCGCTTGCCGGCGAGCTGGCCGGCGGCGATCAGGTCGGTAAGACGCTTGATTTGGCTCATGTTGAACAGATTGAAGTAGTGGATGGGGAAAGGGGGTTCACGCTGGACGTGCGCGGGCTGCCGCGAAAGGGCGCCGGATGCGGCCGTGGCTGGCGGTTCGCAAGACGCGCACGGGTAAAAAATCTCGAACGGGCATTCTAGCCGATCCACCCGGCAGACTGACCCGTGCGGCGGCGAATTCCGCCTATTTGGGATCGCGCGCCGGAACGGCCGGATTGCCGCAGCGCAGCAAGGCGCGCGCGCAGCCGGGCGGCCCTGCCCGGGGCCGGAACGGCGGCGCCTCAGAAAATCAGGCGCAGCGCGGTGAACACGAGCATGCCGACGACGATCGTGCCGAGCATGCTGCGCCGCCACAAAAACCAGCCGAGGCCGGCGAGCGCCGCGTAGAACGGGTGGTTCGACAGCGCGAACGACAGCCCGGCCGGCGTTTCGAGCACGTCGGGCAGCACGACGGCGACCAGCGCGGCGGCCGGCGCGTAGCGCAGCGCGCGCTGTGCGCGTTCGGGCAGCACGGTGCGCTCGCCGCCGATCAGGAACAGCGCGCGCGTGACGGCCGTGACGATCGTCATCCCGACGATGACGATCCAGATCTCGGTCGCGCTCATTCGATGTCCTTTTCGTGCACGGTCTCGGTCCGGATGCGCCGCCAGTCGGCGCGCTCGACGAAGAAATCGGCCGCGCAGCCGGCCGCGAGCGCGGCGAACACCGCGATCGGCAGCGCGAGCCGGTACGGCAGGTCGAACGCGATCAGCGACACGATGCCCGCGACCGCGACGGCCGCGAGCGTCGAGCGGTTCGCGACCGCCGACACCATGATCGGGATCAGCGCGAGCGTGCCGGCCAGCTCGAGCCCCCAGCTCGCGGGAAAGATGCTCGCGAGCAGGATGCCGGCGAGCGACGACACCTGCCACGACGCCCAGCTCGCGAGCGCCATCCCCCAGAAATACGCTTCCTTGCCCGGCACGCGGCCGTAAGCGAAGCCCTGTTTCTGGAATAGCAGATAGATCACGTCGCCGTTGAAATAGCCGATCGCGAGGCGCCGCCACAGCGGCAGGTAGGAAAAATGGGGCGCAAGCCCCGCGCTGAAGATCACGAAGCGCAGGTTGACCATCGCGGCCGTAAGCAGGACCGTCCAGATCGGCAGTTTCGCCGCGAGGAGCGGCAGCACCGCGAGCTGCGACGAGCCCGCGTAGACGAACAGCGACATCGCGCTCGCCTGCCCGAGCGTCATCACGGACTTGCTCATCGCGACGCCGGTGACGAGCCCCCAGGACAGGATCGCCATCAATGTCGGGGAATAGTCGCGCGCGCCCTGGATCAGCGCGAAGCGGTCGGTGGCGGACAATCGAGCGAGCATCGGAAAGCGGGCCGCAGCGGGCGGTTCGTCGGGACGCCGGCGCCTCCTGCCGGTGCGACCCATCGTTATTGGAATCGGTACCGGACGATTATAGCGCCGGCCCCGTGGCGCCCGACCGGATCGCCCCCAAATGACGCTAAAATAAGCGTCTTTCCGGTTCAACGCTGCACACCACCCGCAGCACCTCACCGCTTCCAGGAGAATCCTATGTCAATGGCCGACCGCGACGGCAAGATCTGGATGGACGGCAAGCTGATCGACTGGCGCGACGCCAAGATCCACGTCCTGACCCACACGCTGCACTACGGCATGGGCGTCTTCGAGGGCGTGCGCGCGTACCGGACGGCCGACGGCGGCACCGCGATCTTCCGCCTGCGCGAGCACACCAAACGTCTGCTGAATTCGGCGAAGATCTTCCAGATGGACGTGCCGTTCGATCGCGAAACGCTCGAAGCCGCGCAACTCGCGGTCGTGCGCGAGAACCACCTCGAATCGTGCTACCTGCGCCCGATCATCTGGGTCGGCTCGGAAAAGCTCGGCGTGGCCGCGAAGGGCAATACCGTCCACGTCGCGATCGCCGCGTGGCCGTGGGGCGCGTATCTCGGCGAGGACGGCCTCGCGAAGGGCATCCGCGTGAAGACGTCGTCGTTCACGCGCCACCACGTGAACGTGTCGATGGTGCGCGCGAAGGCGTCGGGCTGGTACGTGAACTCGATCCTCGCGAACCAGGAAGCGACGGCCGACGGCTACGACGAAGCGCTGCTGCTCGACGTCGACGGCTACGTGTCGGAAGGCTCCGGCGAGAACTTCTTCCTCGTGAACAACGGCAAGCTGTACACGCCCGACCTGTCGTCGTGCCTCGACGGCATCACGCGCGACACGGTCATCACGCTCGCGAAGGACGCCGGCATCGAAGTCATCGAGAAGCGCATCACGCGCGACGAGGTCTACACGGCCGACGAAGCGTTCTTCACCGGCACGGCCGCCGAAGTCACGCCGATCCGCGAGCTCGACAACCGCACGATCGGCAGCGGCGCGCGCGGCCCCGTCACGGAAAAGCTCCAGTCGGCGTTTTTCGATATCGTGTCGGGCAAGAACGCGAAGTACGCGCACTGGCTGACGAAGGTCTGAGCGCGCCGCGCCACCGACCGCCCCACACAAGAGTGATAAGAGAAAGTCTCATGAGCGAAATCAAGGAAATGCCGCTGGTCGAGCTGACGGCCAAGGATCTTCCCGCCTACTGCCCGAACCCGGCCATGACGCGCTGGAATGCGCACCCGCGCGTCTTCATCGACGTATCGCACGGCGAGGCGCGCTGCCCGTATTGCGGCACGCGCTACAAGCTGCGCGACGGCGAGGTCGTCAAGGGCCACTGAGCCCGGCGGCCGGGCCCGAGGGCCTGCCGACCCGCAAGGCGGCGCAGCCGGAAATCCCGGCGCGCCGCCCTTCCCCATTCTGGCAACCCGAACGCGGCGCCCGTGCGCCGTGCTTCATTACGACATCGGAAGTCGACCTGATGCGTCGAGCGCTGGTTATCGCACCGAACTGGATCGGTGACGCATTGATGGCGCAGCCGCTTTTTGCGCTGCTGAAAAAGCTCCATCCCCGCATCGCGATCGATGCCGTCGCACCCTCGTGGGTCGCGCCCGTGCTCGAACGGATGCCCGAGATCCACGATGTCTACGCGACCGATCTCGCGCACGGCAAGCTGCAGCTGCTGCGCCGCTGGCAGCTTGCGAGCGACCTGCGCGACGTCGGCTACGACGCGGCGTACGTGCTGCCGAATTCGCTGAAATCCGCGGTGATCCCGTGGCTCGCGAACGTCCCGCTGCGCATCGGCTATACGGGCGAGCACCGCTACGGGCTGCTGAACGTGCGGCACGCGAACCCCGACAAGTCGGGCGAGCGGCCGCCGATGACGACCCACTACGCGGCGCTCGCGTACGCACCGGGCGCGAAGCTGCCCGAGTCGATGAAAACCCTGCCCGCGCCGCGCCTGGACGCCGACCTGAACGAGACGGCGCGCGTATCCGCACGTTTCAATCTCGATACGCGCAAGCCGCTCGTCGTGTTCTGCCCCGGCGCCGAATACGGCCCGGCCAAGCGCTGGCCGCCCGAGCACTTCGCGTCGCTCGCGACCATCGTCCATCAGTCGTTCCCGTATACGCAGATCGTCGCGCTCGGCTCGCCGAAGGATTCGGCCGCCGCGCAGGCGATCGCCGACCACGCGCCGAACGTGCGCAACCTGTGCGGGCAGACGTCGTTGTCCGAGGCATGTGCGCTGATCGCGCGCGCGAACGCGGTCGTCACCAACGATTCGGGGCTGATGCACGTCGCAGCCGCGTTGCGCCGCCCGCTCGTCGCGTTGTACGGATCGACCGATCCGCGCCACACCCCTCCGCTGTCGGACCTGGCGAAGGTACAATGGTTACATCTCGAATGCAGTCCCTGCTTCGAACGCGAGTGCCCGCTCGGCCACCTGAAGTGCCTGCGCGAACTCGGTCCCGAGCAGGTATTCGGCGATTTGCGCGGCATGCTCGTCGGGCAGCGCTGACCCTGACCGGCAGCGTCGCACGGCGCGCCGGGCAATCCGATTCACCGGTGTACGGCGGCTCCACCCGGGCCGCCGTGCTGAATACGGCGCGCGATGCGCGCGAGAGACAACCCCGATGCCACGTTTTGCCCGCCTGTTCGAAGCTGCTGCCGATACGCTGAACGCCTACTACCAGGCCGTCGCGGATGCCAATCTCGACGCGCTGCTGGCGCTGTGGATCGACGAGGATTTCGCCAGCTGCGTCTGGGCGGACGGCGAGCATCTGCACGGCCTCGACCAGATCCGCAGCGGCCTCGCCAACCGGCTCGCGACGCGCCCGGTCACGATCGAGCCGCTCGACATCCGGGTGTACGACAGCCTCGGCACGGTCGTCTATACGATCGCCGAAGCGCATCAGCAGGCCGACCTGACGGCCGAACCCGACATGGTTTTCGCGACGTACGTGATGATCCACGAACGCGGCGAGTGGCGCATCGCGCACATCCACGCGAGCCCGATTCCTGAACAAGCGGCCGGACAATTCGCCGCGAAGATCCGTCACGGGCAGGGTCCGCTGCACTGACGAAAAACGAAGCAACGCATTAGCGGGGCGATCATGAGTACGGCTTCTCCGCCCACCTCGCCGCTGACTGGGGCCCCGGCCCCCGACGACGATTCATTGCGCTATCGCGCACCGCGCTGGCTGCCCAACAGCCATGTGCAAACCATCGTGCCCGCGCTGTTCGCGCGGCGTCCGGTCGTCGCTTATCGGCGAGAGCGATGGGAAACGCCCGACCACGACTTCATCGACCTCGACTGGGTCGCGCACCTCGACAGCGCGGCGCCGGCGCCCGACGCGCCGCTGTTCGTGCTGTTCCACGGCCTCGAAGGCAGCTCCGGCTCGCACTACGCGCTCGCGATGATGGCCACCGCGCGCGCGAACGGGTGGCACGCCGTCGTCCCGCACTTCCGCAGTTGCAGCGGCGAGATCAACCGCCAGCCGCGCTTCTACCATCTCGCCGACAGCGCCGAGGTCGACTGGATCCTGCGCCGGCTCGCCGCGCAGCATCGCGGGCCGCTGGTCGCGGCCGGCGTGTCGCTCGGCGGCAACGTGCTGCTGCGCTGGCTCGGCGAGCATCGCAGCGACACGTCGATCGTGCGCGCCGCGGCCGCGATCTCGACGCCGATCGACGTGCACGCCGGCGGCCGCGCGCTGTCGCAGGGGTTCGCGATGGTCTACACGCGCAGCTTCCTGAAGACGCTCAAGCGCAAGGCGCTCGCGAAGCTCGACCAGTATCCGGGGCTGTTCGACCGCGAAGCGATGCTGCAGGCCGTGACGATGCGCGACTTCGACGAGGTCGTGACCGCGCCGCTGCACGGTTTCGCGAACGCGGACGACTACTGGACGAAGGCGACCACGCGGCCGCTGCTGCCCGCGATCGACGTGCCGACGCTGATCCTCAACGCCCGCAACGACCCGTTCCTGCCCGAATCGGCGCTGCCGGGCCCGGCCGACGTGTCGCCGTCCGTCGAGCTCGACCAGCCCGCGCACGGCGGCCACGCGGGCTTCATGACCGGGCCGTTCCCCGGCCGCGTCGACTGGCTGTCGGCGCGGGTGTTCGGCTATTGCTCGAAATTCGTCGACCATGGATGACATCGTCAGGCAGGCGCTCGCCAAATGGCCGAACGTGCCGCATTGCACCGGCTGGCTGCTGCTCGACCGGCGCGGCACCTGGCGGCTGCGCGACGACGCCGCGCAGGCGGCCGGCGAGCTCGGCTCGCCGATCCGGCACGCGGCGCTGAACGCGTTCATCGGCCGCAACTACGCATGCGACGCGCAGGGCCAGTGGTTCTTCCAGAACGGGCCGCAGCGCGTGTACGTCGAACTCGCCTATACGCCGTGGGTCGTGCGGCTCGCCGAGCATGACGGGCAGCTTGCGCTCACCGACCAGACGGGCGCCCCGTTCGAACCGGATGCCGCCTGGCTCGACGACGGCGGCGGCGTGCTGTTTCGCGATGGCGGCACACCCGCGCGCATCGCGGCGCTGCACGATCACGACCTCGGGCTGTTCGCCGATCACGCGGATTTCGATGCCGAGCCGCCGGTGCTGCGCTGGCGCGATGGCCGTACGCTGCCGCTCGGCAGCATCGCGTGCGCCGACGTACCGGCGCGGTTCGGCTACGTCGCCAGCCCGGCGTGCCTCGCGCGCGACGCGGCCGACAGCGGCGAGTGAGCCGCGGCGAGGCCGGCCGCGTTCGCCGCGCGGCCGCCGCTACCCGCGGCCGTTCTTCTCGTCGTCGCGCTCTTCCTTGTAGCGCGCCTCGAATTCCAGCAGCCGCGCGCCGATGATCGACTGCTCGTAGAACGACACGTCCTTCGCGTCGCGCGCTTCCTTCAGTTGCCGGATCGCCGACGGCCATGCGCCGTCGAGCGCCAGTTTCTCCGCCAGTGCCCGGCGCCGCGCGAGCACGTCGCCCTTGCCGTCGCTCGCCTTCGCGAGGTACTCCCACCAGTCCGGCTGTTCGGGGTCGGCCTTCGCCTGCGCCCGCGCGAGCGTCTGCGCTTCGCCGAAGCGGCGCGCGGCGATCAGCGCCTGCAGGTGCGCGACGATCGCCGCGTGCGACGCCGGCCAGCGCCGCTGCGCGAGCGCCGAAAGCGGTACCGCGTCGTCGGTCCGGCCCGCGCGGCGGGCGATGTCGGCGGCCAGCACGTCGAGGCTCGGCGAACTGGTCGCCGGATCGTCGTCGCGCCGCTCGCGCTCGTCGAACGCGCCGCGCGCCGATGCGAGCGCCTTGTCCGCCGCATCGTACTGGCCGAGCAGCGTGTTCGCGAGCGCGATGCCGTACCAGTTCGCCGCGACATTCGGCGCGGTGCGATCGTCGATCTCGAGCTGCATCCGGCGCGCCTCGGCCGAGATGTCGGTCGGCGCCCGGTTCTGCAGGACGCGCAGCCGTGCACGCACGAACCCGTATTCGGCGGACTGGCGCGGCTGCCGGTACGGCGCGCGGCGCGCACGATCCTCCATGTCGGCGATCCGCTCGCCGGTCAGCGGGTGCGTGCGCGCATAGGCGGGCACGCCCGCATCGCCCGTCGACGCGCGGTCGAGCCGCTCGAAGAAGCCCGGCATGCCATACGGGTCGTAGCCGGCTCCCGCGAGCAGCTGGAAGCCCACGCGATCGGCCTCGCGCTCGGCCGACCGCGAGAAGCGCAGCTGGTTGTCGACCGCGTATGCCTGCCCGCCCATCGCGATCGCGCTGCCGAGATCGCCGCTGCGCGCGAGCACGCCGGCCAGCACGCCGAGCAGCATCGTCGCGAGCGCCGTGTAGCCGCTCTTCTCGCTCGCGCCGATCATCCGGGCGATGTGCCGCTGCAGCACGTGGCCCATCTCGTGGCCGACCACCGACGCGAGTTCCGACTCCGTCTGCGTCGTGACGACCAGCCCGCTGTTGATCCCGATGAAGCCGCCCGGCATCGAGAACGCGTTGATCTGCGGATCGCGCACCGGGAACAGATCGAAGTCCGGCGTGTAGCCGCCGATGTAGCGCGCCGCCGCCGCGGCCGCGAGCCGCGCCGCCATCGCGTTCAGGTAGTCGCGCACGAGCCAGTCGTCGAGATAGTCGGGATCGCGCCGCACTTCGCGCATCACGCGTTCGCCGAGCCGGCGCTCGGCCCGTGGCGTCAGCGAGCCGCCGGAGCCGTCGCCGAGATCGGGCAGTTCCAGCGCACGCAGCGGCGCGCGCAGGCTCGCGACCGGCGCCGATGCACCGTCCGCGCCCGAGAACCGGCTCTCCGCGCCGCCGTACGTGCCGAATACGCCGGTCGCGATGCCGGACGGCACGGTGGAAATCGACGTCGCGCCGCCAACCGCCGGCTCGAGCGGCGGCGCGGAGGCGCTCTGCGCATGGCCGCCCGGCGGCAGCGCGAGCGCGGCCGACAGCGACACGGCAAGCAACTGTTTGACACGCATGGCAGGATGAAAACGACGCCGTCCCGCGCGAACGGCGCGCATCGCGGCGTTTGGTCTGAATATTCGGCTCATTGTACCGGCGCCGCGCGACTGTCCCGTGCCGCGCGCGCGTCATCTGCGCCTGCGGCAACGCGAACGCCGCTGCTATGATAGGCGCCCGCCGAGCCGTTGGATCGGTTCGTCGCGCCGGCATGGCGTTCAGTGCCCGGCCGATCGCGAAGCAGGATCGCGGGACGTGCGTGCGCACTCCGTTCCAATAGAGGAAGACATGTCAGGACTCACCCATTTCGATGCAGCCGGTCACGCCCACATGGTCGACGTCGGCGACAAGCAGGAAACCCGACGCATCGCGATCGCGCGCGGCACGATCCGGATGCTGCCGGCCACGTTCGCGCTGATCCGCGACGGCAAGGCCAAAAAAGGCGACGTGCTCGGCGTCGCGCGCATCGCGGCGATTCAGGGCGCGAAGCGCACGGCCGATCTCATTCCGCTGTGCCACCCGCTCGCGCTGACGCGCGTGGCCGTCGAGTTCGAACTCGACGACGCGCTGCCGGGAGTCCACTGCGTCGTGCAGGTCGAGACGTTCGGCCGCACCGGCGTCGAGATGGAAGCGCTGACGGCCGTGCAGGTCGGGCTGCTGACCGTCTACGACATGTGCAAGGCGGTCGATCGCGGGATGGTGATTACCGACGTGAGCGTCAGGGAGAAGCGCGGCGGGAAGTCGGGGGACTGGAAGGCGGAAGCGTAAGCGTAACCGTATTCCTTTATAAGCCTTTCGCTCTGCGACAAGCCGACGACCCTGGTCTCGCTATCGTCGAACGAAGTCACCCAAATCTGACGACGGGTATACGCTCGAGAAGCGGCAGTTCTGATCGTTCCAATGAGATTGCCGCGAGGCCCCGTCGCGATTCGGGTGCCGGCCCCGCGGCCGCGCCCATCGAGCGCACGCCCGCCCCATCACTGCCCGCGCCGCGGCTCGAACACGAACGGTTGCGTAAGCAGGAACGGATTCGCGGTCGCGCCAGTCTGCGCGCAGGTCGCATGGGTCATCGCGTCGACGGCCGCGCGATCGGCCGCCGCATTGCGGCTGCTCGTCGTCACGGTCACGTTCTGCGCTTCGCCGGACGTCGTCATCAGCGCGCGCACGAGCACGGTCGCCGGGCGCGTGAGCGGTTTCGCGCTATCCGGATAGACGGCGCGCGGGATATGGCAGGTCAGCTTGCTTTCCTGCGATGACGACAGCATCGCGCAGCCGGAAAACAGTACCGCGACGGCGGGCAGGATCAGGTAGGTCGAGCGAATGGCCATGGTCTAATATCGTTCTTCAGCACTGTTCTGGGCACACGCGTCGCGCCGGCAGCCTTTCGCCGGCGGCATCGCGTGTGTCGCACTGCGCCGCGGCCTTCGGATCGGCGCCCCGTTACGGCCGCGCGGCCGAGCGATGCTCGATCGCGATCCTGCTCGGCGGAATGCCCGGATAGCCGGGACATTCTCCGTATTCACATCGGCTACGCCCCGCGCCGGCGGCACGCGAGGGCTTTCGCGCATTGTGCACGCGCCGCCCGGTCAGCGGCGGCGATTTGACAATGGTTGACGCGAATCGTCACCCATTCGGCCGGAATCCACGCGATCCGCGACGTAATCGATACCCGACCGGATTGGCGCCATGCGCCGGGCCGTGTTGCTCCGGCGTCAGTCGTCGTCACCGCGGCCCGGTAGACGCCGGAGTGCCCCGTTCCGGCGCGCACGACACGCATCAATCCGAATCGTCGTCGTCCGAATCGTCGCCCTCGTCGGCCGGCGCTTCCCCGTACTTCGCGACGATCGCCGCCCTGAACGTCTTCAGCGCAGGCTCCTGGTCGCACAGCTTGTACAACGCGGCCAGCTGTTGCGGCCAGTCCTTCAATTCCTTCGCAAACACGTGCAGGCGCGCGACGGTATCGAGCGCATCGGCTTCGCGGCCGGCCAGCGCCTGCAGCACCGCATAGCGGCGCAGCACCGTCTCGCCGGGCAGCAGCGCGATCGCGCGCTCATGCGCGGCGAGCTTGAGCGGCAGGTTGTCCGGCGAAATGGTCAGCAGCGTCGCCGCACCGTAATCGCCCCACGCGCCGAACAGCAGCGACGGCGCATCGCGGTACTGCGCGGCCGGGTTGCTGCCGTAATACAGCACTTCCGCGCGCTGATAGTCGCGCAGCACGGGCACCGCCGCCAGCACGCCGCCGAACGACAACACCGCGAACAGCCCGAACGCCGCACGCCCCGGCAGGATACGCAGCGGCTTCACCTCGAGCAGCCCGATCACGAACATCGCCGGCAGCAGGAAGAACATGTATTGCTGCGGATACTCGACCAGCGCATGCATCAGCAGGATGCCGATCAGCGCGAAGCCGAACACGCGCATGCTCGACTGCGGCGCCCGCACCGCGCGCACGAACCACGTGACGAGCGTGACGGCGAGCACGCCGAGCCCGACGAGACCGGACTTCGCGAGCAGGTCGATGAAGATGTCGTGCGCGTTGTTCGCGATCTCGACGCCGCCGAGCGTGCGCACGAGCGCGAACTGGTGCGACGGGAATTCGCCCCAGCCGACCCCGAGCAGCGGATGTTCGCGGAACATCGCGAGCCCGTACTTCCACAGCGCGAGGCGCGGCGCGATCTGCCCGGCATCGCGCATCCGGTCGGCTGCCGACTCCGCGAGATTCAGGTGGTAGTGCACGTTGGCCCAGCGCACGGCGACGTTCACCGCGATGAACGCGACCGCGAGCACGACCGGTATCAGCCACGCACGCGCATTGCCCGGCGTGCGGCGCGATTCGACCCAGGCCATCCAGAAGCCCGCGACCACCATCACCGCGACTTGCAGCCACGGCCCGCGCGACACCGTCAGCGCAAGACCGACCGACAGCACGAGCGACAGCGTGAGCCATGCCCACACCGCGAGCCGGCGCGTCTGCACCAGATACAGCGCACCCGCGAGCGCGAAGGCGATGTAGCTGGCCAGGTGGTTCGCCTGCGCCATGTTGCCGTACGGGCGGCGATCGACCGCGATGTTGTATACCACGACGAATGGCGAGACGGCCGATTCCAGGTGGAATAGCTGCACGATCTGGGCGCCGACCGCGAATACGCCGCCCACGAGCAGCGCCCCGGCCATCATCCGCGACACGATTTCCGCCATCCCGTCGCGCGCAAGCGTATACCCGGCCTGCATCGCGACCAGCGCGGCGGCGAGATAGCCGACCGCCAGCCAGTTCATCGACGGCACCTTGAGCGGGATCAGCGCGACCTGCGCGATCAGCACCACCGCAAAACCAAGCGGCGCCGCGAACGCGGCCGGCGCGGCAAACGGCTGGGCGGGGCGGCCGGTGCGCGCGAGCAGCACGACGGACACGCCCACCAGCAGATACAGCACCAGCGCGGAAAACTCGGAATAGAAGGTCGGGATCGGATACGTATGATTCGTGATCGCGTACGGCACGATCAGGGCGACAGCCAGCGCAACGAGCGGCAACGAACGGGAAAAAGTAGAAGGCATGAGCGAACCGGGTGTCAGCAACCGGCGCACTATACAAAACTTTCCCTGCTCTGTGCGGGGCTGTCGCTCCGCGAGCCGGCGCGCAGCCGCAGCCCCGCCGGCCGAAGCGGCGGCCGGCAGGCCGCATGCGCCGCCCTCCTCCGGCTCCGCCAGCCTTATGCACGGCACTCCGCGGGCGCATATTTCGCGGGCAGCGTCGCGGCGTTACCGGGCAACGGCCCCGCGCCGGGCGCCGGCAGCGACGATGCGTCCTTCCCGGCGGCGAAACATTCCCACGCAATCGCGCCCGCTTGTATCGACCCCTTTTTGAGCGGCACGCGCGCGGTGGGCGCATCGGCCTTGTCGGGCGCGGACGGCACGAGCACCAGCGTATTTGTGCCGGCCGCGGCGACCCGGGCGGTGAACGCGACCGTGATCTGGCCGGTATTGGCGTCGATCGAAACCGATTCGACGTTGCGGGTCGAGGTGGGTGGACTATAGCCGCCGTCGAGGCTCGCGCCGCTCGCCGCATTGTCGGCGACCGCGAGCCGCGCCGACGACGCGAGCGCAAGCCCCTCGCCGACGCGCGACCGCGCGAGGTAATCCTGGTACGCGGGAATCGCATAGGCCGCGACGACGCCGACGATCGCGAGCACGATCATCAGTTCGATCAACGTGAAGCCGGCCAGCCGCCAGCGCGGCGACGGCCGGTTCGCGCGCCGCAGATCGGCGGCAACGCGACGGAACAGGGAAACGGAAAAGGCTTCGAACATGGCAGGCTCCGGAAACGAAAAACGCCTGCCGACAAAGGCAGGCGTCTCGATCGTAGCCAGCGGGCAGCGAAGCCGGCAGTCAGCCGGATGGCCAGTCAGTGCTGCGGCACGCCGCGGCGTTTCCTGAGCGCGTAACCGATCGCGACGACGAACAGTGCGCCGACGATGCTCGCGCCGTAGACCACTTCCGGCGTATCGAGCACCGGCCAGCGGTCGCCGACCGGGTCGTTCACGATCAGCCCACCCGCGATCCAGCCGAGCAGCCCGGCGCCGAGCGCCACGACGACCGGGAACCGGTCGAGCAGCTTCAGCACCAGCGTGCTGCCCCACACGATGATCGGCACGCTGACAATGAGCCCGAAGATCACGAGCGCGATCCGGTGCGACGGGTCGGCCTGCTCGGCCGCGCCGGCGATCGCGATCACGTTGTCGAGGCTCATGACCGCATCGGCGATCACGATCGTCTTCACGGCATCCCACAGCCGGTCGGCCGGCTTGATGTTGTCGTGCGCGTCGGCGGCCGGCGCCATCAGCTTGATGCCGATCCACAGCAGCAACAACCCGCCGCCGAGCTTCAGGAACGGCACGTCGAGCAGCGCGACCGCGAACGTGATCAGCGCGACGCGCAGCAGGATCGCCCCCGCGGTGCCCCAGACGACCCCGCGCAGCCGCTGGTTCGCCGGCAGGTTGCGGCACGCAAGCGCGATCACGACCGCGTTGTCGCCGCCGAGCAGGATATCGATGATGACGATCTGGAGAATGGCGCCCCAGTGCAGCGAGGTCAGGAATTCGAGCATGGCGGTGAGGAAAGGGCAGCGGCCGCCTCGCGGGCGACCCGGTTCATCGTCGGCACATGCAGCGCACATGCCCGGTGCTTACGAATTCATTGCGGGAGCATAACAAAAAACGCCGGCAAAGCCGGCGTTTTCTGCAGGACGGACCCGATGGAAATACTTACAGCGCCTTCTTCAGCAGACGGCCCATTTCCGACGGGTTGCGCGTGACGGTGATGCCGCACGCTTCCATGATTTCCAGCTTCGCTTCGGCCGTATCCGCACCGCCCGAGATCAGCGCGCCGGCGTGGCCCATGCGCTTGCCCGGAGGCGCCGTGACGCCCGCGATGAAGCCGACGACCGGCTTCTTCATGTTGTCCTTGATCCACTCGGCGGCGTTGGCTTCGTCCGGACCGCCGATTTCGCCGATCATCACGACCGCATCCGTATCCGGATCGTCGTTGAACATCTTCATCACGTCGATGTGCTTCAGACCGTTGATCGGGTCGCCGCCGATACCGACTGCCGACGACTGGCCGAGGCCGAGTGCCGTCAGCTGGGCAACCGCTTCATACGTCAGCGTGCCCGAACGCGACACGACGCCGATACGACCCTTGCGGTGGATGTGACCCGGCATGATGCCGATCTTCAGTTCGTCCGGCGTGATCGTGCCCGGGCAGTTCGGCCCGAGCAGCAGCGTCTTGCGGCCTTCGCGACGCATGCGGTCCTTCACTTCGATCATGTCGCGCACGGGAATGCCTTCCGTGATGCAGATCGCGAGATCCAGGTCGGCTTCGACCGCTTCCCAGATCGCAGCCGCCGCGCCTGCCGGCGGCACGTAGATGACCGACACGGTCGCGCCGGTTTCCGCCTTCGCTTCCTTGACGCTCGCGTAGATCGGAATGCCTTCGAAGTCTTCGCCGGCCTTCTTCGGGTTCACGCCCGCGACGAATGCTTCGCGGCCGTTTGCGTATTCACGGCAGGCGCGCGTATGGAACTGACCGGTTTTGCCGGTAATGCCCTGCGTGATGACCTTCGTGTCCTTGTTGATCAGAATCGACATGTATTTTGACCTCTGTTCGATGGGCGTCGCGTGCAAACCGCGCCGCCCTACGTGTTCATTAGCGCGTGCTTACTTGCCTGCGGCAGCCGCGACGACCTTCTGCGCAGCCTCTTCCATGCTGTCCGCCGAGATGATCGGCAGGCCCGAATCGGCCAGCATCTTCTTGCCGAGGTCCTCGTTCGTGCCCTTCATGCGCACGACGAGCGGCACGTTCAGGTTCACGGCCTTCGAACCGGCGATCACGCCTTCCGCGATCACGTCGCAGCGCATGATGCCGCCGAAGATGTTCACGAGAATCGCCTTCAGGTCCGGGTTCTTCAGCATCAGCTTGAACGCTTCCGTGACCTTCTCGGTCGTCGCGCCGCCGCCGACGTCCAGGAAGTTCGCCGGTTCGCCGCCGAACAGCTTGATGGTGTCCATCGTCGCCATCGCGAGGCCCGCGCCGTTCACGAGGCAGCCGATGTTGCCGTCGAGCGAGATGTACGCGAGGTCGAACTTCGACGCTTCGATTTCAGCCGGATCTTCCTCGTCCAGATCGCGGTACGCGACGATTTCCGGGTGACGGAACAGCGCGTTCGAGTCGAAGTTGAACTTCGCGTCGAGTGCGGTGACCTTGCCGTCGCCGGAGACGTTCAGCGGGTTGATTTCAGCCAGCGATGCGTCGGTTTCCCAGAATGCCTTGTACAGGCCTTGCAGGATCGCGCGCGCTTGCGGAATCGATGCGGCCGGCACGCCGATCTTCGCGGCGAGGTCGTCTGCCTGCGCGTCCAGCAGGCCCGTCGACGGCTCGACGATGACCTTGTGGATCAGTTCCGGGTGCTTTTCGGCGACTTCTTCGATGTCCATGCCGCCTTCGCTCGAACCCATCAGCACGATCTTCTGCGAGATGCGGTCGACGACAAGGCTGACGTACAGTTCCTGCTTGATGTCGGCGCCCTCTTCGATCATCAGGCGGTTGACCTTCTGGCCTTCCGGGCCGGTCTGGTGCGTGACGAGCTGCATGCCGAGGATCTGGTTCGCGTATTCGCGCACCTGCTCGATCGACTTCGCCACCTTCACGCCGCCGCCCTTGCCACGGCCACCCGCGTGAATCTGAGCCTTCACGACCCAAACCGGGCCGCCGAGCTCTTCCGCCACCTTGACGGCCTCGTCCACCGAGAACGCCGGCTTGCCGCGCGGTACCGCGACGCCGAATTTCCGCAGGATTTCCTTACCCTGGTACTCGTGAATCTTCATGCGTGATTCCCTTCAGTCTGAGAGTTGGATGAAATGTCGCTTAAGACGCTTCTTCGAATGATTTCCGTTCATTCCTTCGTGCTGCCTTCACCGGGCAGATCCGGCCGAATCGGGCCATACCAGCGCGGGTAGTACTGCCGCACGACCTCGCCATCGAATCGCAGCGCGCGGCAGCGGCCGAGCTGGAAAGGCGGTTCGGCGTGCACGCCGTCATGATCCGGGCCTTCGCCGCCCTCCTCGCGCACGTTCCATACATCACCGGCGAACGCCTGGATCGCGGCCGTCGGCAGCACGGCGCACAGTTCGGTGAGATGGGAACAGCCTGCGACGCCGGCGAGCAGCCGGTTCGCGTTGCGGCGGAAATTGCGGAAGAGATTGAGCCCGATGAGGGCCCGATAGGCGGGGGAAGCGGATTGACAGTGACCGGGATAGGGCACCCATTCCGAAGACGCTTCGGCGTCGACGACATTGAGGTCACGATCGATGGTCACGCGCAGCCAGAGTTCGTGGATCGGCAGGCCCTGGGGCCGGATGCCCGACGCAAGCGCGACATCGCGCGGCTTGTGGTCGGTCAGGCAGGCTTCGATGTCCCACAAGCCGTCGCCGCGCTCGTAGGCTTCCGCTCGGATTGCGCGTCGATGTCGCAACTGACGGGGCACGGGCTCGGATAGCGGCATGCTGGAGGTTGAGGCCGAAGAGGAAAACCCGTGGATTTTAGCATATTGGGTATTTGAGGCATTCGGCCCCGACGGCGGGTATTCCCGCCTGTCCGGAAGCGGTTGCGATGCAGCAAAATCGCGCGCCACGCGCGCGACCGGGCCACTCAGTCGTCGATCGGAAAATCGTCGCCCACCTTCAGCAGCTTCACGATCGTCGCGCTCGAGAAGCCGCGCGCGGCCAGGAAGCGCGCCTGCTTCGCGCGCTCCGCGGGCGTTTGCGGCAGTGCACCGAATTTCTTGCGCCAGACGGCCTGCGCGCGGCTCCACTCGGTCTCGCGCAATTGGGCATTCACCTCTTCGACGAGACTGTCGCCGACCGCATGGCGCTTCAGTTCGCTGACGATGCGTGCGACACCGACGCGCGACGCGCGGCGATGCACGAGGCTCTCGGCAAAGCGCGCGTCGGACAGCCAGCCTTCCTTCTCCAGTACATCGAGCACCGGGTCGACGGATTCGTCTTCGCCGACGTAGGGGGCGAGCTTGCGCGCAAGCTCCGCACGGCTGTATTCGCGCCTCGACAGGTAGCCGAGCGCGCGCCCCTTCAACGACCGCGGCGGCTTCGACGACTTGCGTTCGCCGGCGCCCGGCGCATCGCTTGAAGCAGCGCCGCCGGAAGATGCGCCGAAAGCCGTGCCGGATGCGCGATGGGTGCGGCGCGGATGCTGGCTGCTGCGCGTATAGACATCTTCGGTCGCGGGCGCATCGGCTGCGCGATCGTCCGCGGCGCGATCGCCCGGGAAGCGGACACCGGACACCCGACGGCGGGAGCGATCATGCGCGTCGAACGATTCATCGTCTTCGAACGGATCGTCCGGCGCGGCAATCTCAAACGAAACGAGGGCATCGTCGGATGCCCTCGTCGCGGTGCGGTTCGCGGCGTTGCCGCCTGCGTCCGGCCGGCTGGCGCCCGAGGGGCCGGCTCGCCGGCCGGAGCGACCCGCCGTTTCGGACGTGTCGCGCTCCTCCGGCTCGCCAGCCCGGCCTCGGCGCACAACCATCACTCTTCTTCGTCCAGAGCCTCGGCTTCGTTGGCTACGCCATCGGGCATGCTGACGACACCGAGCGATTCGCGAATGCGGTTCTCGATCTCGCGTGCGATTTCCGGATTCTCGCGCAGGAATTCACGCGCGTTGTCCTTGCCCTGGCCAATCTTCTCGCCGTTGTAGCTATACCAGGCGCCGGCCTTGTCGACGATCTTCGCCTGCACGCCGAGATCGATGATCTCGCCCTGGCGCGAAATGCCTTCTCCGTACAGGATGTCGAAGATCGCTTCGCGGAACGGCGGCGACACCTTGTTCTTGACGACCTTCACGCGGGTTTCGTTGCCGATCACCTCGTCGTTTTTCTTGATCGAGCCGATCCGGCGAATGTCGAGACGCACCGACGAGTAGAACTTCAGTGCGTTGCCGCCCGTCGTGGTTTCCGGGTTGCCGAACATCACGCCAATCTTCATCCGGATCTGGTTGATGAAGATCACGAGGCAGTTCGTGCGCTTGATCGTGCCGGTCAGCTTGCGCAGCGCCTGCGACATCAGGCGGGCCTGCAGACCCGGCAGCGAATCACCCATCTCGCCTTCGATTTCGGCCTTCGGCACGAGCGCCGCGACCGAGTCGATGACGATCATGTCGATCGAGCCCGAGCGCACCAGCGCATCGGTGATTTCGAGCGCCTGCTCGCCGGTGTCCGGCTGCGAGATCAGCAGCTCCGGCACGTTCACGCCGAGCTTCGACGCGTACTGGACGTCGAGCGCGTGCTCGGCGTCGATGAAGGCTGCCGTGCCGCCGATCTTCTGCAGTTCGGCGATGACCTGCAGCGTGAGCGTGGTTTTACCGGACGATTCCGGACCGTAGATCTCGACCACCCGGCCGCGCGGCAGGCCGCCGACGCCCAGCGCGATGTCGAGACCCAGCGACCCCGTGGAGACGACCTGGATATTCTCGGCCGCCTCGCCGTCGCCCATGCGCATGATCGAGCCCTTGCCGAACTGCTTCTCGATCTGCGCGAGCGCGGCCGCCAGCGCCTTGCTCTTCTCGGCGGTCATCCCGGAGCCCTTCTTGCTATCTTCCATGAATCGTCCTTTGCTATGATGAGCAGCGTCTGTTGGAGGCGCGCCCGCATCAAGCGCTGCCCACGAATGCAGACACTGTATAAAAAAACAGTGGTTTATGCAAGCCCGCAATGCGGGTTGCGTTGTACACGAATAACTTCGGAGACAGCCGCGCCGGCGCGAACGTGCCGGCATCGGTCAGCAACATGCGAATTCTCATCGCCGAAGACGACAGCATACTCGCGGACGGCCTCACCCGGTCACTCCGCCAATCGGGCTATGCCGTCGATCACGTGAAGAGCGGCGTCGATGCCGACACCGCGCTGTCGATGCAGACTTTCGACCTGCTGATCCTCGATCTCGGGCTGCCGAAAATGTCCGGGCTCGACGTGCTCAAGCGCCTGCGCGCGCGCAATTCCAATCTCCCCGTGCTGATCCTGACCGCCGCCGACAGCGTCGACGAACGCGTGAAGGGGCTCGACCTCGGCGCCGACGACTACATGGCCAAGCCGTTCGCGCTCAACGAGCTCGAGGCGCGCGTGCGCGCGCTGACCCGGCGCGGCGCGGGCGGCGGCCCGACGGTCGTGCGCCACGGTTCGCTCGCATTCGACCAGGTCGGCCGCATCGCGTATGCGAACGATCACGTGCTCGATCTCTCCGCGCGCGAACTCGGCCTGCTCGAGGTGCTGCTGCAGCGGATCGGCCGCCTCGTGTCGAAGGAACAGCTCGTCGATCACCTGTGCGAATGGGGCGAGGAAGTCAGCAACAACGCGATCGAAGTCTACGTGCACCGGCTGCGCAAGAAGATCGAACCGAGCGGCGTGCGGATCTCGACCGTGCGCGGCCTCGGCTATTGCCTCGAGAAGGTCGCGCCCGCGACGCCGGCCGACACGGCAGCGTCCCAGCCCGCGGCCGCCGGCACGCCGCTGCGCTGACGCCGGACGGCGCCGCGATGGCCACGCCGGCCCATTCCCCTTCCCGCCCCCCGACCGGCGCGCCGTCGTCGGCTGCCGACGAGGCGCGCGACGCCCGCTACGAGAACCCGTTCGCGCCGCCCGACGAAACCGAATCGCCCGAAACGCCGCGGCCGCGCTCGCTGTTCGGCGAAATTCTCGACTGGATGCTCGCGCCGCTGCTGCTGCTGTGGCCGATGAGCATCGCCGTCACCTATCTCGTCGCGAAGACGATCGCGAACAGCCCGTTCGACCGCGCGCTCGAAACCAATGCGTACGTGCTCGCCCGGCAGATCCATCCGGTCAACGGCGTCGCCGAGCTGACGCTGCCGGAACAGACGCGCGACTTCCTGCGCGCCGACAACATCGACAGCGTCTACTTCCAGGTGCTCGGCACGCGCGGCGAACTGGTCGCGGGAGAGGCCGACATGCCGCTGCCGCGCGACGAGGACCGCCCGCCGCCGGGCGTCGTCGTGTTCCGCGACGATCTGCTGCGCGGCAACGACGTGCGCGTCGCATATACGACCGTCGCGCTGCCGCAGGCGAGCGGCACGCAGCCCGTGCTCGTGCAGGTCGGCGAGACGCTCGACAAGCGCAACGCGCTCGCGAACGACATCATCAAGGGCGTGATCCTGCCGCAATTCGTGATCCTGCCGCTCGCGATCCTGCTCGTGTGGTTCGGGCTGTCGCGCGGGCTCGCGCCGCTCAATGCGCTGCAGGCGCACATCCGCGCGCGGCGGCCCGACGACCTGTCGCCCGTCGAGGCGCAGCGCGCGCCGCCCGAGATCGAACCGCTCGTCACGTCGTTCAACGACCTGCTCGCGCGGCTCGAACAGAACATGGCGCTGCAGAAACGCTTCATCGCCGACGCCGCCCACCAGATGAAGACACCGCTCGCGGGCCTGCGCACGCAGGCCGAATTCGCGCTGCGCCACCCGGTGCCGCCCGACGTGCAGCGCTCGCTCGAGCAGATCGCGACGAGTTCCGAACAGGCCGCGCGGCTCGTCACGCAACTGCTCGCGCTCGCGCGTGCCGAGAACCGCGCGAGCGGGCTCACGTTCGAGCCGGTCGAGATCGGCGCGCTCGCGCGGCGCACGGTGCGCGACTGGGTGCAGGCCGCGCTCGCGAAACGGATGGACCTCGGTTACGAAGGGCCGGACGACGACGCGCCGCTCGACGTCGACGGCAATCCGGTGATGCTGCGCGAGATGCTCGGCAACCTGGTCGACAACGCGATCCGCTATACGCCGGAAGGCGGCCGCATCACGGTGCGCGTGCGTGCCGAACGCGCGGCGCGGCGCGTCCATCTCGAAGTCGAGGATACGGGCCCCGGCATCCCGGCCGGCGAGCGCGAGCGCGTGGTCGAGCGCTTCTACCGGATCCTCGGCCGCGAAGGCGACGGCAGCGGCCTCGGGCTCGCGATCGTGCGCGAGATCGCCACTCAGCACGGCGGCACGCTGACGCTCGACGATCACGTCTACCAACACGCACCGCGCCTCGCCGGCACGCTCGTGCGCATCAGCCTGCCGCTGACCGACACCGCCCCGGATTAACCCTGACGCGCGCCGCCGCGAATCGGCGCAACCCCGTCGAAACCGGCGATTTACCGGCCGTTCGCGCCATGATCGACACGCGAAGCGACCGATTCGACACGGGTTAACGCGCAGTCGTTTTGTACGAGCGAGTCAGTGGGCCGTAAGTTTCCGTGCCAATAATCGTCGACAGGCCCGCCCCTCCCACGGCGGCCGCACATCTATATCAAGGGACTTGGAGACGATTCATGGCAACGTTAGGCGGGCAAATTTCGCACTCGCCGATGACGGGCGAAGAGAAGAAGGTGATCTTCGCGTCGTCGCTCGGCACCGTGTTCGAGTGGTACGACTTTTACCTGGCCGGCTCGCTCGCGGCCTACATCAGCAAGAGCTTCTTCTCCGGCGTCAATCCGACCGCCGCGTTCATCTTCACGCTGCTCGGCTTCGCGGCCGGCTTCGCGGTGCGGCCGTTCGGCGCGATCGTGTTCGGCCGGCTCGGCGACCTCGTCGGCCGCAAGCACACGTTCCTCGTGACGATCGTGATCATGGGCGTCTCGACGTTCGTGGTCGGCTTCCTGCCCGGCTACGCGTCGATCGGCATCGCCGCGCCCGTGATCTTCATCGCGATGCGGCTGTTGCAGGGCCTCGCGCTCGGCGGCGAGTACGGCGGCGCGGCGACCTACGTCGCCGAGCATGCGCCGGCCAACCGGCGCGGCTTCTACACCGCGTGGATCCAGACGACGGCCACGCTCGGCCTGTTCCTGTCGCTGCTCGTGATCCTCGGCGTGCGCACGTTCATCGGCGAGGAAGCGTTCGGCAGCTGGGGCTGGCGCGTGCCGTTCGTCGCGTCGATCCTGCTGCTCGGGGTGTCGGTGTGGATCCGGCTGCAACTGAACGAATCGCCGGTGTTCCTGCGCATCAAGGCGGAAGGCAAGACGTCGAAGGCGCCGCTGACCGAGGCATTCGGCCAGTGGAAGAACCTGAAGATCGTGATCCTCGCGCTCATCGGCCTGACGGCCGGCCAGGCCGTCGTGTGGTACACGGGCCAGTTCTACGCGCTGTTCTTCCTCACGCAGACGCTGAAGGTCGACGGCGCGAGCGCGAACATCCTGATCGCGATCGCGCTGCTGATCGGCACGCCGTTCTTCCTGTTCTTCGGGTCGCTGTCGGACAAGATCGGCCGCAAGCCGATCATCCTCGCGGGCTGCCTGATCGCGGCGCTGACCTACTTCCCGCTGTTCAAGGCGCTCACGCACTACGCGAACCCGCAGCTCGAACTCGCGACGCAGAAGGCGCCGATCACGGTCATCGCCGATCCGGCCACCTGCTCGTTCCAGTTCAACCCGGTGGGCACGTCGAAGTTCACCAGCTCGTGCGACATCGCGAAGAGCGCGCTCGCCAAGGCCGGCCTGAACTACGAGAACGTCGCGGCGCCGGCCGGGACGCAGGCCCAGATCAAGGTCGGCGACACGGTGCTCCCGACTTACGACGGCAAGGCGGCCGACGCGAAGGCGCAGGGCGCGGCGTTCGACAAAACGCTCGCATCGACGCTGAAGGGGGCCGGCTACCCGGCGAAAGCGGACCCGGCGCAGCTCAACTGGCCGATGACGATCGTGATCCTGACGATCCTCGTGATCTACGTGACGATGGTCTACGGCCCGATCGCCGCGATGCTGGTCGAGATGTTCCCGACGCGGATCCGCTACACGTCGATGTCGCTGCCCTATCACATCGGCAACGGGTGGTTCGGCGGCTTCCTGCCGGCGACCGCGTTCGCGATCGTCGCGGCGAAGGGCGACATCTACTCGGGCCTCTGGTATCCGATCGTGATCGCGCTGGCCACGTTCGTGATCGGCCTGCTGTTCGTCAAGGAGACGAAGGACTCGGACATCTACGCGCAGGATTGATGTTGGGTCCGCGGCGGGGACGGCCGGCGGAGGTGCTCCTTCCGGTGACCGGCTGCCGCCCGCGATGGAGATCGGCACGGCGGCTGGCATCTTTTTTCGGGAAAGATGGAAAAAGGTATTGACAGCCGACCGGCCGATCGACATAATTCAAGTCTTCACGGCGAATTAGCTCAGTCGGTTAGAGCGACGGAATCATAATCCGCAGGTCCGGGGTTCGAATCCCTGATTCGCCACCATCTTCAAAAAGCCCAGCATAATCAATAGGTTATGCTGGGCTTTTCTCATTCGGTGGGTCACTTGGTGGGTCATTCCCATGCACAAGTTGCCCCGTCTGTATAAGTCACGCCACGGCGTTTACTACCTGAGAATCATTCGCAACAAGAAAAAGTACCGTTGGTCCCTTGGAACCAAGGACTTCAAGCAGGCTAGAATTCATGCACTAGACCTGAACATGAAGCTTGCGATGAACGAATTTGACCCCAGTAATATTAAAAAACTGGATGTTGAAATCAGCCCCTCAGGGACCGTGAATTTCAAAGATGTCAAATCGGGTGACATTGATATTGTTTCTCAAATTATCGAAAAACTGGGGCTAACGCCTGCTCAATTTAGCCAACTCAGCACGGCTGAATTGGCATCCAAATTAGCTTCTTCCCCCCAGCCCCCAAGCATGGGGGAGATGTCTGGGAACTTGCCTAAAGGCATTGTCCAAGGACAACGTGCTACGCAGAAAAGCGAATTATTTAGCACAGTTGCGAATCTCTATCTCACTGAGAAGAAAATTGACAACGTTGCGAAAACCCTCTATGACAAAGAGCGGGTTTACGACGAGTTCAAATCTTTTTTCGGTGATCTCGATATTAATCAGTACACCCCTAATGAGGCGGTAGCCTATAAGAACCGCCTGCTGGCCTCTAATGGGTCTGCAAGTGCCATTAATGCAAAAACCTCGTTCCTGCGCTCACTATTCGAATACGCGATCAACAATAATCTGTTTTTTGCCAGCAACCCGTTTGAGCGTGTTAAGATTTCAACCAAGGCAAAACTAAAAAAACAGGTTCGCTCTTATAAACCATTCGAAGATGAGGACCTGAAATTAATTTTTGAGGAATTGAAGTACAGGGATTTTCTCAAAAAGCCTGATTATCATTGGTTGCCATTTTTGAGCCTGTACACTGGTGCACGCGTGGAAGAACTGGCAAGCCTGAGACTTGACCAAATTACTAAAGTCGACGGTGTTTTGGTGTTTGATATTCAGCATGACGCGGCGAAAAATTCGAACTCAGTTCGCAAAATCCCCCTGCCTGATGTTGTCCTGAATTCCAAATTTTTGAGCTACGTTGAACAAGTCAAGGCGACGAAAGCAACACATCTTTTCCCTCACCTCAAAGATGGGAAGAATGGATTTTCTAAAAATATGTCTCGGCGTTTTGGCGAATATTTAGACAAACTTGAAATCAAAGATGACCGAAAAGTATTCCACTCTTTCCGCACAACTTTCATTAATTCGATGACTAATCTGCATGTTCATCCCGCTATTCTTATGGCGATTGTTGGACACTACGAGCAAGCAAAGGTCGATTTTTCATCACCCCATTTTCAAAATTATCAACAAGCAAAACCGTTGAAAATTTTGAAAGAGACGATGGATAAGCTCAGCTACCCCATCAAGATTTTTCACTAACCCCGTGTCAACCTGTAGAATTTTACAGGCACCCGAGACGGCAAAGTAACACTTATTCTTTTCAGTTCACCGCAGAAATAAACTCGCCGGTTGTCAAAAGAAATCCTGCTTATGGCAGGATTTTTTTGGCAATCGGAACTGGGGCAAGGGACCAAGTCCCATATGGTGAACTTGCGATAAATCAAAAATCATATAAAATGAAATGAGGGTTTGATTTTGGGTTTTGCTTTTAGCCCCATGCAATGGCCCAAGTAGGTTTGCGTAGCAAACCGTAATGGGCTACGGTTTGGTTTTTGGTTTACCCAACCTGCGCAAGAAATTCACCCCCTCACAAAAATAAAAACTAGGGTTGCCAATGGAAGAGAAGAAAAAAAAGAACGTCATAAATGTCCAAAAATATAACAAAACAATGCGTGGCGCGATGGTGGCTATTGCAGCCCACAACCTTCGAAAGGTGGAAAGTGCGAACGTGGATGAAACCCGTACCCCTGACAATATTTATTATGTCGGAGATCCCAATACGGACATTCTTGCTGAACTCGATAAGCGACTGGAGAACGTCGAAAAATTTAGAAAGGATGCGGTCCAGTTGGTCAACATAGTTTTGTCTGCAACACCTGATTGGTTTAATCAAGGTGGTAGTGCTGAGGACTGGGGCGCCAATGCTCAAAGGTGGTTGGAGGAGCAATTCGGAACGGAAAATATTATCTATTCTGTTATGCATCTCGATGAAAAGACACCACACATACACTGTGCATTTGTTCCACTCAGGAACAACAAACTGCAGGCTTCCTACTGGTTCGACGGTCCCAAAAAATTGAGAACGCTGCACGATAGTTATGCTGTTGCGACAAAAAAATTGGGAATTGAGCGTGGTACTCGTTACAGCAAAGCAACCTCAGAGTCAGTGCAAAATCATTATGATGACATCAATATGTCCGCCGAGGATGAAAGGAAATTAAACGTTGAGTTCAAACAAGTTCTAGCCAATTTGCGAGAACCCAACCTCCGTCAACGCCTGAGTTTCCCGAAATATGTCGCCGAGTGTTTAAATCCATTTCTAGGAAAATTGGCAAAACTCCTTAAGCATTACAAAGCCAAAGCCAACGAAAGAGATAAGTACAAAAAATTGGCTGACACCCTAGAAGCAGACAATTCAGCACTAAACCGCCAGGTTGAAGATCTAACAAATAAAATTGACGCTTTAGGCTTGAACCCTAACGCCAGATACTTCGATTTCGAACAAATGGGGCGATTTCTGCATCGATTTGATGTAATGACTGAAATTCAGCCCGAGCAGCGCAAAATTGATTTGGAAATGCTGGAAAATGGATATATTTTAAAGAAAATCCCTAAAGCAACCGAAAATAAACCTAAAATTTGATTTTTACGCCGCCGTCCTTTTTTAATTCACTAACGTGAATTCCCAACCCTGCGGGTTAATGTGCTTCGCTAGATCTTTAATACACCTCTGTACTAGACTTTATAACCTGCTTCGCAGGAATGTGTACTACTAATTCCCGGAAAGCTCAATCCCTACCGCGTTAAAAATAACACGGCAGTTAGCTTTCCAGGGGTCGGTAAAATTATAGTTTTATCAGCGTCGATTAAATACACTGCCACACACCCCGATTGATTTAGTTAAGTAATCAATTTGGCAGATTCAGGGTCTTTAACACCCTTGAAGCATGGTTCCACCATTGCGCTCATCATTGTAGCTTTGCTTCTTCCCATTCTCGCTACGGCACTATATTGCTCATAGGCTATTCAGTCTTTTTAGTCACCTACGTATAGTGTGCTGTCTCATAACAGTCGCCATGGCTATTCAGTCTTTTCAGTCACCACGCCTTTCCACCCTGTTACTTACCCAGTGTTAGCAATTTTTCGAATCGTGAGAATTAACCGACGCATAAAAAATTGCCCTGCTTAGTTCGTTCGCAGGGCAATTTAAACTTGATCTTGACATTCGTCGAGTTACGATTATATTTAAATTGCTCACCGTCGCACGTAAGCACCATTACCTTAAGGCAATTTCATAATTTGTCAAGAGGTAGTAAAAAGCCACCTTCGTAGGTGGCTTTTTATTTCGCCCGTTGACAAATCCAAAATATGGCGATATTTAACTTGAATTATAGGTATCGCCATGATGGTAAATTCCAATAGGAGAATTTCATGTTTAGAGATCAACAAATAATCTTGTTAGGTGAGAAGCTAAAGGCTTTGGAGGAAGCTCAGGCAGCACTACGGTTTGATACGGAGAACTCCGAATCCAAATTAAGACTCGCAAGATTGATAAAATTTGAAATAGCAGAAACTCTCTCGACGCTGGAGTCAGTTTTAATCAAATCCATTGCCTAATTTGTACTCTTCTCCTGTAATTTTTTTGGCTATATCAGCTACTTGTTTAGCACCATTCGGCCCTTTTGTCTTGGTGTCATTGTTGAGATTCTGAATTTGTTTAGAAATCTCTTCAACCACCTTACTTTTCCCCGATTTTTCGAGTGATTTATAAATTGCGATAATTATTGGAATTAAAGGGTCGTTGTTGTAATGATTATCCATTCTCGAACTCCTCAAATTTTCTTAATTACTTTATCGGACGGGGTGGTACATGCCTCACACCACTCGATGAACTCTAGCACGTCCACAAACTGTTCTCCACGCTCAACCTTGGACACGTAGCTCTGCCCTCTGCCGAGCCGTTCGGCAAGTTGAGTTTGGGTGAGACCAGCCCCAAGGCGAACTTCCTTCAAGGTGCGCCGGAGCTTCTCATAGCGTTGACCATAGAGCATCGAACGATGCTATAGTCTGATCCAGAATAGTCGAATCGAGACTATTATCACAAAGAGAGGATGCTATGGAAATTTACGAGGGTGACCTGTTAGAGGGTGGGGTAAGCGATATGGATGGGCGGTGGAAGAAGTATACGTTCTTGAAGATCGGAAACTATCAGCTTAATAATATTCGGATTGATCCAAAATTCGACCGCATCCTTCACAATCAAATTAATCGCGGGGCAGTTAAGCTGTGGGTTGTCCGCTGGTTTTCCAAAGATGTGATTGTCGGAATTACTCAACCAGATGGACAAACATTCCGCCAAGGGCTTGGTCAGTTCTATTTGCAACTGGCTATTGCTGCTGTAAGTGGGGCAGTTGTCCTGCTCGTCGGGCTTGCCAGTGGTAGTGCGTTGGCTGACGCAGCAGGTGTACTGCTCATGCTCGGGGCAAGCATGGTTCCGATGAATTTCATTAATAAAGTTAAAGCTGTGAAAGCCGATCACGTTTATTAACCAATCCTCTTGTCATGAAATGCAAAAAGCACCCCTCGGGGTGCTTTTTTAATAAAATACAGTTACTTCTTATTCTTGGCAGCTTCTTCTGCCATTTTGGCGGTGTGCTCGGCCATTTTGGGGAGAGCCTCGGTAAAAGCATACTTACCGACATTAAAAATACTTTTCCCTAAAAGCTTAAGACCTGCTACAGAGCGTTCCTTCGCTCCATAACCATGCACAAGCCCCGACCAATCCTCAGACAAGCTTAAATACTTATCATCGTTTTCCATATCAACGACGCTCAACTTTGGTTACGATAAAATCGTAGCCATCGCGGCCGCTATTTCGTTGCCTAGCCTGTCCTTCGGCAATTTTTACTGCCATGAAGTCCGACTCCGCAGAGACGTCAATGGTACTACTCGTTGAGCTACTACCCTTGCGAAAACTGTAAAAGACTCGATATTTATTCATGGTAATTTCCCCGGAAGTAAGGGCGCTACTCATAAATTTACGCTGCCCACCGACGTTAACGACATTAATCGACGCTTCTTTAGTGCAGCCCTAATTTTTATCGCAGATTTTTGTTTATAGATTACCTGTGAAAATTGACAGGTGGTTGTTCATTGGGGGCGAACGTGGGACACTACGTGTGTCCGTTTTCTTCTTAAACCGACCCGCCTTTTTGAAGTAAAGTGTTGACGGAAAAGGAAAATTTTCGATGATGAGAAAATTTCCCTGATTCGCCACCAAACAAAACAAAGGGTTACAGCGCTTCGGCCTGTAACCCTTTGTCGCTTCTGGCCTTATGTAGGCATCGTGTAGGCGTTTTGGGTCGGCATCAATCAATGCCGATCCATATCACCGCATCATAACGACAATCGAGTCACCGACAGCGCTCGGAAAATTAATGGGGCCAGTTTTCCGCAGCGGCCCTCGCCACCGCTGGCTGTCACAAATTAGCAGAGATCGGTATCCTCCGATGTACCGTCTCTCGACCGAGTTCAATAATGACTGTTTTCACGATAGGCTACGAAGGACTGGACATCGACACGTTCATGTCCCTACTCGCAGAGCACAGCATTGAGACCGTTGTGGACATCCGCGAGCTTCCGCTGTCACGCAAACCCGGCTTCTCAAAAAAGGCGCTGGCCAGCACGCTGAATCTCTCCGGGCTCGAATACATCCACATGGTCGACCTTGGCTGCCCGAAGCCGGTACGTGACCGCTACCGGGAAGATGGCGACTGGAAGCGCTATACCGTTGGCTTCCTCAAGTACCTTAAGACGCAGCAAGCGGCGATCGCTGACCTGTCCGATTTGGTCAGTTCGTCGAGCTGCGCCCTGCTTTGCTACGAGGCCGACTTCAACTTCTGCCACCGCTCGATGGTCGCTAATGCAGTGCAGGAGCACTGCGGTGCTGCCGTCGAACACATCTCCGCCGCCGAGGTCAAAACATCGAGCCCTGCCGGTCGTCAGCTGGCTTGCGCTTAGGCGGATAGATCAAGCTGATAATCAGCCACTGGTCCTGGAATCGATGCTGGTTACCCATCAGGAACATCAGCTCCTTACTCCCCAGATCTTCCTCCAGCTTGACGCGAAACGGCTTCTCCCAGTCAGCACCATAACTGTCGCGGCATTTCCAGAAGAGCGCGCCGGCCTCCCAATCGACGATTTTGTGCTTGTGCTCCTCTTCTCCGTCCGGCGTATCGCAGATGTATCGGTAATAGAAGTCGAACGGCACCTTGCGAAGCTGCTTGACCTGCTTGCGCTCTTCCGCCTCAGAAAATAGATTGCCCTGCATCTGTTCCTGCAGCAGTTTCTCCCGCTCATCGTCAGTCCAATCCGGGTTCCGAGCCTTGACAATATCCAGGCCGAGCAATCGCTTCGGATGAAGGAGCGCGAGCGACAAGCCGCCCTCAAGCCTCGCCGCGTCGATGGAATCGAAGCTGTCGAATGACGGGATCTTGTCCAGCCACTCCCACCGCGACGACCATTCTTTCTTCGTGTCGATTACGTTGCCGCAATTGATCGTGTCGACGTAGACCTTATGGCTCTCCGGGCGGTGATCTTTGTTCGCTTTCTCGACGCGCACGTCGATCCACTGCCACTTCCTGAACTGCTGACCGTCCTCGATCATCCGGAATGGTACCGGGAAGAGACGCCGCATCGCGCCGCTCTGCGCGATACCCGCGACGCAGGAGGTTTCCACGTACTGCGCACTTGGCGAAGGATAGGTCTTCGCCAGAATCAGGATGCGTTCGACTCGCCCAAGTGCCATTACTTGACCTCATCTTTTCATTGCGCAATACGCCTGCGTAGCAGTAAGGCCTCGTCATCTGTCATGCAGCATTTGCTTACCCCAGCACTACAGCAAGACTGTGGGCAATACCGCAATCCTCACCCAACGCCATTACGGCCGACACGTCCGTCACAAGCTATTGGGCCGCAGCGTTAGCCGGAGAAGTTTCGCTCACTGCAGCTCCGCTCTCTCGGTTAGGGGGTCGAACCTCGGTCTCGCATGGAAGAACGGGGAACTGCTGCGGAATATCAGTCTGCCCGCTAATCCGTGCATCGACAAATGACTCTATATCCTCGGTCTGAGGGGCATTCGGATCAAGCAACACTCGCGCATGATCTGGGCCAAGAAAGACCACGGACAAACCCTTGGGGATGTTCGTACATTCGTACTTCGCGTCGAAGTCGAGCAAGTGTGCAAGGCGATATACCTTAGCCGGCCATGCCTCATCTGAGAAGTCCTTGTGCACCCATTTGGCATAGGACGCCAGTACGAACGCCGATAATACGAGAAACGCGACCGACAGAACTGGCGGTCCATCATATCTCCCCTCGCCTGACAGTTTTAGTCTTACCCATCCGAAGAGGACCAGCGCGTGTACTGCTGCGAATAGAGCAACGACGAGAAAAAGAGGATACGCGTACTCGAAGGCCAGCAGTCCGGCTACGATTGCCCTTGTGAAGGGTAAAGCCGAGGCATCTACCGGAAAGACTCCATTGATTAAGGACGAAGCCTTGCCCGTGCTGAATACGACCAAGGCAGACACCGCAATCGACGCCGTCAGCTTCGTAAAGCCGTACGCCCATAACCGCGTGAAGAACGAACTGCGCTCGATAGACACGCCCAAGAAGACGGCCGCGAACCCAGTCGCCCAAAGTCGTATGGAGAAAAGGTATTCATCGAGCCAAGATCCTTGGCGACTCATTCCGACAAGCAAAAGTACGACAGCCAATACTGCCACCGCACCGACTGCCCACGACTTGTCTCTTTCCTCTGCTTCTTTTTCGTTTTCTCTCTGCTGCTTGGCGCGTCGAGCCTCCCGCAGGAGTTCCGCAACGTGGTCTTTCAACGTTTCGGTCGGTCGGCTATCTCTGTACTCTCGTTCGGAAAAGGAAAGTTCTTCATAGAGCGCCTCCAAGTGCTGCCGAGGATTGCGCGGTCTATCGAATCTGTATTTCCGCTCAGTCATTTGATTCCCTGCGTTTTCTTGACGCTCTCAACGCATCCCCAGCCGGTGGCTGAATCCTACTTGGTTGCGCCAGCAAACCGAGCCTCACCCATGCTTCCATTGCTCCGCTTGGATCGAGCAGCAGCAGCCGTTGCCGCCAAGCCTGTATCCAGCGTCGAACCATCCTGTGTTCTGCGCGAAGCTCCAGCGCTACTACCCTTTGACTCTCCCGCCAACCCAGCATTGTGACGAAGCGCCGGGCGTGGGCTCGTGCCGACGGAAGCAACAACGGCGTGTTCGACACCCGCGTGAAATACGCCAGACATGCCTAACAGCGAAACCCTGGCATCCCGCTCGGACGCAGGTATGGGTGGTAGCCCGTACTGGTGCTACTACACCACGGACACGAATCGGACGTCACATTCCCGCTCAACATCCAATGGACTTGCTCAAGCAGGAATGCCGACAGCGCGACATCCTGGACCTGCTCGTCACCGGCCGGTTCCCGAGCGGAGAATCCGGCGACGGTGAGATCGAAGTGACGAACTGGCGCAACGGCACCACGCGCGGGTTCCGTATCGTCTCCACGCTCTTCACCGCGAAGCAAACGATCCGTATCGATCACGCGTCAATATCCATGATGATGGCCGCCAAACAATGCGAGTCATAGTAGCAGTGCCCGTTATAGTACAGTCCCGTCTCGCATCCCGCCTTCCCTTAAAACTGCGCTGTCACCTGAAAACCAACCGTCACACGTGCAGTCGGAAATCCAGACGGCTTGTAGATCGGTGTGCCGGCAAACAAGTCGTAGCCGTATCCACCAAACCGCGTCGCAACGCTACCCTTCACGCCAATCACCGCACCGGCCAACTGCGTTCCGACCAACACAACCGGCTGCGGTCCCCACACACGGCCGTAATCCAGTCCGGCATAAATCGCTTGTCCGGTCTGCCCGATAGGCATTTGCAGTTCGTTGCGCCAATAGAGGCCACGCGCCGCCGCCAACATCGTTTCACCATCGAACCCGCGCACCGTGTAGCGGCTACCAATGGTCAGGTCATCGATGTAATACAGCGTGTTACCCGTGTACTGACCGTGAACGCTCGTCACATAACTGAACGGCTGCTTTCCAATCGCGAAAGGCACCGAAAGATTCGCGTCCAAGACCGCCATTCGGTAGCGGTAGGTCGGGCCACCGCTCGCCGCGAGGATGTCCTCCCGTGCGCCGAGACCGCCGACCCCTTGACGATAGGCCAGCGTGCCGTCGAACTGCGCCCCATCGAAGTAGTGACGATCGGTCAGGCCGAATTCGATAACCGTGTTGTTGCGACGCTGCTGCGTGATTTCCGTGTCTTCGATGAAGCTTTCGCCAAAACGACGCGACAGACGGACGTACCCGCCGAACACATCGTTCTGACTGCGCAACAGCACGCGCGCCAGTTTGAAATCAAGCGTCTTCGAATTGCCGCTCGCAACAAAAGTCTGATTCACGCCGGCAATCTGTTGATAGTACGTGTTCGTGTACGCCGCGATCGTTGCGGTCCAGTAGCCCCACGGCATCGAGTAGAAGCCGTTCCAGCCGTGTGATCCAAGGCGCTTGTCGCCGAATTCGAGGTCTTGACTCACGCCGACGTTAAACACGTCATTCAAGCCAAGCGGGTTGTCGATGCCAATCGACAGATTGCCCTGGAGTCTGCCCGTCGCGCGCGTTCCCGAATTGTCGATCGACGCTACGACGGTCCAGGGCTTGCCGCGCTTCACATCGAGCACCACGTCGCTCTCGCCGGGCATATCGCCAGGTGCGATCCGCATCGACACATCCTGGCTTGATACGCGCTTCATCTGCTCAAGCCCTTGTTCGATGTCGCGCAGGTTCAACACGTCGCCGTCGCGCGTCGGGAAGGCGGTCTTCCACGTTCCGCGCAACTTCTCGTCCTCGATACGCACGTGGCGGATCACGCCCGGAATCACGGCTAGCTTCAATGTGCCGGTGGACAAATCCTGCTCGGGCACAAGTACGCGGGTCGTGATGTAGCCGCGCGCGAGGATGGTCTGCGACAGCCCCTTAACGATCAAGTCGACGCCTTGCTTGCCGACGCATTGGCCAGCGTAGTGCGCGAGCCAGTCGCGGGCAAAGGCGAAGCGATCCATCGGCAAGGCTGATGCGCCTTGCGCCTTTGACGCGGCCGGTAACGACTCGGGCACGTCGAGCGCGAAACGATCAATTCGAAAGCACGGTGTTTCGGTCGGCAGTACCGGATAGGCTTCCGGGCGCGGCACGTCCGAACGCACGCCCGGCGCTTGCACGGTGACGTCACGCTGCTGGGCGTCACGGCGCTGTTGCACCTGCTGATTCTGCTCGGCGTTCGCGCGGGCGGCGGCGGCCTGGTCATTCGGAGTGGGGGCCTGTTGTGCCTGCGCAGAGAGCGTAACCAACGCGGACAATGGCAAGATCGACAACCGCTTAACAGTCATGACTGATGCCAATTTGCCCAATCTTTTAAGTACGCCCTCGACACATCCCCAAATTGCACTTCCATACGCGACAGAAGTGCACCATCTCGGTGTGCTTGGGCGTATAGAGCCTCCAATAGACCCGTTGCAACGAAGGTCTTCAGATCGACGTTCTCTGCCGTCATGCCGCGTTCGATAGTCTCGAAGATATATGTCCGGTCTTCGGGCGAATATTCATCGAATCTTGCTGCGACACTCTTTCCTAACTTTCCGAAGAGGAGCGTAGTCGGGATGTCTACCCCCCAATCCTCGATAGCTTCATCTCTAGCCAGCCGAAGAGATTCGATTTTCGTCAAATCGGCAACAAAATCTTTCCATGTATTCATCGCTTTCCTTTCAATGCATTCTGGAGGTCTCTCAGTACGTTCTGTGCTGCCGAACGATCGCTGAATGAGGCATTAGGATTTGAATCTATCCACTTTTGCAGGGCCGTTGAGTAATCTTGTGCTTTCTGAGTGTGGAAAACACCACCGACTGGACTGCCAGTCTCGGTTTCGTAGCGGACTGCATCAGCAGTACTCCCTGTACCAATCTTAGCCCCATCACGATAGAGATCATCCATCAGTCCACCGAGCTTCGCGTCCGTCACCACTGGTTTCGACATGCCCGCAGCAAGATCGTCGGCAAGCTTCGGAGCGGTCGCAATATTGGCTGTGCCGTTCGAAGTTATGCTGCTATTACCCGGCGAAAGTTGTGTATTCGCGCCCGAACTCCCCGCAGTGGCCGTTCCCGGAGAGGGCGATGCGCTCGCCCCATTTCCATACGGTTGGGTTCGTGCCGCATTGCCAGCCGCGTTCAAGTCACCACTTGCAGTTTTGAGCGCACCGTTTCCAACCGTGGCGACATCCGCTGATGTTGTTGCCACATCAGTTCCGACTGCCGCCTTTCCGCCGAGACCCAGCGTCGCCAAGATAGGCGTCAGGAACTCCGCGTCAGGCCCGACCGATGTTCCAGACTTGTACGGTTTCTTCAATCCATCGAGAGAAACGTATCCCGGATCGCCGGGCGACGCGAATGGCCCGCCGTTCGGAAGATTAACGATCACGCCCGCGACGTTGACCACTCCGTTCCAGACACCGGCCTTGGCATCCGAAGCCATCGCGGCGGTCCGGTTGAGCAGCCCCTGAAGTCCTGCGATTGTCGCTCGGTCGTCCGTTTTTTGGGGGTCGTTGCCTGCATTGTAAAGCTCGACGTTCGATGCCATCGCCGCGCCCGCACTGCCACCCACCAGTGCGCCACCGACCGTTGCCGCAACGTTCGCAGCGATGTTGCCGACCAGCGACGAGCCGGTCGTATCGCCCACCGATTTGCTGATCTTCTCTGCCTGTCCGGCCAGCAGTGACGACGTGCCGGCTCCCGCTGCGCCGCCGATCGCCGTGAGCGCGCTGCCGCCGCCGAGTCCGCCGATCAGTGCGCCGCCGGCTGCTTGCAAGCCCGCACGCGACGCACCTCCCTCATCCCAGCTCTTCGCCTGGTCAATGTACGACTGCATCGCAATCAGGTCGCCGCGCTCGTAGGCGGCCTTAGCCGCATCGATCGCATCCTTGCGTTTGCCGTCAGCGTACAGGCCGATCCCCTGCGAAATCGTCTGCCCGGCCGCCTGCGCCGCATTCATCGTATCGGCCTGCTGCGACAGCGTTTTCTGAACGTCGGGCGTCTTCGAAACGGTCCCGTTCAGATTCGTCGTATCGCGGTTCAGGTTCGCAACGTCCTGCGTCTGCTCGCCCGGCTTCGTGATATTGATCGTGCCGGCGCTCACCGCGCTCTTCGTCGTCGCGCTCTGGTCCCCGCTGTCGTTCTGGAACACCATCGGCGTGACGCCGCCCGAGCCCGATACCGACGACGGACCAACTGCCTTGTTGCTCGGTCCGACCGATGCACCCGCGCTAAAGCCCGCGCTGTTCGCGCTGTAGTGCGAGTGGTTCTCGATGTCGCTCGTCGTGAGCGTGCCAGTCATCAGGCTGTTCTTCGACGCGTCGGCCGTGCTGGCGATATATGCGCCCTTCAGGTCGGTGTTGCCTTTCACGGTCACATCGAAACCGCCTGCGCCCGCCTGGATGCCGGCCTGCTCAGTCACACCCGCATAATTGCCGTCCGCGTGGCCGTTCTGCGCACTGAAACTCCCGCCGACGCCGCCCGCCTGACTGATCGTGAAGCCGCCACCCGCGCTCGACTGATGCGCGGCGCTCACGGTCGTATCCTGAACGCTCGCCACGTTCAGGTTGCCGCCCACGTCGGCCACCACCTTGTTCGCGTTCACGTTCGCGCCGATCACGTTCGTGTCGCCGCCGCTCACGATGGTCGCGGTCTGGCTCGCGTTAATATGCGTGTTGTTCTGGATCGCCGCATCCGAATTGCCGTCTCCATGCGCGCGCTGCATCGACGCGGACACGCCGATGCCGTTCGTGCCGATCGACACGCCGACGCTCGACCCCGACGACGAGTTCGAGCTTTGCGTCTTGTCCGTATCGGTCGTGTTGACGAGATTGACCTGGTTGTTCGCGACCAACGCCACGTTGGCCGCGTTCACGTTCGAGCCCGCGATCGTGATGTTGCCGTCCTTCGGCGTGCCGTTGCCGGGTGTGCCCGTTGCAATCAGCGTCGCGGTGCCGCCCGCATTGATGCTGGAACCCCGCTGAATCGTCTGGTCTTCCGACGACTGCATCGAACTATGGCTCGAACCGACGCTGACCTGCACGCCGATGCTCGGAGCCTGCGGCCCCTTCGCGCCGTCCAGCAGAGCCTTGGCCCCCATACCGCCGAATGCCACGTCGCCGGCCGCCGCGATGCTGTGCAGCGCTGACGCGCGGCCGTTGCTGTCCTTCGCCGATTCGCGCGCGGCCTGCGTCTCGCTGATCGCGTTGTTGATTGCATCGCCCACCGAGCCCGACAAACCGACCGTCAGCCCGCTCTTGCTCGTCTGCTGCTGTTGCGCTTGATGCGTGGTGTCGGTGGCCGAATCGATCACGATGTTCGCGGCCGTCCCGGTCAAGTCCTTGCCCGCAACCAGATCGCTGCCTTTCACGTGCAGCGTATTGCCCGCGTTGACCGTCAGATTGCCGTCCACCGAACCCACCGTGCTGGCATTGTTCGTCACGCTGGACGATTGATTCTGCTGCGCGAGCTTGCTGTTGCCGACCGAGAAAGACAGTCCGCCGCCCGACATCAGGCCCGAGTGCTGTTCCTGATAGGTGGTCGACGACTGGCTGGTGTCCTGCGACGTCGTGATGTTCACGTCGTGCGCCGCATTGAGCGTGACATCATGCGTGCCGACGACCGTACTACCTTGTACGTTGATGTCCTTGCCGCTACCGATCGACACGCCGTCCGCAGAAATCAGGCTGCCGTTCGCCACCGTGCTGGTCGCGTCCTGGCTGCTGGCAATTTTCGTGCCGCTCACGACGCCGCTGCGGCTATGCGTCTCCCGTGAGTTGTACACATGTGTTTCAATCGCGGCCCCAATGTTCACGTCGCCGGCCGCCAACAAGTTCACATCGCCTTTCTTCAGGTCGATCGTGCTGCCGATGACATTGATGTCCTTGCCCGCCACCACATTCAACGTATCGCCCCCCTTTACGGTCGTGCCCGTCAACGCCTGGTCCGACGCATGCCGGGTTTCCGCATAGCTGCGATTCCCTTGGTCGCCCGAGCTATTGGCGTTGATGGTCGACGTGGTGCTCGCAGCGCCAAAGGTCACATCACCTTTGGCCGCGACCGTGCCGCCTTGACCGAAGTTGAGTTGCGCACCCTGTGCCGTCAGGTCACCGCCCACACCGATGGCCGACTTACCGCCCACGTTCACGGTGCTGCCGGTCGCGCTGTTGAGATCCGTATCCGACACGCCGTTCGCACGCTGCACGATCTTGTGCTCGCCCGTCTGCACCGCACCGAGATCCCAGTTACCGCCGACATTCATGCCGAAATTGCCGCCGACCGTCAGGCTGCCCGCATTCTGCTGGAAGTTCCCGCCGGTCTTGATCGACGCATCGCCGAGCACATCGAGTTGCGCGGTCGGCCCGAGCGTCATCTTGACGCTCGTCGCACCGTCACGACTGACCTGGGTGCTGGTGTTCGTCGCCGTGTTCAGAATCAAATCGCCACCGGCATTCAGATTCAGGCTACCGGCCTTCACCTTGGCCGAGGTCAAATCGACCTGACCGTCCGTCGTCAGCGACATCAGCCCGCCGCTTTGCAGTGCGCCGAACGCGTTGTCGATCTGCTTGCCCTGGATCGACAACGTATTGTCGGCCTTTACCGTGCCGCTGTTCGTGAAGTTCTGCGCATCCTTCAGATCGATGTCGGTGGCGGTGATCAGCGGACCATTGACGTTCTGCTGGTTCGCCTGTGCCAGATACACAACCGGCACGAGCACCGACTGGCCGTCGACCACGCGCGTTTCCATCATGATCACGTTGCCGGTCAGCTTCGATACCTGATCGGCGGACAGGCTCGCGCCCACCGGCAGATCGAGCGATTTCGCCAGATCCGCGCCAGCGCCCAGCAACGACTGATACATCGCCTGCAAATCGGTGTACGGGCCGAGCACGGCCTTGCCCGTGAGCGCCGTCACCTCGTTTCTGACGAGCTGCTGTTCGTAGAACCCGTCGCCGAGGCGCTTGGGGACGTGCGTCAGATCGACGCCGATCTGATTGAAAAAGTAGTCGCTCGACAGGAACGTCTTCTGATTCGTGAACGCCGGGTTCGTCTCGATCACATAGCTCGCGTTCGGCGACTGGATCGGCCTGTACAAGCCGCCTTGCGGAATCGCGAGATTGTCCAGTACTCTTTGCGCCGTCGCGCCGGCAATGATTGGGCTGACGGGCTGAACGGGCTTGCTCGTCACGGTCCCGCCTTTCGCGCCGGTGCCGGAAACCTGCCCGGTTACCATACCGCCCGACGTTTTCGACACCGCGGCATTACCGTTCAGGCTTCCAAACGTCAGGCCCGGCACTTCCTGGCCGGGAAGCAATCCGAGCGACGGAATCGATGCATTGCCCGCCGTGTTGTTGATGCTGACGCCCGTGCCCGAGATCGTGCCGTTCGAACCCAACGTCGAGTCGTAACCGGCAATCGCATACTTCTTGACATCGGCCGGCGCCGCCTGCGCGTAACCGCCGGGGTGACCACCGACGAACGGCATGTCGCCGAACGGCAATGTCCAGTTGTGCTCGCTATTGTCGTAGTTGTTGTAGTGGTAATAGCCCGAATACGTGACGGTCACGGCCGGCGCCTGCTGGCCGGAAGCCGCCCAACCGTCGCCGTCGTAATGCTGCGGCATGTCGACGTTGCCCACGGCCGTGATGTGGCTCCAGTAGTTCTGGAGGTTCCCGACCGTCGTCGCATCGATCTTGCCGCCCGACACGATCTGACCGGCAGCACTCAACGCCGTAACCGTGCTCGCGACTGCCGTGCCGGTATAAGTCGTGTATTGATAGCCGCTGTTCCATTGCCCGCCGTTGGGCGGAACGGTAAATACACCGCCCGGCTGGGTCTGCAGCTTCGCGATGATGGGCGCCGGATCGTAATCCGGATAGTTCGGATCGCGCGAGAGGTTGATCCAATGAACATCCTGACCACTACAAGCGGCCATGTAGTACGCAATGCAGCCCGACATGCTGATGCCCAGTTGCTCCAGCACCGCGGGGTCGACGCTCGTGGTCCCGTTCGATGTCTGCATCTGACGACGCGTGTTCGTGACGCGGTCCGCATGCAGTTCCATGTCGCCACCGGACTGGATCAACGCCGACGCATTGTTGACCAGCGCCGCATTCGTGTAATTGCCGCTCGCGTCCTTGCTACCCGCCAACACGACCTTACCCATGCCGAACATGGCCGTCGTCGCCATCGTGTCGGCGGACGACGTATCGTCCCGGTTCTCGATGTCATGCGCGAGTATCTCGAGCGTACCGTTGGCATCCGATCCGCCGATTAGCGCAGTCGCCCCGACGTTCGAAATCGTACCGGTCCCATTGAGTGACGCACTCGCGCCGACGAGCGCGCCCGTGTTGTACAAATTGGCCGATTGCGTTCGCAACAGCCCACCTGCCGTCAGCGCGCCCACGTTCACGATGTTGCCTGCATTGACGCTCAGGTTGTTCACCGACTGCAGGTTCGCATTGTTCGTGAAGGTGCCTGGCAGCGTGAACGTGAGATCGTGACCGACGTTGAACTGCGTGTCGGACGTCGACACGTAGTCACCCTGCAGATTCACGTTCACGTCGCGCGCCGCGCTGTACGCCCCGCCGCCCAGCAACGTGGCAACCGACATCGTCAGATTGCGCGTAGAACTGACTCGGCCATTCGTGTTCGTGATCGCGCCGCCTGTCGCCACGTTCACGTCGCCATTCGTATTCGCGACGTTACCGATCGCGCCGCCGCTGTTGTCGACGGTATTGGCGTTCACGTGCAGGGAGCCGCCGCTGAGCTGACCGCCTTGCGTGTTACTGATCGATGCCGCGCCGATGGTGACATCGCCGTTGCCGGTGATCGCGCCCATACCTGACACGTTGCCGGCATGGCTATTCGCTATCCAGGCCCCACCCTGGACGTTCAACCGGCCCGTGCCGAGATCGACGACGGCACCGTCCGTATTGTCGAGCGACGCCGCTCGAAGATCGAGCGTACTCGCGTCGCCGGTTGTCGACTGGCCCGCCTGGACATGACCGCCGCGGTTGGATATTGCGCCGCCGGCCGAGAACGATAGTGAAGCATTCGAGCGCAGCAGGCCCTGCGTATTGTTCACGTCGCCGCCGATCGCCGCGTTCATACCGCGTTGCGTGGCGAGAATCCCGTTCGCGTTGTTCCAGTTGCCCGCGCTGACGACGGCCTGCCCCTTGGTCACGATGGTGCCCGAAGCATTGTTCAGCGCGCCGGCTCCATTGCCCGGCGCGATCGTCAGCGTACCCGTACCGGCATGCGTGATCGTTCCGCCCGCATTGTTCAGCTCGGCCGGCCTGAGCGTGAGGTCCGTACTGTTGGTCTGGATCACGCCGGCCGACGAGTTGTCGAGCGTGCCGGTGACGTCGACAGCCATCGCCGACGTTCCGTATTGGGTGATCGTGCCACCACGGTTTGTCAGGTTCGTCGCGGTTAGCGCGAGCTGGTTTGCTTCAAGTCTGCCCTGACTGTTATCGAGCAGATTGCCGGCTTTCACAACGAGATTCGGTGCAACGATCGACCCTTGCTTGTTCGTCATCGCGCCGGTCTGGATCGTCGCATTCGCACTCGCGCCGATTTGTCCGCCGTCGTTGATCAACATACCGGCGGTCACGCCCAGGTCCGTACTCGACAGCAATTTGCCGTTCGCGTTGTTAAGCGTTCCGCCGACCTCGGCACCCAGCCCGGTCTGTGCAGTGATCGAACCCGCCGTGTTGTCGAGCGTTGCGGACCGGACATCGACCCGGCCATTGCCGACGATCTTCCCGCCCGCATTGCTGATCGCGTTCGCTCCGTTGCCGAGCGTCAGCGTGCCGGTTCCGACATGCGTGATCGTGCCGTGATCGTTGATCAGCGTCGCCGGAGACAGCGTAAGGTCGGTACTGCGGGTCTGGATCGCGCCGCCCGCCGAATTGTCGATCGTGTTGCTGACGTCGACGTTCATCGCCGACGAGCCATACTGGGTGATCGTCCCGTTACGGTTCGTCAAATTCGGCGCGGTCAATGCGAGCTGATTCGCCTCCAGCGTGCCTTGACTGTTGTCGAGCAATTCGCTCGCGGTCACGCTCAGCGTCGACGCGGCGATCGACCCGCCGCTGTTCGACAGCGTTCGGCCCTGGATCGACGCGTTCGTATTCGCGCTGATCCTCCCGTTATCGTTTTTCAGCGTGCCGCCTACGATACCGAGGTCGGCGTTCGACAGCAGCTTGCCTCCGGTATTGTCGAGCGCACTGCCGACGGCTGCCGTCAATCCGGTTTGGCTGCTGATTACCCCGGCCGTGTTGTTCAGCGTCCCCGTTCGAGCTGCGACACGCCCATTGCTGGTAATGGTGCCGCCGACATTCGACACTCGGCCCGTACCGTTATCGATGGTCAACGTACCGTTGCCGGCATGCGTGATCGTGCCGCCATCGTTGACGATAGCCGCCGCCCCGAGCGTGAGGTCGGTACTGTTGGTTTGCAACGTACCGCCGTTCGAATTGTCCAGCGTGCCCGACACGTTCGCGCTCGTCACGCCTGTGCCGGTCTGCGTAATCGTGCCGCCGTGGTTCACGAGGTCGGTCGCATTCAACGACACCTGGTCGGCCTGCACGGTGCCCGCACTATTGTCGAGGGTCGTGCCGGTCAGTGTGGCGGTCTGGCCGGCGATCGAACCGCCGTTATTGGTCAGGCGCGCGCCTGCGTCGACCGCCATCTTCTGTGTGGCCTGCAAAACGCCGTTTGCATTGTCGACCGATTGCCCCGAGACATGCAGGTTTGCATGGGATGTGATCCTGCCGTGATTCGCGACATTGCCGCCTTGCACGGTGACGTCTCCATTGCCGCCAATGATGCCGCCCTGTGCGCCGTTCGCGGTCGTGCCTGCCGCATTGGTCAACTCACCGCCGGTCGTCACTGTCAGGCCGTCGCCGTTGAGCGATGTGATCCGGCCCGCCGTGTTGTCCAGCGACGCGCCTGCTACTGTCATGCCGGCGGCGCTCTGGATCGTCCCTCGGTTGTTCGCGATTGCTCCGCCACGCAGGTCAGCCGTGCTTTCGGATACGAGTTCACCCGACTGGTTGGCGATCTGGCCGGCGACGTTGACCGACAGCGGCCCCTGCGACGACACCTTGCCGCCCTGGTTCGACAGGTTGCCGCCGGTCAGCGTCGTGCTGTTGCCGCTCGACAGGCTGCCGTGATCGTTGATCACGGTGCCCGATGCGTTCGCCTGAATGGCGCCTTGCGCGCTCGTCGTCGCGTTCGACAGGTTCACGTCGCCGGCCGTCGCGTTCAGCGACAAATTGCCGTTTGCAGCCGTCTGGCCGCCGGCGAGATTCACATTAGCGCCCGTCAGCGAGGCATTGCCGCCCGCGACGTTCTGGCCGGTCGCGCTCAGTTGGCCCGACGCACTCAGGTTCAGGTCGCCGCTGTGCGCGACGGAGCCGTCGTTGTTCACACCCGCACCGAGCGTGCCGGTCGAGTTGACACTGCCGGCGTTGACCGTCGTACTCTGCTGCGCCGCGAGCGTCCCGCTGTTCGTCAGATCGGCCGCAGTGTTCGCCGACAACGATTGCTGCGCATACGTGGTGCCGCTATTCTGGATGCCGCCCGACGCCGACATCGCGAGGTTGCCGCTTGCCGTGGTCTTGCCCGCGAGCACGAGCCGGCCGTCCGATTGCAACGTCAGATCGCCTGCCTGCGCCGCGATCGTCCCTGCGTTCGCGACACCCACGCCTGCGGAGTTGCCAACCAGAAACACCCTGTTGGCATACATGCCGCCCAACTGAGCTACGTCGATTGCGACAGCAGGAGCAGGGCCGTCACCGGCGATCTGCGTCGCGGCAAGCGTGTCGTGATTAATCTGGTTCGTACCGGCGATTACGTTGAGATTCTTCGCATAAATCGCGGCATTAGCCTGTACAGCACGGGCGATGATGTCGGTCTGATCAACATTCGAGGTATCGAGGCCCGCCCCTTGCACAGTTACAAGGCCGCGATTAACATTGAAGCCCGACAACGACCCGTCCGCGCCAAACTGCGGCACGCCGGTTGTCAAGACCGCGCGCGAGGTATTGATGAACCCGCCGCCGTCCACGACGATACCGGCAGGGTTGGCCAGCACGACCTCCGCCCGGCTGCCCGCGATCTCCACATATCCCTTGATCTGACTCGCCGCGGTGCTGTTGACCTGGTTGACGATGATGCGCGCCGCCTGCCCCGCACTCAGGTTCGGGTTGCCGTTGATATAGCCGGCCTGCTGCGTGTTGACGATCGTCGACGCGTTGTTCAGGATCGCGCCATTCTTCTGAACGTCGAACTGGTTATAGGTGTTCAACGACACGCCGGCAGCGCTCGGCGTGTTGATGTTGACTTGCGGCAGGCCATTGGGCGTCTGCACCACCGCGGGCGCGTGAGGCCCGCCGCCGACGATCTGCGCATTCGCCCAGATCGGATTCGCGCCGGCTGCGACCAGCGCGCCGAACACAGTAACCCGTAACGCGAACATCGCTGCCGGATGCTCACCGCCGCGCTTGGCGACGCGGCGAGTTTCGCCCGTATTTGTTTTCCCCGTCCTGCTAGCCGTTTCTTCAACGGCGACCAACATACCCCGCACGCGGCTGAATACCAGCCGATATTGGTTCTTGTTCATGATTTTGGTCTACTCGCGATTTTTTGGTTTCGATCCGCTCTCACGGCATCGAACATCGCTGGAATCTAATTGAAACGTAGAAAGTCAGCGTCAAAGAACGTCAATCGTTGCCCGGTTGAAACAGTTCGTTCGCGCCGAAGCTCCAACACGGGCGCTCGCCCCTCTCCCCCGACCGTGGCAAGTTACATATTGCGTCGTCCGCAACTATGGGCGCCATTGTAATGGCAATCCGCGCGAATATTACCTCACCCATCACCTCAAAAATCCCTGACAGAATTGCGAGGGCGAATTGGCGCACAAACGATAATCAACTTTCTTTCAACCACATATCACCTTCCTGAGCCCGGCCAGCTATGGCCGCTCCGTCGATGCATTTCCGCGCCGGCGCACTTCGCTTAAAGGCCAGTTCAAAAAGACCGCTCCGTTCGGCTGAAGATATTCCGGCAGACGAGCGCGCAGGCCAGTTTTAAGAATGCCTCGTGAATGTCGGAGCGGCGTTCAAAGCGAGTACGAAGGCGACGGAAACCATGGAGCCACGAATGAGTTCGTTCGACGACCCAACGGAATTTCCCGAGACCGCTGCCGTGTTCGGTCCGACGCCTAGCGATAACCGGTCGGATGCCGCGCTCGCGAAGTCGGCGCAGCTCCGAGGGCGACAGCCCGCCGTATTTCGTCCGCCAGTTGTAGAACGTCGCATCGCTGATCCCCATCTTGCGGCAGACCTCCGCGACAGGCGTGCCCAACTCGGCCTGCTTCAATGCGTATGCGATCTGCTCTTCGGTGAACCTGCTCTTCTTCACGGCATGACCTCCTGGTCTTGATGACAACGTCATGCCGGAATTTTCCACTTTCAAATGGGACAGTTTTGTGGGCTAGGGTCACTTCAGCCCGCGCGCCGCGACTACGCCACCACCGCTCCGCGCAGCGCCTCAACCCCCACCTTCCCCCGCCAGTTCTCCCCACCCTCCAGCGCCGGCGTCGACTCGAACACCTCCGCGATCCAGTCGGCGAACACGCGCACCTTCTGCGACAGATGCCGATTGTGCGGATACACGATCGAGATAGGCTTCGGCTTCGGATTGCTATCCGGCAGCACCTCGACCAGCGAGCCGTCGAGCAGGTGCGGCAGCACCATGAACAGCGTCGGCTGGATCATCCCGAAGCCTTCGAGCCCGCACGTCACGTACGCATCCGAATCGTTGACCGTGACGCTGCCGTTCATCCGCACCTCGAACGGCTTGCCGTCGATCATGAACACCCACGGAATCGCCCGCGCGCCGTGGCTCGCGCGGAAATTCACCGCATGATGCTCGACGAGATCGGCAATCTCGTTCGGCTCGCCGTGACGGGCGAGGTAGTCGGGCGACGCGCACGTCACGCGCTTGAGCATCCCGATGCGCCGCGCGACCATCGACGAATCCTCGAGCGGGCCGACCCGGATCATGCAATCGATGCCCTCCTCGACCGGATCGACGTAGCGGTCGGACAGCCCCAGCTCGAGCGTGATGTCCGGATAGCGCTGCCGGAAGATCGACAGCGACGGCAGCACGACGCGCCGCCCGAGCGAACTCGGCATGTGGACGCGCAGCACGCCGCTCGGCTTGCGGTTGCCGGCCTGGAAACTGGCGTCGGCCTCGGCGATCTCCGCGATGATCTTCATGCAATGCTCGTAGTACGCGGCGCCCTCCGGCGTCAGCGACAGCCGGCGCGTCGTCCGGTGCATCAGGCGCACGCCGAGCAGCGCCTCGAGATTCTGGATGATGGTCGTCACCGACGCGCGCGGCATCGCGAGCGTGTCGGCCGCCCGCGTGAAGCTGTTCGCGTCGACCACGCGGGTAAAAACTTCCATTGCCTGGATTCGGTCCATGCTGCTTCCCTCTTTCGAATCGCCAACGGAACAGAATAGAGCGCGCGGTAGGCGCGGCACAAGCCCCCGCCTATTGTTGTCCGATCCTGAATAGTTTCGGCGCTTCGGACTGGAAACCGACCGGTTTCCGTTCAGTTCCGGGCAGCGCCCGCGCCGGCCCCGCCCATCCGTCGTCCGTCACCGCACGAACCGCTCGCGATATCCCTGCGGCGACACGCCGAGCACGCGCACGAAACTGCGTCGCAGCGTCTCCTCGGAACCGAAGCCGCAACGCCCGGCGATCCGCTTGACGGGCCACGCCGTTTCGCCGAGCAGGCGTTGCGCGGCCTCGACCCGGATCTGCTCGACCGCGCGCGCCGGCGTGCGGCCGGTCTCCGCACGATAGTGGCGCACGAAGCTGCGCTCGCTCATGCTTACGCGCTCGGCGAGCGCGGGCACCGACAGGTCGGCCGTCAGGTGCTCGGCCATCCACGCGTGCAGTTCGCCGAACCGGTCGGCGGTGCGCTGCATCGACAGCATCGTGCTGAACTGCGCCTGCCCGCCCGGACGCTTCAGGAACACGACGAGTTCGCGCGCGACGTCGAGCGCGGTCGCCCGCCCGAGATCCTCCTCGACCAGCGCGAGCGCGAGATCGATGCCGGCCGTCACGCCGGCCGACGTCCACAACGCGCCTTCGCGGATGAAGATCGGGTCCGGCTCGACGCGCACGTTCGGGTAACGCGCCGCGAATTCGTCGCAGCGCGCCCAGTGCGTGACCGCGCGCCGCCCGTCGAGCAGGCCGGCCTCGGCGAGCAGGAACGCGCCGGTGCAGACCGACGCCACGCGCCGCGCGCGAGCGGCCTGCTGCCGCACCCAGCGCACCACCCGCGCATCCTTCGACGCCGCATGCACGCCCTTGCCGCCGGCGACGATCAGCGTATCGGGACGGCGCGCAGCCGCGCGCAGCGACTCGGCCATCACGACGAGGCCGGACGACGTCTCGACGGGCCCGGCTTCGACGGCCACGACACGCGGCGCATACGGCGCCGGCTGCCCGCGCTCCAGCGCGAGCTCGTTCACGGACGCGAACACCTGCAGCGGCCCGGTCACATCGAGCAGCTGCGCACGGGGAAACGCGAGGACCAGGATCGAACGCGGGGCGGCGGCAGGCACGGCGATTGGCTGAAAACGTGGGTGATATGGCAATTTCGCCAAACACTACGCGCCTAGAATCGATCTGTCCATCCCGTGCCGAACGGCACGCGTTCCCTTCCCGACGGAGTCTTCGCATGACCCTGCATATCGGCCTTCTCGTCTTTCCGGGCGTCCAGCAACTCGACCTCACCGGCCCGCACGACGTGCTCGCGTCGTTGCCCGATGCGGCCGTCCATCTGGTGTGGAAGTCGCGCGACGCAGTCGCGTCGAGCAGCGGCCTCGCGCTCGCGCCCACCTGCACGTTCGACGACTGCCCGCCGCTCGACGTGATCTGCATCCCGGGCGGGATCGGCATCAACGAGCTGCTGCTCGATGCCGACACGATCGCGTTCGTGCAGCAGCGCGCGGCCGCCGCGCGCTACGTGACGTCGGTCTGCACGGGCGCATTGCTGCTCGGCGTGGCCGGCCTGCTGCGCGGACGGCGCGCGACGACGCACTGGCGGTTCCACTCGCTGCTCGAACCGCTGGGCGCGATACCGGTGCGCGAGCGCGTCGTGCGCGACGGCAACCTGGTCACGGGCGGCGGCGTGACGGCCGGCATCGACTTCGCGCTGACGATCGCCGCGGAGCTGGTCGGCGACGAAGAAGCGCAGGCGATCCAGCTGCAGCTCGAATATGCGCCCGCGCCGCCATTCGACGCCGGCTCGCCCGACACCGCGCCGGCGGCGGTCGTGACGCGCGTCACCGAACGGACGGCAGCCGGCTTCGCGAAGCGCAAGCAGATCGTCGAGCAGGCGCTGCGCGCGACGGCGCGCTGAATACGGATGTCGGAAAAATCACGGGAAAGCGGCACACACGCGTGCCGGAGAACACATCGATGAAGATCGTCCGGAGTGCCGCATTCACGGCGGATCGCGCGTGGGATGCGCTCGACATCGCGAACCTGAACGGCATCACGGTCCGGCTGCACTGGGCCGACCAGCCGTATCGCTGGCACGTGAACGACGGCGAGGAGGTGTTCGCGGTGCTCGATGGCCGCGTCGAGATGCGCTACCGCGACGCAGGCGTCGAGCATGCGACGGTGCTCGAGACGGGCGACGTCTTCCATGCGACGGTCGGCACCGAGCACGTCGCACATCCGCTCGGCGCCGCGCGCATCCTCGTGATCGAGACCGCAGGCAGCGTCTGACGGCGGACATCGGCGTCTCGAGGCCGCGCGAGCGCCACCGCCTGCGCGCGGCGGGGCTCAGCCCGAGATCGTCCCCGTCGCCTGCGACGGGATCAGTTTCGGCTGCGGCGTGCAGTGGCACTGGCACAGGTCGTGTTCGAGCGCGACGACCTTGCCCATCACGGTCGTCGTGCGCTCGCCGCCGTCCGACACGATCACGCCCGGCGACTTGCACGCCGCACAGAACACGGATCCGGCGCCACGCGCGCTCAGCCGCCGCGATGCGCCGAACCCGACTGCGTACGACTACCCGATCCACCGTTCCGTCGAGGCCGTGCGTCGGCACGAGTGCGCGAAGCCACCAACGCAACAGGGACGTATACGGTTCGGCATCACCTTGCATCGATAACGTCCGATGCTTTAACGAAAAAATTCGCCTATATTTTCGTACAATTACTAAATACAAATCCCCAAAAAAGGTTTAATGGCATACTAAATCAAATCGCCAATTCAACGCCTTAACGCCCGGGAACCCATCATTCTCCGACCGTTCGCACACCCGATAAATACGCGATTCCATAATAATCATTCGTTAAAACGGGTCGTTAAAATTCGGTAATCCGATAGATAGAATTCAATCAACACTTTCTGTTTATCGATAAAAAATGGACGAACTCCTACCGATGCGACTATTCGTCAAGGTCGCCGAACTTCGCAGTTTCGCGCGCGCAGCCACGGAACTGAACATCTCCAACTCGTCGGCCACCCGGCTCGTGATGAGCATCGAGGATCGGCTCGGCGCACGCCTGCTGAATCGCACCACCCGCAGCCTGTCGCTGACCGATGCGGGCCACCTCTATCTGGCGCAGATCCGCCACGTGATCGACGAAATCGACCGGGTCGAGGAAACGATCGCGTCGATGCATCACGAACCGATCGGCTCGCTGAAAATCGCCGCGCCTGTCATGTTCGGCATGCACGTGCTCGCGCCGGCCATCGACGCGTTCAAGACGCGCCATCCGGCGATCGTGCCGGAAGTGACAATCGTGGACCGTCACGTCGATCTCGTGTCGGAGGGTTTCGACATCGGGCTGCTGCTGTCGCAGCACATCAGCAACAACACCCTCGTGAAGCGCCCGCTCACGCGCATCAACCGGATCGTCTGCGCGGCGCCGCACTATGTCGAGAGGCACGGCGCGCCGGGCCATCCGCACGATCTCGCGTCGCACGCGGGCCTGGCATTCCATGCCGATTTCGCGGGCGAATACCTGTCGTTCGAACACGAACAGACGCGCACCACCGTGCGCCCGAACAAATCCGCATCGTCGAACAACGTGGGGTTGATCCGGAACTGGGCGTTGTCCGGCATGGGCATCGCGGTCCTGCCCGATTTCCTCGTCAAGCCGGATCTCGACGACGGCCGGCTGCTCGCGCTGCTGCCCGGCTATCGGCTCGAGACCCTCGAGATGAATGTCGCGTACCCGAGCCGCCGGCACTTTCCGCGCAAGGCGCGGCTGTTCGTCGATCATCTGATCGAGCATTTCGTCAGTTAAATGAAGGACGCAATCGCGCCCGATTTTCCTCGCCGATTCGCCGCCGCCCGCTCCCCACGCTTGGCCGGGGCGGCACGCCGGCAGGCGTGCCGACGGCCGTCGGCCCGTCGCTGGGACGGAACGGGCACGCCTGTTGCGCCGGCGCATCTCGGTAGTCAACCGCTCTTGGCAGCTCGCTGCGGAGGACTACACTAATCCTTAATGGGGTGTGGCCGGACAACCGCGCCCTCAGGGAGACGCCGCCATGAATCGGCCGCTGAATCGTATCCTCCCGCGCGTGACCGGTCCCGCATCGGTCTGGACGTGGGCCAAGTGGTCTTTGCTCGCCGCGCTGCTGATCGCGGTGGCGATCGTCGCACGGCTCGTGCAGACCGAGATCGAAACATCCCGGCTGCAGGCACGCTACCTGTCCGAGCTCACCCGCGACGTCGGCTACACGGTCGAGGCGGGGCCGAGCGATCACATCCGCTTCCCCGGGAACGGCCCGTACGACCAGCGCTTCGGCTACGCGATGATCCCCGCGTTCCAGCAGCGGTTGCTCGCGCGCGGGTTCGTCGTCAGCGAACAGGCGCGCGATTCGCAACGGATGCTGTCGCTCGGCGAGCGCGGGCTGTTTCTCCCTTACGAAGAGAAAGACCAGACGGGCCTGATGCTGTTCGATTCGACCGGCTCGCCGCTGTTCGCGACCGTGTTCCCGCAGCGCGTCTACGCCGACTTCGACACGGTGCCGCGCGTGATCACCGATTCACTGCTGTTCATCGAGGATCGCTACCTGCTCGATGCGAACCAACCGAACCGCAACCCGGCGATCGACTGGGGGCGCTTCAGCCGCGCGCTGGCCGACCAGGCGCTGCACGTGGTCAACCGCCATCAGGCGCGCCCGGGCGGCAGCACGCTCGCGACGCAGATCGAGAAATTCCGCCATTCGCCCGAGGGCCGCACCGCGACGCCGCCCGAGAAGCTGCGGCAGATCGCGTCCGCGTCGGTGCGCGCGTACCTGAACGGCCCGCAGACGATGCTCGCGCGCCGCACGATCGTGGTGCGCTACCTGAACTCGGTGCCGCTCGCGGCGCGGCCGCACGTCGGAGAAATCACCGGCATCGGCGACGGTCTCGCCGCGTGGTACGGCCGCGACTTCAACGAGGTGAACCGCGTGCTGTCCGCGCCGACGACCGGCGACAACGTCGACCAGCAGGGCAAGATGTTCCGCGAGACGCTGTCGCTGCTGATCGCGCAGCGCGCGCCGTCGTACTTCCTCAACCGCGGCTATCCGGCGCTGCAGAAGCTGACCGACAGCTACCTGCGGTTGCTGTCGAACGGCGGCGTGATATCGCCCGCGCTGCGCGATGCCGCGCTCGCCGCGCAGATCGAACGCAGCGCGCCGCCGGCCGCCGCGCGCGTGCAGTCGTTCGTGTCGCGCAAGGCCGTGACGTCCGCGCGCGCGTCGCTGCTGTCGGCGCTCGGCATCAGCGACCTGTACCAGCTCGACCAGCTCGACCTGCAGGCCACCAGCACGCTCGACAACGGCGTGCAGCAGGCGGTCGCCGAGCGGCTCGCGCGGGCATCGACGCGCGACGGCGCGCAGGCTGCCGGCCTGTACGGTTTCGAGATGCTCGCGCCGAAGGACGATCCGTCGCACCTCACGTACAGCTTCACGCTGTACGAGCACCGCAACGGCGCGAACATGCTGCGCGTGCAGACCGACAGCGTGAACCAGCCGTTCGACGTGAATCGCGGCGGCCGCATCAACCTCGGCTCGACCGCGAAGCTGCGCACGCTGATCACGTACCTGCAGATCGTCACCGATCTGCATGCGCGCTATGCGAACCTGTCGAACGCGGAGCTCGCGCGCGTGAAACCCGATCCGATCGACGGGCTGTCGCGCTGGGCGCTCGACTACCTGTCGCATACGCGCGACCGCTCGCTGCAGGCGATGCTCGATGCGTCCGTCGAACGCAAGTATTCGGCGAGCCCGGACGTGTTCTATACGGGCGGCGGCGCGCAGGTGTTCTCCAACTTCGAGAAGTCGGACAACGGCCGCATCCTGACGCTGCACGCGGCGTTCGAGCACTCGGTCAACCTCGTGTTCGTGCGGCTGATGCGCGACATCGTCCACTACGAAATGCTGCAGGCGGCCGGCCCGTCGTCGTCGTGGCTCAACGATCCCGCGCAGCGCCAGCATTACCTGCAGCAATTCGTCGACGGAGAAAGCCAGGTCTACGTGAAGCGCTACTACACGCGCTATGCGGGCAAGGCGCCCGACGACGCGCTCGCGCTGATGCTGCGCGACGTGCGCAAGTCGCCGCCGAAGCTCGCGACGGTGCTGCGCAGCGTCGCGCCGAACGAATCGCTCGCGTGGTTCGATGCGCAGATGCGCGCGCAACTGAAAGGCACGCCGGCCGCGACGCTGTCCGACGACGATCTCGCCGCGCTCTACGCGAAGTACGCGATCGACCGCTTCAACCTCAACGATCGCGGCTATATCGCGAGCGTCCATCCGCTCGCGCTGTGGACGCTCAACTACCTGCGCGCGCATCCGGCCGCGTCGCTCGCCGAGGTGCAGCGCGACAGCCGCGATGCGCGTTTCTACACGTATTCGTGGCTGTACAAGACCCGCTACCACGCGACGCAGGACCGGCGCATCCGCCGCATGGTCGAACTGCGCGCGTACGCGGAGATCACGAAGTCGTGGCGCGCGCTCGGCTACCCGTTCGCGGAAGTGACGCCGTCCTACGCGGCCGCGATCGGCGCATCGGGCGACCAGCCGGACGCGCTCGCGAAGCTGATCGGCCTGATCGCGAACGGCGGCCAGAAGGCGCCGACCGAGACGATCACGCGGCTCGATTTCGCGAAGGGCACGCCGTACGAAACCCGCTTCGTGCGCGCGGCCGCGCAGCCGCAGCCGATGCTGGCGCCGGAGATCGTCAACGTGGCGCACACGCTGCTGCGCAACGTCGTGCTCCACGGCACCGCGCGCCGCCTCGCGGGCGGGCTCACGCTGCCGGACGGCAAGACGCTCGACGTGTACGGCAAGACCGGGACGGGCGACCAGCGCTTCAACGTCTACGCCCGTGGCGCGCGGCTGATCGAGTCGCGCAAGGTCAACCGCAGCGGCACCTTCGTGTTCGCGATCGGCGACCGGTTCTTCGGCGTGCTGACGGCGACCGCGCACGAACCGTATGCGGCGCGCTACGACTTCACGAGCGCGATGGCTGTGCAGTTGCTGAAGTCGATGGCGCCGGCGCTCGCACCGCTGATCGAACGCCCGGCCGACGCCGGCACGCGCACCGCCGGCCCGGCGCCGCAGGCGGAGACGCCTGCGCCGAACGCGGCGGCCGCGCAACCGTCGTGATCGGGCCGCGCCGCGCAGGCGCCCGCAACGGCGCGCCGCTCAGTGCGAGCGGCCGTCGTAGTGCGTGACGGGCAATGCGTCGAGATCGACGCCCTCGACGCAGCGCACGTTGATCGCGGCCATCGCGGTGCCGTCCGGATGGACGCCTTCGCCGAACGCGTGAATCCCGCAGCGCTTGCAGAAGCGATGCCGGATCACGTGCTTGTTGAACAGGTAGGTCGCGAGATTTTCGTCGGGCGTCAGCAGCTTCATGTGGTCGCGCGGCACGAACCACATCAGCGCGCCCTTGCGCTGGCAGATCGAGCAGTTGCACGCCATCACGCCCTGCAGGTCGCCTTCCGCCTCGAACGTCACGTCCCCGCAATGACAGCTTCCGCGATAAAGCATGGTCGTCTCCCGGTGCAGCCCGTGCGCAGCGCCGGCGCCCGAGCGGGACACCGTTGGCCGGGCCGATCCAAACGCGTACAGTAGCGCTCGCACGTGCCGCACGCAATGTCCGGGCGGCGCCCATCCCTCATCGACCCAGGAGACGATCATGCTCGAACTGCGCCCCGGCTGCGAATGCTGCAACAAGGACCTGCCGCCCGACTCGGCGGAAGCGCGCATCTGTACGTTCGAATGCACGTTCTGCGCGACCTGCGCGGACGACGTGCTGAAGGGCCGCTGCCCGAACTGCGGCGGCGACCTGGTCGCGCGGCCGCGACGGCCGGCGAGCTTGCTCTCGAAATACCCGCCGTCGACGGAACGCATCCACAAGCCGGGCGGCTGCGCGAACGCCTGACGGCACCGCCTCACCCCGCGTCCGTCACGACATCTCGATCCGCGCACGCGTCACCGCGAGCAGCGTCGCCATCGCGCGGCGCGCGCCGCTCTCGTCGCGCACGCGGATCGCGTCGCTGACGGCCGTATGCTCGGCAAGCGACGCGTTGTACACGTCCGCCCGGCGCGCGTTCAGTTGCAGTTGCGCCTCGAGCGTGCGATCGATCAGCGCGCCGAGCGGCACCAGCAACTCGTTGCCGCCGGCCTCCAGCACGCTCAGGTGAAAGTACAGGTCGGCGCGCACCCATTCGTCGACGTTGCGCGCGGCGGCCATCGCGCGCACCGCGTCGTCGATCGCGTCGAATGCTTCGGGCGTATGCGTGCGCGCGGCCAGCGCGGCCGCGTGCGGCTCGATCATCTCGCGCATCTCCTGCAGCTTCAGCGCGAACGCGAGCGGCGGCGCGACGCGCGCATACCAGTCGAGCAGGTCGGCATCGAGCAGGTTCCACGAACGACGCGGCCGCACGCGCGTGCCGACCTTCGGCCGCGATTCGACCAGCCCCTTCGACGTCAGCGTGCGCAGCGCCTCGCGCATCACCGTGCGGCTCACGCCGTACATCTCCATCAGGTCGGGTTCCCTCGGCAGCAACGATTCGGGCGGATAGTCGCCGCGCAGGATCGCCGTCGCGAGCCGGAAGGCCGTTTGTCCATGCAGGTCGCGTTGAATGATCGTTCTCCGTCGGGCGGGGCTGCCCACTATCTGCGCATTAATGCTATTAATACTATTTTTTATTCGACTACGCTAGGATAACCGCGAAAGCACGGATCGTGCGCCGCGCCCGCCCGGGCGCGCCGGTCAATCATGGAGACTCGCGTCATGAAAATCACCCGCCTCGAAACGTTCGTCGTCCCGCCCCGCTGGCTGTTCCTCAAGATCGAGACCGACGAGGGCATCATCGGCTGGGGCGAGCCGGTCGTCGAAGGCCGCGCGCACACGGTCGAGGCCGCCGTGCAGGAACTGGCCGACTATCTCGTCGGCCGCGACCCGCTCCTGATCGAGGATCACTGGCAGGTGATGTACCGCGCGGGCTTCTACCGAGGCGGCCCGATCATGATGAGCGCGATCGCGGGCGTCGACCAGGCGTTGTGGGACATCAAGGGCAAGCATCACGGCGTGCCCGTGCATGCGCTGCTCGGCGGCCAGGTGCGCGACCGCATCAAGGTGTATTCGTGGATCGGCGGCGACCGGCCGAGCGACGTCGCGAACAACGCGCGCGCGGTGGTCGAGCGCGGCTTCAAGGCCGTGAAGATGAACGGCTCCGAGGAGCTGCAGATCGTCGACACCTACGACAAGGTCGAGCAGGTGATCGCGAACGTCGCGGCGGTGCGCGACGCGGTCGGCCCGCACGTCGGGATCGGCGTCGACTTCCACGGCCGCGTGCACAAGCCGATGGCGAAGGTGCTCGCGAAGGAGCTCGACCCGTACAAGCTGATGTTCATCGAGGAGCCGGTGCTGTCGGAGAACGCCGAGGCGCTGCGCGACATCGTCAACCAGACCAACACGCCGATCGCGCTCGGCGAGCGGCTCTACTCGCGCTGGGATTTCAAGCACATCCTCGCGGGCGGCTACGTCGACATCATCCAGCCGGACGCGTCGCACGCGGGCGGCATCACCGAGTGCCGCAAGATCGCGACGCTCGCGGAAAGCTACGACGTCGCGCTCGCGCTGCATTGCCCGCTCGGGCCGATCGCGCTCGCCGCGTGCCTGCAGCTCGACGCGCTCAGCTACAACGCGTTCATCCAGGAACAGAGCCTCGGCATCCATTACAACCAGGGCAACGACCTGCTCGACTATCTGCGCAACCCCGAGGTGTTCCGCTACGAGGACGGCTTCGTCGCGATCCCGCAAGGGCCGGGGCTCGGTATCGACGTGAACGAGGAGAAGGTGCGCGAGATGGCGAAGACCGGCCATCGCTGGCGCAACCCGGTATGGCGCCACGCGGACGGCAGCGTCGCCGAGTGGTGATGAACGCGTGAGATGGAAGGATGCGTTGCGCGGCACGTGCGCCGCGCGACGCGTTCGACACGGCCGCCCCGACAAGGCGGCCGTTTTTGCATCCGCGCCATGCCGGCGGCGCGCGCCGGCGCCGGCCCGGCGCCCCGCCGTTCGGCCGTCAGCCGAGCGCGGCGAACCCCGGCACGCTGAACGACAGCACGGCCGCCGCGACGAACACGCCGATCATCGTCATCCCTTCGAGATGCAGGATGTTGCGGAACGTGTACGCGTCCTCGGTCGACGCGGTGCGGCGCAGGCGCGGCAGCGCCGAGAAGCGGTTGAGCCCGCCGAGCACGAGCGCGAGCGCGACGAGCAGCAGCTTCAGCAGCAACACGCGCCCCCACGTGCTGCCGTCGAGCGGCGCGAGCGAGCCGCCGAGCCCGCGAATCGCGTTGAGCACGCCGGTGCCGAGCACGAAGACGACCGCGACGATCGACGTGCGCGACAGGTGCTGGCCGATGCGGATCAGCGCGCCGCGCGCGACCGACGTACCCAGCGCCGGCAACACCGCGAGCCCGCCCGCGAGCACGAGGCCGCCCCACACGGCGGTGGCCAGCAGGTGCAGCGTCTGCACGCCGACCGCCGCGGACAACGCGCCGCTGTCGGCCGCATGGCCGAGCGACGCCTTGCCGGCCGCGACCACGATCACCGCGAGCCACAGCACCGCATGCGCGAGCGGGCCGTCCGGCTTCGCGAGCGCGACGATCGCGAGCAGCACCGCGCCGGCGAACGCGACGCTCCAGGCGAAGCCCGTGTGCGTTTGCATCAGCATCACGGGAATCGCGGCGAACGCGCCGCCGAGCCCCGCGCCGCTCATCGCCGCGGCCTCGTAGACGAGCCAGCCGAGATCGGCGAGCACCAGCGCCAGCGCCGCCGCGACCAGCGAATGTTGCGCGCGCAGCCATGCGGGGTGCGACGGCGCGACGAGCGGCCGCGCGCCGTCCTTGCCGAGCCACGCCTTGAGCAGCGCCGAGCCGACCGCCATCGCGAACGCCGCATCCATCAGCGCCGCGAGCGCGACCTGACCGATCCACAAGCTGTCGAACTTCATCGCGCGGCCCCTCCCGCAAGCGGCAGGCCGGCAGTGCGGCGGCAAGGGAACGGGCAGCGGGAGGCAGGCAACGGCACGGTAGAAAACGTCATCGATGAATCCGGAAACGGGAGAAATGACTGGACCTGCGGCGGAGGCGGCGCCGCGCGACCCGCGAGTGTACGGTCTTCGATGGGGAAAACGCACGCCGGTTCACATGAGCCCGGCGCAATGCGCGTCAAATTGTCGCAAGTCGCAAACGGACAGGAACCGATGTCCTTTTGCCAAATAGCCGTCATTACCCATCGATGATAGAATGCCGCGTCGCAGCAGCCCGGCTGTCCTGCCGTCCATGCGCCGAGCCGATCGTAGCCCGGACAAGGTCCCCGACGAATAAACATGGAGTCTCGTGTGTCTTCAAGACGCCTCTTCCGTCCGCTGCTCGCCGTTCTGATGATCGGCGGCGCGGGCCTTATGAGCGCTGCCCAAGCGCAGACCAAGCCCACGGAGCAAGCGCACGCCCAGCAGGCGCCGCTCAAGGCACCCGATACGATGGCCGAGCGTGTGCGCGGCTGTACCGCATGCCACGGCGTCCACGGCCAGGGCACGGACAACGACTACTTCCCGCGTCTGGCCGGCAAGCCCGCCGAGTACCTGTACAACCAGCTCGTCAACTTCCGCGACGGCCGGCGCAAGTACCCGCCGATGAACTATCTGCTGACGTACCTGAACGACGATTACCTGAAGGAAATCGCCGAGCACTTCTCGGCCGAACGTCCGCCGTACCCGACGCCGGCGAAGCCGACGCTGCCGGCCGCGACGCTCGCGCGCGGCAAGCAGCTCGTCACGCAGGGCGACCCGTCCCGCAAGCTGCCTGCCTGCGTGGCCTGCCACGGCGCAGGGCTGACCGGCATGCAGCCGGCGATCCCGGGCCTCGTCGGCCTGCACGCCGATTACCTGAGCGCGCAGCTCGGCGCATGGCGCTCGGGCAACCGTCACGCGAAGGCACCGGATTGCATGCACGAGATCGCGTCGAAGCTGTCGGATGAAGACGTGACGGCCGTGACCGCATGGCTCGCCGCGCAACCGGCGCCCGCCAACCCCGTGCCGGCCCCGGCGCGTTCGATGAAGACTCCGCTCGCCTGCGGCAGCGAACCGCAATAAGGCAAGGGAGACAGACACAATGAAACGCAAGTCCCTGTTTGCACTCTCGGCCGTCGCGATCGTCGCGGCTGCCGCCCTCGTGCCGGTCCTGTGGCCGGGCAACGACACGCTGCACGGCGCCGCCGCCGTCGCGGCCACGCCGGCCGACCAGGCCGCGCTGATCAAGAAGGGCGAATACCTCGCGCGCGTCGGCGACTGTATCGCGTGCCACACCGTGCGCGGCGGCAAGTCGTTCGCGGGCGGCCTGCCGATGGCGACGCCGTTCGGCACGATGTACACGCCGAACATCACGCCGGACGACCAGAACGGTATCGGCAAGTGGACGTCGGACGACTTCTACCGCGCGATGCACACGGGTCGCTCGAAGGACGGCAGCCTGCTGTACCCGGGCTTCCCGTTCGCGAGCTACACGAAGGTCACGCGCGCCGATTCGGACGCGATCTACGCGTACCTGCGTTCGGTGCCGCCGGTGTCGGTGCCGAGCCGTCCGCACGAACTGAAGTTCCCGTTCAACAACCGCAACCTGCTGATCGGCTGGCGCACGCTGTTCTTCAAGGAAGGCGAGTACAAGCCGGATCCGACGAAGTCGGTCGAATGGAACCGCGGCGCGTATCTCGTCGAAGGCCTCGGCCATTGCTCGATGTGCCACACGTCGATCAACATGATGGGCGGCCCGGTGAGTTCGTCGGCGTTCGCCGGCGGCCTGATCCCGCTGCAGAACTGGTATGCGCCGTCGCTGACGAACGACAAGGAACTCGGCCTCGGCGACTGGCACGTGCAGGAGCTGTCCGACCTGCTGCAGGCCGGCGTGTCGCAGAAGGGCGCGGTGTTCGGCCCGATGGCGGACGTGGTCCACAACAGCCTGCAGTACATGACCGACGAAGATACGCGCGCGATGTCGACGTACCTGAAGTCGATCCCGCAGAAGGCTGAAGCGCCGAAGAACATGCAGTACGAGCCGTCGAAGCAGTTCGGCAACGCGCTGTTCGACCAGGGCAAGAAGATCTACGCGGACAACTGCGCGACCTGCCACGCCGAAACCGGCGCCGGCAAGCCGCCGGCCTATCCGCCGCTCGCGGGCAACCACTCGATCATGATGGAATCGGCGGTCAACCCGATCCGCATGGTGCTGAATGGCGGCTACCCGCCGAGCACGTTCAAGAATCCGCGTCCGTACGGGATGCCGCCGTTCGCGCAGTCGCTGTCGAACCAGGAAGTCGCGGCGGTCGTCACGTATATCCGGATGTCTTGGGGTAACAACGGTACGCCGATCTCGCCGCAACAGGTGAGCGACCTGCGTTCCGCGCCGCTCGACTAAGAAGCGGCTCACACAAACGGGGCGCGGCTGCGGGAAACCGCGGCCGCGCCCTTTTGCTTTTTGGCTGTTTAGCGATGCAGGTTTGCCGCGCGGGCCGCGCGCTGTGTCGCCGATCATAAAACTCAAGAGTGGTATCTATGTCTTTCGAATCTCTCGGCTTGGCCGAACCGCTGGTCAAGGCGGTCAACGAGCTCGGCTACACGTCGCCGACCCCGATCCAGCAGCAGGCGATCCCGGCCGTCCTCGGCGGCGGCGACCTGCTCGCCGGCGCGCAAACCGGCACCGGCAAGACCGCCGGCTTCACGCTGCCGATCCTGCAACGCCTGCACACGTTCTACGCCGAGCACCGTGGCGCGAAGCGCGCGGTGCGCGCACTGATCCTCACGCCGACGCGCGAACTCGCCGCCCAGGTCGAGGAAAGCGTGCGCGCGTACAGCAAGTACCTGAAGCTGCGCTCGACCGTCATGTTCGGCGGCGTCAGCATCAATCCGCAGATCGACGCGCTCAAGCGCGGCGTCGACATCGTCGTCGCGACGCCGGGGCGCCTGCTCGACCACATGCAGCAGAAGACCATCGACCTGTCGGATCTCGACATCCTCGTGCTCGACGAAGCCGACCGGATGCTCGACATGGGCTTCATCCACGACATCAAGCGCGTGCTCGCGAAGCTGCCGCCGCAGCGCCAGAACCTGCTGTTCTCGGCCACCTTCTCCGATGAAATCAAGGCGCTCGCCGACAGCCTGCTCGACTCGCCCGCGCTGATCGAGGTCGCCCGCCGCAACACGACCGCCGAAAGCGTCGCGCAGAAGATCCACCCGGTCGACCGCGACCGCAAGCGCGAGCTGCTCACGCACCTGATCCGCGAACACAACTGGTTCCAGGTGCTGGTGTTCACGCGCACCAAGCACGGCGCGAACCGGCTCGCCGAACAGTTGACGAAGGACGGCATCAGCGCGATGGCGATCCACGGCAACAAGAGCCAGTCGGCGCGTACGCGCGCGCTGGCCGAGTTCAAGAACAGCACGCTGCAGGTGCTCGTCGCGACCGATATCGCCGCGCGCGGGATCGACATCGACCAGTTGCCGCACGTCGTCAACTTCGACCTGCCGAACGTGCCCGAGGATTACGTGCACCGGATCGGCCGCACGGGCCGCGCGGGCGCGACCGGCGAAGCCGTGTCGCTCGTGTGCGTCGACGAGAAGCAACTGCTGCGCGACATCGAGCGGCTGATCAAGCGCGAGATCCCGCAGGAAGTGATCGCGGGCTTCGAACCCGATCCGAATGCGAAGCCGGAGCCGATCCAGCAGCGCCGCGGGCAGCAGCAGCCGCGCGGCGGTGGCGGTGGTGGCGGCAATCGCCAGCCGCGTGCCGGCGGCTCAGGCCAGCCGGCCGCGAAACGCGACGGCAACGCGCAACCGAAGGCTGCCCAGCAGAAGGCCGCGAAGCCGCGCACGCAAGGCGGCGCCGGCGCTGGCAGCAACAGCGGCGGACGTCCGGCAGGCGGCGGCAACGGCGCCCGCCCGGCAAGCGGCAACGCCGCGCATCCGAACCGCAACCGTTCGTCGCGCAGCGGCCAGCGCGGTCACTGAAGCCGCGCGGCCGCGCGCCGCAGGTGCTCGATCTGGCGTTGCCAGCGTGCGAGCACCGCGGCGCGCTCCCCTTCCAGCGTGAACGTGACGCCTGTCGCGAGACGCGCATAGCCGACCCGCTGCGCATCGCCGTGCGCGATCGTCGCAGCGAATCCGGCCAGCCCGCCGAAGTCTCCTTCGAGCGGCGCCATCTCCAGTTGCGCCTGAAAGAACGCGCCGTCCGCGACGAGCGTCAACGCGGCCGCGCGCCGTCGCGCGATCGCGCGTGCCGCTCGCGACTGCGGCCAGAGCGCGATCAGCAGCGTGCGCGCATCGTGTGCGTAGATCTCGCCGACGCCGAGCAGCGTCGTGCGCAACTGGCCGTCGTCGGTCGCGACGATCAGCGACGCGGCGACGTCGGCATGACGCTCGAGCGCGGTGCCGTCGAACAGCGACACGACGGCGGGCGGCCACGCGTCGAACGTCCATTGTTCGAGCGCGTGGCGATGGGTATCGGTCATGATGGCGTGGTCCGGCTGCGGATCGGATGAGGAGGCGCCAGCATACGCGCGCCGGGCCGGGCCGCAGCGATCAGCGCAGGAAAACGTGCCGCGTGATCTTCGTGAGCGGATAGTGAACGCCCGGCTGGATCTTCGCGGGCAGGTCGAGCGGCTTGAGCAGCATCTTCACGCACATGTCGGCCGACAGGTTGCGACGAACGAGCGAATTGATGCGCGCCGCGCGCTCGCGGTTGTACTGGCTGTCGCCGACGCGGTCCGGATAGCGGATCGCGAACACGTGGCGCAGCGCGATCTCGGAATCCTCGTTCTTGATTTCCATCACGCGGCGCGCGAGCGCACCAAGCACCGCGAGCCGGCCGTTGCCTTCGACCTGGTTGTACTTCTTGAAGAACTTGAAGAAGTGCTTGTAGTGACGCACTTCGTCGGTGCGGATGTTGTCGGTGATTTCCTTCAGCACCGGCTCGTCCGAGCATTCGTTGATCGCGCGATAGAGCGTGGCCGTGCCCGTCTCGACGACGCAGCGTGCGACCATTTCGAGCGCGCGGGTTTTTTCGAACGCCTCGACCGAGCAGGTCTTCGAATACTCGGCGAAGAAATTCGCGAAGGCCGTATCCCAGTCGAACTCGGGCCACACGTGCGCGATATACGCCTTCAGCGCGCGGCCGTGCTGCAATTCTTCGGGCTCCCATGCACTGTTGAGCCATGCGGAGACTTCCGGATCGTCATTGAAGAATTCGCTCAGATTGCTCGTATAGAGATCCGAGCCGCTCTCGATGAACGACGACGCGCACAGCAGCAGCAGCAGATCCTCGTTCGCGGCGGCACGCTGACGATCGATCCGGTTCAGGTCGATGTCCTCGATACGCCACGGCATCACATGCGTCGTTTTGGTGTCCATGGTAGTGCGCTCCCAGTCGTCGCGCGGAGGCCGGGCCGTGCCTGGGGCACAGGCGCCAGCCGATCCGCAGGCGGCGTTTTACTTGCGTTTATAGTGAGTCGGTCCGGCCGAACCATCCTGGCATCTTAGCCGGACTTTGAGGTTCGTGCTCCAGAGCACTGACCATACCCGACAGGCGCAGTTCCACGGCGTCTGTTGCCGTTCGTTAGATGAGTCCTTCAAACCGCTTGCGCGCGTTCGATCGGATGCGCCGCGCCAAACGAAAACGGGCGGCCGGCGGGCCGCCCGGGATGCCGGGAAACTGCAAAGGACGCTGGAAGCGATCCGTCAGAAACCGGCCGCCAGCCCGTCGCGCCGGCTGTCGCTCGCGGCCACGTAGCCGCGCTCCGGATCGTCGGGATCGAGGCGCCACACGAACTGTCCGGACCCGAAATCCATGTAAGGATCGTCGATCGACTGGATCGTATGGCCGCGGGCGGCCAGCGCGTCGACCGTCGCGCGGTTCATCGTCGCCTCGACGTCGAGCGTGAAGTCGCGGTTGACCTTCCAGCGCGGCGCGCAGCACGCGGCCTGCGGCTGCTGGCCATAGCCGAGCATCCGCACGATGGTCTGCAGATGGCCCTGCGGCTGCATGTCGCCGCCCATCACGCCGAAGCTCATCACGGCCTCGGTGCGGCCGTTGGCTTCCTCGGTGACGAACGCCGGGATGATCGTGTGGAAAGGCCGCTTGCCGCCCGCGACGACGTTCGGCGAAGCCGGGTCCATCGAGAAGCCGTACCCGCGGTTCTGCAGCGCAATGCCGGCGCCGGGCACGACGAGCCCCGAACCGAAGCCCATGTAGTTCGACTGGATGAAGCTCACCATCATCCCGCGCTCGTCGGCCGCCGACAGGTAGATCGTGCCGCCCGAATGCGGCCGGCCGGCGGCGAAGTGCGTCGCGCGCGCACGATCGATCAGCTTCGCGCGTTCGGCGAGGTACGCATCGTCGAGCATCTGTTCGGGCGTGACGTCCATCGCGCGCGGGTCGGCGACGTAGCGATAGACGTCGGCGAACGCGAGCTTCATCGCCTCGATCTGCAGATGCTGCGAATCGACCGAGTCGACCGGCCATTCGGTCAGGCCCGCATGCTCGGCGATGCCGAGCGCGATCAGCGCGGCGATGCCCTGCCCGTTCGGCGGGATCTCGTGAATCGTGTGACGGCCGAAGCGCTTGCCGATCGGCTCGACCCATTCCGGCCGGTACGCGCGCAGGTCGGCTTCGGTCAGCGCGCCGCCGCCTTCGCGCGCGAACGCGGCGATGCGCTCGGCGAGCGCGCCTTCGTAGAAGGCCCGGGCGCCGTCCTTCGCGAGCGTGCGCAGCGTCTGCGCATGACCGGGCAGGCACACGCGTTCGCCGACGAGCGGTGCGCGGCCGCGCGGCATGAAGGTGTCCGCGAAACCGGGCAAGCCCTGCAGTTCGGGAATGGCCGCCGCCCACTTGTGCGCGACGATCGGCGGCACCGAATAGCCGCGCTCCGCGATCTCGATCGCCGGCTCGAGCAGGTCCGCGAACGGCAGCGAACCGAACTTCGCGTGCAGTGCTTCCCAGCCCGCGATCACGCCCGGCACGGTGACGGTGTCCCAGCCGCGCGTCGGCTTGTTCGCGATGCCACGGGCGTCCTCGCCGTGGCGCTTGCGGAAGTAGTCGACGTTCCATGCGGCCGGCGCAACGCCCGATGCGTTGAGCCCCGACAGTCGCTCGCCATCCCACACGAGCGCGAACGCATCGCCGCCGAGCCCGCACGACACGGGTTCCACCACCGTGATCGCGGCGGCCGCGGCCAGCGCCGCGTCGACCGCGTTGCCGCCCTTCCACAGCATCCGCAGCCCGGCCTGCGCGGCAAGCGGGTGCGACGTCGACACGACGTTGCGCGCGAACACCGGAATGCGGGTAGACGGATACGGGTTGTGCCAGTTGAAGCCACTCATCGATACACCTCGCGAAAGCTGGATGAACGTGCCCGCGCGAACGGGCAGTCCGCCATTCCAGCGCGATAAGCGCGATCGCGCAAATTCATTTGTCACATGAATCCATGCCATTTCCGCATGAATCATGGGCGCCGACGCCCGGCAGGCCGGCCGAACGCCGTTACCGCCCTTACAATACCCGCTCCGTCTCACGACACGACCATCGAGCCATGACCCGAGATCCCCGCCTCACCCTCAACGCGCGCCAGCAGGAATTGCTCGAATGGGTGCAGCGCGACGGCTTCGTGACCGTCGACGATCTCGCCGCGCACTTCGCGGTCACGCCGCAGACGATCCGCCGCGACGTGAACTGGCTGGCGGACCTGAACCTGCTGCGCCGCTACCACGGCGGCGCAAGCCTGCCGACCAGCTCGGAGAACGTGTCGTACACCGCGCGCCAGCGGATGTTCCACGACGAGAAGCGGCGCATCGCGGCGCTCGCGGCGTCGCACATCCCCGACCAGGCGTCGCTGTTCATCAACCTCGGCACGACGACCGAGGAAGTCGCGCGCGCGCTGAACCGCCATCACGGGCTGCACGTGATCACGAACAACCTGAACGTCGCGTCGATGATGAGCGGCTACCCCGACTGCGAGGTGCTGATCACGGGCGGCATCGTGCGGCCGTGGGACAAGGGCATCGTCGGCGAGCTCGCGATCGACTTCATCCGGCAGTTCAAGGTCGACTACGCGATCATCGGCACGTCGGCGATCGAGGCCGACGGCACGCTGCGCGATTTCGACACGCGCGAGGTGCGCGTCGCCGAGGCGATCATGCAGCATGCGCGCACGGTCTATCTCGTCACCGATCATTCGAAGGTCGGCCGCCCGGCGCTCGTGCGCCAGGGGCATCTGAGCCAGGTGCACGCGCTCTTCACCGACAAGCCGCTGCCGCCCGAGATGGCCGATACGGTGGCCGCGGCCGGCACCCAGGTGTACGTCGCGGAATGACGGTTGCGATGCTGCACCGCACCTGAAACTTCAAGTGAAATCAAGAAGTTGGCGCCCCGCGCGAACCGCTTGGGGAGGGCGCTTCTGTCAAACGGAAAATTAACGGGGCACGATTTGTCGTTGCGTGCGCGCTCGACTAGACTCCAGTTCCCCGGCCCGTTCGCCGATCCGCCTGTGCCAGGGCGGTGCGAATTTCAAGGCCGGCGAATACAGCTTTCCCCCCAAGCCATACCCCGTGGGGTATCGCGCGTCGGCGTATGCGCCGGCCGCGCGGGCAGTCCGATTGCCATGGAGAGAACGATGCTGAGTCCGCATGAATTCGCCACGCTCTTGCTTGTGAAGGACGCGCCTGATCAGCGCGACATGGATCGGGATGAACTGGACATCCTGCTCGAACAACAGCTCGTCCGCCTGGAAGGGCTCGGCTCGGGGCGCAGATACTGCGTGACCGAGACCGGCGACGCCACGCTGCGATCCGTCAAGTACCGCTATTCGTAAGCCCCGCTGTTCCCGACCTTGACCTGATCGCGCGGCCGGCCTCCCGGCCGCGCGGTCGTTCCCCGCCTCCCGCCTGCCCGTTCGCCGCCGGCTTCAACCGCCGCGCAGCGTCGGATCGACCGCCGCCCGCCAACTGATGGCCTGCGCGCGCGCCCCGTTGAAATACGCGATCCAGCCCGCGCGTGCCGCCGCGTCCGGCGCCACGTAGTGGGTCGAAAGTTCGTTTACGAACGCACAATAGTTCGCTTCGGTCAGCCCGCGATACCGTTTCGCGACGTACGCGTCGTACAGCGTCGAATAGACCGGCTGCGCGTCCGCGCCCCAGTCGCGTGCGGCGCCGCCGCACGACGTCTGCAGATCGACGAATGACGGCGCCCGCCAGTTGCCGGCGAGCGGCGGCGTACCCGCGCTGCACCCCGCCAGAAGGACGGCACACGCGCCGGCCCACATCCCAATACGCATGATTCACCTCGCGAAACGGTCGATTTCGCCAGTATCGTCCGGGATCGTGTCGCACGCTACTGCCCCGCTTTATCGAACTTTACTTTTTCGATTTCGTTCGTTAAATTTCGAATTCGAACATTTCATGTTCGCCCTATTTCAACAGACGATAAGGACAGCAGGTGACCCAACCGAATCGCTACGATCTGCTCGTCGTCGGCGGCGGCATCAACGGCGCGGGCATCGCGCGCGATGCGGCCGGCCGCGGCCTGTCGGTCATGCTCTGCGAGCAGGACGACCTCGCGTCGCACACGTCGTCGTCCAGCACGAAGCTGATTCACGGCGGCCTGCGTTATCTCGAGTACAACGAGTTCGGACTGGTGCGCAAGGCGCTGCAGGAACGCGAGACGCTGCTGCGCGCGGCGCCGCACATCATGTGGCCGCTGCGCTTCGTGATGCCGCACATGCCGAACCTGCGCCCGGCCTGGCTGATCCGCATCGGCCTGTTCCTCTACGATCACCTCGCGAAACGCGAACTGCTGCCCGGCTCGCGCGGCATCGACATGCGCCGCCATGCGGCCGGCGCGCCGCTGATCGACTCGATCAAGCGCGGCTTCGTGTATTCCGACGGCTGGGTGGACGATGCCCGCCTCGTCGTGCTGAACGCGATGGATGCGAAGGAGCGCGGCGCCGAGATCCTCACCCGCACGAAGCTCGTTTCCGCCGAACGCCGCGGCGACGAATGGGAAGCGCGGCTCCAGCAGGCCGACGGCTCGATCCGCGTCGTGCAGGCGCGCGCGATCGCGAACGCGGCCGGCCCGTGGGTCGGCGACGTGCTGCACGGCGCGCTCGGCCGCGGCGCGCATCACAGCGTGCGGCTCGTGAAGGGCAGTCACATCATTACGCGCCGCCTGTTCGATCACGATCACGCGTACATCTTCCAGAACCCGGACAAGCGGATCATCTTCGCGATTCCGTACGAGCACGACTTCACGCTGATCGGCACGACCGACGTCGAATACACGAACGATCCCGCGAAGGTCGCGATCGATCGCGACGAAACGCAGTATCTGTGCGATTCGATCAACCGCTACTTCAAGCGCAAGATCTCGCCGGCCGACGTGCACTGGACCTATTCGGGCGTGCGCCCGCTGCTGGAAGACGAGAACGCGGCGAACGCGTCGGCCGTCACGCGCGACTATCGCCTCGAACTCGACGACGGCGCGGGCGCGCCGCTGCTGTCGGTGTTCGGCGGCAAGATCACGACGTTCCGCAAGCTCGCGGAAGAAGCCGGCGACATGCTGTGCCGCGCGCTCGGCCGCGACGCGAAAACCTGGACGGCGGGCGTCGCGCTGCCCGGCGGCGATATCGCCGACGCGAAATTCGACGCGTTCGCCAGCGCGTTCGCGAAACGCCATCCGTGGCTGCCCGCCGCGCTCGCACGCCGCTATGCGCGCGCGTACGGCACGCGTGCGGAGCGCGTGGTCGACGGCGCGAGCTCGCTCGCCGACCTCGGCGCCGAAATCGCGCCGGGCATCCACGACGCCGAACTGCGCTACCTGCGCGACGCCGAATGGGCGACCTGCGCGCAGGACGTGCTGTGGCGCCGCTCGAAGCTGGGCCTGCACGTCGCGCCCGGCACGCTCGACGCCGTGACCGCCGCGGTCGACGCGTGGTTCGCCGCCGCGCATGCGCCGCACGCGTGACTCGAATGCACATTGCAGTTGCAGTTGCCTGACCGACGTTGATTCACCGACGCGCCGCCCACATGCGGCGCGCATCACAACTAAGCCTATCCACGGATGGAGATGAGAGACATGCAGGACCAGTACATCCTCGCGCTTGACCAGGGCACCACGAGTTCCCGCGCGATGCTGTTCGATCGCCAGGGCAATATCGTATCGATCGCCCAGAAGGAATTCGAACAGATCTACCCGCAACCCGGCTGGGTCGAGCACGACCCGCAGGAAATCTGGTCGACGCAAGCCGGCGTCGCCGCGGAAGCCGTCACGCGCACGGGCCTGAACGGCACGTCGATCGCGGCGATCGGCATCACGAACCAGCGCGAGACGACGATCGTCTGGGATCGCGAGACGGGCCAGCCCGTCTACAACGCGATCGTCTGGCAGGATCGCCGCACGGCCGACTTCTGCGATTCGCTGAAGAAGCAGGGACTCGAAGCGAAGGTGCGCGCGAAGACCGGCCTGCCGATCGACTCGTACTTCTCCGCGACGAAGATCCGCTGGATCCTCGACAACGTGCCGGGTGCGCGCGAGAAGGCCAGGCAGGGCAAGCTCGCGTTCGGCACCGTCGACAGCTGGCTCGTGTGGAACTTCACGAAGCACGAGCTGCACGTGACCGACGTGACGAACGCGTCGCGCACGATGCTGTTCAACATCCATACGCGCGAGTGGGACAGCGAGCTGCTCGAACTGCTCGACATCCCGCGCAGCATGCTGCCGGAAGTCAAGGCGTCGTCGGAGATCTACGGCCACACGAAGACCACCGTGTTCGCGTCGAAGATCCCGCTCGCGGGCATCGCCGGCGACCAGCACGCGGCGCTGTTCGGCCAGATGTGCACGACGTCGGGCATGGTGAAGAACACCTACGGCACCGGCTGCTTCCTGATGATGAACACCGGCGACAAACCGATCGAGTCGAAGAACAACCTCGTCACGACGATCGCGTGGCAGATCGGCGACGACGTGCAGTACGCGCTCGAAGGCAGCATCTTCATCGCGGGCGCGGTCGTGCAGTGGCTGCGCGACGGCGTCGGCCTCATCAAGACGGCCGCCGAGATCGAGGCGCTGGCCGCGAGCGTGCCTCATACCGACGGCGTGTATCTCGTACCCGCGTTCGCCGGCCTCGGCGCGCCGCACTGGAACGCGCGGGCCCGCGGCTCGGTGTTCGGCGTCACGCGCGGCACGACGGCCGCGCACCTCGCGCGCGCGGCGCTCGATGCGATCGCGTACCAGTCGCTCGACGTGCTGGCCGCGATGGAGGCCGACTCGGGCATCAGCATCGGCGAGCTGCGAGTGGACGGCGGCGCGAGCGCGAACGACCTGCTGATGCAGTTCCAGGCCGACCTGCTCGGCGTCGACGCGGTGCGTCCGCAGATCACCGAGACGACCGCGCTCGGCGCGGCCTATCTCGCGGGCCTCGCGATCGGCTACTGGAAGAACCTCGACGAAGTGCGCAGCCAGTGGCAGCTCGATCGCCGCTTCGCGCCGTCGATGCCGAAGGAGCAGGTCGAGCAGCGCATGGCCGGCTGGCAACGTGCGGTACGTGCCGCGAAGGCATGGGCCGACGACACGCAGTAATCCGAACAACACCAAACGACATACAACAACACCGGCGGACCGCGCAGCGCGCGAGTCCGCCGTGACTTCGAGAGACAACCATGTCACCTTATATTGCAGAATTCATCGGCACCGCGATCCTCGTGCTGCTCGGCAACGGCGCGGTTGCAAACGTGCTGCTTGCAAAGACCAAGGGCAAAGGCGCGGACCTGATCGTGATCGTGATGGGCTGGGCGATGGCGGTATTCGTCGCGGTCTACGTGACCGCGTCGTTCAGCGGCGCGCACCTGAACCCGATCGTCACGATCAGCCTCGCGCTCGCGGGCAAGTTCGCGTGGTCGAAAGTCGGCGGCTACGTGCTCGCGCAGATGCTCGGCGGGATGGCGGGCGCGCTGCTCGTGTGGCTCGCGTATCGCCAGCACTTCGCGAAGGAAGCCGATGCGGACCTGAAGCTCGCGGTGTTCTGCACGGCGCCCGCGATCCGCAGCACCACGCACAACGTGCTGACCGAAGCGATCTGCACGTTCGTGCTGATCCTCGGCGTGCTGTATCTCGCATCGCCGCAGGTCGGCCTCGGCGCGCTCGACGCGCTGCCCGTCGGCCTGCTGGTGCTCGGCATCGGCATCTCGCTCGGCGGCCCGACCGGCTATGCGATGAGCCCCGCGCGCGACCTGTCGCCGCGCATCATGCATGCGCTGCTGCCGATTCCGGGCAAGCGCGACAGCGACTGGCGCTATGCGTGGGTGCCGGTGATCGGCCCGCTGCTCGGCGGCGCCGCGGCGGCCGGCCTGTATCTGCGCCTGCACGCGATGGCCTGATCGCGGTCTGAACGACGCGTGCGGCGTTCGCTGCCGCGCGCGTCGCTCCCCTCTTTTTTCCCTCGGTCGTCATGAGCCGCGACCCGGGCGCGAGGCCGACTCCATTCGCCACTCGGGCGGCATCGCGACGGACACGCCCGAACCGTTCCTCCTCGAACGCTACCGGCACGCGTACGCGGCCGCATCGGGCACATTGACCGCCGCGCCGCACGGTCCGCGCGTGAAAGCACGTATGATGGCGAATCGATCGGCGTCGCCGATATCCCGCGTTTTCATCACCATGCTCGATCACCTCATCTGCGACTGCGACGGCGTGCTCGTCGACAGCGAAGTCATCGCCGACCGCGTGCTGCTCGACACGCTGTCCGCCACGTTCCCGAACCTCGATTTCGAAGCCGCCGCGAAGTCGGCATTCGGCCAGCAGACGTCGCGTTTCCTCACCGGCATCGAATCCCGCTTCGGGATCGAAATGCCCGCCAACTTCATCGAGACCATCGAGCACAACATCGAGGTCGCGCTCGCGCAATCGCTCGCGCCGATCAGCGGCGTGCGCGATGCGCTGCTGAAGGTCACGCTGCCGGCCGCCGTCGTGTCGAACAGCCGGCTCGTGCGCGTGCGCAGCTCGCTCAAGCGCGCATCGCTCACCGAGATCTTCGGCGAGCGCGTGTTCAGCGCCGAACAGGTCGCGCGGCCGAAGCCCTACCCCGACGTCTACCTGCACGCGGCGCACACGCTCGGTGTCGCGCCGGCGCGCTGCGTCGTCGTCGAGGACAGCATCTCGGGGTTGAATGCCGCGCGCGCGGCCGGGATGAAGACGATCGCGTTCGTCGGCGCGAGCCACATCCCCGACAACTACGCGGACGCGCTGCGCGCGATGGGCATCACGCGGATCATGCGCAGGATGGAAGAACTGCCGGCGCTCGTCGAAGCCGGCATGCGCGGCGAATTCGGCGACGTGCAGTCCTGATCGTCATTCGGGCCGGATCGGTCGATCCGGCCGCGCTACGGACGCGCGAACGCGCGCCTTTCCTTCGCTCAAGCCGGCTCGCAGCAGCGTTCGCGCGCCGCGGCCAGCGCCTCGCGGAACTCGACGAGTTCCGCGATCGTCAGCATCGGCAGCCCGTGCCGTTGCGCGAAGCGCTCGACATCGTCGCCGCGCGTCATCGTGCCGTCCGGATTCATCAGCTCGCACAGCACGCCGGCCGGCTTCAGGCCCGCGAGAATCGACAGGTCGACCGTGCCCTCGGTGTGACCGCGGCGCGCGAGCACGCCGCCCGGTTGCGCACGCAACGGAAATACGTGGCCGGGGCGCACGATGTCGTGCGGCTTCGCGCCGTCGGCGATCGCCGCGCGAATCGTCGTCACGCGATCGGCCGCCGACACGCCGGTATGCACGCCTTCGCGCGCCTCGATCGACACGGTGAACGCGGTGCCGTTGCGGCTTTCGTTGGTCTGCACCATCGGCGGCAGTTCGAGCGCCCGCACCGTGTCGTCGGTCAGGCACAGGCACACGATGCCGCTGCACTCGCGAATCAGCAGCGCCATCGTCTCGGGCGTGATGCGCTCGGCGGCGACGATCAGGTCGGCTTCGTTCTCGCGGTCGTGGTCGTCCTGCAGCACGACCGCGCGGCCTGCGCGCATCGCGTCGAGCGCGGCGGCGATGCGCGGCGGCACCGGTTCGGAATCCAGCAGAGGGAGATCGGCAAAGGCGTCGGCAGGCGCCGACGAAACGGACATCAAGGACATGTGAAACGCTCCTCGCAAAGACGATTTGGGCGAAAAACGTTTCAGGGCATTGCAAACAGACAGAACGACAACCCGCTTCGCATGCAGCGCGAAGCGGCCCTGACGGACATGACTATCTGCACATCTTCTCTCATCCGGACTGTGACCGTCGGCTCTGGCATTCGACCAGATCTGCTGACCCCGCGCGGATGCGCGGGCGCTCGCGGGCTCGCCGGCTTACGCCAGCCTACCGCCGGTGGGGAATTTCGCCCCGCCCTGAAGACGCACTGATTGCCGGGCGGGAACGCCCCGTCACCGGCGAGCCAAGCATACAACAGCCGCACGCGACGCGCAGCGAATGACCGGTAAAACCTTACTGACGACCCCGTCTAACGGCATCGTCGGAACGGCCGGAGCGCCCGCTCGCGATCCCGCGACGATCGGGGCGCACCGCCGCGCCGCTCGGCCTGCGCGATCAGTTGACGGCCGCGTGCGCCGCGTCGGGCACGAGCCAGCGCGGCGGCACCTCGGGGCTCACCGTCACGCGGAACGCACGCGCTTCGCTGTCGCCCGGGTTGCGCAGGCTGTACGGCTGGTCGGCGTCGAACACGATCGCGTCGCCGGTCGCGAGCAACTGGCGGCGGTCGTGCACGCTCACTTCGAGCGTGCCTTCGCTGACGACGAGGTTGACCGTCGTGCCGGGCGCGCGGCGCGCGCCCGGCTCGGTATGCAGCGGCGCGATCCGCAGCTCGTGGAATTCGGCCGCGGCCGGCTCGCCCTCCGGATACAACGCACGTGCCGAAAAACGGCCGTTCGAGCTGACGACGCGCGACGCGCGCTCGGCCGCCAGATGCTCGAAACCGTTCACCGCATGGCGCCGCAGGAACGCGGCGACCGACACCTTCAACGCCGCGGCGATCTTGCAGAGCACCTTGATCGACGGCACGCTGCGCGCGGATTCGATCTGCGCGAGCATCGCGCGCGACACGCCGGACAGCCGGGCGAGCGCATCGAGCGACAGTTGCCGCTCGGCGCGCAAGCGCGCGAGATTCACGCCGACGACCTGCTCGAGCACGTCGAACGACGCGGAGCCGCGCCCGTCGGCGGCATTACCGGACTCGAAGGAAGACACGTCGCGCACGAGCGCCAGGGATGAAGACATAGCATGGCCTTCGGGCCGCTGCGCGGCCCTGCGTAGGGGGTAAGCCGGAATCGGGTTGCGCCGGTCGTTGGCGCGTATCGAGACGCTATCACCCGGCCTGGTACGGGCAAACGAAGTTATCTTCACACCGTTATCAGCATCGCGGAGGAATGTGTTTCTCGCGAACCTTTTCCCGCCGCCATGGCGTCGCCGCGCAGCGGGCCGTGACGGCGCTCACCGCGCCGCCGGCGCCGCGCCGCGTGCCGGGCCGCGCGCATCGAGCCGCATCGCGAGCCACGTGACGACCAGCGCCGCGAACGTCACCGCGACCGCGACCCACGGCAGCGCATCGAGCGCGAAGCCGTGTTCCAGCGCGAGGCCGCCGAGCCAAGCGCCGCCCGCGTTGCCGACGTTGAACGCGCCGATGTTCAGCGTCGACGCGAGATGCGGCGCGCTCGCGGCCTTCTCGACCACGCGCGCCTGCAGCGGCGGCACCGTCGCGAACGCGGCGATCCCCCAGACGAATACCGTAACCGCAGCCGCGACCGGCAGGTGGCTCGTCTTCGCGAACACGGCCATCACGGCCATCAGCGCGACGAGGATCGCGATCAGCGACGGCATCAGCGCGCGGTCGGCCAGCTTGCCGCCGATCGTGTTGCCGATCGTCAGTCCCGCGCCGAACAGCACGAGGATCAGCGCGACCGCGCGCGGCGAGTAGCCCGACACGGTCTCGAGAATCGGTGCGATGTAGGTGAACACGACGAACACGCCGCCGAAGCCGAGCACGGTCATCAGCAGCGCGAGCCACACCTGCGGCTCCTTCAGCACGCGCACTTCGTGGCCGAGGCCGACCGGCCCGCCGTCGCGGCGGTTCGGCACCAGCGCGGCCACGCCGCCGAGCGCGAGCACGCCGAGCGCGGCGACGATCCAGAACGATGCGCGCCAGCCGAGCACCTGGCCGACGAACGTGCCGAACGGCACGCCCAGCACGTTCGACAGCGTGAGCCCGGTGAACATCAGCGCGATCGCGCTCGCGCGCTTGTCGGCCGGCACGAGCGACGCGGCGACCACCGCGCCGATCCCGAAGAACGAGCCGTGCGCGAACGACGTGACGACGCGCGCGACCATCAGCATCGCGTAGCCGGACGCGGTCGCGCACAGCACGTTGCCGACGATGAAGATCGCCATCAGCAGTTGCAGCGCGGCCTTGCGCGGCATGCGGCTCGTCAGCACCGCGAGCAGCGGCGCGCCGGCCGCGACGCCGAGCGCGTAGCCGGTGACGAGCAGGCCGGCCGACGGCAGCGACACGGCGAGGTCGTGCGCGACTTCGGGCAAGAGGCCCATGATGATGAATCGGTGGTGCCGATGGCGAAGGCGCTGATCGCGAGCGCCAGGAGCGGAATGGGCATGACGTTCTCCGGAAGGCGGCGGCTGCGGCGCGTGGTCGGGTGCCGCACCGCACAAGAAAGCGGGATGTGCGCGCATTGTCCCGAAGACGCCTATATTTGATAATTGGCGTGGCATTTGAACCATTTTCAAATATTTCTGGAAAATCGCATGGACCGACTGGGCGATATCCGGCTGTTCGTCGAGGCGGCGGAGCTGGGCAGCCTGTCCGCCGCCGGGCGCAAGCTGAACCTGACGCCGGCCGCCGCGAGCGCGCGGCTCGCGAAGCTCGAGGCGAAGATCGCGACGCGGCTGTTCGAGCGCTCGACGCGCCAACTGCGGCTCACCGACGAAGGCAGGCTGTACCTGAACTGCTGCCGGCAAGCGCTGCAGGCGCTCGACGACGCGGATGCGATGCTGCAGGAAGGCCGCAACGTCGTGAGCGGCAAGGTGCGGCTGTCGTCGACGTCCGATTTCGGCCGTCACCAGTTGCTCGACTGGCTCCACGAATTCACGACGCTGCATCCGGGCGTCACGTTCTCGCTGACGGCGTCCGATTCGTCGTCGAACCTGTGGCAGGACGAGATCGACCTCGCGATCCGCTTCGCCGCGCCGCCCGACGGCGCGCTGATCGCCCGCCGGCTTGCGACCAACCGGCGCGTGCTGTGCGCGGCGCCGTCGTTCGTCGAACGCCATGGCGTGCCGGCCGATCCGCACGACCTGGCCCGCTTTCCTTGCAACGTGATCACGATCGCGTCCGGCCCGATGAACACCTGGCATTTCACGCGCGGCGACGAAGTGCAGATCCACACGGTGCCGGTGGCGACCGCGTTCGAGACCAACGACGGCGGCCTCACGCGCGAATGGACGCTGCGCGGCCACGGCATTGCGCTGAAGTCGCTGTGGGACATCGCCGACGACGTCCGCGCGGGCCGGCTGCGCGTGCTGCTGCCCGACTGGCGGCACCAGGACGCGCCGCTGCACGTGATCTATCACAGCAAGCGCTACATGGCGCCGCGCGTGCGCGCGCTGCTCGATTTCCTCGCCGAGCGCTTCGCGCGCGAGGAAGCGGCGCTCGACGACCTGCTGAACGCGTGCCGCTGACGGCCGGCCCCACCACTTCAGGGTCGGAACGCGAAACCCGGCGTCGCACGCCCGCAACCGGCCGCCCGTCCGCGTGACGTGAAAAGCTATAATGGAAGGCTTTCCCGACGGCCTTGCCTGCCCGATGCGCGCGATTCGCGTGCCGCGCACGGCCGTCCCGATTCACCCTTGACGACGCCCCCAGGTCAACCACTGCGAACGGCGAATCCCCATGACCAAGAAAGTTTACGTAAAGACCTTCGGCTGCCAGATGAACGAGTACGACTCGGACAAGATGGTGGACGTGCTCAATGCGGCCGAAGGCCTCGAAAAGACCGACACGCCGGAAGACGCCGACATCATCCTGTTCAACACGTGCTCGGTGCGCGAGAAGGCGCAGGAAAAGGTGTTCTCCGATCTCGGCCGCGTGCGCGAGCTGAAGGAAGCGAAGCCGGGCCTGCTGATCGGCGTCGGCGGCTGCGTCGCGAGCCAGGAAGGCGCGTCGATCGTGTCGCGCGCGCCGTACGTCGACCTCGTGTTCGGCCCGCAAACCCTGCATCGCCTGCCGCAGATGATCGACGCGCGCCGCGCGAGCGGCCGCGCGCAGGTCGACATCACGTTCCCCGAAATCGAGAAGTTCGACCACCTGCCGCCCGCGCGCGTCGAGGGGCCGAGCGCGTTCGTGTCGATCATGGAAGGCTGCTCGAAGTACTGCAGCTACTGCGTGGTGCCGTACACGCGCGGCGATGAAGTGTCGCGCCCGCTCGACGACGTGCTGACCGAAGTGGCCGGCCTCGCCGACCAGGGCGTGCGCGAAGTCACGCTGCTCGGCCAGAACGTGAACGCCTACCGCGGCACGCTGACGGCCGGTTCGACCGACATCGCCGATTTCGCGACGCTGATCGAATACGTCGCCGACATCCCCGGCATCGAGCGGATCCGCTACACGACGTCGCACCCGAAGGAATTCACGCAGCGCCTGATCGACACGTACGCGAAGGTGCCGAAGCTCGTGAGCCACCTGCACCTGCCGGTCCAGCACGGTTCCGACCGCATCCTGATGGCGATGAAGCGCGGCTACACGGTGCTCGAATACAAGTCGGTGATCCGCAAGCTGCGCGCGATCCGCCCCGACCTGTCGCTGTCGACCGACATGATCGTCGGCTTCCCCGGCGAGACCGAGGAGGATTTCGACAAGATGATGGCGCTCGTGCACGAGATGAGCTACGACACCAGCTTCTCGTTCATCTACAGCCCGCGCCCCGGCACGCCGGCCGCGAATCTCGCCGACGACACGCCGCGCGAGGTGAAACTCAAACGCCTGCAACATCTGCAGGCGACGATCGAGGAGAACGTCGCGCGCATCAGCCAGTCGATGGTCGGGAAGGTCGAGCGGATCCTCGTGGAGGGCCCGTCGCGCAAGGACCCGAACGAGCTCGCGGGCCGCACCGAGAACAACCGTGTGGTGAATTTCCCGGCGCCGCTCGCGTCGCACCCGCGCCTGATCGGCCAGATGATCGACGTGAAGATCAACCATGCGTACCCGCATTCGCTGCGCGGCGAGCTCCTGCTCGTCAGCGACGACGCGAGCGCGGCCACCCACTGACCGACCGACGCCCGACAGGAGCCCGACGCTACTTTGAAGACCGTCCAAGCACTGGAATTCACCGCCCCGCGCGACGACAACGCGCGCCTCGCCAACCTCTGCGGCCCGCTCGACGAAAACCTGCGGCAGATCGAACAGGCGCTCGACGTCACGCTCGCGCGGCGCGGCCACCGGATCACGATCCGAGGGCGCGGCGCCAAGCTCGCGCTCGCCGCGCTCGAAAACTTCTACAACCGCGCGCGCGATCCGCTGTCGGTCGACGACATCCAGCTCGCGCTGGTCGAAGTGCGCCACACGGCCGGCAACGGCCGCCAGGACACGGTCGACGTGCGCTTTCGCGGCGACCCCGACCATCCGTTCGACGAGCCCGTCGCGCAGCTCGACGCCAGCGAGCCGGAGGAAGAGCCGGGGCCGAAGCTCTACACGCGGCGCGCCGACCTGCGCGGCCGCACGCCCGCCCAGCGCGAATACCTAAAGCAGATCCTGCAGCACGACGTGACGTTCGGCATCGGGCCGGCCGGCACCGGCAAGACCTACCTCGCGGTCGCGTGCGCGGTCGACGCGCTCGAGCGCGACCAGGTCAAGCGGATCGTGCTGACGCGCCCGGCCGTCGAGGCCGGCGAGCGGCTCGGCTTCCTGCCCGGCGATCTCGCGCAGAAGGTCGACCCGTACCTGCGTCCGCTGTACGACGCGCTGTACGACCTGCTCGGCTTCGACAAGACGGCGAAGATGTTCGAGCGCCAGATGATCGAGATCGCGCCGCTCGCGTACATGCGCGGCCGCACGCTGAACCACGCGTTCATCATCCTCGACGAGGCGCAGAACACCACGCCCGAGCAGATGAAGATGTTCCTCACGCGGATCGGCTTCGGCTCGAAGGCGGTCGTGACCGGCGACACGAGCCAGGTCGACCTGCCGCGCGGCCATAAGAGCGGCCTCGTCGAGGCGCAGCAGGTGCTCGGCGGCGTGCGCGGCATCGCGCTCACGCGCTTCACGAGCGCGGACGTGGTGCGCCATCCGCTCGTCGCGCGCATCGTCGAGGCGTACGACGAGTTCCACGCGCAGCATCAGGACGGCTGAGCGGCGGCGCGCGCGCTGCCCCCCACCTCCCGGCCCGGCCCGCCAGACGGCGCGCCGGGCTTTTTTTCGCCCGCGCGCGGCCGGTCCGAATTCGGGCGCGATCGGCCGTTTGGTGTATCCTCGACGCGTCCCAATCGCCGCACGCGTCATGAAATCCTCCCGTTCCCGCAAGTCCGGTCGCGCATCGTCCGCCGCGTCCGAATCCCCCCGCCTTTCGCTGTTCGACGCGAAGGGCAAAGCCCGCACCGTCAACGCGCAAGGGCTGCGGATCGACTTCCCGGACGGCCGCAGCCTGATGTTCGACCTGTCGGGCAGCTCGGGCGACGCGGCCGTCGCGATCGTCGCGCAGCACAACGATCCGGCGATGCGCGCGAAGCTCGCGCTGCAGCCCGAGCACTACGACAGCGTGACACTGCACGTCGGCGCCGAGTTCGCACCGCGCGAAGACGATCCCGAAGACGGGCCGCGCGCGCTGGAATTCGACCTGTCCGTGCAGTACGGCGACGAGATCACGAGCGACGTGCGCAAGACGCTGCCGAAGCGCAAGCTGATCGCCGAATGGATCGAACCGGCGCTGTTCGCGAGCGCGCAGCTCACCGTGCGTTTCGTCGGCGAGAACGAAGGCCGTACGCTGAACGCCGGCTACCGTCACAAGGACTATCCGACCAACGTGCTGACCTTCGCGTACGACCCGGCGCCTGACGGCACCGTGATCGGCGACCTCGTGCTGTGCTGCCCGGTGGTCGAGAAGGAAGCGCACGACCAGGGCAAGCCGCTCGCGGCCCATTACGCGCACCTGCTGGTGCACGGCGCGCTGCACGCGCAGGGCTACGACCACGAGACGAGCGACGAGGACGCGGCCGAAATGGAAGCGCTCGAAGTCGACATCCTCGCGAAACTGGGTTTCCCGAACCCGTACCAGTAAGCCGTCCGCCCGATGCGCCACGCCGCGATGCTGCCGCCCGCCTACCCGCCGTCGATCGGCGAAGGACGCCTACTGACGAAAGACGAGCTCGCGGCGTCGCTCGCGCACACGATGCGCGAATGGGACGGCCGGCAGGATCTCTGGCTGTTCGGCTATGGCTCGCTGATCTGGAATCCCGGGCTGCCGACCGTCGCCGCCGTGCGCGGCAAGGTGCACGGCTATCACCGCGGGCTCTACCTGTGGTCGCGGGTGAATCGCGGCACCCCCGAACGGCCGGGCCTCGTGCTCGCGCTCGATCGCGGCGGCTCGTGCTCGGGCATCGCATTCCGGCTCGCCGGCCCGACCGCGCAGCCGCATCTCGAGACGTTGTGGAAGCGCGAAATGCCGATGGGCTCGTACCGGCCCGCGTGGCTGCCGTGCTCGCTCGAGACCGGCGAACGCGTGAACGCGCTCGCGTTCGTGATGCGTCGCGACGCACCGACCTATACGGGCAAGCTGACCGACGCCGTCGTGAAGGAAGTGTTCGGCTGCGCGGCCGGCCGCTACGGCACCACGCTCGACTACGTGAGCCGCACGGTCGACGCGCTGCGCGCGAGCGGCATCCCCGACCGCGCGCTCGAAGGGTTGCTGGCGCGATGCCGATGATCCGGCACCGCGCCGCCCGCGCATCCGAACGAGGACCCCTTCGATGAAACCGTCCCGCCGGTCGCGTTGCAGGATCGCCGCGCTGCTCGTCGCCGCGAGCGTCGTGCTATCCGGCTGCGGGATACTCGGCTGCGGCGGCGCCGCGACCAACGGCGCGGCCGCCGGCGGCTGCTCGGCCGGCATGCGGTTCTGAGCCGCGTGCGACGCGTGCGCCCGCCTGCGGCGGAATGCCGCCTCGCCGGCCGTTTCCCGCGTCCGGCCGCCCGCCCTGCCCGCCGCCATTTTTTTGCCGCCGCGCCCCGCCGGCGCTTTCTGCGATAGGATGGACCCGACGACGACGCGCCCCGCGCGGCCGTCCGCGAGCGGGGCCCGCGCGAGCCGCCCACCCTGGCCGTACGGCCGGGTGACACGGTCGCGTCGTGCCCTTGGTGTATCCTTGCCTACTCCGTGACCGCGCGCCCCGGCATGACCCGGGCGCACCACCATGAACGATTCGTATCCCAGTCGTAAGCCAACCGACAAACCGCAAGAAAAGCGCTCGCTGCTCGAGCGCCTGACCGACTTCATCTCGCCCGAGCCCGAATCCCGCGGCGAGCTGCTGGAAATCCTCCAGGACGCCCACGAACGCAACCTGATCGACGCCGATTCGCTGTCGATGATCGAAGGCGTGTTCCAGGTCTCCGATCTGTGCGCGCGCGACATCATGGTGCCGCGCGCGCAGATGGACGCGATCAACATCGCCGACAAGCCCGAGGATTTCATCCCGTTCGTCCTCGAAAAGGCGCACTCGCGCTACCCAGTGTACGAGGAGAACCGCGACAACGTGATCGGCGTGCTGCTCGCGAAGGATCTGCTGCGCTTCTACGCCGAGGAAGAATTCGACGTGCGCGGGATGCTGCGCCCGGCCGTGTTCATTCCGGAATCGAAGCGCCTGAACGTGCTGCTGCACGACTTCCGCGTGAACCGCAACCACCTGGCGATCGTCGTCGACGAATACGGCGGCGTGGCGGGCCTGATCACGATCGAGGACGTGCTCGAACAGATCGTCGGCGACATCGAGGACGAATACGACTTCGACGAGGAAGCCGGCAACATCATCTCGGGGCCGGACGGCCGCTACCGCGTGCGCGCGCTCACCGAGATCGAACAGTTCAACGAGACGTTCGGCACCGATTTCCCCGACGACGAAGTCGACACGATCGGCGGCCTGATCACCCATCATTTCGGACGCGTGCCGCACCGCGGCGAGAAGCTGCAGCTCGGCAACCTCGTGTTCGAAATCCAGCGCGGCGATGCGCGCCAGGTTCACGTGCTGCTGGTGCGCCGCAACCCGCTCGCCAGCCGTCGCGCCGAAACCTCGCACGAAGACTGACCGTTCCGCGCCAGCCGCCCCTCCTTCAACCGCTCGCCCTCTTCCGCTTCACATGGACGATCCGATTCCGTCCCGCCCGGCTGGCGGCCTTCTCGCGCCGGCGCCCGCCCGCGCGCTGCCGCGCTGGCACTATCCGGCCGCGCTGCTCGCCGGCGCGGCCAATACGCTCAGCTTCGCGCCCACGCCGCACGGCGGCTGGCTGCAGCTCGTCGTATTCGTCTGGTTTTTCGCGCAGCTCACGCGCACGTCGAGCTGGCGCGGCGCCGCGCTCACCGGCGGCGCGTTCGGCTTCGGCAACTTCATCAGCGGCGTCTGGTGGCTCTACATCAGCATGCACGTGTACGGCGAAATGGCCGCGCCGCTCGCGGGCGGCGCGCTCGTGCTGTTCGCGCTGTACCTGTCGCTGTACCCGGCGTTCTCGGCCGGGCTGTGGTCGTTCTGCGCGGGCCATGCGTGGCATCGCCGCGCGCCCGACCCGCGGCCGTTCTCGCCGACCTGGCATGGCGCGTTCGCGTTCGCGAGCGCGTGGGCGCTCGGCGAATGGCTGCGCGGCACCGTGTTCACCGGCTTTCCGTGGCTCGGCAGCGGCTACCCGCAGGTCGACGGCCCGTTCGCGGGCTTCGCGCCCGTGGTCGGCGTATACGGGATCGCATGGGTGCTCGCGCTGTTCGCCGCGCTCGTCGTGCAGGCGCTCGCCGCCGCGCGCCCGTCGCCGGTGCGTGACGGCGAAGCCGGCGCATCGGGCGGCGACGCTCGCGTGCGCATCGCCGCGCCGGCCGGCATCGCCGTCGTGCTCGTCGCGGCCGGGCTCGGGCTGTCGCAGGTCACATGGACCGTGCCCGCGAACGCGCCGCTCACCGTGCGGCTGCTGCAAGGCAACGTGAAGCAGGACATCAAGTTCGAGCAGGAAGGCATCGACGCGGCGATCAAGATGTACCAGCAGATGATCGTCGAGAAGCCGGCCGACCTGATCGTCACGCCCGAGACCGCGATCGCGGTGATGATCCAGGAGCTGCCCGAGCCGTTCGCCGTCGCGATCCGCAAGTTCAGCGACACGACCGGCTCGGCCGTGCTGTTCGGCGCAGTCGGCGCATCGGTGACCGAGGACGGCCGCTACTTCGACTACACGAACAGTCTGTACGGCGTGACGCCGAACTCGCGCGACATCTATCACTACGACAAGCATCACCTCGTGCCCTTCGGCGAATTCATTCCGTGGGGCTTCCGGTGGTTCGTCAACCTGATGAAGATGCCGCTCGGCGATTTCGCGCGCGGCGCGCCGGTGCAGAAGCCGTTCCTCGTGCACAACCAGCCGGTGATGGCCGATATCTGCTACGAGGACTTGTTCGGCGAGGAAATCGCCGCGACGATCCGCGACAACCCGCAGCCGCCCGGCGTGCTCGTCAACGTGACGAACCTCGCGTGGTTCGGCGACACGATCGCGCTCGACCAGCATCTGCAGATCGCACGGATGCGCTCGCTCGAAACGGGCCGGCCGATGCTGCGCTCGACCAACACGGGGATGACGGCCGCGATCGACGCGCACGGGCGCGTGCTCGGCCAGTTGAAGCCGTTCACGATCGGCTCGCTCGACGTGCGGATCGAAGGCACGAGCGGCTTCACGCCGTACGTGATGAGCGGCAACAACATCGTGCTCGCGGTGTCGTTCGTGCTGCTCGCGTTCGGCTTCACGTTCGGGCCCGGGCTGCGCCGACGCAACGGCCGGAAGCCCGGCGACGACGCAGCGCAATGACGCGACGGGCCGCTGCCGCGCGCGGCGGCCCGTGAGCGCGAACCGGCCGGCTCCTCAGGCCTGCCGGGCCGGCCGCTCCGATTGATCCGATTGATCCGATTGATCCGATTGATCCGATTGATCCGACGGATCCGGCTGCGCGGCGAGCGCCCGCAAGTCGCGGCTCACTTCGTCCATCACCGGCGCCCACGCGCCGAACGTCGGCTGGCGGTACAGCGTCGCGGTCGGATACCACGGGCTGTCCCGGCGATCGAGCAGCCACGGCCAGTGCGGATTCACGTCGAGCAGCACCCACGTGCGCGCGCCGAGCGCGCCGGCCAGATGCGCGACCGACGTGCACACGGTGATCACGAGATCCAGCGCGCCGATGAACGCGGCCGTGTCGTCGAAGCTCGTCAATTCGGCCGTATAGTCTTCGATCGCGAAACCGGCCGCGCGCGCGGCGGCGACATCCGCATCCGCACCCGGCTGCAGCGAATAGAACGTAACGCCGTCGATGCCGCGAAACGCGCTCGCGTAGCGCTCGAGCCCGACGCGCCGGAACGGATTGCGCTGGTGGCCCGCACTGCCCGTCCACACGAGCCCGACCTTCAGCCGGCCGTCGCCCGCGAGCCGCGCGCGCCATGCGTCGCATGCGGCCGGCTCGGCCCGCAGGTACGGCACCGACGCGGCGAGCGTCGACGCCTCCATGCCGAGCATCAGCGGCAGGCCGATCAGCGGCACTTCGTAATCGAACGCCGGCAGCGCATCGACGCCGCCGCCCGCGCCGAACACGTCCGCGTGCACGCCGAGGCTGCGCTGCATCAGCGTGCCGAGCGCCGGAAACGTATTCCACGCGAGCCGGCCGCCCTCGCGATGCACGCGCTCGGCGAGCGGCGCGACGAAACGGCAGAACTGCAGCACGTCGCCGAGCCCCTGCTCGCCCCACACCAGCAGCGTCTTGCCGGCGAGCGGTTCGCCCTGCCAGCGCGGGCCCGGCAGCGCCGGCCGGCGACCGCGCAACTCGCCCGCGCCGTCCCAGCGCGCCTCGTGGCCGCGCCAGCCGACCGCATGGTTGCCGCGCACCAGCTGGATGATCGCGAGATTGAAGCGGAACGATGCGTCGTCGGGCGCCAGCTCGCACGCACGCGCCGCATGGCGCTCGGCGTCGTCCCAGCGCTGCGCCTCCTTCATCGCCATCGCGACGTTGTTCATCGCGAGCGCATTGTCGGGCGCGAGATCGGCGAGCCGCGCGGCGCACGCGAGCGCGCCGTCGAGGTCATGCGTCGCGATCCGCGCGACGACGAGGTTGATCCATGCCTGCACGTCCCGCGGATCGTGCTTCACAGCCGCGTCGAGCAGCGCGATCTCCTCCGCGCGTTCACCGCCCGACAATCGCAGCGCGATCGCGAGGTTGTTGCGCAGCGACGGCCAGCCGGCATCGATCGCAAGCGCCGCGCGGTACGGCGCGACCGCATCCGCGTGACGGCCGGCCACCTGCAGCGCATAGCCGTGGTTGAAATACGTGCTTGCGCCCGGCTGCGCGCGCACCGCGCATTCGGCGAGCGCAATCGCGTCGGCCGTGCGCTGCCGCGCGACGAGCGCCGTCGTGAGCCGCGCCAGCGCGTCGGCATCGACCGCATGCAGATGGGCGGCGGCGGCCAGCCACAGATCGTGCGCGGCGCGCTCGCCGCGCGCCTGCGCGTCGGCGGCCTGCCCGAGCAGGGCGAGAAACGGCGGAAGCAGCGGAATCAGAATGTCGTTCGGTTCGTCCATGCAGTCGGCATCGGCAAGCGGTGACGCGGCACGCATGGCGCGCGCCGCAATACACGCATCTTAACGCCCGCGCGAAGCGGTACGGCACGCACGTCGCGGCAGGTCGCACGCGGCCCCGCGGCGCCCGTGGGCCATGCGCGCGCGGGCCGCGGGAAGCAGGCCGGCGGTGCCGGCATCCGCCTTCCGGCCGCATCCGGTCGCCGATCCGGTAAAATTACGCGTTTCAGCACACTAACAAGCCGCGCCGCCGCGCGAGCCGACCCTCCGGGCCCGCCCGGAGCGCCGCCCGCAACGGAGCGCCAGCGCCACGAAGGCTCTTCATGCTTACGTTTCAGCAAATCATCCTGACGCTGCAGTCCTACTGGGACAAGCAGGGTTGCGCCCTGCTCCAGCCCATCGACATGGAAGTCGGCGCGGGCACGTCGCACGTCCACACGTTCCTGCGCGCGGTCGGCCCCGAGCCGTGGCGCGCCGCGTACGTGCAGCCGTCGCGCCGCCCGAAGGACGGCCGCTACGGCGAAAACCCGAACCGCCTGCAGCACTACTACCAGTACCAGGTCGTGCTCAAGCCGGCGCCGGAAAACATCCTCGACCTGTACCTCGGCTCGCTCGAGGCGCTCGGCTTCGACCTGAAGCAGAACGACGTGCGCTTCGTCGAGGACGACTGGGAAAACCCGACGCTCGGCGCGTGGGGCCTCGGTTGGGAAGTGTGGCTGAACGGGATGGAAGTCACGCAGTTCACGTATTTCCAGGAAGTCGGCGGCCTCGAATGCAAGCCGGTGCTCGGCGAGATCACGTACGGCCTCGAGCGCCTCGCGATGTACCTGCAGAAGGTCGAGAACGTGTACGACCTCGTGTGGACCGAGTGGGAAGAGCAAGGCCCGAACGGCCCCGAGCTGCGCCGCCTGTCGTATGGCGACGTGTACCACCAGAACGAGGTCGAGCAGTCGACCTACAACTTCGAGCACGCGAACGTCGACCTGCTGTTCACGTTCTTCAACAGCTACGAAGCGGAAGCGAAGAAGATGATCGACGCGCAGCTCGCGCTGCCCGCGTACGAGCTCGCGCTGAAGGCCGGCCACACGTTCAACCTGCTCGACGCGCGCGGCGCGATCTCGGTCACCGAGCGGGCAGCGTACATCGGCCGCATCCGCGCGCTGTCGCGTCTCGTCGCGCAGGCTTACTACGACTCGCGCGAGAAGCTCGGCTTCCCGATGCTCGGCAACCCGCCGGGCGTGCCGGGCCTCACCACCGACGCCCAGGACGCCGCGCAACCGGCATGGGCGCCGCCGCTCAAGGTCGAACGCAAGATCGATCAGGACTGACGAGACGAGATTTATTCCAGACATGACGCACAATCATCCCGCCCCCCTGCTCGTCGAACTGCTGACCGAAGAGCTGCCGCCGAAGGCCCTCGCGCGCCTCGGCGACGCGTTCGCCGAAGGTATCGCCCAACGCCTCGCCGCGCGCGACCTCGTCGAAGGCGAACTCGTGTTCGAGCGCTACGCCACGCCGCGCCGCCTCGCGGTCGTCGTGCAGAACGTGCGCGCCGTCGCGCCCGACAAGCAGGTCCGCGAAAAAGTCCTGCCGGTGTCGGTCGCGCTCGACGCCGAAGGCAAGCCGACGGCCCCGCTCGCGAAGAAGCTCGCGGCGCTCGGCCACCCGAACGCGTCGATCGCCGATCTCGAACGCGCGCAGGACGGCAAGGCCGAAGCGTTCTTCATCAACTACTCGGCGGCCGGCGCCACGCTCGCCGACGGCCTGCAGGCCGCGCTCGACGAAGCGCTCGCGAAGCTGCCGATCCCGAAATTCATGACGTACCAGCGCCCGGACGGCTCGGACGTGAAGTTCGTGCGCCCGGTGCATCGCCTGACGGTGCTCCACGACGACCGCGTCGTGCCCGTCACCGCGTTCGGCGTCGATGCCGGCGATACGACGCTCGGCCACCGCTTCCTGTCCGACGGACTCGTCGCGATCCAGCATGCCCGCGCCTATGCCGACACGCTGCGCGACAAGGGCCGCGTGATCGCGCACTTCGCCGATCGCCGCGAAACGATCCGCACGCAACTGAACGAACATGCGAACGGCGACACGGTCGTGATGCCCGAAGCGCTGCTCGACGAAGTCACGTCGCTGGTCGAATGGCCGGTCGTCTACCCGTGCCGCTTCGAGGACGAATTCCTGCAGGTGCCGCAGGAATGCCTGATCCTCACGATGCAGACGAACCAGAAGTATTTCGCGCTGACCGACGTCGCCGGCAAGCTGCGCTCGCGCTTCCTGATCGTGTCGAACATCGAGACGAAGACGCCGGGCGAGATCGTCGAAGGCAACGAGCGCGTCGTGCGCCCGCGCCTCGCCGATGCGAAGTTCTTCTTCGAGCAGGACAAGAAGAAGCCGCTCGCCGAGCGCGTGCCGCAACTCGCGAACGTCGTCTATCACAACAAGCTCGGTTCGGCGCTCGCGCGCGTCGAGCGCCTCGAGGCGCTGGCCGGCGAGATCGCCCCGGCGATCGGCGCCGACACCGCGCACGCGAAGCGCGCCGCGCGTCTCGCGAAGGCCGACCTGCTGACCGACATGGTCGGCGAATTCCCGGAACTGCAGGGCACGATGGGCACGTACTACGCGCGTCACGACGGCGAAGCCGACGACGTCGCGCTCGCGTGCGCCGAGCACTACCAGCCGCGCTTCTCCGGCGACGCACTGCCGACCACGCCGGTGTCGACCGCCGTCGCGCTCGCCGACAAGCTCGAAACGATCGTCGGCATCTGGGGCATCGGCCTCGCGCCGACCGGCGAGAAGGATCCGTTCGCGCTGCGCCGCCACGCGCTCGGCGTGCTGCGCCTGCTGCTCGAGAAGCAGTTGCCGCTCGATCTCGTGTCGCTGCTGCGCACGGCCCACGCACGCTTCGACGGCGTGCCGGGCGTCGCCGAATCGACCGACGCGATCTTCGCGTTCTTCATGGATCGCCTGCGCGGCCTGCTGCGCGAGCGCGGCTATTCGGCCGGCGAAATCGACGCGGTGCTGAGCCTGAACCCGACGCGCATCGACGATCTCGTCGCGCGCCTGGACGCGGTGCGCGAATTCACGCGCCTCGCCGAAGCCGAAGCGCTCGCGGCCGCGAACAAGCGGATCTCGAACATCCTGAAGAAGTCGGAAGGCGGCGCGAACGGCGCGGTGCAGCCGACGCTGCTCGTCGAGGCGGCCGAGAAGGCGCTGCACGAACAGCTCGCAGCCGTCACGCCGCACGTGCAGTCGCAGCTCGAGGCGCGTGCGTACACGGGCGCGCTGTCGGCGCTCGCCGCGCTGCGCGCGCCGGTCGACACGTTCTTCAACGACGTGATGGTCAACGCGGAAGATCCGGCGCTGCGCGCGAACCGTCTCGCGCTGCTGTCCGCGCTGCACCAGCAGATGAACTGCGTCGCCGACATCTCGAAGCTCGCCGCGTAAGGGCCGCACGATGCCGACCAGCCCCAACCGAAAGCTCGTCGTCCTCGACCGGGACGGCGTGATCAACGTCGATTCGGATGCGTTCATCAAGACGCCCGACGAATGGATCGCGCTGCCCGGCAGCTTCGAGGCGATCGCCCGGCTCAACCACGCGGGCTACCGCGTGGTGGTCGCGACCAACCAGTCCGGCATCGGTCGCGGGCTGTTCGACATGGCCGCGCTCAACGAGATGCACCTGAAAATGCATCGCGCGGCGGCCGCGGTCGGCGCGCGCATCGACGCGGTGTTCTTCTGCCCGCACACGGCGGAGGATCACTGCGACTGCCGCAAGCCGAAACCCGGCATGATGCAGATGATCGCCGAGCGCTTCGAGATCGATCCCGGTCACACGCCGGTCGTCGGCGATTCGCTGCGCGACCTGCAGGCCGGCGTCGAGGTCGGCTTCCAGCCGCACCTCGTGCTGACCGGCAAGGGCAAGAAGACGCTCGCCGCGGGCAATCTGCCGCCCGACACGAAGGTCCACGACGACCTGCGCGCGTTTGCGCTCGATTTTCTTTCACACGAACACGAGTGATGCGGCTGCCGCGCGCATCCTCCCCAACGCCAGACTCACGCCGATGCGCTTCGTCCGCTCCCTGCTGCTGCTGATCTACTTCATCCTGTACACGGTGCCGTACGCCACCGCGTGCTTCATCGCGTTCCCGTTCATGCGCCCCGACGCGCGCTACTGGATGGCGGCCGGCTGGTGCAAGTCGACGCTGTGGGTCGTGCGCTGGCTGAACGGCATCCGCTACCGAATCGAAGGGTTCGAGAACCTGCCCGACGGCCCGGCCGTGCTGCTGTCGAAGCACCAGTCCGCGTGGGAAACGCTCGCGTTTCCGGCGCTGATGCCGAAGCCGCTGTGCTACGTGTTCAAGCGCGAGCTGCTATACGTGCCGTTCTTCGGCTGGGCGCTCGGGCTGCTGCACATGGTCAACATCAACCGCAAGGAAGGCAAGAACGCGTTCAATTCGGTGATCCGCCAGGGCAAGAAGCGCCTGTCGGAAGGCGCATGGATGATCATGTTCCCCGAAGGCACGCGCACGCCGGTCGGCAAGCAGGGCAAGTACAAGACGGGCGGCGCGCGCTTCGCGATCGAAACCGGCACGCCGGTCGTGCCGATCGCGCACAATGCAGGTCGTGTGTGGCCGCGCAACTCGTTCACGAAATTCCCGGGCGTCGTCACGGTGTCGATCGGCAAGCCGATCCCGAGCGAAGGGCTGACGCCCGATGCATTGAACTCGCAGGTCGAAGCATGGATCGAAGCGGAAATGCGCCGCATCGATCCCGATGCGTATCGTCAGGCGGGCAACGCCGGCACACGCGATGCCGCGCGCGCCTGACGCCCCGGATTGCAGCCGTTGCGTACGACAAAAAGAAGCGAACTGATGAAACAGCGTCCGCGGCCACGGCCTGCCGTCGTGGCCCTCGATCATCGCCAGATGGATCTGCCGCTCTTCGACGGGCCGGCCGCCGCGCCGTCGGCGCCGGCCGCTCCGCCCGCACCGCCCGAAGCCGCCCCCGCTGCTCCACTCGATCCGGGTCCGGCGCCCGATCGCTCGCGCGTGCGCACGTTCGCGCTCGACAGCCGCGTGCTCGAATACCGGCTGAAGCGCTCCGCGCGCCGCACGATCGGCTTCACGATCGACGGCAGCGGGCTGTCGATCACCGCGCCGCGCTGGGTCACGCTCGCCGACATCGAAGCGGCGATCGCCGAAAAGCAACGCTGGATCTTCGCGAAGCTCGCCGAGTGGAAGACGCGCACCGAGCAGCGCGCGCTGCCGCAGATCGACTGGCGCGACGGCGCGCAACTGCCGTATCTCGGCAAGACGGTGACGATCGCGCTCGGCGCGGGCGCCGTCGCCTTCGACGCCGACGCGCTGCGGCTGTCGCTGCCGCTGCCCGTGCAGGCCGACATGCAGCAGATCAAGGATCGCGTGCAGGGCTGGCTGCAGGGCGAAGCGAAACGCATCTTCGGCGAACGCCTCGTCGTGTATGCGGAAAAGCTCGGCGTCACGTATTCGATGTATGCGCTGTCGTCGGCCGCGACGCGCTGGGGCAGCTGCTCGAGCGACGGCAAGATTCGCCTGAACTGGCGGCTGATCCATTTCCCGATGTCGATCATCGACTACGTCGTCGCGCACGAGCTGTCGCACCTGCGCGAGATGAACCACAGCCCGGCCTTCTGGCAGACCGTCGAATCGATTTTCCCCGAGTTCCGCGAAGCGCGGCACACGCTCAAGCATCATCCGCCCGAGCTGCTGCCGTCGCTTTGACGCGCGCGGCTGCGCTGCCAACGAAAAAGGGCGATGCGGATTACCCCCGCACCGCCCTCTTTGCTGCTGCGGCGCACGTCGTACGCCGCAGCCCGGTTCATCCGGCGCTTACTTCTTCTGGATGAACTCGATCTTGTAGCCGTCCGGATCCTCGACGAACGCGATCACGGTCGTGCCGTGCTTCATCGGGCCCGCCTCGCGCGTGACCTTGCCGCCTTGCGCCTTGATCTTCTCGCAGGCCGCGTACGCATCGTCGACCGCCACCGCCAGATGGCCGAAGCCGTTGCCGAGATCGTAGGACGGCGTCTCCCAGTTGTGGGTCAGCTCGATCACGGTGCCCGTGCTTTCGTCTTCGTAGCCGACGAACGCGAGCGTGAACTTGCCTTCCGGATAATCCTCGCGACGCAGCAGCTTCATGCCGAGCAATTCGGTGTAGAACTTGATCGAGCGGTCGAGATCGCCGACTCGCAGCATCGTATGCAGCAAACGCATGTGTTGTACTCCTGTGGGGACTTTCCAGAGTTGGAAATTCTACCGGAGTCGGGTGAAATTCGCCGGGGGCGCCTAGCCGGGAGCGCCTAGCCGGGGGCGCCTAGCCCGGCGCGCCGAGCCCGGAACGGGCCCAACAAGCACGCGGCCGATGCCGCGTATCGGTTGCCTCGGCGCGAGCAAGCGCGCAACGACTGAAAGCGGCAAGATCCGGCTCGCCCGACCCCGCGTCGATCGGGTAACATCCTGCCACTTCGCACCAAAAGCGGGCATGCGCGCCGCCGCCCGACCGCGACCACCCACTTTTTCTTGCCGCCCCACTGCCGTGCGAAACCGTCGATTCGAGCGCGCCGGACGCGCCGCCCGCCTGACCTCCGTGCCGCAAGGTCCGACCAGCGAGGCGCGCCGATGACCGCACTTGCCGCCGCCCCCGTGCGCCGCGCACTCGATACGCGCGCCGTCGGCCTGATGCTGCTGCTGTGCGCGATCTGGGGCTTCCAGCAGGTCGCGATCAAGAGCACGAACGCCGCGATCGCGCCGATGTTCCAGGCCGGGCTGCGCTCGGTGATCGCCGCGGTGCTGCTGTGGGGCTGGGCCCGCACGCGCGGCACGCCGCTGTTTCAGGCGGACGGCACGCTCGGCGCAGGCATCGCGGCCGGTGCGCTGTTCGCCGGCGAATTCATCTGCGTGTTCTTCGGGCTGACGCTGACGAGCGCGTCGCACATGGCGATCTTCCTGTACACGGCGCCGTGCTTCACCGCGCTCGGCCTGCACCTGTTCGCACCGGGCGAGCGGCTGCAGCGCACGCAATGGGCCGGCGTCGGCCTCGCATTCGCCGGTATCGCGCTCGCGTTCGCGGACGGCTTCCTGAAGCCGCGCGCGCCCGGCGCATCGGTGCTGGCAGGGCTCGCCGGCGACGCGCTCGGGATCCTCGGCGGCGCGATGTGGGCCGCGACGACGGTCGTCGTGCGCTCGACCGCGCTCGCGCGGGCCAGCGCGAGCAAGACGCTGTTCTACCAGCTCGCGGTATCGGCGGTCGTGCTGGTCGCGCTCGCCGCGCTGTTCGGCCAGATGTCGTTCGCGCGGATCACGCCGGTCGCGCTCGCGAGCCTCGCGTACCAGTCGGTGATCGTCGCGTTCGTCAGCTACCTGTCGTGGTTCTGGCTGCTGACGCGCTACAGCGCGTCCCGGCTGTCCGTGTTCACGTTCCTGTCGCCGCTGTTCGGCGTCGCGTTCGGCGTGCTGCTGCTCGGCGAATCGGTCGGCTGGCGCTTCATGTCCGCGGCCGCGCTCGTGCTGACCGGCATCGCGCTCGTCAACGCGCCGCCGCGCCGGCGGATGTGACGACCGGCGCAAAGACACGCGGGCAATAAAAAAGCTGCCAGTCGGGCAGCTCTCTTCGATACAGCGGGTGGGCGGCTCGCGCCACGCACGTCATCCGGCCTTGCGCAGCGCCGCCAGCGCCTGCGCCGCGCCGACGTATTCGGCCACGCTCACGTCCTCCGCACGGCGCGCGAGATCGAAGCCGAGCGCATCGAAATCGATCGTCTCGCGGTAGTCGCCGAGCGTGTTGCGCAGCATCTTGCGGCGCTGCGAGAATGCGGCGGTGACGATTTCACCGAGCAGCACCGGGTCGACGTCCGGCAGTTCGTGCGGCTCGTACGGAATCATCCGGACGATCGCCGAATCGACTTTCGGCGGCGGCTGGAACGATTCCGGCGGCACGTCGAGCATCTTTTCCATCACGTAGCGGTACTGCAGCATCACCGACAGCCGCGAGAACGCCTTCGTGCCCGGCTCCGCGACCATCCGCTCGACGACCTCGTTCTGCAGCATGAAATGCTGGTCGATGACCGCATCGGCGAACGTCATCAGGTGAAACAGCAGCGGGCTGGAGATGTTGTACGGCAGGTTGCCGACGATCCGCAGCGACGGCTTGTCGCCGGGCGCCGCGAGCGAGCGGAAGTCGAACGCGAGCGCGTCGCCCGCGTGCAGCTCCAGCAGCGCGCCGAAGCGTTGCTGCAGGCGCCCGATCAGGTCGCGGTCGAGCTCGACCGCGTGCAGCGGCGACTCGGGCGTCGCGAGGCGCTCGATCAGCGGGCCGGTCAGCGCACCGAGCCCGGGGCCGATCTCGACCATCCGCTGGCCGCGCGCGGGGCCGATCGTCGCGACGATCGAGTCGATCACGCCGTGATCGACGAGGAAGTTCTGCCCGAAGCGCTTGCGCGCGAAATGGCCTTGGTGCTGTCTGCTGTTCGACATCGACTGACTAAACGAAAAATGCGACGAATGGGATAAACCGGCAGCGTCAGGCTGCGCGGCGGTGGCGCGCCATCGTGACGGCCGTATCGAGCGCGGCGATCATGCTGCCCGGATCCGCGCGGCCGGTGCCGGCCAGATCGAGCGCGGTGCCGTGATCGACCGACGTGCGGATGATCGGCAGCCCGAGCGTCACGTTGATGCCCTCGCCGAACGTCGCGTACTTCAGCACGGGCAGACCCTGGTCATGGAACATCGCGAGCACGCAATCGGCATCGGCCAGATGGCGCGGCTGGAACAGCGTGTCGGCCGGATACGGGCCGCGCGCGTCGATGTGCTGCGCGTTCGCGCGAGCCAGTGCCGGCGAGATCACGTCGATCTCCTCGCGGCCGAGATAACCGTTCTCGCCCGCGTGCGGGTTCAGGCCCGTCACGAGGATGCGCGGCGCGGCGAGACCGAAATCGCGCCGCAGGTCGCGGTCGATGATCGCGAGCGTCTCGACGAGCCCGTCGATCGTCAGCGCGGCCGATACGTCCTTCAGCGGCAGATGCGTGGTTGCGAGCGCGACGCGCAGCGGCCGATGGCCGGTGCCGGCCAGCATCATTACGACGCGCGGCGTATGCGTGCGTTCGGCCAGGTATTCGGTGTGACCGGTGAACGGCACGCCCGCATCGTTGATCGTGCTCTTCTGCAGCGGCGCGGTGACGATCGCGTCGTACCGGCCCGCCAGCGCGCCGTCGATCGCGGCGTCGAGCAAGCCGAGCACGTACCGGCCGTTCGCCGCGTCCAGCTTGCCCGCTTGCGCGGGCGCCGCCAGCGCGTGATGCGCGACCGACACCTGCGCGCCGCCGGCCAGCGTGACCGCGTCGGCGCCGACCGCCGCCGCTCGCGCGTCGAGCAGCGCGGCATCGCCGAGCACGGTGAAATGCGCGTCGGGCCAGCGCTGCGCCGCATCACGCAGCGCCTGCACGGTCAGTTCCGGGCCGACCCCCGCGGGTTCGCCGGTCGTGATCGCGATCTGCAGCGCGCGCGTGGTCATCCGATGCTCGCTCAGTTCGCCGGGCCGACGCCGCCAATCTTGTACTGCACGTACGACGAATCGCGCAGCTCGCGCAGCCAGTCGGCATAGGCCTGTTCGGCCTTGCGCTGGCCGATCGCCTGACGGGCGATGTCCATCTGCTGCTGCACCGATCCTTCCGCGTCGCGGCGGTTCAGCACCTGGATCAGGTGATAGCCGTATTCGGTACGAATCGGCTGGCTGATCTGCCCGTCCTGCAGGTTGTTCATCGCGCGCTCGAATTCCGGCACGGTCTCGCCCGGGCTGATCCAGCCGAGATCGCCGCCCTGCGACGCCGAGCCGTCCTGCGAGTAGGTGCGCGCGAACTTCGCGAAATCGCCGCCGGCCTCGATCTGGTTGCGGATGTCGATCAGTTGCTGGCGCGCCTGGCCTTCCGACTTGCCTTCGCCGACGCGCAGCAGGATGTGGCGCACGTGCGTCTGGACGATCTTCGGCGCCGCGGCGCTCGCGCCCTGGCTCGGGCGGCGATCGACGAGGCGCACGATCTCGAAGCCGTCCGGCACGCGGATCAGCGTCGGGTTGACCTGGCCCGGACGCAGCTTCGACGCGGCGTCGACGACGTCCGGCGGCAGCGCGCTCGGCGACTTGAAGCCGAGATCGCCGCCCTTCTTCGCGTCGTTCGCTTCGGAGTTGTTCTTCGCGAGGCGCTCGAAATCGGCGCCCGACTTCGCCTGCTGCAGCAGCGCTTCGGCCTTCTTCTGCGCGGCTTCGATGTCGGCCTGCGGCGCGTTGGTGGGCGCCTTGATGAAGATGTGCTGGAAGCGCAGGTCCTGCTGCTGCGATGCGTTCGGCCCGCGCTGGCTCGCGATGTAGTTCGCGACCTCGGCGTCCGACACCGTGATCTTGCCGTCGACCTCGCGCTCGCGCAGCTTCGACAGCATCAGCTCGGTGCGTGCGTCGCCCGTGAAGACGCTCCAGGGCACGCCCTGCGCCTCGAGGCGCGCGCGGTACTGGTCGAGCGTCATCCCGTTCGCCTGCGCGAGACGCTGCAGCGTGGCCTGCACGGTCGCGTCGTCGATGCGGATCCCGTCGTCCTTGGCCTTCTGCACCTGGATACGTTCGAGCACCATCTGGTTCAGCACCTGCGCGCGCAACTGGTCGGCCGGCGGCACCGGCGCGTTCTGCTGCTGCAGCCGGCGCGCGATCAGGCCGACGCGCTGGTCGAGTTCGCGGCCCGTGATCACGTCGTTGTTGACCACGGCGACGACTTCGTCGGCGAGCTGCGCACCTTGCGAACCGAGTGCCTGCGCCGCGGCCGGCGCGGCGGCGAGCAGCGCGGCGGACGCGGCGAGGCTGGACACGACTGCCGCGAAACGAAGGGTTTTCTTCATTGCCACTGAAACTCCATTGAAATCGTGCTGACCGGTGCAGACATGCCGGCGTTACTCGTAGTTGCTGAAGCGGGACATCGGCGGCGGCGGCGGCGGCAACGGCGTGTAGCCCGGCACCCCGGCGCGGAATGCGGACACGAGGCCGTTGTCGACGGTCGACAAGCCCTTGAGCGTCAGTTGCATCATGAAGCGCGTCGACGAGTTCTGCTGTCCCGACGAATTGATACCGTTCGCCGCCCGCTGCACCCCGACCCCGAGCGCCCAGCAATCCGCGTCGTATTGTAAGCCGACCAGACCGTCGACCACGCGATCTCCGGCGAAGTCGTAGTTGAAGCGGCCGATCGCATACAGGCGGCGCGTGAGCGGCCACTGCGCGGACACCAGGAACTGGTTGATCGGCTGGTTGTCGAGCGTGGTGTTCGTGCGCGTATAGCGGTAGCCGACGTTGATCACGCGGCGCTCGCCCGGGCTGTAGCCGAAACCGATGCTCGACTTCACGAGCTGATTGTTGTTCTGGTTGTACTGGAACGCCGTTTCCGACATGAAGCCCGAGCCGAGCTTCAGCGCGGCGCCGACGATCAGGTCCGAGTGGCGCGCGAGCACGGCGCTCTGCCCGGGGGTCAGCGTGACGCGCTGATCGGCGAAGTAGTACTGCTGCGCGATCACGAAGCGCGCGCGCTCGTCGCCGGTGCGCGGATCGATGAAGCGCGACGTGAGGCCGGCCGTGATCCGGTTCGCGTCGGCGATCCGGTCGTTGCCGACGAACGTGTTCGGCTGGTAGATCTCCGCGAGGCCGAAATCCGATTCCGCGGTGTCGAACAGCGGCGCGTTCGACTGGTCGCGATACGGCGTGTACACGTAGTACAGGCGCGGCTCGAGGGTCTGGATGAAATCCTGGCCGAACAGGCGCACCGAACGGTCGAAGATCAGGCCCGAATCGAAGCTCACGGTCGGGATCGACTCGGTGAAACGCTTCGGGTTGTTCGGTGTGGTCGACGACAGGTAGTTCAGGTCGTACGACGCCAGGTGGTACTGGACCTTCGGCACCGCGAAGTAGCCGGGGCCGTACACGCCGTACGAGATGTACGGGTTGAAGACGACCCGGTCGCCCTGGGTCGCATCGGCGGTCGTGATGCGGAACCGCGAATAGTCGGCTTCCGCGCCGAAGTCGAACCCGCCGACGTTGTACTTCGTGTACTTCACGTTCAACTGCGGCTCGCGGCTGTACGGCGCGATCGACGGCGGCAGCGTCTGCCAGTGCTGGTAGCGCGCGAGCACCGACCACGGACCGTTGTTGTACGTGAGGCCGGCTTCCTGCTGGTACAGCGTCTGCGTCCCGTTGATGAACTGGTTCGCCGACCCGAGGTCTTCCGGATACGTGTTGTCCGAGACCTTGTTGAAGTAGACGTAGCCGCCGAAACCGCCACCGAAGTTCTGCTGGTGCTGCCAGTAGATCGCGTAGCGGTTGCGATGCGCGAGCCGGTCGTCCGGCAGGTAATTGGCCGTGAATGTGCCCGAATACGACGGCGACAGGTAGCGGAACGTCGCTTCGGCCATCACGCCGCGCCGCGAGATGATGCGCGGCGTGAGCGTCAGGTCGCGGTTCGGCGCGATGTTGAAGTAGTACGGCAGCGACAGCTCGAACCCGTTGTTCGAGTTCACCGAGAACGTCGGCGGCAGCAGGCCGCTGCGCCGCTCGCCGGACAGCGGGAACGTCATCCACGGGCTCGCGAAGATCGGCACGCCCTGGAAGAACAGCACGCCGTTGCGCGCGGTGCCCTCGTCGGCGCCCGTATCGAAGTCGAAGCGGCTGCCCTTGATGTACCACGCGGGGTTCGTCGAGCACTGGCACGCGGTATACGTGCCGTTGACGAACACCGAGCGCTCGTTGTCGACCATGTCGACGCGCTCCGCGCTGCCCGACCCGCCCGTCACGTTGAAGTGGTACTTCGGCGCGGTCATGAAGCCCTGGTTCGCCTCGATCTTCAGGTGCGCCTCGGGGCCGGCGAACGACGTGCCGCCATTGACCACCTTGACCTGGCCGTACGCATCGGCCATGTCGGTATCCTGATCGTAGTGGATCGCGTCGGCCTTCACGACGGCGTCGCCGCGCCGCAGCTCGGCCGAACCCTTCGCGGCGAGATCCTGCTCGGCGGTGCCGCTCGTATGGTCGGCGATCACGAAGGCGGCCGGCTTCGCGCCGTCCTTCAGCGGATGATCCTCGAGCTGGGGCGCGAGACGCAGATCCCACGGCGAGTCGAGCGGCTGCGGCTGCGCGGCCGCGCCCGACAGCTGCGCGTACGACACGGCCGGCACGAGGCCCGGCACGGCCAGGAGCGCAAGCGCGAGCCGCCGTTTGCGCGGCGCCCCGTCACCGGGGAAAACATTCGGGAATAGCGGTTTGGGCGGCATCTATCGTTTGGCGAATCGCCCCTTGTCAACCGCGCCTGCACGGCACCTTCGCGCGCGGCGGGCCGCGCCGTCGAGCCGCGACTGCGGCTCTTCGCAAACCGGGGAGGCGATCGGGCGGACGGCGCGACAGGCGGCGGGCCTGCACGGCGGAAGCTGACGCGGGGCGCGTCAAAAAAGTCGTGGGGTATTATATGGCAAGACGTTCCCCCCTCCGCCGAGTTTCATGACGCCCCCATCCGCCGCATCCCAGCCCGACGCCCGCCTCGACGCGCTCACCGCGTGGCTGCACCCGCTCGCCGAGCGCTACGCCCTCGATCTGTCGACCCTCGCGCCCGCGTCGTCGGACGCCAGTTTCCGCCGCTATTTCCGCGTCGCGTCGGCCACGCGCCCCGGCGGCACGCTGATCGCGGTCGATGCGCCGCCGCCCGAGAAGTGCCGCGAGTTCGTCCAGGTCGCGCAGCTGCTCGCCGCGGCCGGCGACCACGTGCCGGACGTGCTGGCCCACGATTTCGACGCGGGCTTCATGCTCGTGACCGACCTCGGCCGCACGTCGTACATCTCGGTGCTCGATCCGGCCGATCCGGCCGCGGCCCGCCCGCTGATGCGCGCCGCGCTCGACGCGCTGATCCGTTTCCAGCTCACGTCGAGGCCCGACGTGCTGCCGCCGTTCGACGAGGCGTTCCTGCGCCGCGAAATGGAGCTGCTGCCCGAATGGTTCGTCGGCCGCCATCTCGGCAAGCCCGTCACCGACGCGATGCGCGGCACGCTCGACCGCACGTTCGCGCTGCTGGTCGCGAGCGCGCACGCGCAGCCGCAAGGCTTCATGCTGCGCGACTTCATGCCGCGCAACCTGATGGTCTGCGAGCCGAACCCGGGCGTGCTCGACTTCCAGGACGCCGTCTACGGGCCGCTGACGTACGACGTCGTGTCGCTGCTGCGCGACGCGTTCATCAGCTGGGACGAGGAGTTCGAGCTCGACTGCTTCGCGTACTACTGGGAAAAAGCGAAGAAGGCCGGCCTGCCGGTCGATCCGGATTTCGGCGAGTTCTACCGCCAGCTCGAATGGATGGGGCTGCAGCGCCACATCAAGATTCTCGGCCTGTTCGCGCGCATCAATTATCGTGACGGCAAGCCGCACTACCTGAACGACCTGCCGCGCTTCCTGACCTATGCGCGCAAGGTCGCGCTGCGCTATCGCCCGCTCGTGCCGTTCGCGAAGCTGCTCGACGAGCTCGAGGGCAACGCGCCGGCCGACGTCGGCTATACGTTCTGACCGTCCTCACACCCAGTCGACCATGAGCACACCCCTGACCACGGCGATGATCTTCGCCGCCGGGCGCGGCGAACGGATGCGCCCGCTCACGGACACGCGCCCGAAACCGCTGCTCGAAGCCGGCGGCAAGCCGCTGATCGTGTGGCAGATCGAGGCGCTCGCGCGCGCGGGCATCGACACGATCGTGATCAACCACGCATGGCTCGGCGAGCAGATCGAGGCCGCGCTCGGCGACGGCTCGCGCTGGGGCGTGCGGCTCGCGTATTCGGCCGAGGGCGATGCACTCGAAACCGCCGGCGGCATCGCGCAGGCGCTGCCGCTGCTCGAACGCGGCGGGCAGCCGACGGTGTTCGCGGCCGTCAGCGGCGACGTGTACTGCGCGTTCGACTACCGGACGCTCGCGCCGCACGCCGCCCGGATGGCCGCGCTCGACGCGCCGGCGATGCACCTCGTGATGGTGCCGAACCCGCCGTTCCACCCGGCCGGCGACTTCGCGCTCGGCGACGACGGCCATCTCGCGCTCGACGGCGCCGCGCGCGTCACGTTCGGCAACATCGGCGTGTACGACACGCGAATGTTCCGCGACCTCGCGCCCGGCACGCGGCGCGCGTTGACGCCGTACTACCGCGCGACGATCGAAGCCGGCCGCGCGACCGGCGAACTGTACGAAGGGATCTGGGAGAACGTCGGCACGCCCGCGCAGCTCGGCGAGCTCGACGCACGGTTGCGCGCCGCCGCGGGCTGACGGTTTCGCGGCCGGGCGACGGTTCGTCGAGCAGCCGGCGCGGTGCACCGATGGCCTGACGGGCCGATGAATACCCGGCCAAGCCGGGATCACGTGCCGCGGACGTCCGCCGGTTCACCGACCGCGACGCCGTCCCGCCGCCCGTTGCCGAGCGGGCAGCCGAACGGGCGGCCAACCCTCCGCGCCCGCCGCGCACGTGCCGCGCGGCACCCGCGCTCACGCGGCCTCGGCCTCTTCCCCGCCCGCCGCCGCGCGCTGCTGCTGCAGCGCCCACATCTGCGCATACAGCCCGTCCGCGCGCACGAGTCCGTCGTGCGTGCCGCGCTCGACGATCCGCCCGCGGTCCATCACGAGAATCTGCTGCGCGTGCACGACCGTCGACAGCCGGTGCGCGATCACGAGCGTCGTGCGATGCCGCGCGATCTGATCCAGCTCGTGCTGGATCGCGCGTTCCGAGCGCGAATCGAGCGCCGACGTCGCTTCGTCGAACAGCAGCACCGGCGGATCCTTCAGCAGCGTGCGGGCGATCGCGACGCGCTGCTTCTCGCCGCCCGACAGCTTCAGCCCGCGCTCGCCGACCGGCGTGTCATAGCCCTTCGGCAACCCTTCGATGAAATCGTGGATGTGCGCGGCACGCGCGGCCGCGACCACCTCGTCGCGGGTCGCCGTCGGCCGGCCGTACGCGATGTTGTAGTAGATCGAATCGTTGAACAGCACGGTGTCCTGCGGCACGATCCCGATCGACGCGCGCAGCGATTCCTGCGTCACGTCGCGGATGTCCTGCCCGTCGATCCGGATCGCGCCGCCCGTCTGCCGGTCGAGATCGTAGAAGCGGAACAGCAGCCGCGACAGCGTCGATTTCCCCGAACCGCTGTGGCCGACCACCGCGGTCGTCGTGCCGGCCTCGATCGTAAACGTCACGTCGTGCAGGATCTGCCGCGACGGCTCGTACGCGAAGTTCACGTGCTCGAAGCGCACCTGCGCGCCGGCCACCGCGAGCGGCGGCGCATCGGGCCGGTCGGCCACTTCCTTCGGCGCCGACAGCAGCCCGAACATCCGGTCCATGTCGGTGAGGCTCTGCTTCAGCTCGCGATAGACGACGCCGAGGAAGTTCAGCGGGATGTACAACTGCAGCATGAACGTGTTGATCAACACGAGATCGCCGAGCGTCAGCTTGCCCGCGAGCACGCCCTGCGTCGCGCGCCACAGAATGAACACGAGCCCCGTGCCGATGATCGCCTGCCGGCCGAAGTTCAGCACCGACAGCGAGTTCTGCGAGCGAATCGCGGCCTTCCGGTAGCGCTTCAGGTTCTCGTCGTAGCGCTGCGCCTCCCACGCCTCGTTGCCGAAGTACTTCACCGTCTCGTAGTTGATCAGCGAGTCGATCGCCCGCGAATTCGCACGCGAATCGAGTTCGTTCATCGTGCGGCGAAAGTGCGTGCGCCAGTTGGTGACCTTCACGGTGAACACGATGTACGTGACCAGCGCCGCGAACGTCACGTACGCGTAATAGGCCTCGTACTTGACCACGAAGAAGCCGAGCACGAGCCCGACCTCGACGAGCGTCGGCAGGATGCTGTACAGCGAGTACGAAATCAGTTGCTGGATGCCGCGCGTGCCGCGCTCGATGTCGCGCGACATGCCGCCCGTCTGCCGCTCGAGATGGAACCGCAGCGACAGCCCGTGCAGATGCCGGAACACCTGCAGCGCGAGCTGGCGCACCGCGCTCTCGGTGACCTTCGAGAACAGGATCTCGCGCAACTCGGTAAAGAGCGACGTCGACAGCCGCACGAGCGCATACGCGACGACCAGCAGCCCGATCCCGCCCGCGAGCACGATCCCGGCCGACTGCTCGGCCCGGCCGAGCGCGGTGAGTTGCTGCACGGCGGACAGGTGGTCGACGATGCGCTTCATCACGACCGGCACGCCGAGGTTCGCGACCTTCGCGCCGATCAGGCAGCCGAGCGCGAGCGCGACGCGCCATTTATAGGTGACCAGGTACGGCAGCAGCGACCGGATGGTCTGCCAGTCGTTGCGAGGCCCGGTCGAAGCCGGCGCGGGCTCGCCGGAAGCGGGAAATCGGCGCATGGGGAAAAGGTCCTGCGGCGATGCGGGACGCGCGTATCGGCGGCCGGCTCGCGCGCTTTCTCGTACAATTTGCGAACGTTGTATTGTCGCAGAAGCCGCTTCGCGCCGCTGCCGGCGGCCTCGCCGGCCAGCCTGCGCGCGGCGGCTCGTTTATTACAGGATGAAAGCCCCCGCCATGACCGATTCGACCCTCGAACTCCCGCAGAAGCAGCCCGCGCTGCGCGTCGTCCCGCAACCGCACGACGCGAACGTTCACGGCGACGTATTCGGCGGCTGGATCATGTCGCAGGTCGACATCGCCGGCTCGATTCCCGCTAGCCAGCGCGCGAACGGCCGCGTCGCGACGGTCGCGGTCAATTCATTCGTGTTCAAGCAGCCGGTATTCGTCGGCGATCTGCTGAGCTTCTATGCGACCATCATGCGCACCGGCAACACGTCGATCACGGTCGACGTCGAGGTGTACGCGCAGCGCATGCGCCTGATGGGCGAAGTCGTGAAAGTCACGGAAGCGACGCTCACCTACGTCGCGACCGGCTCGGACCGCAAACCGCGGCAACTGCCGCCGCTTTGACGGCGGGCAAGCGCCGCGGCGCGGCGTGCGCCCGTCAGTGCGTGGCCGCCAGCCCGAACTCCCGCATCGCGGGCACGAAATCGTGATTCAGCGTCGGCTTGCGCGACAGCTTGACCAGCACGTAGCGCTGGAACGGCGCAAGCCGCTGCCACTGCGCGAGCGCGGGCGCCGGCAGCCCGGCCAGCGCGCTCTGCTGCACGAGCGACTCCGGCACCGCGTCGACGGCGCGCCAGGCCGGCTGCTCGTCTGGCTGGAACCATGACGGCTCCAGATCGGCGTGCGTGCGCAGCATTTCGAACAGCGCGTGATCGAAGTTGGGCTCGATCGCGGTGTCGTCGTCGGCCGGAAAGCGCGCGAGCAGCTTGCGGTCCTCGAGCGGCAGCAGTTGCCACTGTTCGAGCGAAATCCGCAGCCCGAAGCGGTCGAGATTGAAACGCACGATCATCGGGATGTACGTGAAGTTTTCCGACGAATCGTGTTCGAAGTTGAAGAGCAACGGAGCGTCGCTGAGTCCCATGATCGTTACCTGACGTGGCGGATGCCGGCGCGGCCGGCTTGCCTGCGGTATTTTAGAACCTCTGCGCGCGGGCGGCGGCACGATCGTCGCCGGCCGTACTTCGAATCAACGGGAGTGCTCGTGAATCCGACCCAATCAGACGAACCGCGCGGCGCGTTGCGCGACGAACCGCGCGGCGCGATCGAGCTGTCCGTGAGCCGCACGCGCGGCGACGCGGTAGAGACCGCGCACGACTTCGTCGGCCAGGAATGGCCGGTCGCACTCGTCTTCAACGGCATCTCGCATGCGGTGATGATGTGCACGCCCTGCGACCTCGAAGCGTTCGCGGTCGGCTTCGCGATCTCGGAGGGAATCGTCGCGCGCGGCAGCGACATCAAGGACATCGACGTGATCCTGCACGCCGACGCACCGCTGCCGCATGCGGAAGTGCATCTGGAAGTCGTCCAGCAGGCGTTCGCCGCGCTGAAGGACCGGCGCCGCGCGCTCGCGGGGCGCACGGGCTGCGGCGTTTGCGGCATCGAAAGCATCGACCTGCTCGACCTTGCGCCCGAACGCGTGCCCGACACCGGCTTTCTCGCGCGCCTCGCGCCCGACGCGCTGGCACGCGCCGCGCATGCGCTGCCGGCTCATCAGGCGCTGACGAAACTGACCGGCGGCCTGCATGCGGCCGCGTGGTGCGACGCAACAGGCGCGATCCGCACCGCATTCGAGGACGTCGGCCGCCACAACGCACTCGACAAGCTGATCGGCTCGCTCGTGCTGGCGCGCGCCGATACCACCGACGGCTTCGTGTTCCTGTCGAGCCGTGCGAGCTACGAGCTCGTGCGCAAGGCCGCGCGGGTCGGCATCCCGTTGGTCGCGACCATCTCCGCGCCGTCGTCGCTGGCGATCGAAATCGCGAAGGCGGCCGGCTTGCGACTCGTCAGCTTCTGCCGCGAAACGGGCCACGTCGACTACGGCACGGCCTGAACGCACTTTAGGCCGCGCACCGGCGATCCACCGCCGGCGCGGCCTGCGCCGTCAGTCGAACTGACGGAAATCCGGCTTGCGCTTCTCGAAGAACGCCGTCATCGCCTCGCGCGCTTCCGGCGCGCGCAGCATCGCGGAGAAGTGTGCGGCTTCCTCGGCCATCCGCGCGGGCGTCGCCACGCCGCCCGTATCCTTGAGCAGCGCCTTCGTCACGCGCAGCGATGCCGCCGGCAGCGCCGCTAGCTTCGCCGCCTGCTTCGCCGCGAACGCGTCGAGCTCGGCCGCCGGCAGCACGCGGTTGACGATGCCGATCCGGTGCGCTTCCAGCGCGTCGAACGCCTCGCCGAGCAGCAGCTTCTCGGCCGCGACCTGATGGCCGGCCAGGCGCGGCAGCAGTGCGCTCGACGCGGCTTCCGGGCACAGCCCGAGCTGCACGAAAGGCAGCGAGAACGTCGCGGTGTCGGCCGCATAGACCAGATCGCAGTGCAGCAGCATCGTCACGCCGACCCCGACCGCAATGCCGGGCACGGCCGCCACGACCGGCTTGCTCGCGCTGCTGATCCGCGCCAGAAACTGGAAGACCGATGCGGTGTCGTCCTTCGGCGGCGACTTCAGGAAATCCTCGAGATCGTTGCCCGAGCTGAAATTGCCGTCGCTGCCGCGCAGCAGGATCACGCGCGTCGCCTTGTCTTCCTGCGCGTCGGCGAGCGCATCGGCCATCGTCTGGTACATCGCCGCCGTCAGCGCATTCTTCTTCGCCGGGCGCGCGATCGTGATCGTCATCACGCCGTCGGCGCGTTCCACTTGAATGTCGGCCACAACCGTCTCCTTTGACTGTCTCTGCCGGAATGAAAAAACGGTGCGCGAGCCCGTGGCCCGCGCACCGTCGTCGCTTTTCGTCGCGTCCCGCTTACAGGCGTTCGATGATGCCCGCGGCGCCCATGCCGGTGCCGACGCACATCGTGACCATCCCGTACTTCAGGTTACGGCGGCGCAGGCCGTGCACGACGGTCGCCGCGCGGATCGCGCCGGTCGCGCCGAGCGGGTGGCCCAGTGCGATCGCGCCGCCCATCGGGTTGACCTTCGACGGATCGAGGCCGAGATCGCGCATCACCGCCAGCGATTGCGCGGCGAACGCCTCGTTCAGCTCGATCCAGTCGAGATCGTCCTGCTTCAGGCCGGCGGCCTTCAGCGCGGCCGGAATCGCTTCCTTCGGGCCGATCCCCATGATTTCCGGCGGCACGCCGCGCACCGCGAAGCTCACGAAGCGCGCGAGCGGCGTCAGGTTGAATTCCTTCAGCACCTTCTCCGACACGACGAGCAGCGCGCCCGCGCCGTCCGACGTCTGCGAGCTGTTGCCGGCCGTGACCGAGCCCTTGTTCGCGAACACCGTGCGCAGCTTCGCGAGGCCTTCGAGCGACGTATCCGCGCGCGGACCTTCGTCGAGCTTGATCTCGCGCGTCTTCACGTCGACTTCGCCGGTCGCCAGGTTCGGGAAGCGCTCGGTGATCGTGTACGCGGCGATTTCGTCGCCGAACTCGCCGGCCTGCTGCGCGGCGAGCGCCTTGCGGTGCGATTCGACCGAGAACGCGTCCTGGTCGTCGCGGCTCACTTTCCACTGCTCGGCGACGCGCTCGGCCGTCAGGCCCATCCCGTACGCGATGCCGAAGTCTTCGCTGCGATCGAAGATGTGCGGCGACATCGACGGCTTGTTGCCCATCATCGGCACCATGCTCATCGATTCGCAGCCGCCCGCGAAGATCGCGTCCGATTCGCCGACGCGAATGCGGTCGGCCGCCATCGCGAGCGCGGTGATGCCCGATGCGCAGAAGCGGTTGACCGTCACGCCGCCGACCGTCTGCGGCAGGCCCGCGAGCAGCGCGCCCATGCGCGCGACGTTCAGGCCCTGCTCGGCTTCCGGAATCGCGCAGCCGATGATCGCGTCCTCGATCACCTTCGTGTCGAGGCCTGGCACCTGCGCGACCGCCGACTTGATCGCGTGAACCAGCAGCTCGTCGGGGCGCGTGTTCTTGAAGACACCGCGCGGGGCCTTGCCGATCGGGGTGCGGCTGGCGGCGACGATGTATGCGTCTTGCAGTTGTTTGCTCATTTCAGACTCCTTGTCTGCTCGCTCAGTTACGCACCGGCTTGCCGGTCTGCAACATGCCCATGATCCGTTCCTGCGTCTTCTGCGTGCCGAGCAGCTCGACGAACGCGCGGCGCTCGAGCGCGAGCAGCCATTGCTCGTCGACGAGGCTGCCGGCCTCGACGTCGCCGCCGCACACGGCTTCGGCGATGCGGCTCGCGATCAGGTAGTCGTGGTCGCTGATGAAGCGGCCGTCGCGCATGTTGACGAGCGAGGCCTTGATCGTCGCGATCGCCGAACGGCCGGCGACCGGCACGTCCTTCGCGCGCAGCGGTGCGCGGTAACCGGTATCGGCCAGCGCACGCGCTTCCTTCTTCGCGGTGTCGAGCAGTTCGAACACGTTGAAGACGATCGTGTCGGACGGCTTCACGTAGCCCATCGCACGGGCGTCGTGCGCGGACGCCGACACCTTCGCCATCGCCGCGTTCTCGAACGACTTCGTGACGAACTTCAGGATGTCGGTGGTCGCGTTCGCGGCCGTCGCGGCGTCCGCGGCGCGCAGCGCCGCTTCCTTCAGGCCGCCGCCGGCCGGCACGAGGCCGACGCCCACTTCGACGAGACCGATATAGCTCTCGACGTGCACGACGCGCTTCGCGCTGTGCAGCATCAGCTCGCACCCGCCGCCGAGCGCGATGCCCGACACGGCCGCGACGACCGGTACGTTCGCGTACTTCACGCGCAGCATGCCTTCCTGGAACTTCTTCACGAACGGCTCGATGCCCTTCGCGCCGCCCATCATGAACGCGGGCATCGCCTCCTCGAGGTTCGCGCCGGCCGAGAACGGGCCGCCCGGCGTGCCGAGCTTCAGCGACGTCGGCTGCCAGATCACCACGCCCTTGTAGTCCTTCTCCGCGAGTTCGATCGCCTGCACGAGGCCGTCGATCACGCTCGGTCCGATCGTGTTCATCTTCGACTTGAACGACACGATCACGACGTCGTCTTCACCGGCACGATCGTCGACCCACGCGCGCACCGCGTCGGTCTCGAACAGCGTCTTGCCGTACGTCTTCGGATCGGCGCCGGCTTCGCCCAGCAGCGGCGCGCGGAACACCTGCTTGCGGTACACGGCCAGGTCCGAACGCGGCACGAAGCGCTTCGATGCCGGCGCCCACGAGCCTTCGGCCGTGTGCACGCCGCCCTTCTCGGCGACCGGGCCTTCGAGCACCCACGACGGCAGCGGCACGTTCGCGAGCGCCTTGCCGGCCGCGATGTCTTCCTGCACCCACTCGGCGACCTGCTTCCAGCCGGCGGCCTGCCAGCCTTCGAACGGGCCTTCGTTCCAGCCGAAGCCCCAGCGGATCGCGAGGTCGACGTCGCGCGCGTTGTCGGCGATCGACTCGAGATGCACGCCGATGTAGTGGAACACGTCGCGGAAGATCGACCACAGGAACTGCGCGTGCGGATGATCCGTCTCGCGCAACAGCTTCAGGCGCTCCGCCGGCGGGCGCTTCAGGATGCGGCCGACCGTTTCGTCCGCTTTCGCGCCCGAATCGACGTAGCTGCCCGTCTTCGCGTCGAGCACCTTGATCGCCTTGCCTTCCTTCTTGTAGAACCCGGCGCCCGTCTTCTGGCCGAGCGCGCCCTGCTTCACCAGTTCGGCGAGCACGGCGGGCGTCTGGTAGACCGGGAAGAACGGATCGTCGGCGAGGTTGTCCTGCATCGTCTTGATCACGTGCGCCATCGTGTCGAGGCCGACCACGTCCGCGGTGCGGAACGTCGCCGACTTCGCGCGGCCGAGGCGGCTGCCCGTCAGGTCGTCGACTTCGTCGAAGCGCAGGCCGAACTTCGCGGCCTCGGTGATCACCGCGAGGATCGAGAAGATGCCGACGCGGTTCGCGATGAAGTTCGGCGTGTCCTTCGCGCGCACGACGCCCTTGCCGACGACGCTCGTCAGGAAGGTTTCGAGCTGGTCGAGGATCTCGGCACGCGTATGCGCGGTCGGGATCAGCTCGACGAGGTGCATGTAGCGCGGCGGGTTGAAAAAGTGCACGCCGCAGAAGCGCGCCTTCAGCTCGTCCGAGAAACCTTCGGACAGCTTCGTGATCGACAGGCCCGACGTGTTGGTCGCGAAGATCGCATTCGGCGCGATGTGCGGCGCGACCTTCTTGTACAGGTCGTGCTTCCAGTCCATCCGCTCGGCGATCGCCTCGATCACGACGTCGCACTCGGCGAGCTTCGCGATGTCGTCTTCGTAGTTCGCCGCTTCGAGGTACTTGGCGTCGTCCTTCACGCCGAACGGCGCGGGCGACAGCTTCTTCAGGTTCTCGATCGCCTTCAGCGCGATCGCGTTTTTCGGGCCTTCCTTGGCCGGCAGGTCGAACAGCAGCACCGGCACGCGCGCGTTGACGAGATGCGCGGCGATCTGCGCGCCCATCACGCCGGCGCCCAGCACGGCGACCTTGCGAATCAGGAAATTGCTCACGGGATGTCTCCGGATAGTGTCGTGCAGCGCGAGATGTGAGGGCTGCACGGCGAAGTGAGTACCAGGAACCGTTGCGTTCGGGCGGCGCGGCGCAGGCGCGCACCGCCCGGACTCGCGTCAGAACAGCGATTCGTCGACTTCCATCAGCGTCTTCGAACCGGCGCGCGCGGCGCGGATCGTCGACGCCGTTTCGGGCAGCAGGCGCGCGAAGTAGAAGCGGGCGGTGGCGAGCTTCGACTTGTAGAACGGATCGCCCGACGCTTCCTTGTCGAGGGCGAGGCGCGCCATGCGCGCCCAGAAGTACGAGAACACCAGGTGGCCGACGGTGCGCAGGTACGGCACGGCGGCCGCGCCGACTTCGTCCGGGTTCTGCATCGCCTTCATGCCGATTTCCATCGTCAGCTTCTGCACCTTTTCACCGATGTCGGCGAGCGGGTTGATGAACTCGGCCATCTCCGGCTTCACGCCTTCGGCTTCCGCGAATTCGGTGACGAGCTTGCCGAACTTCTTCAGCTTCGCGCCCATGTCGCCGAGCACCTTGCGGCCCAGCAGGTCCAGCGACTGGATCGAGTTCGTGCCTTCGTAGATCATGTTGATCCGCGCGTCGCGCACGTACTGCTCCATGCCCCACTCGGAGATGAAGCCGTGGCCGCCGTAGATCTGCATCGCGTGGTTCGTGCACTCGAACGCGTTGTCGGTCAGGAACGCCTTGATGATCGGCGTGAGCAGCGCGACGAGATCGGCCGCTTCCTTGCGCACGGCTTCGTCGGCGTGCGACAGTTCCTTGTCGATCTGCAGCGCGGACCAGTACGTGAATGCACGCGCGCCTTCCGCGTAAGCTTTCTGCGTGAGCAGCATGCGGCGCACGTCCGGGTGCACGATGATCGGGTCGGCCGGCTTGTCCGGCGCCTTCGGGCCCGTCAGCGAACGCATCTGCAGGCGTTCCTTCGCGTACGTCAGCGAGTTCTGGTAAGCGACTTCCGTGAGGCCGAGGCCCTGCATGCCGACGCCGAGGCGCGCGGCATTCATCATCACGAACATCGCGTTCAAGCCCTTGTTCGGCTCGCCGACCATCCAGCCCTTCGCGCCGTCGAGGTTCATCACGCAGGTCGAGTTGCCGTGGATGCCCATCTTGTGTTCGATCGACCCGCACTTGATGCCGTTGCGTTCGCCCGGCTCGCCCGACGCGTCCGGAACGAACTTCGGCACGATGAACAGCGAGATTCCCTTCGTGCCTTGCGGCGCGTCCGGCAGGCGCGCGAGCACGAGGTGGACGATGTTCTTCGACATGTCGTGCTCGCCGCTCGAGATGAAAATCTTCGTGCCGCTGATCGAGTACGAGCCGTCGCCGTTCGGTTCGGCCTTGGTGCGCAGGATGCCGAGGTCGGTGCCGCAGTGCGGCTCGGTCAGGCACATCGTGCCCGTCCATTCGCCCGACACGAGCTTCGGCAGGTATTGCTGCTGCAGTTCCGGCGCGCCGTGCGCGTGCAGGCATTCGTATGCGCCGTGCGACAGGCCCGGATACATCGTCCATGCCTGGTTCGCCGAGTTCAGCATTTCGTAGAGCGCGTTGTTCACGAACGCGGGCAGGCCCTGGCCGCCGTAGTCGGGATCGCAGCCGAGCGCCGGCCAGCCGGCCTCGACGTACTGCCGATACGCTTCCTTGAAGCCGGTCGGGGTCTTCACGACGCCGTCGCCTTCATACGTGCAGCCTTCGCGGTCGCCGACCTGGTTCAGCGGGAACAGTACCTCGGAGCAGAACTTGCCCGCTTCCTCGAGGACCTGGTTGATCGTGTCGGCGTCGAGGTCCGCATGCTTGGGCATTTGCTTGACTTCGGCTTCGACGTTCAGAAGCTCGTGCAACACGAATTGCATGTCGCGCAGCGGCGCGGCGTACTGTCCCATGACTCTCTCCAAAGGTGGGCAACGGCTCGAGCTCCTGGCGGGCGGGTCACGCGCCGCTAACGGCTCTCGCTCTGATACGAAACAATCGTCTTTTCCAGCGCGGCCCACGTGAGGCGCACGGCGTCCGGCGAATGCAGGAAGCGTGCGTCGTGATGCAGGCCGAGCGTGAAGCTGTACAACTCGAAGAGCATCAGTTCCGGATCCGTATCCGCGCGCAGATGCCCTTCTTCCATCGCCTGCGAAATGGCGCGCAGCAACGCGGCACGCCAGGCGGTCACGCTCGCGATCAACTGCTCGCGCACGGGGCTGTCCGGCCGGTCGTCGTACTCCACTGCGCCGCTGATGTAGATGCACCCGGTCGTCACCTCCTGGATGCGCTTCTCGATCCAGCGCGCCAGCATCGCCCGAAGACGCGGCAGACCGCGCGACTCGCGCAGGCTCGGAAAGAACACCTCGTTCTCGAAACGATGGTGATACTCGCGCACGACCTCGACCTGCAAGTCCTCGCGCGATCCGAAGTGCGCGAACACGCCGCTCTTGCTCATCTGCATGCGCTCGGCCAGCAGGCCGATCGTCAGCCCCTCCAGCCCGTCACGGCTGGCGAGGTCCAAAGCAGCTTCGAGTATCGCGGCACGCGTCTGTTCGCCTTTTCGCATAGCTATTTCTGTAACCGTTCGGGGGTTCGAATAAAATCGAACGGCCGTACTATTATTGAGTGCGGCCGCTCGCGAAACAAGGAAATTATTAGAAACCGGTGTCTAACCGAGCCGCTATTTTGCGCGATTCCGGCGGGACCGGAGCGGCTTTTCCGCACGAACGTGCGGACAGATTTTTTGAAGCGAATACTTAGTCTGCGTCAGTCGTAACCGCCGACCGTCAGCGCCTTCATCACGAGGCGGTACGTGTTGTACGCCAGCCAGTTCAGCAGCCGCTCGACGCGCGGGCGCGCGGCGTAGTGCGCGGCGTCGATCTCCCGGCCTTCGGCGAACGCGGTGGCGATCGCGTCGCGCAACTGGTTCGTCACAGCATCGTAGCGCACCAGCACGACGTTCGCTTCATTGTTCAGCATCAGGCTCAGCGCGTCCAGATTCGACGAGCCGACCGTCGCCCAGTTGTCGTCGATCACGGCGACCTTGCCGTGCAGGATCGTCTTGTCGTATTCGGCGACGCGCACGCCCGCGCGCAGCAGCGAGTGATACAGGAACGGCACGGCCGTATCGAGCGCCGTGAACTCCTTGCGGCCGATCAGCACCTGCACGTCCACGCCGCGGCGGGCCGCGCCCGTCAGCGCGCGGCGCAGCTTGCGGCCCGGCATGAAGTATGGATTCGCGAGCAGGATCCGCTGGTGCGCCTGGCCGATCGCCGCGAGATAGGCCTTCTCGATCGCACGGCGGTTCACGACGTTGTCGCGCGCGACGAACGCGACGCTCGGCTCGGTCACGACCCGCAGCGCGCCGGCCTTGATCCATCGGTGGCTGCGCATCCAGCGCCGGAACATGTCCGGGAACGCTTCGCCGCCATGCAGCCCGGCCGCATACTGCGCATACGGCTTGTGGCCGAACCGGATCCGGTGCCACTGCAGCTCGAACGCGGCGCGCACGTCGGACACCGCGGGCCCGGCCATCTCGACCGCGAAATCCCAGCGCGGGAACGGCAGCGTCGCGCTGCCCTGCGTGTAGTCGTCGACGATGTTGATGCCGCCGCAGAACGCGGCCGCATGATCGATCACCGCGAGCTTGCGGTGCGTGCGCGAGAAGCCGAAGCGGCCGAACAGGAAGCGGTTGTAGATGCAGTGCTCGACGCCGGCCTCGGCCCATGTGTCGAACAGCGGCAGGCGCGCGGTGCCGATGCCGTCGGTGATCACGCGCACGCGCACGCCGCGCTGCGCCGCGCGGATCAGCGCGTCCGATACCGGACGGCCGGCCGCATCGTCGCAGAAGATGTAGGTTTCGAGCATCACCTGCTCGCGGGCGGCGTCGATCCGTTCGATCAACGCGTGGAAGAATTCGCCGCCGGTTTCGCACAGCCGCACGGTGTTGCCGGCCGTAAATGCGAGCCGCGACGCGGAGCCGCGCTCCTGCAGGAACATCTGCCGCAATTGCGCGAAGCGCTTGCGGGTCTCCGCATTCATGCGGACGAGCCGTGCGGCGCACGCGCGAGAGCCGCGCGCACGGGCAATTGCAGGATCGCCTCGGCGTTCGACGGCGAGAAGCAGCGCGCGGCCGCCTCGCGGAACGGCAGCCACGCATGGTCCACGTGCTCGCGCGGCGACAGCGTCACGTCGACGCGATGCGGCACGCACAGGCCGAACCAGTGCTCGACGTTGCGCGTGACGCCAGATGCATAGCGGTGCAGGTATTGCGGATAGATCGTGTATTCGATCCGGTGATGCCAGTCGACGAGCGCGGTGGCCGGCACGGCCGGCGTGCCGACCGCGATGCCGGTTTCCTCGGCCACCTCGCGCGCGGCGGTGAGCGCGAGCGGCTCGTCGAGCGTGTCCTTCGAGCCGGTGACCGACTGCCAGAAATCGGGCTGGTCGGCACGCTTGATCACGAGCACATCGAGATCGGGCGTGTAGATCACGACGAGAACGGATTCGGGAATTTTCGGCGGCTTCGTCATCTTTGTTTCATGCGGCACAGGGCCGTGCGCGGGGCTGTGCCCGAACGTGCGGCAAGTGCTGCGACTGTACCGCAAAAAGTGAAAAAGGCGCACGACGGCGCCTTCTTCGTTGGGCATCGTGCGCGCGTCACCACACACACGATCTTTGACAAGCGTTACGCCTTCGGCTGTTCCGGCTGACGCAGACGGATGTGCAGCTCGCGCAGCTGACGCTCGTCGACCGGGCTCGGCGCCTGCGTGAGCAGATCCTGCGCACGCTGCGTCTTCGGGAACGCGATCACGTCGCGGATCGAGTCGGCGCCGGCCATCATCGTGACGATGCGGTCGAGACCGAATGCGATCCCGCCATGCGGCGGCGCGCCGTACTGCAGCGCGTCCAGCAGGAAGCCGAACTTCAGTTGCGCCTCTTCCGCGCCGATCTTCAGCGCGCGGAACACCTTGCTCTGCACTTCCTCGCGGTGGATACGCACCGAGCCGCCGCCGATTTCCCAGCCGTTCAGCACCATGTCATACGCCTTCGCGAGGCAGCGGCCCGGGTCGGTCTCGAGATACTCGAGGTGCTCGTCCTTCGGGCTCGTGAACGGATGGTGCGCGGCGACGTAGCGCGCGTCTTCGTCGTCGTATTCGAACATCGGGAAGTCGACGACCCACAGCGGCTTCCAGCCGGCCTGGACGAGGCCGTTCGCCTTGCCGAATTCCGAATGGCCGATCTTCAGGCGCAGCGCGCCGAGGCTGTCGTTGACGACCTTCGCGCGATCGGCCGCGAAGAAGATGATGTCGCCGTCTTCAGCGCCGGTGCGCTCGAGGATCGCCGCGATCGATGCGTCGTGCAGGTTCTTGACGATCGGGCTCTGCAGGCCGTCGCGGCCCTTCGCCTTCTCGTTGACCTTGATCCAGGCGAGGCCCTTCGCGCCGTAGATGCGCACGAATTCCGTGTAGCCGTCGATGTCGCCGCGCGACAGCTCGCCGCCCTTCGGCACGCGCAGCGCCGCGACCCGGCCGTCCTTCGCGTTGGCCGGCGTGCTGAACACCTTGAAGTCGACGTCCTTCATCGCGTCGGTCAGCTCGGTGAATTCGAGCTGCACGCGCAGGTCCGGCTTGTCGGAGCCGAAACGCGCCATCGCTTCCGAATACGGCATCACCGGGAACGTCGCGTCGAGTTCGACGTCGATCGTCGTCTTGAAGATGTGACGGATCATGTCTTCGAACAGGTCGCGGATTTCCTGCTCGCCGAGGAACGACGTTTCGCAGTCGATCTGCGTGAATTCCGGCTGACGGTCGGCGCGCAGATCCTCGTCGCGGAAGCACTTGGTGATCTGGTAGTAACGGTCGAAGTTCGCGACCATCAGCAGCTGCTTGAACAACTGCGGCGACTGCGGCAGCGCGAAGAACTGGCCCGCGTTCACGCGCGACGGCACGAGGTAGTCGCGCGCGCCTTCCGGCGTGCTCTTCGTCAGCATCGGCGTTTCGATGTCGATGAAGCCCTGCTCGTCGAGGTACTTGCGCGCCTCGATCGCGACGCGGTAGCGCAGGCGCAGGTTGTGCTGCATCTGCGGGCGGCGCAGGTCGAGCACGCGGTGCGTGAGGCGCGTCGTTTCCGACAGGTTGTCGTCGTCGAGCTGGAACGGCGGCGTGACCGACGCGTTCAGCACGTTCAGCTCATGGCACAGCACTTCGATCTTGCCGCTCTTCAGGCCGGCGTTGACCGTGCCTTCCGGACGGTTGCGCACGAGGCCCTTGATCTGCACGCAGAACTCGTTGCGCACGCCTTCGGCGGTCGCGAACATTTCCGCGCGATCCGGATCGCACACCACCTGCACGAGGCCTTCACGATCGCGCAGGTCGATGAAGATCACACCGCCGTGATCGCGGCGGCGCTGCACCCAGCCGCACAGCGACACGGTTTGGCCCAGCAGGTGTTCGGTCACGAGACCGCAGTATTCAGTACGCATCGACATGATGTTTGCTTTCGTTCGGTTTGATCAACGGGCGCCGCGACGCGCGGCCCGGGCGATGATTCTTTACTTACAGCGGCGGCTCGACGGGACGGCGGGCGGGCGCAGGAACCGGCGCCGAAGGCGCCACGACGCCCATCGAGACGATGTACTTGAGCGCGGCATCGACCGACATGTCGAGTTCGATGACTTCGCTCTTCGGCAGCATCAGGAAGAAGCCCGACGTCGGGTTCGGCGTCGTGGGCACGTACACGCTCACGTATTCTTCCGTCAGATGGTTGACCACGTCGCCGCCGGGCGTGCCGGTCAGAAACGCGATCGTATACGAGCCGCGGCGCGGATATTCGATCAGCAGCGCCTTGCGGAACGCGTTGCCGCTGCTCGACAGCAGCGTGTCCGATACCTGCTTGACGCTCGTGTAGATCGGCCCGACGACCGGGATGTGACGCACGACCGCGTTCCACCACGTGACGAGCTTCTGGCCGATGAAGTTCTGCGTGGCCAGCCCGACGACGAAGATGAACGCGAGCGTCAGCACCGCGCCGATCCCCGGCAGATGGAAGCCGAGCATCCGCTCGGGCTGCCACGATTCGGGCAGCAGGAGCAGTGTCTGATCCATCGTGCCGATGATGAGGCCGAGCACCCACAGCGTGATCGCGAGCGGGACGAGAACCAGCAAGCCGGTCAGGAACACCGTTTTCAGGGTCGTCTTTTTCATCATCTGCCGTCAATGAACCGCGCCGGAAGCGCGGGTTGGTCGCGACCCGGCCGGGCCGCGACGGTCAACTGCCGGCGGCGGGCGTCGCGGCCGGTGCCGGCGCGGCGCTCGTCGTCGTGGTGCTGCCCGCACTGCTCGCCGCAGCCGGCGCGGCTGCAGCGGGGGCGGCTTGCGCCGCGGGTGCCGCCGGCGCCGCGTCGCCCGACGTCGCCGCCGGGGCGCTGGCGCCGCCCGAGCCGCCGCGGAAATCGGTGACATACCACCCCGAGCCCTTCAGCTGGAAACCGGCGGCGGTTACCTGTTTGCGAAAAGCATCCTTCCCGCATTCAGGGCATTGCGACAGCGGCGCGTCGCTCATCTTCTGGAGCACGTCCTTCGCGAAACCGCACGCTTCGCATCGATAGGCGTAGATCGGCATGATATTTTTTCCCGCAGAAACTGGAAACGGCTTGCAAAACCTTGAATTATAGCCGAAACCCCGGCGCGCTCCGGCAACGGGCGCGACGCACGGGAATCAGCGACGGCGCCACGTGAGCCAGCGCTCGCGCCCTTCGAACACGGCCAGCGAATCGGTCACCGGCAGATCCTCGATCTGTTCGAAGTGCGGCGCGAGCAACGCGTCGAGTTCCGCGCGCTCGATCCCGAACGGCGGCCCCTTCGGCTTCGCCATCACAAAGAAATAGCCGGCCAGCAATCCGCCGGCGGGCAGCAGTTCGGCCATCCGCGCCGCATAGTCCACGCGCAGGCTCGGCGGCAGCGCGCACAAAAACGCGCGCTCGTACACCCACTGCACGTCGAACGGCGGCTGGTACGCGAAGAAATCGGCCTGCTCGACGACGTCCGCATGCGCGCCGAGCTGCGCCTTCGCGGCCGCCACCGCCTGCGCGGCGAAATCGATCGCGCGCACCGGCCAGCCGGCGCGCGCCAGCCAGCCGGCTTCCTGTGCGCTGCCGCAGCCCGGAATCAGCACCGCGCACGGCTCGCGCCACTGCGCGAACGCGCGAAATCCGTCCGGCACGCCGCCGAATTCCCACGGCGTCACGCCGCGCGCGAAACGCTCGTCCCAGAACGATGCGTCGCCGGGATCGCGCGTCGCGAAATCGGCCGCGCCGGGCGCTGAAGGTCGTTTCGGTTCGGGCATCGCCGTGCTCCTTTGGGTCACGCGCCGTACGCGAGCGCGAGCAGCACGCGCGCGACGAGCGCCCCGACGCCGACGGCCAGGCCGAAGATCAGCAACGCCTGCATCAGTCGGTTCGTCCGTTTCTGCTCGACGAGGATCTGGCGCATCAGCTCCTCGCTCGCGGCGCGCGGCGCGTCGTGGCGCGCGGCCATCGCGTGGTGGATCAGGCGCGGCAGTTGCGGCAGCGTCTTGCTCCACTGCGGCGCCTCGACCTTGAACCGCTCGTACCAGCCGCGCAGGCCGATCTGCTCGGTCATCCAGCGCTCGAGATACGGCTTCGCGGTCTTCCACAGGTCGAGTTCGGGGTCGAGCGAACGGCCGAGCCCCTCGACGTTCAGCATCGTCTTCTGCAGCAGCACGAGCTGCGGCTGGATCTCGACGTTGAAGCGACGCGACGTCGAGAACAGGCGCATCAGCACCTGGCCGAGCGAGATGTCCTTCAGCGCGCGATCGAAATACGGCTCGCACACCGCGCGGATCGCGCTTTCGAGCTCCTCGACGCGCGTCTCGGGCGGCACCCAGCCCGATTCGAGGTGCAGCGTCGCGACACGGTGGTAGTCGCGCTTGAAGAACGCGAGGAAGTTCTGCGCGAGGTAATTCTTGTCGAAATCGGACAGCGCGCCGACGATCCCGAAATCGAGCGCGATATAGCGGCCGAACGTGTTCGGGTCGAGGCTCACCTGAATGTTGCCGGGGTGCATGTCCGCATGGAAGAAGCCGTCGCGGAACACCTGCGTGAAGAAGATTTCGACGCCTTCGCGCGCGAGCTTCTTGATGTCGACGCCGGCCGAGCGCAGCGTCTCGACCTGGCTGATCGGCACGCCGGTCATGCGCTCCATCACGAGCACCTGCGACGTCGAGAAATCCCAGAACATCTCCGGCACGAGCAGCAGGTCGAGGCCGGCGAAGTTGCGGCGCAGCTGGCTGCCGTTCGCGGCCTCGCGCATCAGGTCGAGCTCGTCGTGCAGGTACTTGTCGAATTCGGCGACGACTTCGCGCGGCTTCAGGCGCCGGCCGTCGGCCCACATGCGCTCGGTCCACGTCGCAATGTCGCGCATCAGTGCAAGGTCGGAATCGATCACCGGCAGCATGTTCGGCCGCAGCACCTTGACGGCGACGGCCTTGCCCGCGTGCACGCCCTGCTTCAGCTTCGCGAAATGCACCTGCGCGATCGACGCGCTCGCGATCGGCTCGCGCTCGAATTCGTCGAACAGCTCGTCGACCGGCGCGCCGAGCGACTTCTCGATGATCGCGATCGCGACGGCCGAATCGAACGGCGGCACCTGGTCCTGCAGCTTCGCGAGTTCGTTCGCGAAATCGACCGACAGCAGGTCGCGGCGCGTCGACAGCACCTGGCCGAATTTCACGAAGATCGGGCCGAGGCTTTCGAGCGCGTGGCGCAGCCGCACGGCGGGCGGATCGGAGTAGCGGCGACCGATCGTCGTGATCCGCAGCAGCAGCTTCACGCGCCGGTCGTCGATCCGGGACAGCATCACTTCGTCGAGACCAAAACGGATGACGGTGTAGACAATCTTGATGAAACGGAAAATGCGCATGCCCTGCGGCCCTCAGTGCGCGCCGCGCGGGCCGGAACCCGTGCGCGCGCCGATTTTTTGTTCGAGTCGCTCGACCCGCTTTTCGACCCGCGCGAGCGCATCGCGTGCGCGCGCCAGTTCGGCGTCGAAGCCGCCGAGCGACGCGCGCCGGACGACTTGCGGGTTCTCGTCGAGCCAGTATTCGGCGACGGAATCGAGCACGTTGCGGCCGGTGCGGCGCGCGCGCGCGCCGGCATCGCGCACGACCGTCGCGATCCGGTACGCCGCCGCGTCGCCGACCAGCTTCGCGAGATCTTCTTCCGGTTCCCAGCGCAAATGCTCGGCCAGCTTCGCGATCTGCGTCGCGAATTCCGCGTCGCCTTCGATCTTCACATGCTTCATCACGGCCGCCTGGCCGCCCTGCAGAAACGCGGCGACCGTGTCGCCGGCAAGCGCGATCGACACGTCGACCTGTTGCGCATCGTGCGCGTCGACAGCCGACAGATAGCCGTCGGGCTGCACCAGCAGCGTGAGCGTGACGGGAGGCACGTCGATCCGGGCAGTCTTGCCCGCATAGGGAATCAGGCGGTCACGTGCCCACGATTCGCGCGCGAGCAGGTGATTGACGGCAGCAGCAAAAGGCTTGGCGGCAAAGGTCATCGGGCTGGGAAAGAAAAAACCCGCGCAGGCCGGGCGCCCACGCGGGTTTCTATTGTAACGTCGGATCGACGGCAGACCGTGCCCGACCGTACACCCGGGTGGCAAGCGGTCGCAGTGCGGCGGCCGTCGCCCGGGTGCCCGGCGGCGCGGGCCGCCGGCCGCGCTCAGTGGGTGTTGAGCTGCTGGATACCCGCGAGCAGCCAGCCCTGACTGCCCGACTTCGACAGGTTCCAGACCTCGTCGAACGACGCGGCCGACGTATTCGCCGCTTCGCGGATCAGGCCATGGAAGCGCACGCTCGCCGACTGCTCGATGCCGCGATCCTCGATCGCGACCAGTTCCGCGTCGAGCTGCACGATGTCGGTCTGGTTCGCGTCGTTGCCGCGCGAGTCGAGGTCGATCTTGATCTCGGCGAACATTTCCGGCGTCGTGAACTCGCGGATGTCGGCCAGGTTGCCCTGATCCCACGCCGCCTGCAGGCGCACGAAGTAAACCTTCGCGCTGCGCAGGAACGCTTCGGTGTCGAAGCCGGCCGGCACCTGGAGCGGCGCAGCCGCCATCGCGCCTGCCGCGCCGGCGGCCGCCGCACCGCCGCCGAACACGCCCTGTGCTTCGTTGGCATAGCTGCTGCCGCTGCCCGCGTAGTTGCTGCCCGTGTTGCTCTGCTGAAACGACGGGCTTTGCGAGTAGCCGCCCGACGACGACGATGCGCCGCCGACCGAGTACGCGGGCTCCTGCGGGCGACGGCGGTTCATGAACTTGCGGACGAGCCAGATGCCGACCATCGCGAGCAACGCGATCACGATGACGTTCGCCATCATGCTCGCGAACGCGCCGCCGAGACCGAAGTGCGAGAGCAGCGCCGCGATGCCGAGACCGGCCGCGAGACCGGCGATCGGCCCGAGCCAGCGCGAGCGGTTGGGCTGCGCGGCCGGCGCGGGCGCGGCCGGGTTCGGACGCTGCGCCTGCGACGGCGCGGCCTGCTGCATCGGCTGCTGCGCGGGCGGCGTGGCCTGGCGCTGCGTGACGGTGGAGCTCTGGCGGCCGATGCTGCGCCCGCCGCCCATGCGCTTCGCTTCGGCGTCGAGCGATGCGAACGTGCCGGCCGTGAGCAGGCCGACCATCAGCAGCGTGCCGACCCGTCGAGCCCACGGCTTCGACGGTTTGCTACGGTTGAACAACGAACGCGATTCAGACATCAGCTTCTCCGAATGTAAGACGAATGTAGGGAAAGAACCCCTTAGTACTTGGTCCCTAGGTGTAAAGCTACCACGCCACCTGACAAATTGTAATATTTGACGGCGTCGAGGCCCGCTTGTTCCATCATCGTCTTCAGCGTGTCCTGATCGGGGTGCATCCGGATAGATTCAGCAAGATACCGATAACTTTCAGCATCTTTCGCGAACTTGTCGCCAAGCCACGGTAATACTTTGAAAGAATACAAATCGTACGCTTTTTTCAGCGGATCCCAGACTTTCGAGAATTCCAGGACCATCACGCGGCCGCCGGGCTTCGTCACGCGGCGCATCTCGGCGAGCGCGGCATCCTTGTGCGTCATGTTGCGCAGCCCGAACGCGACCGTGACCACGTCGAAGTAGTTGTCCGGAAACGGAATTTTCTCGGCGTCGCACAGCAGCGACGGCGTCACGATGCCCTTGTCGAGCAGCCGGTCGCGACCGACGCGCAGCATCGATTCGTTGATGTCGGTATGCCAGACTTCACCCGTCGGCCCGGCCGCCTTCGCGAACGACTTGGTCAGGTCGCCGGTGCCGGCCGCGATGTCGAGCACCTTGAAGCCGGGGCGCACGTTCGCCTGCGCGATCGTGAACGCCTTCCACGCGCGGTGCATGCCCGCCGACATCAGGTCGTTCATCAGATCGTAGTTGCTCGCGACCGAATGAAACACGCCCGCCACTTTCTTCGCTTTTTCGTTTTCCTCGACGCTTTCGAAGCCGAAGTGGGTTTTGCTCATCGCGTTGATCCTCAGTAAATGGCAAGACGGCGCCGAACGGGCGCCGTCGATTTCAGTGGCAGTGGCCATGCGGCGCGCCGGCCGCCTGCATCGGGGCGTCGCGCTCGGCGCCCGCCGCCTTCAGTTTGTCGAAATAGTCGCGCCATAGCGCGTCCTGCCGCGTCGCCAGTTCGTACAGCAGGTCCCACGAGTAGATGCCGGTCGAATGGCCGTCGGAGAACGTCGGCTGCAACGCGTAGTTGCCGACGCCCTCGAGCGCGGTGATCGTCACTTCGCGCTTGCCGGTCTGCAACGTCTCCTGGCCGGGCCCGTGGCCGCGCACCTCGGCCGACGGCGAATAGACGCGCATCAGCTCGAACGGAATCCGGTAGCTCTCGCCGTTCGGGTACTGCAATTCGAGCACGCGCGATACCGCGTGCACGACGACGCCGGACGGAATCGGCGTCGTGGAAGTCAAACCGCTCATGCTTGCCTCGAATCGGTCATGCGTTGAATTTCCTCGCGCACCGCATTGTGCAGCAGCGAGGCCTGCGCCGCGCGAGAGCGCAGCAGCGCCTCGGACACGCTGCGCTGACGCGGCGCCCACACGGGCTGCGGGAAATGAGCATCGTTGGAAAAGCGCGGAATCACGTGCCAGTGCACGTGCGGCACCATGTTGCCGAGGCTCGCGAGATTCACCTTGTTCGGCTGCATCACACGGCGCACGGCCCGCTCGACCGCGTAGACCACGCGCATCAGATGTGCCCGCTCGGGCTCGCCGAGATCGGAGAACTCGGCCACGTGCGCACCCCAGATCACCCGGCAGAAGCCCGGGTAGTCGTGCTCGCCGGTGGCCAGCACGACGCGCAGCGCATCGTCCTGCCAGAGCACCTCGCCGCCGTCTTCACGGCAAAACACGCATTCCATCGTCGCTCCCATGTGGACGGGCGCCGGCACATCAGCGCCGGCGCCCGCTCTCATCCTAGTCCCGCTGGGCGGTCGTCATGCCCGCATTAGACCAGCACGCGCTCGATCCCGCCATGGTTGGCCCGTGCGACATAATCGGCCATCCAGTTCTCGCCGAGCACCTGGCGCGCAATTTCGACCACGATGTAGTCGGCCTCCAGGTTCGCGTCCTCGTTGTAGCGCGACAGCCCCTGCAGGCACGACGGGCAGCTCGTCAGGATCTTCACGTCCGGGCCGTTCGTGCCCGCATTGGCCGGCGCCGGCGCGTCGCCCGCCACCACCGGAATCGCGCGCAGCTTCGCCGCGCCCTTGCGGATCTCCTCTTCCTTGCGGAAGCGCACCTGCGTCGACACGTCCGGACGCGTCACCGCCAGCGTGCCCGACTCGCCGCAGCAGCGATCGTTCTTCTCGATCCTGTAGCCGTCCTTCTCCGCACCCATCAGTTCGTTGACCAGCTTCACCGGGTCGATCGTCTTGATCGGCGTGTGGCACGGGTCGTGATACATGTAGCGCGTGCCCGTCACCCCGTCCAGCTTCATCCCCTTCTCGAGCAGGAACTCGTGGATGTCGATGATCCGGCACCCCGGGAAGATCTTGTCGAATTCGTAGCCCGCGAGCTGGTCGTAGCACGTGCCGCACGACACCACCACCGTCTTGATGTCCAGATAGTTCAGCGTGTTCGCCACCCGGTGGAACAGCACGCGATTGTCCGTGACGATCTTCTCGGCCTTGTCGTACTGGCCCGAGCCGCGCTGCGGATAGCCGCAGCACAGGTAGCCCGGCGGCAGCACCGTCTGCACGCCCGCCTCCCACAGCATCGCCTGCGTCGCCAGCCCCACCTGCGAGAACAGCCGCTCGGAGCCGCAGCCCGGGAAGTAGAACACCGCCTCCGAATCGACGGTCGTCGTCTTCGGGTTGCGGATGATCGGCACGATCTTGTTGTCCTCGATGTCCAGCAGCGCCCGCGCCGTCTTCTTCGGCAGGTTGCCCGGCATCTTCTTGTTCACGAAGTGGATCACCTGCTCCACCGCCGGCGGCTTGCCCGTCGTCGCCGGCGGGTGCTGCGTCTGCTTCGTCACGACCTTCTTCAGCATGTCGTTCGCGAAGCGCTGCACCTTGTAGCCCACGCCCATCATCACGCCGCGCGCGAGGTTGATCGTCTGCGGGTTGGTCGCGTTCAGGAAGAACATGCCCGCCGCGTTGCCGGCGTTGAACTTCTTCTTGCCCATCTTGCGCAACAGGTTGCGCATGTTCATCGTCACGTCGCCGAAGTCGATCTTCACCGGGCACGGTGTCGCGCACTTGTGGCACACCGTGCAGTGGTCGGCCACGTCGTTGAACTCGTCCCAGTGCTTGATCGACACGCCGCGGCGCGTCTGCTCCTCGTACAGGAACGCCTCGACCAGCAGCGACGTCGCGAGGATCTTGTTGCGCGGGCTGTACAGCAGGTTCGCGCGCGGCACGTGCGTCGCGCACACCGGCTTGCACTTGCCGCAGCGCAGGCAGTCCTTCACCGAATCGGCGATCGCGCCGATGTCGGACTGCTGCATGATCAGCGACTCGTAGCCCATCAGCCCGAAGCTCGGCGTGTACGCATTGCGCAGATCGGCGCCGTCGAGCAGCTTGCCCTTGTTGAAGCGGCCGTTCGGGTCCACGCGCTGCTTGTACGCGCGGAATTCGGCGATCTCGTCGTCGGTCAGGAATTCGAGCTTCGTGATGCCGATCCCGTGTTCGCCGGAGATCACGCCGTCCAGCGAGCGCGCGAGCGTCATGATGCGCGCGACCGACGCGTGCGCGTCCTGCAGCATCTCGTAGTTGTCGGAGTTGACCGGGATGTTCGTGTGGACGTTGCCGTCGCCCGCGTGCATGTGCAGCGCGACGAACACGCGCCCGCGCAGCACGCGCTTGTGGATCGCCTGCGCTTCGTCGAGGATCTGCTTGAACGCGCCGCCGTTGAAGATCGCGCGCAGCTCCGCGCGGATCTCCTGCTTCCACGAAATCCGGACCGTGCGGTCCTGCGTGATGTGGAACACGGTCGCGCCCGGCTGCTCGTCCGCGCGATCGGCGAACTTCTCGGCGAGCGCCGCGTAGCCGAGCTGCACCAGGTAGTGCTGCGCCTCGCGCAGCGGCTGGTCGAGCCGGTCACGCACGAATTCCCAGCGCGCACGCACGCGCTTGAGCAGCTCCAGCGCCTGCTGCACGCGGTCTTCGAGCAGTTCCGCGCTCGGGATCTCGTTCGCGTCGTCGGTCTTGCCGAGCGGCAGGTTGCCGCCCCTGAAGAACGCTTCGAGCGCGTCGACCAGTTGCAGCTTGTTCTTCAGCGACAGCTCGATGTTGATCCGCTCGATGCCGTCGGTGTACTCGCCCATCCGGTTCAGCGGGATCACGACGTCTTCGTTGATCTTGAACGCGTTCGTGTGCTTCGCGATCGCGGCCGTGCGGCTGCGGTCGAGCCAGAAGCGCTTGCGCGCCTCCGCGCTGACCGCGACGAAGCCTTCGCCGCTCTTGCCGTTCGCCATCCGGATCACTTCGGACGTCGCCTGCGCGACCGCATCGGCGTCGTCGCCGACGATGTCGCCGATCAGCACCATCTTCGGGAACGCATTGCGCTTGCTCTTGGTCGCGTAGCCGACCGCGCGCAGGTAGCGCTCGTCGAGGTGCTCGAGGCCCGCGAGGATGGCGCCGCCCTGCTTCGACGTCTCGAACAGGTAGTCCTTGATCTCGACGATGCTCGGGATCGCCTCGCGCGCCTGGCCGAAGAATTCGAGGCAGACGGTACGCGTGTGCGCGGGCATCTTGTGCAGCACCCAGCGCGCGGACGTGATGAGCCCGTCGCAGCCTTCCTTCTGCACGCCCGGCAGGCCGGCGAGGAACTTGTCGGTCACGTCCTTGCCGAGCCCTTCCTTGCGGAACCGGCGGCCTTCGATCTCGAGCATTTCGGTGCGCAGCAGCTTCTCGCCGGGCGCATGCGCGCCGTCGAACCACTTCAGCTCGAAGCGCGCGACCGCGATGTCGTGGATCTTGCCCTGGTTGTGCTCATGGCGCGTGACTTCGAGCCAGTTGCCGTCCGGGTCGACCATCCGCCACCACGCGAGGTTGTCGAGCGCGGTGCCCCACAGCACGGCCTTCTTGCCGCCCGCGTTCATCGCGACGTTGCCGCCGATGCACGACGCGTCGAGCGAGGTCGGATCGACCGCGAACACGTAGCCGGCCGCCTCCGCCGCCTCGGTCACGCGGCGCGTGACGACGCCCGCGCCGGAGAAGATCGTCGGCACCTTGTGCGCGACGCCCGGCAGCTCGGTCAGCTCGACCGCGCCGAGCTGTTCGAGCTTCTCGGTGTTGATCACCGCGGAGAACGGCGTGAGCGGCACCGCGCCGCCCGTGTAGCCGGTGCCGCCGCCGCGCGGGATCACGGTCAGGCCGAGCTCGAAGCACGCCTTGATCAGCGCGGCGATCTCGGCTTCGGTGTCGGGGGTCAGCACGACGAACGGGTATTCGACGCGCCAGTCGGTCGCGTCGGTCACGTGCGACACGCGCGACAGCCCGTCGAAGCGGATGTTGTCCTTCTGCGTGCAGCGGCCGAGCGCCTTGGTCGCGCGGCGGCGCAGCTCCGCCATCTTGTCGAATTCGTCCGCGAATTCGTCGACCGCGCGCTGCGCGGCGGTTTCGAGCATCTCGACGCGCGATGCGCGTTCGCGGCCGGCGTCGTCGCGGTGCGCGGTGAGATCGGCGCTGCGGCGCTTGCCGATCTCGGTCAGGCGGTGGTTCAGCGCCTCGATCAGCAGCGCGCGGCGCTTCGGGTTGTCGAGCAGGTCGTCCTGCAGGTACGGGTTGCGACGCACGACCCAGATGTCGCCGAGCACTTCATACAGCATCCGTGCCGAGCGGCCCGTGCGGCGCTCGGCGCGCAGTTCGTCGAGCACCGCCCACGCCTCTTCGCCGAGCAGGCGGATCACGATCTCGCGATCCGAGAAGGACGTGTAGTTGTAGGGAATCTCGCGCAAGCGGGGCGCGGGGTCGGCGGCGACGGTGGCGGCCGCGCCATGCGGATCGAAAACTTGTGGTGCGTTCATGTTCGGACGACTCGGAGGGCCGATATCCCGTGCACGGGCGTCGGCAAGCGCGTGGGCGCAATCTTGGGGAAATCTGTTCTGTTACCAGGCGCGCGGCTGTCCTTCATGGGGCCGGAGCGGGCGACTCGCCCCTCCTGGCCGGCGACAGGGCCTGGCGGCACTCGGGATCATCAGCACGATCGCGCGCGGCGCGCATGCCGTTCGGCCGCGGGGCTGGCTGCGCGCGGCGTCGGCTTCAACGGTGCGATCCGAGGGTGCCTCTGCATCTTCCGAATCCTTGATTCAAAACGGAATTCTAACCCATGATCGCGCCGCCCGTGACACGCCGGACAGGTCGTGGGGCTATCGCCGCGAGCCGCGCCGGGCGGGGCTCGCGGCGGTTTCGCGCGACCATTCGCCGTCCGTCCGGTCGGTAACCATGCGGTTAAGCCGGTAAAGCGCGCCGGTAAAAAGCGGCGCCCCGGCGGCGGGAATGCCCTGCCCGCGCGCACACGCGGCCGCTCATGACCACCCGCCCGGCATGCCGCTTGCGTGCGGGCGGACCCTTGGCGCTATCATTGACCCTTTACCGTCTGCATCCGCACTGCACGCGAGCGCCCATGGCATCCCACGATTACCTGAAGAAAATCCTCACCGCGCGCGTCTACGACGTCGCGATCGAGACGGAACTCGAACCGGCCCGCAACCTGTCGGCCCGGCTGCGCAACGCCGTTTACCTGAAGCGCGAGGACAACCAGCCGGTGTTCTCGTTCAAGCTGCGCGGCGCGTACAACAAGATGGCGCACATTCCGGCGGACGCGCTCGCGCGCGGCGTGATCACGGCGTCGGCCGGCAACCATGCGCAGGGCGTCGCGTTCTCGGCGGCGCGGATGGGCGTCAAGGCCGTGATCGTCGTACCGGTCACGACGCCGCAGGTGAAGGTCGACGCGGTGCGCGCGCACGGCGGCCCGAGCGTCGAGGTGATCCAGGCGGGCGAATCGTACAGCGACGCGTACGCGCACGCGGTCAAGGTGCAGCAGGCGCGCGACCTCACGTTCGTCCACCCGTTCGACGACCCGTACGTGATCGCCGGCCAGGGCACGATCGCGATGGAGATCCTGCGCCAGCACCAGGGCCCGATCCACGCGATCTTCGTGCCGATCGGCGGCGGCGGGCTCGCGTCCGGCGTCGCCGCGTACGTGAAGGCGGTGCGCCCGGAGATCAAGGTGATCGGCGTGCAGGCCGAGGATTCGTGCGCGATGGCGCAATCGCTGAACGCCGGCGAGCGCATCGAGCTGAGCGAAGTCGGGCTGTTCGCGGACGGCACCGCGGTGAAGCTCGTCGGCGAGGAAACCTTCCGGCTGTGCCGCGAATTCCTCGACGGCGTCGTGACGGTCAACACCGACGCGCTGTGCGCGGCGATCAAGGACGTGTTCCAGGACACGCGCAGCGTGCTCGAGCCGTCCGGCGCGCTCGCGGTCGCGGGCGCGAAGCTGTACGCGGAACGCGAAGGCATCGAGAACCAGACGCTCGTCGCGGTCACGTCCGGCGCGAACATGAATTTCGACCGGATGCGCTTCGTCGCCGAACGCGCCGAGGTCGGCGAGGCGCGCGAAGCCGTGTTCGCGGTCACGATCCCCGAGGAACGCGGCAGCTTCAAGCGCTTCTGCTCGCTGGTCGGCGATCGCAACGTCACCGAGTTCAACTACCGGATCGCCGATGCGCAATCCGCGCACATCTTCGTCGGCGTGCAGATCAAGCGCCGCGGCGAATCGGCGGAGATCGCCGCGAACTTCGAGTCGCACGGCTTCAAGAGCGTCGACCTGACGCACGACGAGCTGTCGAAGGAACACATCCGCTACATGGTCGGCGGCCGCTCGCCGCTCGCGCTCGACGAGCGCCTGTTCCGCTTCGAATTCCCGGAACGGCCGGGCGCGCTGATGAAGTTCCTGTCGTCGATGGCGCCGGACTGGAACATCAGCCTGTTCCACTACCGCAACCAGGGCGCGGACTACAGCTCGATCCTCGTCGGGCTGCAGGTGCCGCAGGCCGATCGCGCCGAATTCGAACGCTTCCTCGCAGCGCTCGGCTATCCGTATGTCGAAGAGAGCGCCAACCCGGCTTACCGCCTCTTCCTGTCGTAAAGGTTTCGTGCAATGAATCCCGAACACTCCCCGCTCGGCAAGGCCACCGTCTACGCGGCGCAGTACGACGCGTCGCTGCTGTTCCCGATTCCGCGCGCCGGAGCGCGCGCGCAGCTCGGCATCACGTCGGCGCTGCCGTTCTTCGGCACCGACATCTGGAACGCATACGAGCTGTCGTGGCTCAACGCACGCGGCAAGCCGCAGGTCGCGATCGCGACGTTCTACGTGCCGGCCGAATCGCCGAACATCGTCGAATCGAAGTCGTTCAAGCTGTATCTCGGCTCGTTCGCGCAGTCGAAGTTCGACTCGGTCGACGCGGTGCGCGACGTGCTGAAGCGCGACGTGTCGGCCGCGTGCGGCGCGAGCGTATCGGTGCAGTTGGTGTCGGCGCACGATTTCCGCAAGCTGGAGATGGACGAGCTCGACGGACTGTCGCTCGACCGGCTCGATCTCGACACCGACGTGTACGAACCCGATCCGTCGCTGCTGTCGGCCGCCGAGGATGAAGCGCCGGTCGAGGAGACGCTCGTGTCCGACCTGCTGCGCTCGAACTGCCCGGTCACCGGCCAGCCCGACTGGGGCAGCGTGCAAATCCACTACGTCGGGCCGCAGATCGATCATGCGGGGCTGCTGCGCTACATCATCTCGTTCCGTAATCACACGGGCTTTCACGAGCAGTGCGTCGAGCGGATCTTTCTCGACATCCTGCATGCGTGCAAACCGGTGAAGCTCGCGGTGTATGCGCGCTATACGCGCCGCGGCGGGCTCGACATCAACCCGTTCCGCACGAATTACAACCAGCCGATGCCGGATAACGCGCGGACGGCGCGGCAGTGAATGAGTGGGTTGGCGGACATTTTCGGTCCGCCAACTCCGCCTGCGTGCGGAAAGCGCGCTTCTCTAATTCGGTGCGAATACGTCGGCCCGGCACTTCGGACAATACAGGTGGATTGTTCGACCATCGTCCACGGAAATGAAGCCTCGCCTTGCCTGGTCTATTCTCCATTTCGCCGCGCCACCACCCGCCAGACGCGCTTCGCCTTCGGCATAGCAACGCGCCGCGTCCAGGTCATGGCTGTACGCCCGTTCTGTTACGCGGCCCGCACGCTTGAAAAATGCGCTGACATCTGCACGCCGAAGAACAAACGTACGACACATATCCGCCGTTTCGTCCCCGCTGATGTCAGCCGACCATGCATCGTTCCTGAAGATTTCGACTGACTCCGGCACGACAATGGGTAGCGCGCCGCCAGGCGATAACCTATTGGACAGCGTGCCCGCAAGCGCACCGTGGTCGGTCAAGAGCGCCAAAGTCAAAACTGCGATCCAGATCACCATTGCCCCCCGGCGGCGTCCGTGGGGTTCTTCCGCAAGCCGCGACGTACACTGTCACCTGTCCCGCGCCGGCAAGCCGCCAAAGGTGCGTGCAAAGTTGCTCTCGATATAGGCCAGCGCACGCGTCAGCGCGTCGTGGTCTTCGTACAGATCGACAAGCGCGTCCTCATCGAGCGAATCTGGACCGATGCGCTTGATCTGTTCAAGCCGCAGACGGATGGTTTCCATCAGTACGGCGCATTCGCCCATCAGCAATGGTACGGCCATGTCGGCTGGAATTTCTGCTGGGTCACCTGAAGTCGTTTCAATTCACCTTTTGACAATAAGTAGCCTACTCCCGCAGCAAACCGATGAATTTGGCAAACGGCATGTTGCCGGGAGGCGCCGACCTGTGATGCCCCTCAATCAAGGCATGCGCCTTACCAAACACAGCCCCAAGAGCAATTACGCATTGCCCGGCATCCGCCAGACACCGCGCCTGTTCGAATATCCGATGTTTCACGGCAGCGCGGCCAATCGCGCGGCGTCCCATCTCCTTTCCACGGCTGCACGATGCAGCATCGCGAGCGTAATCGGTTCCCGTTTGAAGTCGTGCGGCTTTCGGAGCACCCATCGCAGGAATAGCGAATAGAGCAACCCTTCGCCTTCCATTAGGAAATATCTGTGGAAATCGAAATCCCCCGTATCCACAGCAAACCGTTCAAAAAAGTGCCCCATGAAATCGTTGGCTTCGTCGCCGGTTTGACCCAGGTCTTCCCAGAGCCGAGTGCCAGCGGCGAGCGGCTTCGATGGGCCGAGCCCTGCCTCCGACCTGACAAAGGCCTCGATCTCGTCCCAACTCACGTTTTCCATCAGAACACCCTATCCTCGCGTTTGACCAGGCTGTTGTATCTGGAGACCGTGCCGTGAACGATCGCGAACACGTCACGCGCAAGCAGCGCCCAACCCACGCCGGGAACGGCACGTCCGACGAACACGCTGAGCTTACGGGTCAAGATGATCCGAAACGACTTGATACTCTGCAGCGTGACGGTGGGTAAAATCTTCCTGTTCAACTGGTATCGGAAAATCGATCGAGCCATGACGGATGCGACGGACGTTCCTTTCGTCGCGCCGCCGAATTTCTGCCGCGTCGGCAAAACCGGCCAGCCCGCGAGAATCAGGATCAGAGCTTCGACATCGTCGATCCCGGCCCGTGCACACGTCTCTTCTACAGCCACGAAAAAGAAAAGCTCGGCGGGAGTGAGATCCGAATGAACGCTGTCGCGGTATGTATTGCTCGACATGGTGCGACTTCACGAAATCGTTGATCGGGAAGACGACCATACCCAGCAATCCGCTTAGTCTGCTCGTTCGAATTTCACGATGCCGGTTGCGAATTACGCGCCCATCACTGCCGTCACCCGTCAGACGGACCTATCGTCTCGCGCTCTCATCGACAGGATTCTATTCAAAGTGTAAAAATTCAGTGCCAACGCAACAAGGCCGGTGCACATCAATGCACCGGCCTTGTTGTACAGCTTCCGCCCTCGCCGCGTTACTTCACCGGCGGCTTGTACGCGATGCAATCGACCTCGACCTTGCAGTCGATGACCATACTCGACTGCACGCAGGCCCGCGCCGGCGGGTTCTCGCCGAAGTACGACACGAAGACCTTGTTGAACGACGCGAAATCGCGTGCGTCGTCGAGCCATACGCCACAGCGCACGACGTGCTCGAGGCCGTAGCCGGCTTCCTTCAGGATCGCGATCACGTTCTCGATCGTCTGCTTCGACTGCGTGACGATCCCGCCTTCGACGACCTCGCCGTTCACCATTGGCGTCTGGCCCGACACGTACAGCCAGCCGTCCGCCTCGACCGCACGCGCGAACGGCATCACCTGGCCGCCGGTCCCCTTCGCTTCGCCCACGCCATATCGCTTCATCGTTTCACTCCTCAAATTTCGGTTACGGATGCGCGCGCCGACAGCGGCGCGCGCGGAAGATCGAAATGCACACGTTCAGAACGCCGCATCGGCACTCGCGGGCACGCGCTCGCCGCGCGCGACGAAACCGCCGGCGCGCTCGCCGGTCGGCTGGCCGTTTTCGTACGTCAGCACGCCGTTCACCCACACCGCGTCGATTCCGTGCGCGGGCTGTTGCGGCTTCTCGAACGTCGCCGCGTCGATCACGCTCGCCGGATCGAACAGCACGAGATCCGCGTGGTAGCCGACGTGCACCTCGCCGCGCTTCGCGATCCCGTAGCGGCGCGCGGACAGCGACGTCATCTTGCGGATCGCCTCCTCGAGCGGCAGCAGGTTCGTATCGCGCACGTAGTGACCGAGCACACGCGGAAACGCGCCCCATAGCCGCGGATGCGGCAGCGGATCGTTCGGCAGCCCGTCGGAGCCGACCATCGTCGCCGGATGCGACAGGATTCGGCGCACGTCGTCTTCGGACATGTTGTGGTACACGGCGCCCGCGGGCCGGATGCGCTGCGCGGCTTCCTGCTCGGTCACGCCCCAGTCGGCCGCGATCGCCTTCAGCAGCTTGCCCGCGACTTCCGGGTGCGGCTCCGACCACGTGATCGTGATGTCGATGTCGCCCGTCACCTGCTTCAGGTCGAGCGTCGACGAGCTGCGGCTGTACGGATAGCAGTCGCAGCCGACCGGCTGGTAACGTCGCGCGCCGTCGAGCGACGCGAGCACCTCGGTGCTGCGCCCCCAGTTCGACGGGCCCGCGCACTTCAGGTGCGAGATCACGACCGGCACCCGCGCGTGGCGGCCGACGCGATAGGCCTCGTCCATCGCGTCGAGGATCGCGTCGAACTCGGTGCGCATGTGCGTCGTATACAGCGCGCCGGCCTTGGCGAGCGGCTCGGCGAGCGCCATCACTTCCTCGGCCGGCGCCGCGAACGCGGAGCCGTACGCGAGGCCCGACGACAGGCCGAGCGCGCCGTTCGCGAGCGCCTCCTCGAGCTGCGCGCGCATGCCGGCGATCTCGTCGTCGGTCGCCGCGCGGTCGAGGCGGTCCATATGGTTGTTGCGCAGCGCCGTATGGCCGACGAGCGCCGCGACGTTCACGGCCGGGCGCGCAACGTTCACGGCCGCGACGTAAGCGGCGAAGGTCGGGTACTGGAACGCGCCGCGCTCGCCGAGCAGGTTCATCGGGTCGGGCGGATCGCCCGCGAGCGTCACCGGCGATGCGCTGATCCCGCAGTTGCCGACGATCACGGTCGTCACGCCCTGCGAGATCTTCGGGATCATCTCCGGCGCACGGATCACGTGCGTGTCGTCATGCGTGTGCACGTCGACGAACCCCGGCGCGAGCGCACGGCCGTTCGCGTCGACGACGTGCTCGGCCAGCCAGTTCGACAGGTTGCCAATCGCCGCGATCAGGCCGTTGCGGATCGCGACGTCGCGCATGACGGGCGGCGCGCCGGTGCCGTCGTACAGTTGCGCGCCGACGATCAGCGTATCGGCGGCTTCGGGATGCGAATGCATGGTCAGTCTCCTACCGGTTGACGGTCTCCGCCGCCACGGTGCGCATCGAGCGCGTGTTTGATGCGGCGCAGCGATTCCCGGCCCGCATCGCCGAGCCGCAACGCGACGCCGGTGACGAGCACGTCGATCGCCATCATCATCGCGTAGCGCGACGTCGACGGCTTGTAGATGAAATCGGTTTCGAACGCGACGACGGGAATCAGGTGGTCGGCGAGCTTCGCGAGCGGCGACGCCGGCGCGGTGATCGCGATCAGCTTCGCGCCATAGCGCTTCGCGAGCCGACAGCTTTCGAGCAGCTCGGGCACGCGCCCGCTCACCGACAACGCGACGACGACGGTATCGCTCGACAGCGTCGCGGCCACCATCCGCTGCAACAAGCTGTCCTGGTAGCTCGCGACCGGCCGGCCGAAGCGCACGAGCCGGAAGCGCAACTCGTCGGCCAGCGCGGTCGAGCCGCCGCCCTGCCCGTACACGTAGGTCATCTTCGCGCCGGCGAGCAGGTCGGCCGCCGCGTCGAACGACGTGTTGCGCAACAGCTGGTGGTTGTGCGCGAGCGCCACGCGGATCTCGTCGTAGACCATCGACGCAGGGTTCGCGTCGTCGGCCGGCGCGTCGTCGGACGGCACCAGAAAGCGCTGGCCGACCGCCGCCGCCTGCGCGACGAGCACCTTCAGTTCGCGCACGTCGCGGCAGCCGACGGCCTTCGCGAAACGCGTGACCGTCGCGACGCTGACCTCCGCGTCGCGCGCGAGCGCGCCGATGCTCGCATGCGCGGCGCGCGCCAGATCGGCGAGGATGAACGCGGCGACCTTGCGCTCGGCCTCGCGCAGCTCGGGCGCGCACTCGGCGATCCGCGCGACGATGTCGAGGACCGGCGGGGCGACCTGAGCCGGATAAGGCTCGGCGGCGAGCGGAGTGGGCGGGGAAGCGGGCGTGTTCATCGACGGAAAAGGGTATGAAGCCTGATGTTATTAAATAACATCACCGCGCCGATGCTACTTTCTGTACCATCTGCATGTCAACTTCAGTGCAATGCATAGTGATGATGGAGCGGGATGACATGAAAGTTACAAACTATCAGGAAGCGACGATCGATCCGTTCGGCAAGGGTCTGGGCAATGTGCCGAGCGCGAGCGTGCCGCTCGGCGACGCGGGCCGGCTCGAATGGAACCTGCTCGCGGAAGACGTCAGCCTGCCGGCCGCCGTGCTTTACGAGGATCGCGTCGAGCACAACCTGAACTGGATGCAGGCGTTCGTGCAGAAATACGGCGTCAAGTTCGCGCCGCACGGCAAGACGACGATGGCGCCGCAGTTGTTCCGCCGCCAGCTCGACGCCGGCGCGTGGGGCATCACGCTCGCGACCGCGCACCAGACGCAGGCCGCGTATCACGGCGGCGTGCGGCGCGTGCTGCTCGCGAACCAGTTGGTCGGCCGCCAGAACATGACGATCATCGCGGGGCTGCTGTCCGATCCCGATTTCGAATTCTTCTGTCTCGTCGATTCCGCGGAAAGCGTCGACCAGCTCGGCCGCTTCTTCGGCGACGCGAAGAAATCGCTGAACGTGCTGATCGAACTCGGCGTGCCGGGCGGCCGCGCGGGCGTGCGCGATGCCGCGCAGCGCGAGGCCGTGCTGGCCGCGATCGCGCGCTATCCGGACACGCTGAAGCTGGCCGGCATCGAACTCTATGAAGGCGTGCTGAAAGAGGAAGGCGAGATCCGCGCGTTCCTGCAACAGGCGGTCGCGCTCACGCGCGAGCTGGCCGAAGCCGGCCGCTTCGCGCGCACGCCGGCGATCCTGTCCGGCGCCGGTTCGGCGTGGTACGACGTGGTCGCGGAGGAATTCAGGAAGGCGTCCGACGCGGGCTTCGCGGAAGTCGTGCTGCGTCCGGGCTGCTACCTGACGCACGACGTCGGCATTTACAAGAAGGCGCAGACCGACGTGTTCGCGCGCAACCCGATCGCCCGTTCGATGGGCGAAGGGCTGCTGCCGGCGCTGCAGCTGTGGGCGTACGTGCAGTCGGTGCCGGAAGCCGATCGCGCAATCGTCGCGCTCGGCAAGCGCGATGCGGCGTTCGATGCGGGCCTGCCCGAGCCGGCGCGCCACTTCCGCCCGGGCCGCGACACCGCGCCGCGCGACGTCGTCGCCGCCGAAGGCTGGGCCGTCACCGGGATGATGGACCAGCACGCGTACCTGCAGATCCCGCCGGGCGCGGACGTGAAGGTCGGCGACATGGTCGCGTTCGACATCTCGCACCCGTGCCTGACGTTCGACAAGTGGCGCCAGGTGCTCGTGCTCGATCCGCAGTTCCGCGTGACGGAAGTCGTCGAAACCTTCTTCTGACGCGCGCCCGGCGCGCGACGCCGCCCGGCTGCGCACGCGGGGCGGCCGTCACGCGCGCTTCAATCTGCGGGAGTACACTGCGCTTTCGTCCTCGGGGCCCGTCGCGGCCGTCATGCACGGCGCGAGCGGGCCTTCAACGCCGCTTCACTGGAGAAAGCCATGGCCGCGAAGAAGATCCTGTTCCTGACCGGCGATTTCGCCGAAGACTACGAAACGATGGTGCCGTTCCAGGCGCTGCAGGCCGTCGGCCACCACGTCGATGCAGTCTGCCCGGGCAAGCGCGCGGGCGACAAGATCAAGACCGCGATCCACGATTTCGAGGGCGACCAGACCTATACCGAGAAGCCCGGCCACCACTTCACGCTGAACGCGGCATTCGACGACGTCGATGCGGCACGCTACGACGCGCTCGCGATCGCGGGCGGCCGGGCGCCCGAATATCTGCGACTCGATCCGAAGGTGATTTCGCTCGTGCGCGAGTTCGCCGAAGCCGGCAAGCCGATCGCGGCGATCTGCCATGCGGCGCAACTGCTCGCGGCCGCCGACGTGATCCGCGGAAAACGCATTTCGGCGTACCCGGCCTGCGCGCCGGAGGTGAAGCTCGCGGGCGGCGAATACGCGGACATCCCGGTCGACGCGGCCGTGACCGACGCACCGTTCGTCACCGCGCCCGCATGGCCCGCGCATCCGGCGTGGCTCGCGCAGTTCCTCGCGCTGCTCGGCACGCGCATCGAGCTGTAAAGCTGCGTCCCATCGGAATGAAATGAAGCGATGGCCGGCGGCACGGACGTGCCGCCCGGCTCCGCGGATCAACGCGCGACCGGCGTCGACCCGACGTCCGCGATCCGCGATTCCAGCATCGCGAGCGCACCCGACAGTGCATTGAGCACGTCGTCCGGCAACTGCGCCATCGTCTGTTCGAGAAACGCCTTGCGGCGCGGCAGGCATGCGTCGAACGCGGCGCGGCCTGCGTCCGTCAGCGTGACGTTGGTCACGCGGTTGTCGCGCGCGTCCGATTCGCGTTCGATCCAGCCGAGCGCGTCGAGCGACTTCAACTGGCGCGTGAGCGCGCCCGGATCGATGCGCAGCACTTCGACGAGCTTCTTCTGCGACGCATGCCCGTCCATCGTATGCAGCGCGACCATGATGCGCCAGCGCGGCATCGGCTGCCCGACGTGCGCCTCGAACGCGGTCATGAAGGCGCGATACGTGCGTCCGAATTGCTGCAAGATCGCGACGCGGTCCTGTTCTTCCATGCGCTGATTTCGTTCCGGTGAATCGTTGAGTCGTCGAATCGCTCGCCCGATCGGTCAATCGGCCGCGACGTGCGGTTCGATCTTGCGCCGCAGCGCGATCGGCGGCACGCGGCGGCACTGCCACACCGACACCACGGCGACGACGGCCGCCATCGCGACGCCCAGGTGAATCGCGCCGACCAGCGATTCGCGGGCCGCCTCCAGCAGCAGCGCGCCATTATGCCCGGCACGCGTCAACTCCGCGACAAGGCCGCCCTGCGCCGCGCGATCGATCAGGATCTGCGGATCGGCGAGCCGCGCGTGCCACTGCATCGCCTGATCGGCGGACAGCGCGCTGCGCACGCCGCTCGAATACATCTGATTGACGAGCGTGCCCGTGAGCGCGGTGCCGAGCATCCCGCCGACCATCCGCAGCGACTGCAGCAGCGCGGTCGCGATGCCGAGGTGCTCGCGGCCGGCCGTCTGCTGCGCGAACACGGTGAGGTTCGGCAGCACGAAGCCGAGCCCGATGCCGCCCGCGACCATCAGCGCCATCAGCCCCCACGCGGGCGTCGTGTGGGTCGACACGACGATGCCCGCGCACGCGATGGCGAACAGCACGAAGCCGACGTGCAGCATCGTGTTCGGGTTGCGAATGCGCGTGACGACGCGGCCGTTCATGATGCTGCCGATCGTGATGAACACGACGAGCGGCGTGATCACGAGCCCGGCCTCCTTCGGCGACATCCCGAAGCCGCCCTGGAACAGCAGCGGCGCGTAGAACAGCAGCGAGAACATCGAGAACCCGGCGAGGATCGCGAGTACGAACAGCGCGGACAGCGCGCGATTGCCGAACATGTCGAACGGCAGAATCGGCTGCGCGCAGCGCTTCTCCCAGTGCCACAGGCCGAGGCCCGCCGCGACCGCGACGACGAGCAGCAGCGACGCCCAGCTCGCGACGCCGTACTTCGGCAGCCATTCGACGAACAGCTGCAGCGCGCCGAGCGACAGCGCGATCAGGAGCGCGCCCGGCCAGTCGAGCCGCATCTTGCGATCGTGCGCGACGTGGCGCAGGTGCGGCAGGTAGCGCCACACGAAGATCAACGACAGGATGCCGATCGGCAGGTTCACGTAGAACACCGAACGCCAGCCGAACGACTGGGTCAGGAAGCCGCCGAGCGACGGCCCGACCGCGTTCGCGATGCCGAACGCGGAGCTCATCAGCACCTGCCAGCGCAGCCGCACGACGGAATCCGGAAACAGGTCGGGAATGCATGCGAACGCGGTGCCGACCAGCATCCCGCCGCCGATCCCCTGCAGCCCGCGCGCGAGCACGAGGGTCAGCATGTCGTTGGCCATTCCGCACAGCACCGATGCGCCGGTGAACACGACGATCGACACGATCACGAAAGGCTTGCGGCCGTAATAGTCGCCGAGGCGGCCGAAAATCGGCACCGTGATCACGGAACTGAGCAGGTACGAGGTCGCGACCCACGCGTACAGGTCGAAACCGCGGAGTTCGGCGACGATGGTCGGCAGCGCGGTGCCGACGACCGTCTGGTCCAGCGCGACCAGCATGGTGACGAACGAGATCCCGATCATCGCGAGCAGCGATTCGCGGAACGGCAGGACTTGCCCGCTCGAATGGTGGGCGGCAGTATGAACGGCCATTTTTTGTCGACGCAACTTTTGCCGGGTCAAATAATCTCAAAATTCTAGCATGCCGGAGTAATCTAGGCTGGCGAGGGTTCAGCGCCCGTTCACGCCAAGGAGAAAGATGGAACCGATTTCAATCACCCCCGCGACGGCGCTGTCGGCCGACGATCGGGACGCGCTGCGCCGCGCGAAGCAGGTGCTGGAAAGCCCGTCGCTGACGATGAAGCTGACGGGTGTGCTCGGCGCGCCGGTCGAGAAAATGATCGCGCGGCTGCCGGACTTCGCGACCGGCAAGATCAACGATGCGACCCAGCTCGCGCTGCGCAAGTGCCTGAACATCGCGCTGCGCACGCTGGGCAAGCCGCAGGCGCCGGACGCCGAACCCGAGAAGCCGAGCAACCTGCTGCACAAGCTCGCGGTCGCGACGACCGGCGCGGCGGGCGGCGCGTTCGGCTTTCTCGCGCTGCCGGTCGAGCTGCCGGTGACGACCACGCTGATCTTCCGCTCGGTATGCGACATCGCGCGCAGCGAAGGCGAGGACCTGACGTCGGTCGATACGCAGCTGCAATGCCTGGCCGTGCTCGGCATGGGCGGCAACCCGGACAAGCAGGAGGAGGACGCCGATCTCGGCTATTTCGTGCTGCGCGGCGCGCTCGCGCAGGCGATCTCGAAGGCGTCGTCGGACATCACGGCCAAAGGCATCGCCGCGCACAGCTCGGCGGCCGTGTTCAAGCTCGTGCAGACGGTGGCGTCGCGCTTCTCGGTGCAAGTGACCGAGCAGATGGCCGCGAAGTCGATCCCGGCGATCGGCGCCGTGCTCGGCGCGACCGTCAACACGCTGTTCATCGACCACTTCCAGCAGATGGCGCACGGCCACTTCACCGTGCGCCGGCTCGAACGCAAGTACGGTTCGGTGGCCGTCAAGGCCGCCTATCAGGCGATCGACGCCTCGCCCGCACGCTGAACCGCGCGCTCGACCGCGACGCGGCGCACGAACGCGGCCGCGCGGTCGAGCGCGTCGCGTGCTTCCGGCACCATGGGCGCGTACAACTGCCACACGTGCGGCATGTCGGGCCACACGTCGATGTCCACCTGAACGCCGGCCGCCTTCGCCTTCTCGGCGACGCGGCGCGAATCGTCGAGCAGCACCTCGGTGCTGCCGACCTGGATGTATAGCGGCGGCAGGCCCGTGAAATCCGCGTAGAGCGGCGATGCGTACGGATGCGTCGCCGGCGCGTCGCCGAGATACAGCTTCGCGGCCTTCGGCAGCGCCGCGGCCGCGAACATCGGATCGCGGCCGTCGTTGCCGCGCATCGTGTCGCCGGTGCCGGCGAGGTCCGTCCACGGCGAGAACAGGATCGCGCCGGCCGGCAGCGGCTCGCCGCGGTCGCGCAGCGCGACGAGCGTCGCGAGTGCGAGGCCGCCGCCCGCCGAATCGCCGCCGAACACGATCGACTCGGGCGGCGTGCCGAGCGCCAGCAGTTCGTGGTACGCGGCGAGCGCATCGTCGAGTGCGGCCGGGAAGCGGTTTTCGGGCGCGAGCCGGTAGTCGAGCGAGAAGGAACGCACGCCCGCGCGCTTCGTCAGCCCGAACACCAGCGGGCGGTGGGTTTTCGTCGAACAGAAGTAGTAGCCGCCGCCATGGAAATACAGCAGCGTGCGGCCGGGCCCGCGCGCGGCGCCCGAGTCGGCGCGCTCGAGCCATTCGCCGCGCAGCGGTGCGTCGCCCGGGCCGTAGCACTGGCGCAGCCGGTAGCCCGACGGCGGGCGGCGCGGCACGATCATCCGCAGGTCGGTAAAGCGCCGGGCACGCGCGGGGTCGAGCACCTCGCGCGTGGTTTCCGGACGAAACTGCCAGCGCAGCAGCCAGCAGGCGAACTTGCTTTGCCAACTCATCGGACGCACTCCGTCATCAGAATGTGACGATGGTACGGGCGAACGCTCCCGCGTCGCTCGACAAGTGCCTCTACATCAAACGCCGGCGCTCAGTTCGCCGGCATCATCTGGCCGCGGATCTCGCCGGCCGGGTGCTCCTTCGTATGGATGTTGAAGTACCACTTGCCGCCCATCAGGTCGGTGACCTGCTCGTCGGTGAGCGCCTTCGAACCCTTGATGGGGCTCGCCAGCTCGTCCTTCGGAATCGGCACCTGCACGCCGGCGTTCTGGCCGACCGGCGCGGGCCCGTGGAAATGCGCGGCCGTGGCCGGCCCGGTGAGGTGCGCATAAGTGACCGTCCACTGCAGCGTATGGGTGGCCGTATCGTAAGTGGCGTCGACGGCGCCCGAGCCCTGGGTCGCCGTCGGCGGCACTTCGCTCGACGGCTGCAGACTGGCGGACAGGCGCACCGTTTCGGCAGCGGCGCTGCCGGCGGCCAGCACGCCCGCCAACAACGCAACCTGGAGCAAACGCAGCTTGAGCATGGAGTCTCCTTGTACGACGTGGTACGCCGCCGGAACGGGGGCGCTACGCATGATGGTAGTCGATCGCCGTCGCGCCGGCAGTCCGCCGAACGGCCATGCCGCGAATCGCCGCCCCGCCCGTCGGCGCGCCGCCGTGGCCGACGATCCGGCGCGACGCCGCTCGCCCCGGTCTGCGTCAGTCTGGAACAGACCTTTGCAGCCTGATGGCTGAATCCAGGCGCGGCGTTTCGCTACACTTCGTTCCACAGTTGCTTGTTTCCTTCGTCCGAAGGAGTCTGCGAGTATTCACGCGGCCACCCGGCCGCGTTTTTTTTGCATGCGCCGCGCGTCACGCGCGGTAACCCGGATCGATCCGGTCGACGATCCGCTGCAGCGCGTCGAACGCGTCCTGCCCCGCGCCATGCTTCGGATCGAAATTCAGCGAATCGCGCACGCACCCTTCGAGCACGGGCGGCGCAATCGGCAGCGCATCGCCGATCGCATGCGTCGCGACCTGTACCTCGCATGCACGGTTGAGGAGCCACATCAGCGCAAACGTCTGCGCGAGCGTCGCGCCGATCGTCACGGGCCCGTGGTTGCGCAGCAGCAGCACGGGGCGCCCGCCCGCGCTGTCGACGATGCGCCGGCCTTCCTCGAGATGCACGGTGATGCCTTCGAAGTCGTGATACGCGATCTTCCCGTACAACTGCGCCGAATAGAAATTCGAGAACGACAGCCCGTCGCGCGAGCAGCATACGGCCATCGTCGGCGTGGTGTGCACGTGCATCACGCAGTGCGCATCGGGCAGCGCCGCATGGATCGCGCTGTGGAACGTGAAGCCGGCCGGATTGATCGGCCAGTCGGAATGGCCGATCACGTTGCCGTCGATGTCGATCTTCACGAGGTTCGACGCGCACACCTCGCGGTAATGGAGCCCGAACGGATTGATCAGGAAATGGCCATCCTCGCCCGGCACGCGCAGCGAGATATGGTTGTAGATCAGCTCGGTCCAGCCGAGATGATCGAAGATCCGGTAGGCGGCCGCGAGTTGCACCCGCGCCTGCCATTCGGCTTCGGAGAAGCGCGCGGGGCGCGTGAACGGCTGGTTCGGTACACGTTGCATGGGGAACTCCGGTTGTGGCGGCGAGCGGCGAGCGGCGAGCGGCGCTGCGCATCGTCCATCGCCTGCCGGCGCCGCAAGCGATGCATGCGCCGCGTATGCGCCGCATGTGCGGCGCGTCGTTCCGGCCCGCATTGCGCGAGCGCTCCGCCGGCGCCCTTCACGATAGGCATATCGTTGCGCGCACAACCATATCACCTTTCGCCGCGCACCGGTATCGCGGGTTTCGCCGGAGCTGTTCCCGCCCTTACAACTGGTCGTCGACCGGCAGCAGCGTGAAGATGCCGGTCATTACGTTGCGCAGCAGTCCCGCATGCGGGTCGACGTGATAGGTGGTGGTCTGACCGTCGTCGGTGCCCGTCCATTCGAGCGCGGGCGGGCTGCCGTCGGCCCGCTTGGCGAGCGTCACGCGGTAGCTTTCGTCCGGCTGCGTCACGCGCGCGAAGATCGCCGCGGCCTGCTGCGCGAGCACCGGGCTGTGGATCACGAGCGCGAGCTCGGTGTTCAGGTACGCGGAACGCGGGTCGAGGTTCAGCGAGCCGATCACGAGGATTTGCCGGTCGATCACGTACGCTTTCGCATGCAGGCTCGCGCGCGAGCGCGACCCGAACAGCCGCGCGGGCTGCTGGTCCGGCTGCGATTTGAATTCGTACAGCTCGACGCCGCGCTGCAGCAACGGCACGCGGTATGGTGCATAGCCGGCCTGCACCGCGACCGCGTCGGTCGCCGCGAGCGAATTCGTGACGATCGCGACGCGCACGCCGCGCGCGGCCGTGTCGCCGAGGATCTTCACGCCGGCGTCGTGCGGCACGAAGTACGGCGAAAACGCGAGGAATTCCTTCTGCGCGCCGCGCGTCAGCTCGGCCAGGCGCTGCATCGGCGGGCTCACGTACGTGCCGGTCGGCCGCGCGACCTTGGTCGGCGCATCGACCTTGAATTCGGCCGGCGCCCACACGAGTTCGAGTTCGGCGCGCGCGATCTGCCGGGCGAGCGGCGTCGCGTTCAGCGGCTTCGCGTTGTACGGATCGGCGTTCTTGCGCCAGTGCTCGCGCAGCTCGTCGCGCATCGCGTCGAGATCCTTAGGATCGAACTTCTGATGATTGAGCACGCGCAACGGATAGCTGCTCGCGCTCGCCCAGTAGTCGTCGAAGCTCTTCGAGATGTCGTGGGTCACGGGGCCGGCCGCCAGCACGTCGAGATCGCGGAACTGGAGCGTCGGGCTCGCACTGAAATATTCGTCGCCGAGATTGCGGCCGCCGACGATCGCGAGCTGGTTGTCCGTGATCATCGCCTTGTTGTGCATCCGGCGCGTGAAGCTGTCGATCCGCGTGAAGAAGTTGGCCGTGCGCTCGACCACCCCGCGCTGCGACGCGCCGAACGGGTTGAACACGCGGATCTCGATGTTCCGGTGCGTATTGAGCGCAGCCATCACGCGATCGATATCGTCGAAGTTCAGGTCGTCGACCAGCATCCGCACGCGCACGCCGCGATCGGCCGCGTACAGCGCCGCGCCGAGCAGCAGCTTGCCGGTCGTGTCCTCGGTCGCGATGTAGTACTGCATGTCGAGCGTCTTCGTCGCCGCCCGCGCGAGCGCGATGCGCATCTGCAGTGCGGTGGCGCCGTCGGCCAGCAGCCGGAAGCCCGACTGTCCCGGATGCGCGGCTTCCGGCGCGGCCAGTGCGTCGCGCAGCGGTGTCGCGGTATCGGCCGGCAACGCGTGGGAGACGGGGCGATCGAGCGAGGTGGCAGGCGGATGCGTCGCGCACGCGGCGAGCGGCAGCAGTGCGCAGACGACCAGCGCGCGGGCCTGGCGGCATGCGGCGCGCCACGGCGGCACGGCCGGTGCGCGCCGGATCAGGGACGTGAGCACGAAAGCTTCCTCGACAGTCGGATCAATGGGCACGTCATCGCCGCGGCGCGCGGCTGACAGGCGGTTGCGGTCGATTCTAGTGGGCGCCCGACGAACCGGTCAATTAGGCGGGGCCGCATGCCGCGCCGAGCAACCGCCACGCGCGCCGTGCGGCGCGGCGTCTCGTCCGCGACGGCCGCCGCGCAAGCCATTGCAGCCACTGGTCCGACCAATCTCACGACGCGTCGCCGCTGCGCTCGAAATGGCTGCGCACGTAGTCGATATGCGTCTGCATCGCGGTGCGCGCCTCCTCGGGGCGGTGCGCGCAAATCGCGTCGCATACCACCCGGTGCTGCAACAGGAGCAACTCGGATGCCTGCTCGTCCCCCATCGTCATCCCAGCCACGTTGATCGAAATGTGCTCGCGCAACATCCCGATCACGCTCGTATGCAGATGCAGGAACATCGTGTTGTGCGACGCGAGCGCGATCGCCTCGTGCAATTTCGCATCGGTCGCGGCTTCGACGGCCGCGTCATCGTTCGCGTGCGCGGTTTCGAGCTCGCGCAGCAGCGCGCGAATCCGGCGCCGGTCGTTCGCATCGGCCCGCAGCGCGGCGAAATAGGCGGTCGCGCCTTCCAGCACGCGGCGGAATTCGAGGATGTCGTCGCGCAGCGCCGGATGATCGGCGACCAGTTGGCCCCATGGCGACGCGATGCCGGCGCGCAACTGGTCGGTCACGTAGACGCCCGCGCCGCGCCGGCTCTGCAGCAGCCCGCGCGCGACGAGCCGCTGGGTCGCCTCGCGCACCGTATTGCGCGCGACGCCGTACTGCAGCGCGAGCACGCGCTCGGCCGGCAGCCGCGCGCCGGCCGGCCACGTGCCGTCGAGCAGCGCCGTCTCGATCTTGCGCATCACCACTTCGGTCCGGCCCCGTGCCGTCATCGCCGCCATCGTCGCGTCTCCCCGCGGAATGCGTGCCGCGCCGATTGGCCCAACCAATTTGAGCTGCGGCGCGGACGCGGCAATTATGCAGCGAAATCGACGCTCCGCACGCCGGACCGTCGCCTCTGGAGCGAGACATGAACCCACGGCCGTACCCCACCGCCCCCGCGCACGTCTATCTGTTCGCGACCTGCCTGGTCGACCTGTTCGTCCCCGAAGCGGGGCTCGACGCGGTCCGCCTGCTGGAACGCGAGGGGCTGACCGTCCACTATCCGCGCGGCCAGAGCTGTTGCGGGCAGCCGGCCTACAGCAGCGGCAATCCCGACGAAGCGCGCCGCGTCGCGGCCGCGCAGCTCGACCTGTTCGCGCAACCGTGGCCGGTGATCGTGCCGTCCGGTTCGTGCGCGGGCATGATCCGGCACCATTGGCCGGCGCTGTTCGCCGACGATCCCGTTCACGGCCCGAAAGCGCGCGCGATCGCGGAGCGGACCTACGAACTCGCCGAATTCCTCGTCCACGTGCTCGACGTGCAGCTCGACGCGGTGGTGGCCGACGCCGGCCCCGGCGAACGCGTCGTACTGCACACGTCGTGCGCGGCACGGCGCGAGATGGGCACGCGCGTGCACGGCGTCGCGCTGGTCGACGCGCTGCCGGGCGTGACGCGCATCGAACACGAACGCGAGTCCGAATGCTGCGGCTTCGGCGGCACGTTCTCGCTGAAGCATCCGGACATCTCCGGCGCGATGGTGCGCGACAAGGTCGCGTCGGCCTGCGCGACCGGTTGCGACCGGCTCGTGTCCGCAGACTGCGGCTGCCTGCTGAACATCGGACACGCCGCGGCCAAGGCCGGCGCGGCGCTGCCCGTCGAGCATCTCGCGAGCTTCCTGTGGCGCCGCACGGCCGGCGCCGGCTCGTTGCGCGGAGATTCGCAATGAGCGCACGCGACGCGATCCTCGCGCGACTGCGCGCCGCCGCACCGGGCGTCGCGACGAACGCCGCGCCCGCGCTCGATGCACGCATCGACGCGCATTACGACACGCGCCGTGCTTTGGCCGGCCCCGCCCTGGATGCACGCGTGCAGGCGATGCAGACGGCGCTCGCCGCGTCGCATGCCGAAGTCTGGTGCGCGAGCGCCGACGCATGGCCCGCGCAGCTCGCCGCACGTCTGGCCGATGCCGGCGTGCGCCGCCTGCTGCTCGACCCGGCCCGCGCCGAATCCGCGGCGCTCGCCCGCGCGCTGCCCGAACCGGTCGCGCCGGTGCCGTTCGACCGGCCGATCGACGCCTGGAAAACCGAACTGTTCGACACGATCGACGCGGGCTTCACCGTCGCACGCTCGGGCATCGCGGCGACCGGCACGCTGGTGCTTGCGCCCGATGCCGGCACGCCGCGCACGGTGTCGCTGGTGCCGCCGCTGCACGTCGCGCTCGTGCATGCGAGCACGCTGCATGCGGACCTGCACGCCGCCGTGCAGGCCGAGCGCTGGCCAGCCGGCATGCCGACCAACCTCGTGCTGGTATCGGGCCCGTCGAAGACGTCCGACATCCAGCAGACGCTCGCCTATGGCGCGCACGGCCCGCGCCGCCTGTGGGTCGTGATCGTCACCGATTCGGCCGCGCCGTCGGCCGCCCCCGCTTGCGAGGAGCTACCGCGATGAGCGACCACACGCTGCAATTCGTCGCCCCCGGCGACTTCAAGACCCGTGCGCGCGCCGCGCTCGACGATCCGGCGCTGCGCCGCAGCTTTCGCGGCGCGATGGACTTCCTGCAAGGCAAGCGCGCGACGCAATTCCCCGACGACACCGAGCTGCAGCACCTGCGCGATCTCGGCGAAGCCGTCCGGCAGCACGCGCTCGCGCAACTGCCCGCGCTGCTCGAACGGCTGGAGACGAAGCTCACCGCAGCCGGCGTGCACGTGCACTGGGCCGAGACGGCCGCCGACGCGAACGCGATCGTGCTCGGCATCGCGCAGGCGAAGAAGGCGCGCCGCGTGATCAAGGGCAAGTCGATGGCGAGCGAGGAAATCGAGCTGAACCATTACCTCGCGGAGCACGGGGTCGACTGCATCGAATCCGACATGGGCGAATTCATCGTGCAGCTCGCGGGCGAGAAGCCGTCGCACATCGTGATGCCGGCGATCCACAAGACGCGCGCCGACATCGCCGAACTGTTCGAGGCGCACCTGCCCGGCACGCGCTACACGGAAGACGTCGACGAACTGATCCAGACCGGCCGGCGCGCGCTGCGCCGCGCGTTCGCGGAAGCGGACATCGGCCTGTCCGGCGTCAACTTCGCGGCGACCGACACGGGCACGCTGTGGCTCGTCGAGAACGAAGGCAACGGCCGCCTGTCGACGACGGTGCCCGACACGCACGTGGCGATCATGGGGATCGAGAAGGTGGTCGAGAAGCTCGAGCACATCGTGCCGCTGTCGAGCCTGCTCACGCGCTCGGCCACCGGCCAGGCGATCACGACCTACTTCAACCTGATCTCCGGCCCGCGCCGCGACGGCGAACGCGACGGCCCGCGCGAGCTGCATCTCGTGCTGCTCGACAACGGCCGCACGCAGGCGTACGCGGACGAACAGTTGCGCGCGACGCTGCAATGCATCCGTTGCGGCGCGTGCATGAATCACTGCCCCGTCTATACGCGCATCGGCGGCCACGCGTACGGCACGACCTACCCGGGCCCGATCGGCAAGATCATCTCGCCGCACCTGCTGGGCCTCGACGCGACGGCCGACCTGCCGACCGCGTCGACGCTGTGCGGCGCATGCGGCGAGGTGTGCCCGGTGCGCATCCCGATCCCGCAATTGCTCGTGCGGCTGCGCACCGAAGCGAACCGCAAGCCCGACGAACCGGTCGCGCATCCGTTGCGCGGCCAGGGCGCGACCTACGACCGCACGGAAGAACTCGTGTGGCGCTTCTGGTCGGGCGCGTTCGCGCATCCGCGCGCGTACCGCGCATTCCGCTGGGCCGCGACGCGCCTGCGCGCGCTCACGCCCGCGAAACAACTGGGCTGGACGCAGCACCGCACGCCGCTCGAACCGGCGCCGCGCAGCCTGTCCGACCTGCTGCGCGCCCGCGGCCAGCCCGAATAGCGCATCCGCTTTCAAACCCGTACCCCGATAAATCCATGGAGGAGACCACCATGCAGGTTTGGCACCAGATCTACACCCCGCTCGGCAGCCTCGGGCTGTCGGCGCTCGTCGCCGCGATTCCGATCATCTTCTTTTTCGTCGCGCTCGCCGTGCTGCGGATGAAGGGCCACGTCGCCGCCGCGATCACGCTGCTGCTGGCGCTCGGCGTCGCGATCGTCGCGTACGGCATGCCCGTGCCGCAAGCGCTCGCGGCGGCCGGCTTCGGCTTCGCGTACGGCTTGTGGCCGATCGCGTGGATCATCGTCGCGGCGGTGTTCCTGTACAAGATCGTCGTGAAGACCGGCCAGTTCGACATCATCCGCGCGTCGGTGCTGTCGATCACCGACGACCAGCGGCTGCAGATGCTGCTGATCGGCTTCTCGTTCGGTGCGTTCCTCGAAGGCGCGGCCGGCTTCGGCGCGCCCGTCGCGATCACGGCCGCGCTGCTCGTCGGCCTCGGCTTCAAGCCGCTGCATGCGGCCGGACTGTGTCTCATTGCCAACACCGCGCCGGTCGCGTTCGGCGCGATGGGCATCCCGATCATCGTCGCCGGGCAGGTGACGGGCATCGACGCGTTCCACATCGGCGCGATGGCCGGCCGTCAACTGCCGCTGCTGTCGCTCGCGGTGCCGTTCTGGCTCGTGTTCATGATGGACGGGCTGCGCGGCGTACGGCAGACGTGGCCGGCCGCGCTCGTCGCGGGCGGCAGCTTCGCCCTCACGCAGTACTTCACGTCGAACCACATCGGGCCCGAGCTGCCGGACATCACGTCGTCGCTCGTGAGCCTCGTGTCGCTCGCCGCGTTCCTGAAGGTCTGGCAGCCGAGCAGCGCGAAGCAGACGGCAGGCGGAATCGTCGCGTCCGGCGGCGGCGCGGCGCTCGCCGGCTTCGGCGCGGGCGGCAACGGGGCGGGCGCGAGCCGCCAGGCGTCGCCGTACACGCTCGCGCAGACCGTGCGCGCATGGTCGCCGTTCCTGATCCTGACGGCCGTCGTCACCGTGTGGAGCATCGCGCCGTTCAAGGCGCTGTTCGCCGCGCACGGCGCGCTCGCGTCGACCGTGCTGAAGTTTCACGTGGCCGGGCTCGACCAGCTCGTCGTGAAGACCGCGCCGATCGCCGCGACGCCGAAGGCGCTCGACGCGGTGCTGAAGATCGATCTCGTGTCGGCGGTCGGCAGCGCGATCCTCGTGACCGCGCTGATCTCGATGGCGCTGTTGCGGATGAAGCCGCGCGACGCGCTCGTCACGTTCGGCGAGACGCTGAAGGAACTGACGCGCCCGATCCTGTCGATCGGCCTCGTGCTCGCGTTCGCGTTCGTCGCGAACTACTCGGGGATGTCGTCGACGCTCGCGCTGATGCTGGCCGCGACCGGCGGCGCGTTCCCGTTCTTCTCGCCGTTCCTCGGCTGGCTCGGCGTGTTCCTGACCGGCTCGGACACGTCGTCGAACGCGTTGTTCTGCTCGCTGCAGCAGGCCACCGCCCATCAGCTCGGCGTGCCCGAAACGCTCGCGGTCGCCGCGAACACGACGGGTGGCGTGACCGCGAAGATGATCTCGCCGCAATCGATCGCGGTCGCGTGCGCGGCGACGGGCCTCGTCGGCAAGGAATCGGAGCTGTTCCGCTTCACGGTGCGGCACAGCCTGCTGTTCGCGGTGATCGTCGGGCTGATCACGCTCGTGCAGGCGTACCTGCTGCCGGGAATGGTGCCGTAAGCGGCATGCAGGCACGGCCCAAAACAAAACCCCACGCCCGAACAACGAGCGTGGGGTTTTTCATGTCGCATGCCGATCGCCGGCGTCGACGGCCGGCGACCCACTACGCGATCAGCCGCGGAATCAACTGCCCTTCGCGATGCGATCCTGGATGTGCTGCGCACGGCTCGCCGACGACGGGTGCGAGCTCATCATCGAGCTCTGGCCGCCGTCCATCTGCGCGAGCTTCTGGAAGCCGGTGACGAGGCCCTTCTGGCTCATGCCCTTCTGCTTCATCAGGTCGAACGAGTAGTCGTCGGCCGCGCTTTCCTGCGACTGCGAGAACTGCGCGTTGATGAACTTCTCGGTGATGTCGCCCAGCTGCGAGCTCGACAGCGCCGCCACGCCCGGCGATGCCGCGCCGGCCGCGCTGCGCGCCGCGCTGACCGCGTACGCCGTCTGCATCGCCTTCTTCGAGTGGCCGAGTGCGACGTGGCCCATTTCATGGCCGATCACGCCGCGCAGCTCGTCGTCGTTCATCATGTCCATCAGGCCACTGTACACGCGCACGCAGCCGTTGCCCATCGCCCACGCGTTGACGTCCTTGGTCATGTAGACCTTGTAGTTGATCTTCTGGCCGTTCAGCGTCATGTCGCCGAAGCCCTTCATCACCTTCGTCAGGCGCTTCGCGTAGGCGCTGTTCGCCGGCGCGATCTTCGATTCGGCGTCGCTCGACTTGCACGACTCGTTCGACAGCGCGGCGATGTCGCTGTCCGACAGCGTCGCTGCCTTGTACAGGTTGGTCCCCGCCGACGTCAGGCTGTTCGCGTCAAGGCTCTGCACCCCGCCGCACGCGCTCAACAGAAACGCCACGCCACATGCCGCCACCGCTTTCTTGAGTTGCATCCCGGAATCCCTCGATAGTTGTATTTGGGAGCGGCGATTTTGCATAATCCGGCAGAAAATTACCAGTTGTTTACAGCGAATGACACGTTCATTACTCAGTGGATTGAAACGACGCGGCGATCCGGCCCCGCATTGACGACGAAAGGCGCGGCAATCGCCGCACCCGGCACGGCGACCGGGGCGGCCAGCGGACGGGCCGTCGCTCAGGCCGCCTGGTCGCGGCGCCGCGTCAGGCGGCGGGCGACGAGCATCGGCAGCCGCATCGCGAAGCCGGTGAACAGGCGCAGGTGCATCCACGCGAGCAGCGCGTTGTCGCGGCCGTAGTGAAAATGCGACACGCCGCCTTCGTGGCGGCCGAAATAGCGCACCGGCGCATCGATGCGGATCGGGCGCACGCCCGCCCAGCACAGCCGCACGGCCGCTTCGGGATCGAAGTCGAAGCCGCGCATCCACGGCTGGCGCCGCATGATCGCCGCCAGCGGCGCGACCGGATACACGCGAAAGCCGTACAGCGAATCGCCGATCCCGGCCCACAGCGTCTCGAGGTCGGCCCACGCGTTCGACAGCCGGCGCCCCTGCACGCGCAACTGCGGCGCGCTCGCGTCGAACTTCGGCACGCCGAGCACCATCGCGTCGGGCGCGGCCTGCGACGCCGCCATGAAAGCGGGAATCAGGTCGGCCGGATGCTGGCCGTCGGAATCCATCGTCAGCACGTGCGTGAAGCCGCCCGCGGCCGCCGCGTCGAGCCCCGCGAGCACCGCGGCGCCCTTGCCGCGATTCTCCGGCAGCACGATCACGCGCAGGCCGGGATCGCACTCGGCCATTGCCTGCAGCCGTTCGGCGCTGCCGTCGGTGCTGCCGTCGACGACGACCCACACCGGATTCCACCGCGCGCGGGCCTGGCGCACGGTCGTGTCGACCTTGGTGCCCGGGTTGTAGCTCGGAATCAGGACGAGATGGGTGGACGACGCGTGCAGCTTGGACATGGGAACAGCCGATGGTGAAGACGGGGATCCTGACAAAAGTGTATGACTCGCCGACGAACGCCGGCACGCGTCGTCGACGCCGGCCGCAGGCCGGACCGGCGGGCCGATCGTGAGGCTCTCGCGCTTCATGACAGCCACGCCATCGCATGACCGGCGCTGGCCTCGATCTCGACCAGCAGGTCGTCGCGACACACGTCCGCATGCACGAACAGCGGCCGCACATGAGGCCCGGCCGCGTCGCGCAGCACGCGCTCGATCGCGGCCAGCGCCGCGATATCGCCGGCGTCGCGCACATAGACGCGATAGCTCAGGTCGGCGAGCGAGAACGGGCCGTGCCCCTGCCGCGCGGCCTGCTCGAGCACCGCCGCGAGGTTCGCGACCGTCTCGCGCGTCTGCGCGACGACGTCGCCGCGATGGACGGTACGGTGCCCGACGATGCTCGCGGTGCCCGATACGAACAGCACCGGCGCCGCCTTCCCCTCGGCCCAAGCGGCGGCGCGCGCGAACGTCGGCGCACGCGGGCCGTACTGCGCCGGATAGTGATACGCGCTGACCTGGCGCGGGTTCTCGATGGAATCGGCCGGCGTGCGGCTCGCGAGGAAATGAATCGCGAGCGGCGCGGCCGGCGACGCATCGCCTGCGACCGGCACGACCGAGCCGAGCGCGCACGCGGCCGGCACACTGCCCGTGAGCGCGCGTCGGCACGCATCGAACGCACGCTGACGGCCGATATTGAACTGACGATAGCGCTCGATCCCGCCCTGCACCGCATTGATCGCCGGCACGGTGTTCCAGATCCGCAGCGGATGCGGCATGCCGAGCGTATCGAGCAGGTCGAACAGCGCGCGGTACGCCTCGAACGTCGCGCGTTCGAGCGGCGTGCCGCCGTCGTGCGGCGCGTCGTGCGGCGCGTCCGTCTCGTGCACGACGAGGCTGCCGAACACGAGCCCCGCCGCTTCACTGTAGCGGTAGTGCAGCGCACCGCGCCGCGCGCTGCGCAGGTCGTGCGCATCGCATTGCCAAAGCTCGCAGACGGCATCGCCCGGTGCAACCTCGGCGCCGAGCAGCGCCATCTGCACCGGCGCGACCGGCAGGCCGGGCGCAGCATCGGTCAGCCTCCGCGCCATTGCGTCGGCGCGCGACGCGTCCGGTGCTCCCGCCGCGCCGATGCACACCGCGCCCAGCGCGCCGGAAAATACGCGATCGAGTCCGTCGCCCCACGTGCGCGCGTCGCGCAGCAGCGCGGCGAGCCGCGCATCGGTCATCTGGACGAGCCGCAGCGCGCGCTCGCCGCCGTGCGCGAACGGCACGGCGGCGGGCAACAGCGGACTCGGGCGCCGTTCGGCGTCGACTGGATGCACGGACACTTCGATTTCCTCACTATGCGGCGCAGGCCGCGCGACCCCGCGGCACTGCACCGCGTGGCGTTACGTCAGGCCTACGCGGCGCGCTTCGTCACGCGAGCCCGCCGTTGACGGACAACACCTGCCCCGTCACATAGGCCGCGGCGTCGGATACCAGGTACGCGACCATCGCCGCGACTTCGTCGGGCCGGCCCGCGCGCTGCGCGGGCACGAGCTGCTTGATGCGTTCGGCGGGAAACGCCGGTTCGGCCATCGGCGATGCGATGATGCCGGGCGCCACCGCGTTCACGGTGATGCCGCGCGACGCGAGCTCCAGCGACAGCGACTTCGTCGCGCCGATCAGCCCCGCCTTCGCGGCCGCGTAGTTGGCCTGCCCGCGATTGCCCGTCACGCCGGCCACCGACGCGATGTTGACGATCCGTCCGCGCCGCGTGCGGATCATCGGCAGCAGCAGCGGCTGCGTGACGTTGAAAAAGCCGTTGAGCGTCACGTCGATCACGCTGTGCCACTGCCGGCGCGACATGCCGGCCATCGGCGCGTCGTCGTGAATGCCCGCGTTGTTGACGAGGATCTGCACCGGCGCATCGTCGATGAACGGCTGCAGCACGGCGAGCGTCGCATCGGCGTCGGTCACGTCGAACGCGATCGCGTGCGCGGCGCCGCCGGCCGCGACGATCTGCTGCGCGACGGCCTCCGCCTGCGCGAGATGGCGGTTCGCATGCACCCACACTTCATGGCCGGCCTGCGCGAGCGCCGCGCAGATCGCCTGCCCGAGTGCGCCGCTGCCGCCCGTCACGAGCGCCCGCATCGAATTGCTCCGTTCATCGCGTTCTCACCTCGATCGATGCGGCCGCGCGCCGTCCGTCGAGCGCCGCCGCGTGCCGTCCTCACCGTTGCATCGCGCCCGTGCGCTACACCCATGCGCGCCGCCGTCACTTCGTGCGATGCGCGGCGACATAGGCCGCGAGCGCCCCGAGCGTCGCAAAGATCTTTTGGTTGTCCGGATTGTCCGAGCGCAGTTCGAAGCCGTATTTCTTCGAAATCAGCAGCGCGATTTCCAGGATGTCGATGGAGTCGAGCCCGAACCCTTCGCCATACAGCGGAGTATCGGCCGTCACTGTGTCGAGCGGGACGTCTTCGAGATTCAATTCGCCGATGATCAGCGTGGCGAGCTCTTGTTCCAGTGCGTTCATCATGGGTGCGTGCAGGCGGCCCATGGCAGCGGGAGGTGCACGGAAACGGCAACCGTCGGGCACGCCCGGCGCGTGCGAAATCTCCGTCCCTCCGGCGTCTGCCGGCTTCCCCGCCTGCGTCGTTGGGGGATTGTTTGTAAAAGTTACGCGGATTCTAGACGAAGGGTATCGGGCCGTATACCGCGAATGGTTACAAGACTGGCGAGCCATCGCCGCGGCCCGTTTCGGACGCGAATGCACGAGACGCTTGAGCCGCTTCGGATGGAAATGGACCGACCCCGCGAAACCGTTCGTCCGGTGCCATACAATCGGTTACAAAACCCGGTCGCGGCGGCCCCGAACCGCGCTGCCGCGGCCCTAAAATGAGCGTGCCCGACCACCGGCCCGGACCCGCGTCCCGGCCACCATTCATATGATGTTTGACGCCCGCCCCGCGTCCCCCACGATCCGCCCGATGTTTCCAGCCATGCCGCATCCGCCCTTGCGCTCCGTTCCGGTTCGCCCGCCCGTCCGCCGCTGCCGCACGGCCGCCGACCGCTGCGCGCGCCGCGCGGCCGGAGGCCGCCGATGAGCCGGCTGCTGCCCGTCGCGCGGGGTGTCGCCGCGGTCGGCGTCGTGGCCGCCTACCAGGCCGGCGCGCACTACGCGAGCGCAACGCCTGGCGCGCACGGCTTCGGCCTCGCGATGGCGCTCGTGCCGCCGCTGCTGCTCGCGCTCGGCGCGGCGCTGCGCTCGCCGCGGCGGGCGTGGCTCGTGCCGGCCTGGCTGCTGGTCGCCGCCACGCTGTGGGCCGCGCGCGCGCCGCTCGCGCAGCACTTCGAATGGGGCCTGTATCTGGAGCACGCGAGCTTCAACGTCGCGATGGCGCTGCTGTTCGGCCGCACGCTCGTGGCCGGCCAGGTCCCGCTGTGCACGCGCTTCGCGGCGATGATCCACGGCACGGTCACGCCGGCCGTCGCGCGCTACACACGGCGCATCACGCTCGCGTGGACGCTGTTCTTCGTCGCGATCGCCGCCGTGTCGACGCTGCTGTTCGCGACCGCGCCGATCGTCACGTGGTCGACCTTCGCGAACTATCTGTCGCTGCCGCTCGTCGCCGCGATGTTCGCGGCCGAGCATGCGTGCCGGCGTTTCGCGCTGCCGCACGAGCCGCGGCCGCGGATGGTCGACGCGGTGCGCGCGTATCGCGCGTCGACCCACGCATCGCAGGGCTCGCGATGAATTCATGACCGGCACGGCCCCGCGGCCGTGCCGGCCTTCGTTCCCGTCTTGACCGATTTATGCCGACTCACCCGCTGGTATTCCATTCCTCGCCGGACCAGACGATCGCCTGGCGCGACGGCGCGCCCGTCACCGTGCGCGCGTTCGTCGCCGACGTCGCGCGCGTGGCCGCCGCGCTACCCGCCGGCGGCCACGTGTTCAACGTGTGCCGCGACCGCTATCGCTTCGCGGTCAGCCTGTGCGCGGCGCTCGTCGCCGGCAGGATCAGCCTGCTGCCGTCTACGCACACGCCGGAAATGGTCCGTCAGCTCGCGTCGTTCGCGCCCGACGCGTTCTGCCTGCACGACGCGCCCGATTGCACGATCGACCTGCCGCGCTTCGCGTATCCCGATGCCGCGCCCGGCGAACCGGCGAGCGACGCGCCGTTCGCCGTGCCGCGGATCGATGCGGCGCGGATCATGGCCTACGTGTTCACGTCCGGCTCGACCGGCCAGCCGGTGCCGCACCGCAAGACCTGGGGCTTCCTGGTCGGCTGCGTGCGCGCGGCGGCCGCTCGCCTCGGGCTGCTCGACGGCCGCGCGGCCACGCTGATCGGCACGGTGCCCGCGCAGCACATGTACGGCTTCGAATCGACGGTGCTGCTCGCGCTGCTCGGCGGCCTCGCGTTCAGCAACCGCCAGCCGTTCTATCCGGGCGACATTCGCGACGAGCTCGATGCGATCCCGCAGCCGCGCGTGCTCGTCACGTCGCCGATCCACCTGCGTGCGCTGCTGTCGGCCGGCCATGCGCTGCCGCCCGCGGCGCTCGTGCTGTCGGCCACGGCGCCGCTGTCGGAAAAGCTCGCGCGCGAAGCCGAGGCCGCGCTCGACGCGCCGCTCGTCGAGATCTACGGCAGCACCGAAACCGGCCAGATCGCGACCCGTCGCACGTCGCAAGGCGCCGCGTGGGAACTGTTCCCGGACATCCGGCTCGACGCACGCGACGAACCGGACGGCGACGACAACGGGCCGACCGTGTGGGTATCGGGCGGCCACGTCGAGGCGCCGGTGCCGATGGGCGACGCGCTCGAACTGCTCGGCGACGGCCGGTTCCTGCTGCACGGCCGCAAGGCCGACCTCGTCAACATCGCCGGCAAGCGCACGTCGCTCGCGTACCTGAACCATCAGCTCAACGCGATTGCCCAGGTGGTCGACGGCGTGTTCTTCATGCCCGACGAAGCCGCGCCGGCGCACGGCGACACGGCGCTCGAGCCGGTCACGCGGCTCGTCGCGCTCGTCGTCGCGCCGACGCTCGCGGCCGCCGATCTGCAACGCGCGCTGCGCGAGCGGATCGATCCCGCGTTCATGCCGCGCCCGCTCGTGTTCGTCGATGCGCTGCCGCGCAACGAAACGGGCAAGCTGCCGCGCGACGTGCTGGCCGCGCTCGTCGCGCACCATGCGCGCGCGACGGCCACGGCGGCTGCAACGGCCGCGCCGCCCGCCGAGCGCGCCCCGGCCGGCACGCCCGCGCTTGCGTTCACGATTGCCGCCGACCATCCCGCGCTGCCCGGCCACTTCCCCGGCCATCCGGTCGTGCCGGGCGTCGTGCTGCTCGATCGCGCGATCCATACGATCGGTGCGGCGCTGAACCGTCCGCTGCACACGTGGCGGCTCGGGTCCGCGAAATTCCTGAGTCCGGTCGCACCCGGCGAACCGCTCGCGCTCGCGTACGACGCCGCGGCCAGCGGCGCGATCCGCTTCACGGTGCGCGCCGGGTCGCGCGAGGTCGCGAGCGGCGTGCTGTCCGCACCGCCGGCCGCGCAGGACGGTGCGCAACGATGAAACGCACCGCATGGGCCGAGCGCCAGGAGCGCAGCAACGCGAGCCTGCTGCGTGCGATGACGTGGATCTCGCTGCGCTTCGGCCGACCGCGCGCGCGCATCGTGCTGCACCTGATCGCGACGTATTTCGTGCTGTTCTCGCCGGCCGCGTGCGCGGCGTCGCGCGACTACCTGCGCCGCGTGCTCGGCCGCCCCGCGCGCTGGCGCGACGTGTACCGGCACGTATTCACGTTCGCGGCGACGATCCACGATCGCGTCTACCTGATGAACGGACGCTTCGACCTGTTCGACATCCGGCTGCACGGCGAGACGCGCGTCGATGCCGCGCTCGCGGATGGGCGCGGCGCGTTCCTGATGGGCGCGCACCTCGGCAGCTTCGAGGTCGTGCGCGCGATCGGCCGCACGCGTCCGGACCTGCGCGTGGTCGTCACGATGTACGAGGAGAACGCGCGCAAGATCAACGCGACGCTCGCCGCGGTGAACCCGGCCGCGCAGCCGGAGGTGATTCCGCTCGGGCACGTCGACTCGATGCTGAAGGTGCGCGAGCGCCTCGACGCGAACTGCTTGGTCGGCATGCTCGCCGATCGCACGCTGCTCGACGACGCGGCCGCGTCGCTGCGACGCCTGCCGCTGCTCGGCGCGCCGGCCGCGTTTCCGCTCGGGCCGCTTTACATGGCCGCGATGCTGAAGCGCCCGGTGATCTTCATGACGGGCCTCTATCGCGACGGCAACCGCTACGACGTGCACTTCGAGACGCTCGCCGATTTCTCCGACGTGCGGCGCGACGCGCGCGCGGCGGCGGTCGACGCGGCGCTCGCGCGCTACGTCGCGCTCCTCGACAAGTACTGCCGCATGGCGCCGTACAACTGGTTCAACTATTTCGATTTCTGGCAGGGCGGCGATGCCGCGGCCGCGCGCCGCGCTGTGGCGCACGCCGGCGCCGACCTGCCCGCCACGAGGGATTCCGACGCATGATCGCCGTTCGCCGCCGCCGCCCACTCCCGTTCTCGCCGCACCGCATCGCCCGCGTGCTCGCCGCCGCGGCCGCCACGATCGTGCTGGCCATGCCCGCGCACGCAGCCGACGCCGGCTCGGCGTGGACCCTCGACCGGCTGATGTCGACGCTCGCGCAGCACAAGTCGGGCCGCGCGACCTTCACCGAGACGAAAACCCTGTCGATTGCCGAGCAGCCGATCGAATCGTCGGGTGAACTGATGTTCGTCGCGCCCGACCATCTGGAAAAGCACACGCTGAGCCCGAAACCCGAACACCTCGTCGTCGACGGCGACATGCTCACCGTCGAGCGCAACAATCGCAAGTACACGCTCGCGCTCGCGCGCTATCCGGAGCTCGGCGCGTTCATCGACAGCATCCGCGCGACGCTCGCCGGCAACCGCTTCGCGCTCGAACAGGTGTACAGGGTAGCCCTTTCCGGACGCGGCGACGACTGGACGCTGACGCTCACGCCGCTCGATTCGCGGATGCTGAAGGTCGTCAGCACGATCACGCTCGACGGCACGCGCGACGTGTTGCGCAGCGTCGCGATCCGGCAGGCCGACGGTGATCGTTCGGTGATGCGCCTGCAACCGGTCGCGGCGAACGCGAACTGATGGACGAGCGCACGCGCCCCGCCCCCGTCGCCCGCCGCGTGCCCGCATGGCGGCAGCGCGCGGTGCTCGCGTGGCTGCTCGCGCTCGTCGCGTGCGGTATCGCGATCGGGCGCGCGCACTTCACGGCCGACCTGTCCGCGTTCCTGCCGAATGCGCCGAGCGCCGGGCAGCGCGTGCTCGTCGACCAGTTGCGCGACGGCATCGTGTCGCGCCTGATTCTCGTCGCGATCGACGGCGGCGACGCGGGCACGCGCGCCGCGCTGTCGCGGCGCATGGCCGGCACGCTGCGCACCGATCCGCAGTTCGCGGCCGTGCACAACGGCGAGGCCGCGAACGACGCGCGCGACCGGCAATTCATCTTCGACCATCGCTATCTGCTGAGCCCGGCCGTCACGCCGCAGCGCTTCAGCGCCGACGGCTTGCACCGGGCGCTCGGCGACAGCCTCGACCTGCTGGGTTCGTCGGCCGGCCTCGTCGCGAAGGCGATGCTGCCGCGCGACCCGACCGGCGAAGTCGCCGCGCTGGTCGACGGGCTCGACAGCGCGGCCGAACCGGCGAGCCGCGACGGCGTGTGGGCGTCGCGCGACGGCACGCGCGCGGTGCTGGTCGTGCAGACTGCCGCCGCCGGCTCCGATACCGACGCGCAGGCCCGCGCGATCGACGCCGTGCGCCGCGCGTTCGCGGCCGCGACGCGGGCCGTGCCGAACGCGAACGCCGCGACGCTTGCGATGACCGGCCCCGGCGTGTTCTCGGTCGACACACGCGACACGATCCGGCACGACGTCGAACGGTTGTCGACGGCAAGCGTCGTGCTGATCGTCGCGCTGCTGCTCACGCTGTACCGTTCGCCGCGCACGCTCGCGCTCGGCCTGCTGCCGGTGCTGACCGGCGTCGCGGCCGGGATCGCGGCGGTCGGCGTCGCGTTCGGCACGGTCCACGGGCTGACGCTCGGTTTCGGCACGACGCTGATCGGCGAAGCCGTCGACTATGCGATCTACCTGTTCGTGCAATCGGCGCAGGCCGGCACGCGCGGCGCCGCCCGGCCGGCCGACGCGACGCGCGCGTGGGTCGCCGCGTACTGGCCGACGATCCGGCTCGGCGTGCTGACGTCGGTGTGCGGGTTCGCGTCGATGCTGTTCTCCGGCTTCCCGGGCCTCGTGCAACTCGGGCTGTATTCGATCGTCGGGCTGACGGCCGCCGCGCTCGTCACGCGCTTCGTGCTGCCGCACCTGCGCGGCGAGCATGTCGCGATCCGCGACGTATCGCGCGTCGGCGCCGTGCTCGCGCGCGCGGCCGACGCCGCGCCGCGGCTGCGCGGGCCGCTCGCGGTGCTCGTGGTCGCCGCGTGCGCGACGCTCGCGCTGCATCGCGACGCCCTGTGGAGCCGCGAGCTCGCCGCGCTCAGCCCGGTGCCCGCGCCAGCGCAGGCGCTCGACGCGCGGCTGCGCGCCGACGTCGGCGCGCCCGACGTGCGCTATCTCGTCGTGATCGCCGCGCCGACCGAACAGGCCGCGCTCGAAGGCGCGGAAAAAGTCGCCGCGCAGTTGCAGCCGCTCGTCGACCGCGGCGCGCTCGGCGGTTTCGAAAACCCCGCACGCTACCTGCCGAGCGATGCCGCGCAGCGCGCGCGCCAGGCGAGCCTGCCGGATGCAACGGCGCTCGCCGCACGAATGCGCGATGCCGTCGCGCACCAGCCGATCGCGGTGAAACCCGGCCTGTTCGCGCCGTTCCTCGCCGACGTCGACGCCGCACGCTGCGCGCCGCTGCTGACGCGCGCGGACCTGCGCGGCACGTCGATGGCGCTCGCCGTCGATGCGCTGCTGACCGAACGCGACGGCCGCTGGAGCGCGATGCTGCCGCTGCGGGCGCCGGACGCCGCGCGCGCCGCGCAGCCCGCGTCGAGCCTCGACGCCGCGCCGATTCGCGCCGCCGTCGCGCGCGCGGGCGTGCCCGAGGCGCTGTTCGTCGACATGAAGGCCGAAGCCGATCGCCTGTACGTGAGCTACGTGCACGAGGACATCCGGCTGTCGCTCGCAGGATTCGCCGCAATCGCCGTGCTGCTGGCGATTGCGTTGCGCTCGCCGCGCCGCGCCGTGCGCGCCCTCGCCCCGCTCGTCGCGGCCGTGCTGGTCGTGACGGCCGGCTTCGCGCTCGCCGGCGTGCCACTGACGATCCTGCACCTCGTCGGGATGCTGCTGATCGTCGCGGTCGGCTCGAACTACGCGCTGTTCTTCTGCCGGCGCGACGACGCGCAGCCCGTCACGCCGTACACGCTCGTGTCGCTGCTGATCGCGAACCTCGCGACGGTCGCCGGCTTCGGGCTGCTCGCGCTGTCGCGCGTGCCGCTGCTCGAAACCTTCGGGCTGACCGTCGGCCCCGGCGCGATGCTCGCGCTCGCGTTCGCGGCGATTCTCGCGCCGCGCGCCGAGGGAACCGCGGGGTTCGGCCCGCGCGAACGAGGAGGCCGCGCATGAACGTGCCGCCTGTCATCTCGCCGCGCGATGCCGGCGACGCACGGCGCTGGAAGCCCACGCCGCTGATCGCGAGCGCCGCCGCGCTGCACGCCGGCGCGGCCGCAACCGTGATCGCGCAACCGGCCGCGTGGCCGTGGGCCGTCGGCGGCGTGGTCGCGTCGCATCTCGCGCTGACCGCGGCCGGCCTGTGGCCGCGCAGCACGCTGCTCGGCCCGAACTGGACACGCCTGCCGGCCGGCGCGGGCCGCCGCATCGCGCTGACGATCGACGACGGTCCCGACCCGGACGTCACCCCGCGCGTACTCGACCTGCTCGACCGCTACGACGCGCGCGCGACGTTCTTTTGCATCGGCGATCTCGCGCGCCGCCATCCGCGATGGATCGAGGCGATCGTCGCGCGCGGCCATGCGGTCGAGAACCACAGCCAGCGGCACCGCCATACGTTCTCGCTGTCGGGGCCGGCCGCGCTGCGACGCGAGATCGCGGCCGCGCAGCAGACGCTGACCGACATCGCCGGCACGCGCCCGCTGTTCTTCCGCGCGCCGGCCGGCCTGCGCAACCCGTTTCTCGAACCGGTGCTGTGCGAATTCGGCCTGCAACTCGCGAGCTGGACGCGGCGCGGCTTCGACACGCGTGCGCGCGACGCCGCGACCGTCACGCGCCGCCTGCTGCACGGGCTCGATGCACGCGACATCCTGCTCGTGCACGACGGTCATGCGGCGCGCGATGCGCGCGGCGAACCGGTCGTGCTCGACGTGCTGCCCGCGGTGCTGCGCGCGGCCGCCGGCGCGCAGTTGCACTGGACCACCTTGCGCGCGGCGCGCGCGCCCGAACCGTCCGGCCAGCCGGGCGTTTCGGCACCCCCGTTTGATAAAATCTGACCTCGAACGGCGCGCGTGCCAGCCCTGCTGCCGCGCCTGTTCCGGCCACCGGATGCGACCCTCGTGAACCCTCTCCTGCTCTCGCACTTCACCGCCACCAGCTGCATCGGCCGCGGCCTCGACGCGACCCTCGATGCGTTGCGCCACGCCCGCGGCGGGCTCGCGCCGTGCCACTTCGAGCGTGCGGATCTCGATACGTGGATCGGCGCGGTGGACGGTGTCGATGCACAGCCCGTGCGCGCCGATCTCGCCGACTTCGACTGCCGCAACAACCGCCTCGCGCAACTCGGCCTGACGCAGGACGGCTTCGACGCGCACGTCGCGGCGGCGGTCGCGCGCTACGGCGCCGCACGCGTCGGCGTGTTCATCGGCACGAGCACGGCCGGCATCCTCGAAACCGAACGCGCGTACCAGCGCCGCGATCCGGCGAGCGGCGCGCTGCCGGCCGATTTCCGCTACGCGCACACGCACAACCCGTATTCGCCGGCCGCGTTCGTGCGCGCGTATTTCGCGCTGCGCGGGCCGGCGATGGCGATCTCGTCCGCGTGCTCGTCGGGCGCGAAGGTGTTCGGCTCCGCGCGACGCATGATCGAGGCAGGGCTGATCGACGCGGCCGTCGTCGGCGGCGTCGATTCGCTGTGCCTGACCACGCTATACGGCTTCAACTCGCTCGAATTGCTGTCGCGCCAGCCGTGCCGGCCGTTCGATCGCGCGCGCGACGGCATCTCGATCGGCGAAGCCGCCGCGTTCGCGCTCGTCGAACGCGTCCCTGCCCCGCCCGCCGCGCTCGACGGCGACGCGATCCTGCTGCTCGGCATCGGCGAATCGAGCGACGCGCACCACATGTCGTCGCCGCATCCGGAAGGGCTCGGCGCGCGCGCCGCGATCGAGCAGGCGCTCGCGTCCGCCGGCCTCGGCGCGCACGAGATCGACTACGTGAACCTGCACGGCACCGCGACGCCGAGCAACGACGCAGCGGAAAGCCGCGCGCTCGGCGCACTGTTCGCCCGCACGCCGTGCAGCTCGACGAAGGGCGCGACCGGCCACACGCTGGGCGCGGCCGGCGCGCTGGAGGCGATCGTCGCCGCGCTCGCGCTGCGCGAGCAATTCGTGCCGGCCGGCGTCAACACGACGCAGCCCGACCCGGCGCTCGCAGCCGATTACGTGCTCGCGAGCCGCAACACGCGCGTGCACGCCGTCCTCTCCAATTCGTTCGGCTTCGGCGGCACGAATTGCAGCCTGCTCCTCGGCCGCGCCCAGAGCGTGGCCGGCCGCGCCCGACGTTGAGGCCCGCCATGACACTCACCGCCTTCATCGAAAGCATCGGCCTCGTCGGGCCGGGATTGCACGACTGGCCGCATGCGGCCGACGTGCTCGCGGGCCGTGCGCCGTACGTGCCGGCCCGCACCGAGCTGCCGCCGCCGGCCGGGCTGCCGTCCGCCGAACGGCGCCGCACGGGCCCCGTCGTGCGCGCCGCGCTCGCGGTCGGCCACGAAGCGGTGGCCGCGAGCGGCCGCGACGCCGCGACGCTCGCGACCGTATTCAGCGCGTCCGGCGGCGACGGCCAGAACTGCCACGCGATCTGCGACACGCTGGCCGGCGACGATCGCCAGCTGTCGCCGACCCGCTTCCACAATTCGGTGCACAACGCGCCGGCCGGCTACTGGAGCATCGCGACCCGCGCGACGGCGACGTCGAACGTGCTGTGCGCGCACGACGGCAGCTTTGCCGCCGGCCTGCTCGAAAGCCTGTGCCAGGTCGTCGTCGATCGCGTGCCGAGCCTGCTGATCGCGTACGACACCGACTATCCGGAACCGCTGCGCACGGTGCGGCCGATCGACGACGCATTCGGCGTCGCGCTCGTGTTCGCGCCGGAAGCCGGCGAACGCACGCTCGCCCGCATCGACGTGCAGCTCACCGATGCACCCGCGACGACGCTCGCGCATGCCGGACTCGACGCGCTGCGCGCCGGCAATCCGGCCGCGCGCGTGCTGCCGCTGCTCGATGCGCTCGCCACGCGGCGCTCGACGCGCGTCGTGCTCGACTACCTCGACGATACGCGCGTGCAGGTCGACGTCGCGATGTCCGAACCGTCGGCGGAGCGCGCGCGATGACCGCAACGGCCGGATCGACCCCGCCGCTCGACCGCGCGTGGATTGCCGCGCACATTCCGCATGCCGGCGCGATGTGCATGCTCGATTCGGTCGACGCGTGGGATGCCGAACGAATCCGCTGCACCGCGACGAGCCACCGCGATCCGCACAACCCGCTGCGCGCGCACGGGCGGCTCGCGTCGGTCTGCGGCATCGAATACGCGGCGCAGGCGATGGCCGTCCACGGCGCGCTGCTCGGCGCGCACGAAGCGCCGCCGCGCGTCGGCTATCTCGCGAGCGTGCGCAACGTCGACGCGTTCGTCGACCGGCTCGACACGTTCGAAGCGCCGCTCATCGTCGATGCGCAGCGGATGAGCGGCGACAGCCGCTCGGTGCTGTACGGCTTCGCGCTGCGCTGCGGCGAGCGCGTGCTGCTGTCCGGCCGCGCGGCGGTGATGCTCGACGCATCGGCCGCCGGCGCGTTTCAACCGGCGCCTGCCGGCCACACGAATCCTCGATGACGAGGCTTACCTCAAGGAAACCGGTCGTGAAAGTTCGTCAGTTCATTGGCGCCGCGCTCGTTCTGGCGCTGCTCAGCCCGCTCGCGCACGCGGACATGTCGGAAGTGAAGCAGGACATCAAGCGCGATTCGAAGGAAGCCGCGCATAAGACCGGCGAGGCCGCACGCAGCTTCGGCCACGCGACCGCGAGCGCAGCGAAGGCGGTCGGGCACGGCGTCGCCCACGTATCGCGCGAAGGCTGGGATGCCACCAAGCGCACGACGAAGCGGATCTTCCACAAGAACGACGCGGGCGAGTCGGCTGGAAAGCGCGAGAAGAACGACTGACTGCGCGCCCCGCGCGCGCTGCCGACGGCATGTGCGCGCGCCGTGACCGCTCACCCACTGCTCACCGACCGCTCGGCCATCGCTCACCGCTGGCGACGCGCCGGCGCCGCCGTCAGCGTGCCCGGCGCATGCGGTGCGGCGACCTCGCCGGCCTGCGCGCGAGGCACTTGCCGTACGCGACGAGCCAGCAATCGCGATGATCGAAGTTCCGCAGCAGCCGTGCGCGGCGCCGCTCGAGCCAGTAGAGCGAGATCGCCATCGTCAGCCCGATGGCCAGCGCCGAGCCGCCGATCGCCAGCCCGATCCAGGTGTCGCCCATGCGTTCTCCGGAATGCGGCGCCGAAGCGGCGCGCCTGCCGCCGCTCCGGCACGGGATGGGGAACGCGGCCCGCCCCCGTGCGAGCGCCGTGCGGGCCGCCGCACGTCACTGCATGTGCTGACCGCCGTTGATCGCGATGTTGGAGCCCGTCACGAAGCCGGCCTCCTCCGAGCACAGGTAAGCCACCAGCGCCGCGACTTCCTCGGGCTTGCCGAGCCGGCCCGCAGGAATCTGCGGGAGGATCTTCGTGTCGAGGATGTCCTGCGGGATCGCGGTGACCATCTTCGTCGCCAGATAGCCCGGCGACACCGTGTTCACCGTCACGCCCTTGCGCGCGACCTCGAGCGCGAGCGATTTCGTGAAGCCGTGCATGCCGGCTTTCGCGGCCGCGTAGTTGGTCTGGCCGACCGCCCCCTTCGAGCCGTTCACCGACGAGATGTTGACGATACGGCCCCAGCCGCGCTCGACCATGCCGTCGCAGACCGGCTTCGTCACGTTGAACACAGAATCGAGGTTCGTGCGGATCACCGCGTCCCAGTTGACCTTGTCGAGCTTGCGCAGCGTCATGTCGCGCGTGATGCCCGCGTTGTTCACGAGAATGTCGACCGGGCCGACGTCCCGTACGATCTTCTCGATGCATTGCTGGCACGAGTCGTGATCGGCCACGTCCACCGGGTACGCATCGAATTCCCGGCCGGCCGCATGCATCTCGGTCAGCCAGCGGTCCGCGCCGGCGTTGTTCGGCGAATACGTAACGACCACCCGGTGACCCGCGTCGTTCAACCGGATGCTGACCGCCTCGCCGAGGCCGCCCATTCCACCTGTCACAACTGCAATTCGCTTAGTCATACTATGAATTACCGACAAAAAAGTAATCGATGAAAGGCGGAGCGACGGCCTCGCACATGCTGCCGCCCCACCGCTTCGATGCGCAGCCGCCCGCGTCGCGGGCGCGGCACGCACCGGCGCCGCGCTGTGTTGTTGACTGCCTGTGTTGCGCGAAAACCGCCGGGCTCGCTTGCGACGCCGATTCGCGCCGCAAGCGAGCCGTGTCGTCAGACGCGCTGCTCAGACGCGCTCGATCGCGAGCGCGACGCCCATCCCGCCGCCGATGCACAGCGACGCCAGCCCGCGCTTCGCATCGCGCTTGGCCATCTCGTGCAGCAGCGTCACCAGGATCCGGCAGCCCGACGCGCCGATCGGATGGCCGATCGCGATCGCCCCGCCGTTCACGTTCACCTTCGACGTGTCCCAGCCCATCTGCTTGTGCACCGCCAGCGCCTGCGCCGCGAACGCCTCGTTGATCTCCATCAGATCCAGGTCGCCCGGCGTCCAGCCCGCGCGCTCCAGCGCACGGCGCGACGCCGGCACCGGGCCCATGCCCATCACGCTCGGATCCACGCCCGCGTTCGCGTACGCCTTGATCCGCGCCAGCGGCGTCAGGCCCAGCGCCGCCGCCTTCTGCGCCGACATCACCAGCACCGCCGCCGCGCCGTCGTTCAGCCCCGACGCGTTCGCCGCCGTCACCGAGCCGTCCTTCGCGAACGCCGGCTTCAGCCCGGCCAGCGACTCCGCCGTCACGCCGTGACGCACGAACTCGTCGGTCGCGAACTGCAGCGGTTCGCCCTTGCGTTGCGGGATCGACACCGGCACGATCTCGTCATCGAAACGCCCGGCCTTCTGCGCGGCTTCCGCCTTGTTCTGCGACAGCGCCGCGAACGCGTCCTGCTCTTCGCGCGTGATCCCGTATTCCTTCGCGACGTTCTCTGCCGTGATGCCCATGTGGTACTGGTTGTACACGTCCCACAGCCCGTCGACGATCATCGTGTCGACCAGCTTCGCGTCGCCCATCCGGAACCCGTCGCGCGAGCCCGGCAGCACGTGCGGCGCCGCGCTCATGTTCTCCTGGCCGCCCGCGATCACGATCTCCGCGTCGCCCGCGACGATCGCGTTCGCCGCCAGCATCACGGCCTTCAGGCCCGAACCGCACACCTTGTTGATCGTCATGCCCGGCACGGCGCTCGGCAGCCCCGCCTTGATCAGCGACTGCCGCGCCGGGTTCTGCCCGGAGCCGGCCGTCAGCACCTGGCCCATGATCACTTCGCTGACCTGCTCGGGCTTCACGCCCGAGCGCTCCAGCACCGCGCGGATCACCGTCGCGCCCAGTTCCGGCGCCGCGAACTTCGCGAGCGAGCCGCCGAATTTGCCGACCGCGGTCCGCGCGGCCGATACGATCACTACATCCGTCATGTTCAGTTCCTGCATCGAAATCAGTTCGTCGTGGTGACGCCGGCACGAGGCGGTTGCACATGGCGACGGCGTGCGTCGGGCCACCCGCCGCGATCGCGGTCGCACGCCGCCGTACTAGCGGGCGACCTCCGTTCGCATGGACGGCACGGCACACCGCGGCACGGGCAACCGTGCACGGGCGTCTTGCGGCGAACCGGACGTTTGCCGGACCCGCGCGGCACACGCGGCGTCCGGCGCCATCCGGCGCCGATCAATCGTGTCGCGCCTGCGCGCGACACGCATTCACGCGCGCATTTATGCGATTACGCAGCCGATTCGCGCGCAGCCGCTGCGTCCTTGCGGGCGGCGGCCGCCGTCTGCTTCGCGCCGCGCGCGGCCGTTTCGCCGACCGCATCGAAGCCGCTCTGCGCCGCCTGAATCGCCTGCCCCGTCGCCGCGCGCACGGAATCGGCCGCGGCGCTCGCCGCGGACAGCGCCGAATTCAGCGCGGCCACCACGGGCGCCGAGCCGGCCGGCGCATGCTTCGACAGTTCGCCGAGCACGTCCTTCAGGCGTTTGTCGTTCTGTTCGTACTGCGCCTGCGCGACCTTCGCCCATTCGGACTGCGTCGACACCGCGATGTCGAACAGATGGCGGCCGTACGACACGACCTTGCCGGCCGCTTCCTGCGGCGCCGCGACCTGCTGCGCGAAGCCCGCCGCCGGGTTGTTGCTGTTGAATGCGTTCTTCAGCTTGTCCTCGTATTCCTCGAGCGCCGTCCGGGCCGCTTGCAGGTTGAGTTCGACGACAGCCTCGAAACCTTGGATCGCCGGACGGGCGACCGCGAACCACGCGGCGATACCGGATTGATAATCGGCGGCGAGTTTTTCGGGGGCAAATACGGACATCGGGCACGCTCCTGTTGGCAATGCGAGAGACAAACGTAAAGAAAAACGGAAGCTTGATCGACAGTCGCTTCCTTATTGGCAACCCGTCGCCTGGCTGGGCGCGGGAAGTTGAAGGAAGCCATTCTAGATCGATTAATTGTCAATTAAATGGCATTAATGATAAGTATAAACCCTTATTACCCTTTGAGGCGACCGCCGAGCCTCGGGCACGCGCCGAAATATCAGACAGGATATCGCCCGCTCCGACCGGCAATGCCTTTTTACCTTTTTACAGCATACCGCATCATGACCCCGAGCAACATTTACCCACTCATTATTCTGTTTATTAGAAAACCGGCCTGCATTGAAACGCAGCGAACGCCCATGTAATCGTTTTTCGGGATTTATTATGAAATCGTTTCCGGTATTATTAATAACGGAATCAATGATCGGAAGAATCATGGGCTGCGATAAAAACAAGGCCGCTTGAAGCGGCCTCGGTCGATGCGGGCAGATGCGGGCTCAGCCGGCCAGTTCGCGATGCAGCGCGCGGAACTCCTGCGCGAGCTTGTGCGCCGGCTCGAGATGGATCACCGGCGTCGACTGCTGATGCGATTCGCGGATCTTCACCGATGCGGACAACCGCGACGCGAGCACCGGCAGCCCTTCGTCGACGAGCTCGTCGACCAGCCTCTGCGGCAGGCTCGCGCGCGGCTGGAACTGGTTGATGACGATCCCTTCCACTTCGAGCGCCGCGTTGTGGTCCTGCTGGATTTCCTTCACGTTCTCGAGCAGCGTGTACAGCGCGCGGCGCGAGAAATCGTCGCAGTCGAACGGGATCAGGCAGCGCTCGACCGCGATCAGCGCCGAGCGCGTATAGAAATTCAGCGCGGGCGGCGTGTCGATGTACACGGCGTCGTACATGTCGAGCTCGTTCAGCGCGTCGCGCAGCTTGTAGATTTTGTAGCGCGATTCGAGCTTGCCGTGCAGCGTGTCGAGATCCGGATGCGCGGGCATCACGTCGAGCCCGTCGAACGGCGTCGCGTGGATGAACGACGCGACGTCGACCGGACGAAAGTTGAAGGTCAGCGCGGTTTCGAAGAAGCCGGCGACGCCCGGTTGCGCATCGGCCGCGGCGTCGCCGAGCAGGTAGCGCGTCGAGTTCGCCTGCGCATCGAGATCGATGACGAGCGTGCGCAGTCCTTCGCTCGCGCTGATCGCCGCCAGGTTGCAGACGATCGTCGACTTGCCCACGCCGCCCTTCTGGTTGAATACGACCCGCCGCATGGTGCCTCCTCGATCGAAACGCCGAAACGGCCAGCTTAGCCGATCAATAATGGCGACCGCGTGACGCGGGTCGAATCGGGCGCGACTGGTACGCGACTTATACGCCGCACGCGTCAGATACGCGGCACCGCGCCCGATACGTATCGGTTGCCGGGCACGCTCCACCGCCACGGGAGATCCTGGCCGACGCGAATGCCGATGCGCGGCCCGCCCGCGAGATCGGCGGGCGGCGCCATCCCGTCGTCGACGATCGCGAACCCGTCGCGCGCGCCGACCAGGTCCACGCCATCCTGCGCGCCGCCGATCCCCATCGCCTGCGTCAGCCGGGCCGGCCCGCGGCACAGGTCGCGATCGCGCGTGCGCGGCGGCCGCGCCGCCCGCATCCGGTCGAGCCCGTGCAGCGGCTCCAGCGCGCGGATCAGCACGCCCGTTCCCGCGCCGTCCGGGCCGCACACGCAGTTGCAGCACCAGTGCATGCCGTACGTGAAATAAACATAGAAGTGCCCGGGCGGCCCGAACATCGTCGCGTTGCGCGGCGTCTTGCCGCGATAGGTGTGCGCGGCCGGATCGAGCGCCCCCGCATACGCCTCCACTTCGACGATGCGGCCGGCCCGGCCGTCCGCCGCCGCGAGGATCTTGTTGAGCAGTTGCGGCGCCACCTCGGTGGCCATGCGATTGAAGAATGCGCGCGGCACGATGGTGCCCGGCCATGGCGCCGCCTTACTGCGCCGCATCGTGCTCCTCCGTCGTCGCCGCGAGATGAAGCTCGCGGTACGCATCGACCAGATCGGCGAGCCCGAATGCGAGGTTTCTGCCGCTCGGGTTCGGGAGCACCCACACTCGCGCATGCTGGATGCGGGCGGGTTGCAGCCCCCACGCGACCTCGCGTTGTCCCGACAGCGCCGAATACGCCGCCTTGCCGAGAAACGCGACGAAGCGCGGCGCATGCTGCGCGACCTTCTGCTCGAACCCGGCGGCCGCGGCGGCGAATTCCGCGCGCGAAAGTTGATCGGCACGGGCGGTCGGCCGCGGCACGACCGCCGTCAGCCCGCAGCCGTAACCGAGTATCGCGCGATCGTCCTGCGGCGAAAGTTCCGTCGGCGTGAAGCCCGCGAGATGGATCACGCGCCAGAAGCGGTTGTTCCGCCCCGCGAAGTGATGGCCGGTCGCGGCCGCGAGCAGGCCGGGATTGATCCCGCAGAACAGGACGTCGAGATGGGGCCAGATGAGGTCGGGAAGTGCGTCAGCCACGTTTGATCCGGAGAGCGGCGTGCGGGAACGACGTAAACGAAACAAGGCCCGAAAACCCGGGCCAAGCGACTGGCTTGACTCGGACATTCGGGCCCATCGTGATGCGAAGGTGCGACTGGCGATCAGAACGGTTAGCGGAACATGCCACTGTAAAAAAATCTGCCAACCTCTTGAAGCGCCACAAATTCCAATGAACGATGATGGCCACTTGTAACGAACCGTCCAGCAAAGGCTAGGCAAGCCCTTTGTACGATGACCGATGCGATCGAAATCGTGAACCCTTGCGCCTCGAACGGCGGGCTGCTCACCACCGAATCGACTACGTCGCTCAAGGTTCATATCCTATAGGCAACGGTATACGATAACAAGCGCATCATGCTCTCGGCGTAGCGATCGCTTTTTGCCAGGGTTCAGTCGAAGATCAAGCGCTCCTGCAGGATCCCCGTGTCGAACGCTGCGCTAGCGCCTCGTCATTGAGCACAGCTTGCAAATCTCCAGTCCCAATCGACGTGCCGGTATTGCAGGCATGCATTTGGTGACGGTAGCTCGGCTCCCCAGACAGCAAGAGCCTGTCAGATTCAACTACTCACGACAAACGTCTGTTGAGTCGCTATTAGCGCGGCGCCACACGCGGTCTTCATCCCATCCAGCGCTACCGGTCGACCGTCTATCGCATACTGGTTCGAACCCTGGACAATGGGAAAGACACCACTGCATTTCGGGCACGCAACCATGTGTCCAATACCTGCTGGTGGGCGACCGTTTAGGTCGGCACGCTCGAAGCCTTCGAGCACCAAGCCGCCATGATCAGTTGAATCACCCTTGCGAATGATCGGCTTTGTCAATGCAGCCTCCGCGTCGCACTATCTATCCGAATAACTTACGTAGTCCTTCAAAAATCACGGACCTCTCAACGTAACCAAAAGCAGAAATCGCGCACACAACGCCAATGGCCGAGTACAGCAACAACATCTTGTTGATCGCCAACATGTCCGCCCACGATGCCTTCGTGAGCACTGCAAGAATAAGTGCAGCCGCAACTCCACCAGCGATGATAACCACAGGGAAAATCGCGCCTGATGGAATCACCGCCTTCACCCAAGCCATCGGGTAAGACAAAACCATTGCCGAAAAAAATGCGACTACAAACGCAACGACGGCGAACAAAAGCGAGACAATCCCAAAGTCCCGAATGGAAAGAAGCCCAATCAACACTCCGCCCACAATTGCGGCTGTCAAGCTCGCTCCAAGCAACTCAGAGAATCTCACTTTTTATCTCCTTGACACCCCATATATTTAAATATATTTGCATCGACTTTACCCCACAACGAATCAGCAGCCCATTCATTAATCTTCGGGAGATATCCGGTTCCCTCGCCGTAAGTATGGATACTGATTGAATTACCGTCGTCCGATACCCATCGCCTGACAATCCCTGGTGAGAGCAAGTGGCGCCCTGGCTCGGTAACGTTGATTACCGTCGCGCCACCATCCTTGACAACATGATGCACGTACCCTACCGGTAACGCAAAGCTTTCTTGTCCATTCTTGATGGGTTCCCCCGACGCACCGGGAGCAGGATATCGAAGCAATCCTTCAACTGCACTCTTGTAGTTGCACTTTGGATTCGTCTTTTGACAAGAATTAACCACATTGTATGAATGGAATCTCGGATTCGATTCATCAAACGACGGAACTCCGTCTGCGTCAACACCGGTAACTCCATCCTTACCTGGCGTATACAACCCAAGCGGATCATATTCAGACGCCGGATTCGATTCGGCATATGCAAATTTGTTTAGACCACCAACAATCCCGATCGGGTCTTGATTAATGTACCGCCCTACTTGAGGATCGTAATACCGATATCGGTTGTAGTACAAGCCGGATTCCAGATCGCGATACTGCCCTGGGAATCGAATCGGATTGTCAATTTCCTCTGAAATATGCATCCGCGCTTGGCCATAGCCTTTGAGATCGACGGCCCACACCACCTTACGCTCGTCGTCGACCAGTTCTTGCGGCGTGCCCAAATGATCGCTTAGATAGTGATAGCGCTTACCACCCTCAAGCTTTGCCAGTGGCCCCCTGTGGTCTGGATGCGGAATATATGTAATCACCGAATCGTCTCGGGGCGACGCACCTGCCAACACTTCCTGCAGCATCCAATCGCCGTCCCAAGTGAACAACGTCGTTCGAGGTGCTTCGTTTGCAGGCGTGTGGATTTTCGCAATTCGTCGGCCAATTGCGTCGTATCTGTATTCGGTTCGAGCACCGTCAGCATGCTCAACGCCTGAGAGTTGATGCGCACCGTCGTACCAGTATCTCGTCGAGCGCGGCGCGGCCGTGATTTCCTGCCCGCCGGGAGAGTCCTGTCTCGACAATAGCCTACCAATCAGGCTCGATGCAGGTTGAGGAGGGGACGCTTCTCGCCCAGCTTGTACCGTCTGTCCGATCCGGTTGCCATGTCCGTCGTAAGTAAACTCGAATAGCGTGCGCGCCTCTCCGTTCGCATCGACAAAACGCGACAGCCGATCGCCGATCACGTTCGGCCCGATCAAAGCCGCGGACTCCAACACCGCGCCATTTGCACTTTGCGCCAATAGGTTCCCCGCCTGATCGTACTGGAACGCTTCGTTTGTCACCTCAGCACTTGCTTCCCCTCCTGTTTGGGCGATACCAATCAAGCGGGCGAGCGGATCATAGTGGTACCGCTTGTCACCACGCCAAGTGTCCGCCAATCGGGTCAATTGCCCGCTCGGGTCGTACTCCCATGAGCGCCACGGTCGCGGTTCTGCGCGTGGCTCGCCGCGCTCGTCGAGGTCCTGCAATCGTTGCGATGCCAACTGACCGGCATCGGTATATTGGAAAAGTTGTGCGATCGGTCCCTGTGTACTCTGAATCGTTCGATGCAACGCATCGCGCTCAAAGCTCGCTAGCACCCCGCCATCCAACAGCAATCCGTGGATATGTCCGCGGCCGTAGCGCTGCCAAGTCAGCACGCTCCCGTCCGGCAACATGGTCTGGCTGCGGTTGCCAATCGCGTCAAGTTGATGCTGGAGTCTCCAGACGCGGCCGTGGTGTGCTTGCAGCTCAGCGACTCGTCGCCCCGCGGCATCGTACTCGTAAGTGATTTGTGACTCGACGCCGATTGCCGGTCGATGGTGCAATTGCTTGAGCAAACCTCGTTCGTCATAGATGAACGCCGTACTTGTGCCATCGCCAAGGCGCCGCTCGATCGGACGGCCGAGATTGTCGTACAGCAGCACTGTGCGCATTTGCCCGTCTTGGCCGTAATCGATTTGCTCGATCTGTTCGCCTGCAGCGTTATATGCGACCTGCTGTCGACGGCCGTCGAATCCGGTCTGCTCCACGATACGTCCCCGAGCGTCGTAACGGAACGTACAGTGCTCGCCTTTCGCGTTCGTCAAACGAACAAGCCGTCCAAGCTCATCGTATTGGAACGAGGTCCGACCACCCATTGGATCCGAGACGCCAACAGATTGGCCATACTCATCCCAGGTCACACGCGTCGTTCGCCCCAGCGGATCGACATGTGCAATTGCTCGTCCCGCTTGATCGTACTCGGTCTTCCATACGCCGAGCCCTGCGGGTTCGACGGCAGCCGGCTTTCCCGAGGCATTGCCGTGGAATTTGCTCGTTTGACCCAACGCGTTCGTCTGGCTGGTTAGGCGACCAAACTCATCGTACGCATACTGCGTCGTGAATCCCGAACAGTCTGTACGGGCGATCAATTGGCCAGCCTCGTTCCACTGAGTACGAGTCACGTTACCAAGAGCATCCGTGTGCGTGACCGGGAGGGCATTCTCGAATACGGTGCTTGCAGAATTCCCCAGCGGATCGATTTCCTTCACAAGATGTCCGTCCGCGTCGTACTCGCGCTGCCAGATCTGGCCGGCAGGATCCGTGATGCGCACTGGCAGATTCAGATCGTTGTACTCGATTCGCGTCAAGTGACCCGCGGCATCCCGAATTGCGACCGGGCTACCCTGTGCGTCGCATACCGCTTGCGTTGTTCGGCCCAGCGCGTCCGTCCGCCCGACAATGTTGCCGGTTTCGTCGAATTCGGTTGTCTCGGTGCTGCCGTTTGGGTAAGTGATCTGGTCGACCGCCCACAGCCCGTTGTACCGATACGTCGTTGCGTTCCCAAGCATGTCGGTGACACGCGTCATCCGAACCGACGCCTGGTAGTCGAAGCGTGTATCGCGCGTGACTATTGGCTTGCCGTCTTCGTTTCGGGTATATGCGTAGGTACGTACGCAGCGCGATTGCGGTGTATCGCCGTCCCATTCGGACACGAAGGCTGCCCCCGCCGGCATCTCGTAACGGGTCAACAGGTGATGCTGATAAGCGTACCGCCAAGTTCGATTACCCTGATCGATCGCCTGGACCAGGTCACCATTTTCGTCGTAGCGATAGGCAGCGAGTTTCCGTTTCGAATCGCCATGCCCATCTACCCAATGGACTTCAGTGATGCGGCCGGCTTCATCGTGTTGGCACGTCACCGTATGGACGTTATTTCGCACCTCCCGCAGGCTACCCATCGGCGTATAACCGAACGTCAGAGCTTGGCCATCCCGAGTTTCATACCGGGCAAGTTGCCAACGCATCGCGTCAGCCGGATGCTGTTCATATGTTTCGATGATTCCGCTTGCGAAGCGAATCGCGTAACGCTGCCCGCTTTCGTTATCGTCAAGGCGCGCGAGCGTGAATTTCTCGACTGGATGGAAACATTCCTGGCCGAGCTCAAGTAGCGGGAAATGCAACTGACGGCCATCGAGGTCAAAATAGACCAGCCTCGATATTCCAGCGGTCGTCTGCCGTTGAACTTCGGTCGAATACTGGAGCTTCCAAGCAACACCGAAACTGCCCGTCCGCTGATCTGCGCTACGGTAACGCCGATTCCAGCGGATTGGCACCCGGCCGGGTAGCGTGAAATCGTCGTGAGTGAGCAGTTTCTGGCCGGTCGCTACATCGACAGGGTGCGCCGACTGCGTCTTTTTGGCACACTCCGCGCAATCAGCCTCGGTCACGGGCGCAAGACCCTTGGCGCTGCCGCCACTTTGCGTTACTGGCCCTTCGAGATAAATACCCTTGCCCTTGAGATGGATGCCTGCTGCATCAATCGTAATCGTCCCCCCGGGGCCAATCAGTTGCGCAGTCGATGCACCCGACAGACTCGCCTGGCCCTGATCTGTAATCCTGATCTGGTTGCTATCCGCGCTTGTGACGTGATCTGGAAGTTGCGGACTGAAATCCGGAGAGATCTCGAGCGGCGCCTCCTGATCCTTCTTGACGGCGTCCCCGACCGCCTTGCCGCGCACCGTTACCGTGTAGGCGTGACCCACGTGCGCGGTCCAATCCTCTACGACACGATCCGTTCGGCTCATCCCGACCGTGCTCGCCATCTGCAGCACGACATTACGCAAGAACAGACCGCCGACGTTGACGTTGTAGGCAAGTCCAACGTTGAGCATCTTGCCGAGACCAACGCTTTGTACCGATGCCAGCCCAACCGTCTCAACCTTGACGCCTCCGGTCGAGAGCGTCCAGTTCCGGCCGATCTGCGCCTTCTCGTCCTGTCCAACTGATTTTTGTCGATCGACACCAACCGAATGCGACTCGTCGTTTTCGACCTCGATGCGCTGATCCTTCTCCGCATGCAGCCAGACTTCTTCCTGTCCCTTCCTATCTTCGAAGCGAAGCGCATTGGCTGTATTGACGTCACCGCCCGTGCTCGAGCGCGTCAATATCCCGCTCTGCGTTGCGTTTGCTGGCAAACTCCATGGCGGCGTATTCCGGGCGTTGTAGACAGACGAAATGATCAGCGGACGATCGGGATTTCCGTCACTGAAAACGATGACGACTTCGTCGCCGATGCGGGGCAACTGAATCATCCCGAAGCCCGCGCTCGCCCACGGCTGTGAGACGCGCACCCAACACGAGCTACCCTGATCGCTTTTGCCCAGCCGGTCCCATGGGAACTGCACTTTCACGCGACCGAGTTCGTCGGTATAGATTTCCTGACCTTGAGGGCCAACCACGGTAGCGGTCTGGACGCCAATAATGGCCGGTCGAGGAATCGTCAGCAGTGGACGGTAAGGGATCTTCTTGCGAATGCAGCGGAATTCGTTGGTGTACGTTGCGACGCCGGGCTGCGCCTGATAGTTGTTCGTACCGTGATGTCGGACCCAGGTCACCAGAAACTGGCGATCCTCGGGCTGGGCGCGCTCATGGTCGTAATGGGCCTCGATTTGTACGTAGCGATCGGGCTCGATCCGTCGGCAATGAGTGGCGCCGACGAAAAACTTGCTATGTGCGGCGAGTGCTTCAGCGCGGAACCTCGCCAACTGTTCGCCGCGGTCGCTGTCAGGGAAGCCGTGGGCGCCCAGATAATCATAGACTTCGTAGTTGTCGACCTCGCCCTGATTAATGCCAGTGTCGCGCTCGACCAGGCGTCTCGCAGCCGGTGCCTTGTAGTCGCCGGTCTTGAGCGTCGTGCTGCCGGACGTCAATTGCCGGCGCGCAACGAACGACGTGACCACTTGTTCATCGTCCAGTATTTCGTCGGTCGAGTACCGCAGCATCGGACTACGCCCGGAGATCGGCTGGGCGTTCGTTGACGTGTCGGTAATGATCAGTGTGTGGGCATCTTTCTTGTGTTCGAAATAGAAGAACAGTCCTTCTTCCTGTATGAGACGCAAAGCGAATGCCCGATCCGTTTCTTTGTACTGCGTACAGTAGCTGCGGTTCGCGGTCGGCTTCAGTAGCCGTATCTCCACATCGCCGAACTTTCGATAGCGTTGAAATACTGCAATCAGAATTTCTTCAACCGTTTGCTCTTGGAAGATTCTGATGTCCTGCCGCCGATCCATGAACGCGATCCATGGCCGAGCAGTCGCTTCGTAGATCGCGAGGCCGCCGTCCATGCCTGTGTGCTCAAAATCCGTCACATAGCCGTGGAAGTAACGCTCCTCGGAACTGGCGATCGCATCGGTCAATTGCAGGGTTACTGCGACCGGTTTTCCGATCAGTTTCTTGAGCTCGATGTTCGGATCCTGCGAAGCCAGCTTGAGCTGAATCTCGAACAACTGACCCAGCCCTTCCTCGCATCGAAATTCAGTCAATACGAGGTCGGACCGTCCAGACAGCGGTGTCTTGATCGTGAACAGTCGGTTATTTTGAAGCGCAAAGAATTGCTTCGCGATCTCGGCAAAGGAGAGCGGCGGCATACGTTATCGTCCCGTCTTGTTGGTCTAGCTGGACTTGGAGGCGGCCCGCCCCCCTACAAACGAAATGCCCCCTCCAAGTGGTGAGCATTCATATCATCATACGATGATACTGAATGCTGACTGTCAGGAAGTGCAAACTTTTCGAGATAAGCGGTGCCACATCGCTTTTCGCCGTCATGAGATGGAACTTGTTTGTCGGCGCGCGTCAGCTTACGCCCGTCAGGGAGCGTACTTTCAGTTCGCCGCGTCTGTCGAATGAAGAAACTTGCCGCCGCACAGAGCGTAGGAACAGATCAATTTAGCCCCTTCTGCCCTTTTAGAATTTCTCGTCTCTGCGGCGCATACAGCCCAAGCGCTTCGGCTCGATGGTGAATGCTCCTTCGTCGAAGCCCATGCGCACGTAGCTTCGCGATGGAATATTCCACGATCTCTGGCACCGGCAAACCCAGTGGGTCTCCGTGCACCAAGAGAGGCAAGCGTTCGCCGCTCTCAAGACGAACTTCACGAATTGCGTATCGGATCACGCTAGGCTCCATTCGACGAATGGAACCCATTTTTCATCGACTATGCACGTTCCGCCTAGATCGAAAAATGTGTAAACGAAAAAAGGACCCGAAGACCCAAGCTAAATCGTTGATTTAGCGCGAGAATTCGGGTCCATCCTTACAATAGGAGCTAACGTTCCTCCTAGAACGGTTCTGTTCCGATATTCCGTAAACATTGTCACGCGACGAAGGACAGACTGACCGCCACAATGCCGACCGCTGAAAACCGTAAAGATTGGCCCTGGACATGCCATGCGCCTATTGGGTGATGCTCGATGCGCGACGCGCGCTGAATTGAGATCAGTCTAAGCTCTTGTCACCGATCATACGCAGTGAATCATCAGTCTTTTGGGTCCGCTTTCTACCGGCGCCCTCCATCCCCAGTGCTGCTGACGGGCCACCCGTCCAACCAGCGGCCGCAGACGTTCGCCAGCACCGTGCCGTCGCTCCACTTTCGTTGCCCCCGAGCATACGGGTCCGAGCGAACAGACCGTCAGGGGATCAGACGATCCAGTGCATCGGTCCATCGGTCGCCCCCAAGCAACATCTGAACGCAATCGGACCAGTCAAACATCAGTGGCTCCGCGTATTTCGTCAGACAAATGACATTCCGTGCAATCTCGTAGCCAACGGTAACAATATCGCCAACGTGTTCGCTCACCTGTTGCGAAAAAAACTCCGACGATACGGCGACACCCAGGGTTAGCATTGTGCGCACCGCAGGTCCGTACTCCCAATGCCAGATACCCGCTCCTGGTTCATACCTGTCCCTTCTGGTGTTCACATGATCCGAGAACCGGTGGTCAGCGTACATCCATCGCGCCGGTAACAGAGGTCTCGAATCGCCGATTAACACGCGCCGCGTAACTGGGTCGCCAACAACCTCCCAGGATTGCGCTCCGAAGTAGACGCTGGCGCGATCATAAATGCGAGTCCTTCGCACTCGATCTGCAATGTCCTTTTCGATAACCGGCGATGTTGCGTGTTCGAGCACGAGCTTTAGGGTGCCACCGATAGACGTGCCGCTCTCGATAAGAGTGGTCAGGTCAACGCATCGCCTGTCTGCCAACAACGCAGGCAACGCTGACTCGTTCAGGCTTTCGACCACGAGCGGAATGATCCTGATGTCCCGGTGGCTAGCCTCTCCCGCGAGAATCTCAAGCTCCTGAGCCACACCGGAGTGTGACCGACCCGCCGAGTTGATGAAATCGCTGTCGCAGATACAGAGAATATCCACGTCGCCTTCGCGCAACATCGCTGAGATTGCTTGCGTAAACGACCGACCGGGCAAAATACTTTCGTGATCCCAGAAGACCGTGAACCCGTTAAGTTCGAGCGGACTGACGATCTTCTCGTGAATCCACGATTTTTTCTGCCCGGCGGAATCACCCCAAGCGTATGAGACAAATACAGGTAAGGAAGAGGAGCTTGCACGGTGCATGATTCCCGATCATTCAGTGGGTTATTCTGATGGTATGCTTCAGGGGCTGCGACGAGCCTCGTCTCCTGAGATCAGCGCCTTCTGATCGGCAACGCTGCAGGATACGGGCGTCGCCAGCTTGTTCAACCGACCCATGTGGCGAACGAATCGTAGCCCTCGTCGGCAGACCAACAATACGTGCGATACCCGAGCTCCGACAGTCGCATGGTTTTGCCGCGTTTGGCATCGCCGGCCGTGTTCTTCAAGGTGTAGCCAGACATAGTGGACGACGCAACCCATTTACCGTTTTCGGCCTCCATCGGCTCAACTGACGTGCCATCTGAGCTGTAACGCAGCGCCAGATAGTCAAACGGATTGGGTCCGTTCACCTTAACCTTCTGGTCCTTTCCCTTGATCTGATTGATGTGGACACCGAATGTTTTATTTCCGCGATAAATGCTTCGGAAGATTTCGTAACGCACCCAGGGTCGCGCGTATGTCTGCGAGCCGATCAGCACACAGGTAGTTGACGTATTGTCGAGCCCGTCGTGGATCAGCTTCTTCAGATCAGCTGCGCCCTTCTTCTTGCTCTCTTCCCAAATCGACGCATCGAAGAATCCCGCATCCTCCCGGTCTTCCTTCGCAACCCAGTGGTTGCGCACGACGTTTGCTCGAAAGTCAATGACGTCCTGATAGTGGAAACTAAAAAATACGCGTTTTGCCATAATTTGCCATACTCCCTCTGATCACTGATATTTCAACGAGGCCTAACTCGTCATACCCAGCACGCAAATTTACCTTGCAGTGAACCCCGTCAGGCGTTCGAGCGGATGGCCTCGACCACCTTTACAACTGCTTGGATGACGGATCTGGGATCTGACAGGCGACTGGTTGGACCTAGCGCTTCCAATGCCCCCCGGAATCCCACAGTGGCATTCGGATAGAAGGCGGGCAGTTCATCCATCACGCTGTTCCACAACCGCGCGGCAACGTAGCCCGTCGCGCCCACGGGGATCACCTTCAGTCCCTGGTCAACAGCCATGTCGAATTCGGCTGCAACGCCGTCGGCGTCGATGATGTCATCACCCTGCCGCTTGTTACCGAACAGGAAGATCGCGATGCCCGCGAGCCCGATCATTTCCTCGCGGTAGTGCTGATAGGCCTTGCGCCTTGCCCGCGGGTCACTGATGGCAATTGGAAACGGGCGGGCGACCAGCTGCGTCTGCCGGTACCTGCGCTTGTCCCGCAGTATCGGATCGAGTGCGCCAGCGATCACGGAAGGACCAACGCCGAGCCCAAAACCCGTCACGATCCGATACTTCTTTTCGACTAGTGCCTGACTGAGGCCGGCAACAAACTGGTTCGCCATGTCAATTTTCCACGGCGAAAAATCGTCCGCGCTGCCGGAAATGAAGATCGTCCGCTGCCGGTACTCCTGTTCGATGGCGGCAAGAATGCGAGTGATGTCTCCATACTCGTCAACGAGCAGCGTGTGAACACCAATGCGGGCGAGATCCTTAATCAGGAACGTCTGCTGGTGCTTCCGGTATTCGAAGTCAGCGCCTTTTTCCCGTGCCTTTTTCTGCTCCCGACGCATGATGCAGTAATGCTGCTTCGGTGCTTGGTGCAGTGTGACCCGTACGCGACTCATCACATAATCGATATTCGGATCACTGAAGCTGAAACCGAGGAAAAGAAAGGTCTTTGCCGTCAGGTCGCCGCTCAGGGCGGTGACAAACGGTTCGTGCTTGCGAAAGTAACCTTCGTAATCGTCCTTGGTCAGTACGGCATCGTCTGGATGCTCGACGTCACCGTGCATCTTATAGACGACCGCATCCCGGTTCGGCGTCGTCTTCTTCAGCTGCCTGACTTCATATTTGACGTCTGCGACCTTGTTCGCCTGCTCAAGCGCAGTTTCGATCATCCGATCGTAGTTGGTCGTCCAGTACGTCGAAATCGGCAACCGCGCCAGAATCTCGTGGTTAGTCGTCGGCTTACGTATATCGCTGAACTCCGAAACAATTCGTCGATTCAGCTCCGAACGGTTTCTGCGTTCATTCAAGTGATACTGGGCAAGCGCGACCAGATTCGTCTCGCGGTCGATGTCCAGCCCCAGCTCTTCTGCGACGCTGCGCAGCAACTCTTTCCAGTTAACATAGCCTAGCGATGCGGACAATCCTGCGCCAGCGAAGATTGCAACGTTGTTGTCAACGAGTTCATCCGTGAAGGCACGGATAAACGCCCTCACCTCACCCGAGAACTTTGAGGGCACATCTTTTACCTGCCTTGTTGCCATAGATGGTAGTGCTCCGCGAAGTCACGTGGATGTAAAAGTCGGCCTGTCGTGCTGAAGGTTAGGCTTCGTTTGGCTGCGGCTTGAATGCGTACAGCGCATCCAGGGCGTCCGTGCCGCGACGTTCCGCGTTTTGCCATCGGATCAGGTCGTTGTGGTTCAGGTTTGCCAAGTGCGAGAGTTCCACTTCGTAATGAAATGGTGTCGCGCTGTCGGCAATGATCCGCTCCCTGCCAGACTTCTCGATAGACTCGAGGACGACCCGGGAAGGCATGCGTTTGCGGATCAGCTTGCTGGTCGTGAGTTCAGCATAGATCCACGGCGAAGCCGTCAACGATGCACCCGCATCGTCGATGGATTCCTTGACCACAATCGACGAGGGCGTGTTGAGAAAGATGATGCATTCAGCGCGATCTATCATCGTCGAAAGTGCGCAGGACAACATCATATGGACGTGGCTAGTCGAACGGTTACGCGCCTCGTAACTGTAGGTTTTCTCGTCATCGTTCTTGCAATGCGCGTTGTCGATCTGCTTCAAGAGATCGTCCGAATATCCCCAAACGGTGGAGTCGATGAAGGCGCGAAGACCGAATTTGGCATCGAGCCATCCTGCAAGACTGAGCGCCAAGTCGACGTCCCGGTGCGAGTGCGAGATGAACACCTCAGCATTTTCCGCCCCGAACCAGTCGGCCTGCAGTTGGGTCGCGTCGATCGCATCGTCCTTGACGTAGCGAGTGATCTCGGGACGCATCCTTCCCGAATCGGTGTCAAAAAGAGCCTTCCCCCTGTCTTTATACGTGCCAAAGGGGTTGCCATTTTGAATTTTAAGGTTGAATCCCCGGTACATCCTGATCTCCAGGTTCTTATTGAAACAGCTGCATGTCGCTTGCCGCCGCTCTGGTTGTTATGAATACTCATGCGCACCGGTGCGCCTGGCACCATAATGTGCACACGGGAAAGACAGTCGCACCCCGTGGCAATCGTTACCCTGAACTATCCGATTACCTTCGGACGTTGAAAACCCGAAGTCGATCTGCGCCACCGCAGAAACGACTCGCTGTTGGGAGACTCAAACAGCGTGACACCAGACGGACCCGTTGCAGGCGGCCTCACGATTTCGAGATCGCCTTCGATGTCGATCCGCACGTAGGGGTACAGCCCGAGAAACTCGCGCCCGTGATAGTACTCCGTGTCTTGGGATACCACTGGCAGTATCGCCACGTGGCCTTTCGCGGCATCGAACCAGCCAAGCTCCCAGCACATCCAGCGGGATTGAACTGCCCCTTGCGTGTCGATAAAAAGCATCGTATCGCTCGCACGCATGGCCTCGCGCACTGCGGCTGCATTCGCGGGAGTAACGGCCGCGCGATCCGATTCTGGCGATTCGATCCAGTCACAGTACACCGAGTAGCCCTGTTGCTCGAGATAATCATAGACACCGAGCACAATTTCGGCGTCTCGCATGGTCTGCGACAGGAAAACGTCGTATCGCTTGCGTGACTGGTTACGGATCCGGTCCAGGCACTCGTGGGCAGCGAGTTTTTCAGCGTTTGCGCGATGCTTTGCCCGATCGCGCATCTTGCGCTCATTTAGTAGTGGCATTTTGGCAGTCGTGTTGTAGAGCGTGCTTCAGCAGCGCCGCTCAACCATAGCGGTCCTGTACATCGGCCGGCTGCTCGTCAGGACGTTGGTATCGCCGTTCCCGTACGGAAATGCCCAAATGCCTGTGAAGCAATGACACGTAGTCAAGGTCATTGACGAGGTCCTCGTCGAGCGACGGCATCTGCGCGGCAATCTTGAGCACCGCCCCACCCGTAGTCGCAATCGGAATCACCCGGGTAGATGGCTGCAGTTGCCGGATCAGTTCATATTCAGCGACGATTCCGCCCATTCCACCGATAAACACGGCGGACTCAAATTCGTGTTCCGTGAATATCCGGTGCCGCATGTGCAAAAGGCTTTTCTCCCTGTCCTTGAGCACATCGTCGGTGTAGACGACATTTCTGAAGCGATCATTGTCTTCCGGAAATTCATCGCGAAAATGTTGTGACTGGTATAGCCGAACCCATGCGCCATAGTCGACGCCAAGGCTCTCGGCGACCACCCATATCATGGGAGTGATCGCCGGTTGACCGCCCCAGATTAGAACGCGACGTCCGAGGACGACGTGCACCAGCGCCGATACAGCAGCAGTAATCGCCACCGTATCGGCTGTCGCTGCAAACTCGGGGCCTCGGCGAGGGTCCGGCACGCCTGCGGAAAGGAAGATTGCGTTCTTCACGCCGGTGTCTCCCAGGCCGGAAGTTTCCAGCCCGCGTCCGCCGCCGGGACTGCACGGACCGACGCGATGTTCTCATCAAGCCACTCCAGGTGCGTTCGCCATTGCTTGCCGATCCCGACGTGGTCGTAAACCAGCATCGGCGTCTCGTCATGATTTGCCGCCCTGGCCTTGTCAGCGACATCGTTGAGCAACTCGGCTGTTGGGATGCCCACTACGGGATACGCCCAGATGGTACGTCCGTCGTCGAGTCGAATCGATATGGCCCGATGTGCGCCAATACCGATGATCTCCCCCCCTACACGTTCGATCTCGGCTCGCAGCTTACCCGTAATCGACATATAGCGAGACGCGATGCTGCGACTACGCAGACTCTCGACGGCCAACACGATCTGTTCGGCCTTAGCATCGGCGATTGGTCCATCGGGACCAACAAGTTCATTCGCATCCAGATAGATCGTTTCGGCCAGATCCATGGCGCGATTGGGCGTGTGGTCCGGCCACACGACACGCAGCACATGGATTTCCTTCGCGCGTGCCCTGCCCAGTTCCTGCCGCGTCCATTTGTTTTCAAAGTACGTGGGCGTATCGAGCATGACCATGACGTCGGAGTCGCACAGCCGATGCCACAGGACCTCTTGGAACGCTTCGCCGGGGCGGATGTCGTGCGTATCGAGAAACACGTCGAATCCCCGGGCGCTCATAAGGTCGTGAAGCTGCAGTGCTGCGGCGCGCGAGTCGACCCTGCGATAGCTTACAAAGACGCGCCGCTGACGCCGCAACAGACCGATGCACTCAAGTAACGCCGTCGCAAGCTCAGTGAGTCGAGTGTCGCCGGCGCGCCGGCGCAGAGCATTCGCATGGGAAAGCACGTCGGGCACGCAGGCTGCAAAATCATCGGCGACGCCAATGACAGGGATGACCGGCGCACTTGCACGCACGAGTTCTCGCGCCAGGTCTACATCAACCTGCTTCGTCGCTCCGAAGTATGCAGCAACAAACGCCGCATGCCGGTTGCGCTCACGCACTTCGTCCGCAATACGGATCCTGACTTCATCGCCTATGGCAAGGCCGAATTCCTGTATCAGTCCCGCGAGCGTTGCCGGTAACACTTCGCAATCTGTCTGCGACAGGCTGCCCAGAATTCCAATCTCATAGACGCTCAACGCATGCCTCCCAACGTGTCAGCCCGGATCCGCTTCAGTATTTCGCGCGAATCCTGATCGCGTCTTCCACCCAGGCATCGAGGTTTTTCTCGATGGAAGCGTAGACCGCCTTGCTGTCGAGTCCTGCCGGATCGTGCAGCGGAACGATTTGAGAAAGCGACGTCTGGCTAAGATTGAACCCTGCGAACGGATTAGCACCGGGCGTAGCCGTCCGCAGGTTCTGGTCCGTTAATCCATGAATGCGCACGCCGACCACGCCCAAGCCCCTTTCCCACGCCTTACGGATCTCGTACTTAACCCACGGACGTGATGCCGTTTGCGCTCCGACAAGCACCACCGCGCATGTGCGGCCACTCATCTGGGAAGCGATCCAGCGTTCAATCGCTACGTCACCGCCACGCTTGACCGTTTCCCAATCATTGCCGGACACGGGCTCGTTACCTTCGAGCGCGCCCATCTGTCGCACCTTGGACGCTCGCCAACTATCAGCATCAAAGTGGAAGCTGAAGAATACTTTCCTCGTCATTAGCTTCTCCGATAGCGTGTTCTAATTCTGGCTTTACTTCAGATCACAGCTGACTTGTCCGCAAATTTCCGCGGGGCAGAAGTCCGATAGACCTCTGATTTGCCGCACATAGACACCAAGCAATCGGCACAGTCTGCATGAGAACGCCGTCGTATTCTATTGAGCCTTCAAAAAACTGAAATTCCGACGCACATCGCTCACTTTGACCAGACTGACACAGCATACGCCGTGAAGCGCAGGTGGCATTGTTGATTGTCAGCGATCTCGATATAAATGTCGAGTAACCAAAGTTGGCCTGCTTCCGGCTGACATTAGCAGCCGAAAGCAAGCAGCTGATTCTCTCTCTTGATTGTTCGAGTTCCCGAGCCGTTCCTATCAAAAGCGAGCACCAGTCGGACCTGCTATCACCGGCGCGCCTGCTTCAATCGCCACAGCTGCTCCATCGCTTTTTTAAAAGCCACCTGCATTAGCCAAGTTCAAGTCCGGCGGACACAGCGTCAAGCAGAGTCGCGCGTATCGATCGCCATTGATCGGCTATCGCATCGTAGCCCGCGACTGGCAATCGTTGCCCGGTGCCAAATGCCTGAAGAAGATCGAGCGCCTTGCTACGCGCTTCCGGACCGAGTTTTCCTGCTGCGGACAGATAGCGTGCAAAGCTGCCGCTGACGCTTGGATCGACATCGTGAGCGATCCGAGCGCTCAACAATACTTCAAGTTTCAGGTCTCGCTGGAGCCTTTCCTCGACCGCTAGGTTCGTGATCTGCTGCGCGTCGAATTGTGAACGCCACCGCCGAGTCACCATAGTCTCTAGTAGCTTGCAAAATGCGGCGCTGTCGGCCCGGCGCGCCGCCACGTGAACTGCCACAGTCCAATCGGCGAACTCGTGCCCCAGCTCCTCAAAATTCGTGACAAGTGTCAACTCCTCAGCATCGGGTGCGAAGATCGCGAGCGGGATTGCAGTGACGACGGCCGGCGTTTGCCTAAACCGTCTTATAAGTTGCCGACGCACATCCGCGTCTCCCGTGAAGTGGTCCCGCAAAATTAAGCCGACGTCGGCGCTAACCATCGCGCGGTCATTCCGCCCATCGCTGATGTCGAGCATGTCCCAGCATCGCGCAAGTAGAAGGTCACTACGGGGGCGTTCGGCGGCAAGCGCGCGCAGTATACGTGTAGCGTATAGTGTGTGTTGGATCTCTCCGCGCTCGACAAGCGCGAGGAATTCTGCTCGGGCGGCTGGCGAAGCGCCCGGCGCCGCGGAGAGGATCTCTACGAGTCGATTACCTTGCCCAATCGATCTAATCCGCTCTGACAAGCTGTCGCCGAAGACAGTCTTAAATTCGGCAAATCGCTCACAAATCATCCGCTCAACGGAATCGATGCCTTCTATAAGGCCACCAGTCTCGATAGGAAGCGGTCTTCCATGTATTTGGACTGTCGCCAGCGCGTCGAGCGCGTCGATTGTTACCAGCCCTGCGAGCGCCGCAGCGCGAACAGGTTCATTGTTGTGACCAACCTCAACCGCCTTGGCGATGAGCGTCTGCCTAGCCGCGTCGCGTCCATCGGACGGCAGCGCACGATAGTGGGCGATAACCATACGTGCACGCAACTCCGGATCGGCCTCGGACATAGCTTGAGCCAAGACGACCTCGAGTACCGTTCCAGTCGCTCCGGTTGCAGCAACCTCAATGACCTGCGTACGTAGATCTACCGGCAACGGTACTGCTGCATCTAACAGCACCGGCGTGAATTCGGGGTCGTCCGGGTACGCGGCCGCGATTGCTGCGAGTGGTCCGTCGGCCTCGTAGGCTAGCTCCAGTGCGAGCGCGCGAACCTTGGCGTTTGAGCCGAATGCGCGAAAGAGCGAATAGTATGCGTTTTCGTTCATCTGCCGGGGAAAGGCGAGGATTGCCGCCACGGCCTCATTGTCTGCCGCGTCGCATCCGCATCCCTCCAATCCGATGGTAAGCAGATCACGCCGAAGCTCGCAACGCTTCGCCATGCGAATCAATTTCTCGCGCGCTACCGCCTTCTCTCGCGTGATCATCGGAAGCAAGGAAGCGAGATCTATTAGGTCCTCGTCAGCTGCATCGGCGAGTGAGTCGATGGCCGATCTAACCTCGACATGATCCCGCCCCCAGCCAGTCAATAGTGCTGTCAGTGCCCAGTAGCGATTGAACCCGTTCTGCTGATCTCCCAAAACTTCCTTCAACATCGCAGCAATCGGTGGATCAGCGACCTGCGCAACATACATCGGCATGTTGTACATTCCGATGACCCGGTTCTTGGGCTGAAGCCAGTGGTTATTGGCAGCGAGGCGTATTTCGGGGTCGGCGGCGGCGAAACGACCGACTTGGGACCAGAGGCGCTGACTGCCACCCATGACGTTGAATGGATGGTCTCGACCGAGTTCAGCGAGAATCCAAGTGCGAACATCATCTCGGCCGACGGCCGACTCCATAAGGTAGGCGTACGCGACGTCCAACTCCCAGGGCGAATCGAATTGACGCGACGCACGGCCGAGCGCCCCTTTGATGAGCGTGTCATTGCCGGGCCAGTACTTCATCAACATCGTCGAAGCGAGTTCGCGATACGGATGGGAAATATCCGACCAAAAGTTTTGCGCGCGCAGCACGGCATCCCTTGCTTCGTCGGAAGCCCTCCCCCTCGCAGCGAGCCCCAGGATTCCGACCAAACCAAGCTCACGTTCGTGCAGACGCCAAGCCTCCTCGAACAGAGGCGCTACCCCAGGCGCGTCCTGCCAACCGATCGCAAGACTCTCAAGAAGTGCGGCAGCCGCTGCAAGATCGCGTGTGCAAGCCAACCCGTCGACAAGCCGCTGACCGGCATCAGCAGAAGTGGAGAAGGCCCTAGCATAGGCCGCCGCTGCGGCCCGTTGAACGCCGCGATCCTCGTCATGCATGGCCCGAAATAGAAGGTCTTGAAGCTGTGCGGTCGGTTGCCATGCGCCGAACTTAGCGATCAAAGGTGCACGGTGAAGCACGCGCGCAGGCAACCAACGGCTGAGGCACTGCGCGACGTCGTCCTTCAATGCCGGATCGACGAGACCTTTTAGTACTGACGCCAGCGCCTCACGACGCGCGGGTAGCCAATCCTCGGTTTCAACCCGTTGCATGGCCGCGAACGCCAGTCGCCTGGTCGTCGCTGTCGCGCGCATCGCCGCGCCGAATGCGATGTCGCCGAGCAGAGCCTGCCGGTGAAAACACGCGACTTCGTCGGAGTCGGTTGTCTCGATGACCGCTACCAACCGATCGAACTCGTCGCGCCGCTCGATACGACCAATAAGGTTGGAAATGACGTTTCGCCAGCGGCCCTCGCCTGCATGTGCACGCACGAACACTTCGATCTCGCCGAACGGCCAGCCGCCGATATGCTCGGCGCCTAGAAACTCTTCGAAGCTCGCATGGACGAATCCAACTTCACCGAGCGCCTTTTCGACGAGCAACCCCTGAGTTTCTGCATTGACTGCAAGGATCTCGCCGGCAATTACTGCAGCGTCGGCATCGGCGAGATCGAAACCCTGCGGCGATGCGAGATACGCGCGAAGAATCTCGCGCGCGTCAAGTAATGACATGCCGGCACCACCGGTATCTTTGCGCAACGCGTATGCCAATCTAGCGATCGCCGCACGCCTTTGCAAAGGATCAATCGCGTGGCGAAAGCGCGACTCAGTGTCGCCTGAGGCCGTCGCACGCCTGTCTGGGTGAAGTTCGAGCAGGACGCGGACTAGCTGGTCGTAGATGTCGGTCTTCGTGCGCGGAAGGATCTGGCCGCGCAATGCGAGGATCACAAGACCGACAAGTAGCAGTGGTACCGTCGCAAGCGCGCCGAGGTTGGCGTCCCGCGCAAGTTCGGCCATAAATCGATTATTTCGCAGGCTGGCCTCAGAAATTCCGATGCTGACAGACGACACCGCGGAGTACCGCTCAAACCAGCGCACCGCAATAGCGGACTGTTGGGAAACTGACAGAGGTGCGATAGACCCACGTTTCCAGTTATAGGGGAGCGAACCGATGCGGCTCAAACCTCGGGGCCGCCCCGAGACTATGACGGGAATATCATGTGCCTCGACAGTAGTGACCAGCGCACTCAGTGTCGAGCGGGCAGCCTGCTCGACACTCCACTCGTCAAGACCATCGATGAGCAGCAGAGCGCGTCTGTCGTCAATGACCCTGTCAAGCAGATCCACGATTGAACCGGTGAGAAATTGCTCGAGTGAACGCCGGACGATCTCCTTGATACCGATTGTGTGACGGTCTCGCGCCACTTGCGAAGACCAGCGCGCAAACGGGATATATACAGGGATATGCTGCCCCCAACGCGTTGCGAGCTCGGGAAAATATGACTGTCCGTGAAGCAGATCGAGCGCAATAGCGCGTAGCAGCGTGCTCTTGCCACACCCCGCGTCGCCCAACAACACTAGCCGTTGGCTGTCATCAAGCCATTCAGGGAGCGGCACGCGACGCATTCGGCTACTTGCGAGGGTATCGCTTGACCGGGTCTCGTCGGGCGATACAGTTAGTTCGTGGCGATTCCGCAGCACTGGTGCTCCGCTCGCTCGCAGTCTCAGCGCCTGGGTTACGCTCGCGGGCCTGAGCGACTTCACGCACCAGCATGTCCGGCTTAAGAAACCGCTCGAGCACGGTTAGTGCGGGGCGGCTATCCTCGTCGCTAACCGATCCAAAGCTGCCGGGGTCGAAGTGCTGGAACTGCGCCTCATAAACACGAGCCAACTGCGCGCGGACACGCGCGAAGGCCACGCCGTCGAGCCGCGAGCCTAGATCGTCGGCAACGTCCTGCCCCAAAAGTGCAACGACCCAGGAGCGTCCAAAGAAGTCATCAACGAGTACCGGGTGGGCGCGCAAACGGTCTGTGAGATCCTCGCCGTCGAGCGCCGCAAAGGCAATTCCGCGCTCCACAAGCAGTCGTGTCTGGCGCTCAATTTCCTCTTGCACCGCAGTCGATCGGAGCGATGCCTGGACTGCGATAGTAAAGCGAATGGCACGTGCAGCCCAGCTGCCAGCAACGAACAGGTCGACAGCGTCGCGCAGATTGGCGGGGCCAAAGCTATGATGACGCTTAGCTTGGAGGCAATGGTAGCGGCCGTCAGCTCGGCGCGCAAAGATGTCGATACCTTCTTGTGCATCGCCCTGCCTTCCGTAACGCGCACAATGTTCGACATCGCCATCTAGCGCAGTCAACCGGTGACAAAGACGTTCAAAATTTTGCCAAGTCAGCTTTTCAAACGGTAGGATCTGGACACGCGTAGAGACGGGAAGCTCTGACGGCACCTCATTGGGTGGCGCAAGTACGGCAGACAACTCATGGGCGGAGGGGATAGCACGCATCGCTCCATAATGGCATCGCAATCCTTACCTGACCAGCGCAAATTGAATCGACGCAGCGATGTCCATGCCGGATGCGATTCCGCCCGTGCTGAGTCTCCAGAAGCACCCACGCAAGCGTCCGAACGAACCACATGCCGACAAAAGTTACAACTGTCGCCGATGCCGAAATGGATTGTGCTGACGCGGCATTACCGCTCGAATCGTCCACAAAGGTACCAAAATCAAAGGCTCCCCATAGGCGTTACTGCAGGTGGTCGATCGCACACACGCACGGTTTCCCGGATTCGGCAAGTTGCGAGTCCGCTTTGAGCGATAGCTTGATGCTCATACTGTACCGATCAAGCTCGCCACCGCCATCATTTTTTCCCGCATCAGGGATGACTTGCGTCAATAGCTGATAGCGCTCAAAAAAAACGCCAAGGTCGTCGCGAGCCACCATGCATCACGAATCAGCTCCTCCGGAAATCCCTTTAGATTCGGCGGCTCGCCGATAGACACGCCGGCCATGTTCGGGATATGTCGTAGAACCCGCTTCCATTGGCAGATAGTGTCGAGATCCATCTTCGGTAATCAACGCGATGGTCAGACGCTGAAGTACGTTGCGATTCTTTTGCTCTGTTGGTGGAACCACGCCTGTTCGAATCTCTCGCAACGGTTCAAGCCTCCACATTTTCGACGAACGAGCCGCACTCAATCGTAGGATCGCGGCGCCACGAACCACAAATCCGTCGCTAACACACTGCTGGATTACGGCTGCGCAATCCTTCAAATCGACAAGCGCGACCTTTCGTGGACTACCTCGCTGATCACCCTCCGACAACTGGAGGACAAGCGCATCATTGCCTCCCCAGATGTCAACGATCGACCATACAGAAAATTGATCCCCCGCGATGGCGGAATAAAGCGGCAATGCATTGGCTTGGTGTGTTGCAAACATGATGCCGATGATACCAAATGAACACTATAGATTGTAGTCCTTTAGTGTTCGAAATGAGTACATCAAGTCCTTTATTAAGGGGGCTTGCATGCACTCATCGGCGCGAATCGGCGCAGCGTTGCGGATGCTTCGCCAAGCGAAAGGCGTATCTCAGGAGGACTTCGGCATTGTCTCCAGTCGCACCTACGTAAGCACCGTCGAGCGCGGTCTCAAGTCCCCTACCCTCGGAAAAATTGAGCAGTTGGCGGAGGTACTAGGTGTCCACCCTCTCACGCTCATAGCCACCGCATACCTGGAGGAATACAGCGACAAAGGCGTGGAGACTGCCCTCTCCGAGCTGAGAAGTGAATTACTGACGCTCCTTGAAAAAGCGCAATAGTGACCGATGGTCGAGCGTTGGACGTTGACGATCAAGAACTTCGATCGGGCCTCGCTCACTTTCTTCTATCGGTGTCGAAGCTTCGCCCCGGGTCATCCAGCGGTTGATCAAGTTCGCCGATGCTCAGCCCGCGTCTGGAGCAATGAAATGCGATGCGCTGCCAACGCTGAAGCCACCCCTGCTCCAATGCTTCGTACCGCCTCACCTCCGCCCGCAGCGAAGCAAGCGTTTCGTCAAAGTACGTACGCTCATCATCTTGCGAACGCGATCGGGAACGACGATCAGGCATCGACAGGGATCGTTTGGCTTCCTGATACGCACTTGCAATCTTCGGATGACGACTCAGTGCTTGCCGCGTAAATCCTGAAAACGCTTCAATCCTCTCCCATGTCAGTTTGACGCCGAGCTCCTTGTCTCGCCACCGCTCAAGCTCGGCGATGATGCTCGTCAACTTTGCAGCACTGATTTTCGAGTTAGCTCGGATCGCCTTCGGCATGGCCGCTCCCTTGGTCGATATAGCGCACAAGATCTACTTCCTCGAAGTTGAGCGGTGCCAATTGCATCATCAGCTGGTCGTACCGGATACGCAGGTGGCTCATCCAGTCCGGCTCAACCAACGCCTGTCCGTCGATCTGCTTCTGAACATTTTGCAGGCTGAGATAGACAACGGCCGCCTGTCTCTTGAGTTCGTCCGACCGTGACGCATCACGCTTCAGCCAGATGTACTCATCGCAATTCACCGTGCACTGCAGATGGCGCGAGCACGGCGCCATCTGGAAGTCGTGAATGCACATTCCCGGTCCGACATCGTGAACGGCATGGATGCGTGCAGTCAGGAATGTCTGTGCGAGCTCGACTGGCAGAACCTTCGCAATTTCCGTCACCGCACCGCTGATTTGGCCGTCCATGATGTCCGCCACTACTTGCGCAGCCTTTTGGGCGTGCGTCAGGTGCTGATATGCCTTTGTGTCGCCAGCATGCTTGCGCCCGAACCATTTGGTCTGCACGAGATCCGGTGCACCACCCTCGTCCAGTAGATGGTTTAGAAAGTGACGAAATCCATGCGAGCGAACGTTTATTTGGCCGCCACTACTGTCGGCGATCGCGTAACGCTCGAAAACAGAACCAACGACTCCACGCCCAGTCAGGAAGTCCCGCACGTTCTGGTCAGTAATGGGACGGGCCGCGTAGGTCAGCGTCGTCCGAGTGCCACGGTGCATCTGATTTGTGTAAGCAACGCAGAGCGCTTCATGAAGCGCAAGGCCGCGACCGGGTGTGCCGGGTATGGTGGGCGATGCCCAGTGGTCGCCCCGAATTCCTTGAAGCAGCGCCTCGCGACTGATCCGAATATTCTTCGCGACAACGGTGTAAGTGATGCGCCGAGCTTTCAGGAACTGCGCAACCGCTTTGCTGCGCAATCCCAGTATCGCGGGCAACGAAGTTCCAACAATTTCCGCCTGTAATGGTAAGGCGGCGAGTAGCTCACCCGACTCATGGAACGAGCGGGCTATTTGGCGCGCTCCCTGCGTCACCGCCCACAGCTCGATCAATGCTGCTTCGACGACCTCCTCGGTCTCCGTCAGCAGCGGTTTGGTAAGCCACTCGACGGCCACATCGTCGGCACGCCCCTTCAGGCGCGCATAGCGCAGATTTGTGCTGCCGTCTTCCGCAGGGGAGATGGGATTCTCCGGTAGGGTCAGCATTTCGCCGATGCGCAGCCCGGTGCAGACCATTACCGTTGCAATCAGAATCATAATGCGATCGGCACTGACCGGATCATGTGGCGGTGCGTCACGTGGGATCTGCTGATAGAGGTAGCCGATCGCGCGGATGGCCTCCTCATCTGGTAGCTGACTCCGTTGCCCGACCTGCTGTGCTAAGTCGTCGATACGATCAGGCGTCGTTGATTTCGGACGGGATTTGCGTCGACAGCGCCAGTCGAGTCGTATCCGGCACAAACCGTTGCGATCCAGTGCATCGGCGAACTCCTCCATGTGACCAACGACCTTGTATGCCGTTGACTCCCTCTCGCGCTCGAACAGCCTTGCAGCGGCAGCATCCAGATGATTCGCCGTCAACTGGCTGATGTCATCGTCTCTATCTGCCAATGCATCGAACACATAGCGCGAAGCCCGGATGAACACCATGTGACTGTTTGCCGACTGCCCCCGTTGACGATGCCGCTGGCATATAAGCGACTTCATGACATCCCCAAACGCCCTCCCAAATGGCGCCCCGGGTATCCGTGGCACGCGGCTATGCTGCGTGAACAGCAGACGCTGCGCCGGTCGGTCTGCTTTGTAACCACGGGTGCGGTGCAAGTAGGCCAACGACACATCCCAGACTGTGCTGTCCCATTCCACGCCCGGGAACGGGACTAAGACCTTTGCTTTGTCTACTAGCGTCTCACGGTTGACGATCCAGTTATCCGACAGCTTGCCAACCGCACTGGCAAGCGCCGCCATCGATTTACGCTTTCTTGCGACGCCCGCAGACATATTCGTCGACCTCTCGGATCACTTGCGCAACCGCGTAGATGACATCATCCAACTGGATCGACAAACGCGCGCCGTATTTCGTTTGACGGTGCTTGCGGCCCGCGAGCAGTTCGCTCAGCACCGCCTGATGGTCGGCTTCCAAGTAAGGCTGGAACTTTGGACAGAGGTAGCACGAGAACGGCGGATCAAGGGCACAAAGCTGATCCTGTCCGCAGGCTCCGATCTCAACCGGCTGTACCGCCGATATATCCCCAACGAACTGGATGCACTTCGTTGGATCAGGGCCGCTCACGGCAGACTCGGATGACGGTACCAGCGTTCCACGAAACAGCCTCATCAGCGGCCCCATCTTCAGCGCGGCCGCCCGATCGAGAATCTTGGTCAGGCGTCGCCCCTTCAAGGCGTAATAAACCTGAACGTGCTGCGTGTCGGAGTGATCAAGCATGGCGGCAAGCACTCTCTTTGACACACCCAATTCCACCATTGTCGTCGCGAACGTATAGCGCAACCGACGGGAAGTAACATGAAGAGCCTGCCCCGTACGTGGGGAAAAAAGATTCATCCGAGCGGCAAACCGTTTTATCAACAGGCGGAATTCATCGACTTTAATGTGGTAGCCGTATTCACCGACGCCGGTGTCCTGACACCAACGATCAAAATTCTCGCGCATGAAGATAGGCCGGGGGTGATCGCCACAATCAACCATTTTGTTCGCATCAAGAAGCGTCCGCAAGAAGCCCGCCAGTTCGTCGCTCACGCGCTCCTCGATAAAGGCCTGCCTGGCACCAACACCCGGCTTCTTAATTCTGGGAATTGAGAGCGTCCATTGCTCCGGCACGTCAAACCCTGCAAGCACATTCCTAAAGTCTGTTTCCCGCAGCAGGCAGAAGTTGGACGGATTGCGACCGTACGCAAGACTGAGCGCGACTGCCGCGCGCTGCATTACGTGCTGACGCGCCGTCGATACATCCTCCAGCAGCGCGCGACGAAGAATCGTCACTTCGGTATCCCAGAGCGGACCGCACTCCTCATCCTCGAGTTCAACCGCAAGACGCGACGGTCGCGCGGGAATTCGAACTTCATCGAGTTCGAGAGCGAATTCCTCGTCGAAACCGAGGCAGTCCAACATTTCCGATGACCAAAGATACCAATGGCGCAGGACGTAGAAGTCGACCATTGCTTTCCGTACTCGCAGGCCCTGAATTGCCCTTTCCATCTGGGCGCGCAGCGCCGTTCGCATACGCACTGGATCAGTAATCTCGGCCAGCCCTGGCCACATATGTTGCCCCCGTTCTGAGACGGGATCGCGAAGCGCATCGACAATGGTGCGGAGACCGTTCGCCACGGTTCGGCCAGCTTGTTGAGCAAGCAGCAGCACGGCCCATCGCCGCAGCGCATAGCTCACAATCGCGTTGCAGTCGGCAAAGCTGGACCAGTCGACGGCTATGTGCTCAGTCGCCACATTAAACTTCCATACCGTGCCATGGAGGTCCATTCGACGTCCATCCCGGTCAACAACGAAATCCGGCAACGCTGGAAGGCCGTACCGCCGCAGGTGTTCCACCATAGCTTGGTTCACGTCGCTGTTCGTCATGCGTCGCTCCGGAAGATTGACCTGCCAAGGGACGCAGCCTGGTAGCTCAGGCTGATCTCACACGATTCGCGCCGGATGGCCGCATCGATATACGGCATCACTGAGTCGGCCGAGCGCCAGCCAAAGAAGTACATCATGTCCTTGTCGATTCGCTCCTCGTCCAATCCATTGCGCAAGCCAGCCTCGCGGAAGTTGGTCGCACATGTGCTGCGCAGGCAATGCGGGTGCAGACCTTCGAATTCAGGATGAACAATTGCGATCTGATCAAGGAGACCATTCACGCGCGCAAGGCTCATCGGTTGTCCGCCTCGACTTAGAAATAGGAACGGGCTCCTGCCGGCTCCTGGGATATTTCGGCGCGTCGTGCAGATGTAGTCGTTAAGGTACCTGGCTAGCGATGTGTTGCACGGTAGAAGTCTCGACTCGGTCTTGACTTGCGGCTCGTTGATCCGGGGATCACTTGGATCGTCGGGCGATCTCTTCACACGGATTTCGGGAATAGCGCGAGACAAGTGGCAGTCCGAAACCCGAAGCTTGAGCAACTCCCCCCGACGCACACCGAGCATTGCCATCATCAGCACGATCAGGAAGTTGCGCTGCCGATACGGCTTTTTCCATGGATTCTCGCGAGAGTCAGGATGGCAGATCCGCAATAGTCGTTGCTGTTGATCTGTCGACAGCGGCGTCGCATGAGTCGAAGACTCGACGCGCACGCGCCCCGCTGTTGAGAAGCTACGCTCAATGAACGTCAACCTCTCTCGCATTTCGCGAATTTCTGGGCTACCCACTGGCATCGCGAACATCGCGCACTCGAGATGCCACCTGACACACTGCGAAACGACGTTCAGACGAAACGCTACGGTGCTCGGCGAAACGATGAGCTTGCGAACTTTTCGGGTTGTCTGGAAGTTGCGCCGCAACCAGGGGTAAAGCTGACTGACGATCTCGTCCTGACTCAGACCTTCGCCAGAAACTAGACGCGTCTCCAGCGGAAACGCCTCTGCCAACGCCCAAGCCCATATATAACCGAGAGCGCGCAACGTCTTGATGAGACTGTTGACAGACAGCCTGGGACGCAGGTGCTTGATGAGATACGCGTTAATCCATGGCACCGGTTGCCTTTCCGCATCAAGCAGGATTGGAAGGCGCTCCCCTCCTGGATGCAGAACCGTAACCACGTGAAATCGCACTTGCATGCGTCTCTCCTTGATGCTGCCGACTCAAGGTACGCAATGTTTACGACTTTTTCATGGCAACGCCTGAGGAAGCCCGCGCCTCAGGATGGCTAACACCGAAAGTTGACGATATGCGTTATCAGCGAAAAATCGTCTGCCGCCGCGGTACCCCTCCGGCAAATGTTGCGGGTCAAGGAACGCTCTGAATCCCAGATATATAAAGAAAAACCCCACCAAAAGGCGGGGTTGATCTTTACATTTCTCGGATACGGGAAATCAGAACGGAATATCGTCGTCCATCTCGTCGAAGCCGCCGCCTGCCGGCGCGCTCGGACGGCTCTGGCCGCCGCCACCCGCACCGCCACGCGCTGCGCCGCCGGCACGGCCACCGCCGCCACCGCCGCGCTCCGCCTGCTCGCCGCGACCGCCGCCACCACCACCACCGTAGCCGCCGCCGTAACCGCCTTCGTCACCGCCGCCACCGCCGCCGCCCGAACCGCCGCGGCCGCCGAGCATCTGCATCTGTTCGGCGACGATCTCGGTCGAATAACGATCCTGGCCGTCCTGGCCCTGCCACTTGCGCGTGCGGATGCGGCCTTCGATATAGACCGACGAACCCTTCTTCAGGTATTCGCTGACGATTTCCGCCAGACGGCCGAAGAACGCGACGCGATGCCACTCGGTCATTTCCTTGAAATCGCCGCTTGCCTTGTCCTTGTAGCGGTCGGTCGTCGCGAGACGGATGTTCGCAACCGCGTCGCCGCTCGGCAGGTAACGGACTTCAGGATCGGCGCCGAGGTTGCCGACGAGGATGACCTTGTTGACGGATGCCATGTGTTTCTCCAGTAAATTCGATGCCGGGCCGCCCGCGCGTATCGCCGGAACGGCCCGCCGGGCAGGCCGGCGCGCTGCCGATGCCTGCCCGAAACAAGATTCAGGCCTTGCGCGGCGGCGCTTTCATGCTGGCCGCGATTATAAGCCACGCGGCAACGAGCCCCGAGCACGTATAAAACACCGTGTTCGCGCCGCCGTGCTTCAGCAGCCAGCCGCCCACGATGCCGCCGAGCGCGAGCCCGATCGACTGCGTGGTGTTGTAGACGCCCGTGGCCGCGCCCTTGCGCGAACCCGGCGCGAGCTTCGACACGAGCGACGGCTGCGACGCTTCCAGGATGTTGAACCCGAGGAAGTACACGAAGAGAATCGCCGCCACGATCACAATGGTATGCGGTGCGCTGCCGAGCAACAATTGACCGATCAGGATAGCCAGAATGCCGCCGAGCAGCACCGGCTTCATCTTGCCCCGTTTTTCCGCGACGATGATCGCCGGCACCATCATGATGAACGCGAGCCCCATCACCGGCAGGTAGACCTTCCAGTGCGCGGCGACCGGCAGCCCGCCGTCCACCAGCAGGCGCGGCACGACCAGGAACAGCGCCGTCTGCGTCGCATGCAGCACCAGCACGCCGAAGTTCAGGCGCAGCAGCTCGACGTTGTGCAGCACCTCGGCGAACGGCGCGCGCACGTGCACGGGCTTCGCCGCGTCGGGCACGACCCACAGCACGACGCCGATCGCGAGGATCGACAGCACGCCGACGATCGCGAACAGCCCGCTCATCCCGACCCAGTGGAACACGATCGGCGCGCCGACGATCGCGACCGCGAACGACACCCCGATCGAGCCGCCGACCATCGCCATCGCCTTCGTGCGGTTCTGTTCGGAGGTCAGGTCGGCGATGAACGCGAGCACCGCCGACGACACGGCGCCCATCCCCTGGATCACGCGGCCGACGATGATCCACGTGATGTCGTGCGCGAACGCGGCGACGAAGCTGCCGAGCGCGAAGATCACGAGGCCGGTGACGATCACCGGCTTGCGGCCGAACTTGTCGGACGCCCAGCCGTAGAAGATATAGAACAGCGACTGCGTGACGCCGTAGGCCCCGAGCGCGAGCCCGACGAGCAGCACGTTGTCGCCGCCCGGGATGGTTTTCGCATAGACCGAGAACACCGGCATGATCATGAACAGGCCGAGCATGCGCAGCGCGAAGATCGCCGCGAGCGACGTGGTCGCGCGCAGTTCGGGCGCAGTCATGCGGGAAGACGTGGCGGACGGATTGGACATCGGGAATGAATTTCGAATGATCGGAATGTCCGCCCGGCGGCGGGCGGCGGAAGATCAGGACCGGCGGCCTGGCGGCCTTTCGGACGACACGTCGGGGCCGGATGCGGGCGGCCTGCGGGCCGCGCGGAACATGCGGCGCGACCGCTTTTCCCGGCGCAGGTGTCGCCTTGCTGCCACCTGCTGTAAAGGCCAGGGGCCGTAAACGACGGTCTCGAAAAGCCGTTATAGTAGCAGGTTTGGTTCCCTCCATTTCGCCAGGTTCATGGAACAGATCCGTATCCGTGGGGCACGCACCCACAACCTGAAAAACGTCAATCTCGACCTGCCGCGCCACAAGCTGGTCGTGATTACCGGGCTGTCCGGGTCGGGCAAGTCGTCGCTCGCGTTCGACACCCTTTATGCCGAGGGCCAGCGCCGCTACGTGGAAAGCCTGTCCGCGTACGCCCGCCAGTTCCTGCAGCTGATGGAGAAGCCCGACGTCGACCTGATCGAGGGGCTGTCGCCGGCGATCTCGATCGAGCAGAAGGCGACGTCCCACAACCCGCGTTCGACCGTCGGCACGGTCACGGAAATCCACGACTACCTGCGACTTTTGTACGCACGCGTCGGCACGCCGTACTGCCCCGACCACGACATCCCGCTCGAGGCGCAGAGCGTGTCGCAGATGGTCGACGCGGCGCTCGCGCTGCCCGAGGAAACCAAGCTGATGATCCTCGCGCCCGTCGTCGCGAACCGCAAGGGCGAGCACGCCGAGCTGTTCGAGGAGATGCAGGCGCAGGGCTTCGTGCGCTTTCGCGTGCGCTCGGGCGGCGGCGCCGCGAACGAAGGCGTCGCGAAGATCTACGAGGTCGAGTCGCTGCCGAAGCTGAAGAAGAACGACAAGCACACGATCGACGTCGTCGTCGATCGCCTGAAGGTGCGCCCGGACATGAAGCAGCGGCTCGCCGAATCGTTCGAGACGGCGCTGCGCCTTGCCGACGGCCGCGCGATCGCGCTGGAAATGGATACCGATCGCGAGCACCTGTTCAGCTCGAAGTTCGCGTGCCCGATCTGCTCGTACTCGCTGCAGGAGCTCGAGCCGCGCCTGTTCTCGTTCAACAACCCGATGGGCGCGTGCCCGGAATGCGACGGCCTCGGCCAGATCACGTTCTTCGATCCGAAGCGGGTCGTCGCGCACCCGTCGCTGTCGCTGGCCGCCGGCGCGGTGAAGGGCTGGGACCGCCGCAACCAGTTCTACTTCCAGATGCTGCAGAGCCTCGCGGCGTTCTACGAATTCGACATCGACGCCGCGTTCGAGGATCTCCCCGAAAAGATCCGCAAGGTGCTGCTGTTCGGCTCGGGCAAGCAGACGATCCCGTTCTCGTACATCAACGAGCGCGGCCGCACGACGATCCGCGAACACGTGTTCGAAGGGATCATCCCTAACCTCGAACGCCGCTACCGCGAGACCGATTCGGTCGCGGTGCGCGAAGAGCTGTCGAAGTACCAGAACAACCAGCCGTGCCCGTCGTGCGACGGCACGCGCCTGCGCCGCGAGGCGCGCCACGTGCGGATCGGCACCGGCGACCACGCACGGGGCATCTATGAAATCAGCGGCTGGCCGCTGCGCGACGCGCTCGGCTATTTCGACGGGCTGACGCTCGACGGCGCGAAGCGCGAGATCGCCGACAAGGTGATCAAGGAAATCGTCGCGCGCCTGACGTTCCTGAACAACGTCGGCCTCGACTACCTGTCGCTCGAGCGCAGCGCCGAGACCCTGTCGGGCGGCGAGGCGCAGCGCATCCGGCTCGCGTCGCAGATCGGCTCGGGGCTCACGGGCGTGATGTACGTGCTCGACGAGCCGTCGATCGGCCTGCACCAGCGCGACAACGACCGCCTGATCGCGACGCTCAAGCACCTGCGCGACCTCGGCAATTCGGTGATCGTCGTCGAGCACGACGAGGACATGATCCGCACGGCCGACTACGTCGTCGACATGGGCCCGGGCGCGGGCGAGCACGGCGGCGTCGTGGTGGCCGAAGGCACGCCGAAGCAGGTTCAGTCGAATCCGCAGTCGCTGACCGGCCAGTACCTCGTCGGCAAGCGCGTGATCGAGTATCCGGACGAGCGCATATCGCCCGATCCGGAGCGGATGCTGCGCATCGTCGACGCGCACGGCAACAACCTGAAGCACGTCGATCTCGAACTGCCGGTCGGCCTGCTGACCTGCATCACCGGCGTGTCGGGCTCCGGCAAGTCGACGCTGATCAACGACACGCTGTATCACGCGGTCGCGCGCCACCTGTACGGCTCGGCCGCCGAGCCGGCGCCGCACGAGGCGATCGAGGGCCTCGAGCACTTCGACAAGGTGATCAACGTCGACCAGTCGCCGATCGGCCGCACGCCGCGCTCGAACCCGGCCACGTATACGGGCCTGTTCACGCCGATCCGCGAGCTGTTCTCGGGCGTGCCGACGTCGAAGGAGCGCGGCTACGATCCGGGCCGTTTCTCGTTCAACGTGAAGGGCGGCCGCTGCGAATCGTGCCAGGGCGACGGCGTGCTGAAGGTCGAGATGCACTTCTTGCCGGACGTGTACGTGCCGTGCGACGTGTGCCACGGCAAGCGCTACAACCGCGAAACGCTCGAAGTGCAGTACAAGGGCAAGAACATCAGCGAAGTGCTCGACATGACGGTCGAGCACGCGTACGCGTTCTTCAGCGCGGTGCCGGTCATCGCGCGCAAGCTGAAGACGCTGCTCGACGTCGGCCTCGGCTATATCCGCCTCGGCCAGTCGGCCACGACGCTGTCGGGCGGCGAGGCGCAGCGCGTGAAGCTGTCGCTGGAGCTGTCCAAGCGCGACACCGGCCGCACGCTGTACATCCTCGACGAGCCGACCACCGGCCTGCACTTCCACGACATCGCGCTGCTGCTCGAAGTGATCCACCGGCTGCGCGACCAGGGCAACACGGTCGTGATCATCGAGCACAACCTCGACGTAATCAAGACGGCCGACTGGGTGATCGACCTCGGCCCCGAAGGCGGCGCCGGCGGCGGCCAGATCATCGCGCAGGGCACGCCCGAGCAGATCGCGAAGACGAAGGCGAGCTTCACCGGCAAGTACCTCGCGCCGCTGCTCAAGCGTCCGACCCGCAAAGTCGCGGCCGGCTGACGCCCGTTCGCCCTTCCCCGCGCGCGGCCGCCCGGCCGCGCGCCCGTCGAGGGCGATCGCGCCCCCTCGTTTTCCCTTCTGCGTTTACACCATGCGCCAAACGGCCCGTTTGCGGACCATAATGGCAGCTATACTTTACGGCCGTAAGGTTCGTCATCCGCACCAATCCGGTGCGGCGCCGGGCGACCCGCGCTCTGCCGCGTGCCGCGCGGCACGACCCAGGGACAACAGGAATCCACGATGGAGAAGCAACAAGAGTCGCGCGATACGCAGAACCGCGAGCCGCACCTGCGCAGCGTGCGGCTGACGAGCGACTTGAGCCTGCCGAAGCTGTCGGCGCTCGAGATCGGCAGCTATCTCCTTGCGCTCGTCATGATGTGGCTCGTCCTCGAGCTCAAGCTGCTCGGCGGGATGCTGGCCGGCCTGCTCGTCTATCAGCTGATCCACACGATCGCACCGGTGATCGAACGCCACACCACCAGCATGCGCGCGCGCTGGGTCGCGGTCGTACTGCTGTCGATCGCGATCGTCGGCGCGCTCACCGGCCTGACGCTCGCCATCATCGAACACTTCGAGCACACGGTGCCGAACCTGCAGAGCCTGCTCGGCCAACTGATGCAGATCGTCGAGCAGACCCGCGCACGCACGCCGTCCTGGATCGCCAATCTGCTGCCCGTCGACGTCGAACAGATGAAGACGAAGGCGGCCGTGCTGATGCACTCGCACATGGACCAGCTCCAGCAAAGCGGCAAGAGCGTCGCGCGCGGCTTCGGCCACGTGCTGTTCGGGATGATCATCGGCGCGATGATCGCGATCGGCGTCGAGCAGGGCAAGGCGCGCCGGCCGCTGTCGACCGCGCTCGTCACGCGCGTGTCGCGCTTCGCCGACGCGTTTCGCCGCATCGTGTTCGCGCAGATCAAGATCTCGGCGATCAACGCGGCCTTCACCGGCATCTACCTGCTCGTCGCGCTGCCGATCTTCCATCAGCGGCTGCCGCTGTCGAAAACGCTCGTGCTCGTCACGTTCATCGTCGGCCTGCTGCCCGTGATCGGCAACCTGATCTCGAACACGCTGATCGTCGCGGTGTCGCTGTCGGTCAGCATGGGCACCGCGATCGCGTCGCTCGCGTTCCTCGTGGTCATCCACAAGCTCGAATACTTCCTGAACGCGAAGATCATCGGCGGCCAGATCGAGTCGCGCGCGTGGGAGCTGCTGCTCGCGATGCTGATTATGGAAGCCGCGTTCGGGCTGCCGGGCGTGATCGCCGCGCCGATTTTCTATGCGTACCTGAAACGCGAGCTGTACCTGCTGCGGCTGATCTGAAGCCGCCCGCTCGCCAACGGCCATAAAAAAACGCCGCGCCCGTGAATGAAGGGCGCGGCGTTTTCGTTTGCAGAGCCAGCCTGTCGCGGCCGACGGATCAGCGGAACACGACCGTCTTCGTCCCGTTCAGCACGATCCGGTGCTCGACGTGCCACTTCACCGCCCGCGCGAGCGTCACGCATTCGACGTCGCGGCCGATCGCGGTCAGCTGGTCGGGCGTCATGCTGTGGTCGACGCGCTCGACTTCCTGCTCGATGATCGGGCCTTCGTCGAGATCGGTCGTCACGTAGTGCGCGGTCGCGCCGATCAGCTTCACGCCGCGGTCGAACGCCTGGTAGTAAGGCTTCGCCCCCTTGAAGCTCGGCAGGAACGAATGGTGGATGTTGATCGCGCGCCCGGCGAGCTGCGCGCACATGTTCGGCGACAGGATCTGCATGTAGCGCGCGAGCACGACGAGATCGGCCTGATGCTCGTCGATCACTTCCAGCACGCGCGCTTCCTGCGCGGCCTTCGCGGCATCGGACGAGCCGCCGATCAGCGGGAAGTGATGGAACGGAATGTTGTAGCTCGCGGCGAGCTGGTAGAACTCCTTGTGGTTCGACACGATCGCCGGAATCTCGATCGGCAGCTGCCCGGTGCGATAGCGGAACAGCAGATCGTTCAGGCAGTGGCCGATCTTCGACACCATGATCACGACGCGCGGCTTCACGGCCGCATCGTGCAGCTCCCAGCGCATCGAGAACTGCTCGGCGAGCGGCGCGAATTCCTTGCGAAGCGTGTCGAGCGCCGACGCGGCATCCACGCCGCCGCCGTCCTGCTCGAAGTGCACGCGCATGAAGAACTCGCTGGTGCGGCTGTCGCCGAACTGCGCGGAATCGAGGATGTTGTTGCTGCGCTCGAACAGGAAGCCCGAGACCGCATGGACGATGCCGTGCCGGTCGGGGCACGACAGTTTCAAGATAAAGCTGTGATCGGTCGGCATGACCGCTACTCCCATTGTTTCCGTATTCGTCAAATTGGCCGTTCGCGCCGCACGGCGCACGTCGCTGTGCACGTCACGCAGCCGGCACGAACAGCGCGTCGATGCCGGCCGCGTCGGCCGCCGCAATCCAGCGGTGGCGCAGCAGCGTGTCGAGCGTCGCGAGGCTCGCATCCATCGTCGCACGGCCTTCGCGCAGCCAGCCGATCACCTCGGGCACGCCGGCCAGCAGGTGCTCGGCCACTTCGCCGTCCTGGTTGCGCGGCGCGAAGTCGTGCGGCAGCGGCAGGTCGTACACGAAGATCAGTTCCGACTGCGTGCCTTCCGGCAGCGCGTTCAGCACCTGCACCGTGCGGCCCGCGATCGCGCGCGCCGACAGGTCGGCCGGAATGCCGGCTTCTTCCCAGCACTCCTTCGCGAGCGTCTCGTGAACGCCCAGCCCCCAGCCGATACCGCCGGCGACGACGTTGTCGAGCATGCCGGGGTCGGTGGCCTTGGTCGCGCTGCGGCGGCCGAGCCACATCTTCGGCGTCGCCGCAGCGGTCGGCTCGCCCGGCGCAACCGCATATTCTACGATGCCGTTCACGTGCACCGCATAGGTCTGCGTGCCGAAGAAGCGCGACGCCGCGCGCTCGATGTAGGCGAGCGGCGGATCGTCGAAGCGGTTGCGGATCGCGTAGATCTCGTCGCGCCAGCCGGGAATCGCGCCTTCGGCCGCGAGCGCGCCGATCGCGCTGGCCAGCGCCATGCTGCGCGCGTCGACCGAATCGTAGCGCGCCGACAGCACGACCCGATCGGCGGTCAGTTCGAACACGTCGGGCCAGCGCGCGAGCTTCGCGACGTCCTGGCGGCGCACCCAGCCGACCGCCTGGCCGGCGATCTCGAAGCGCAGGTGCGCGGCCGGATCGAAGCGGCGCGCGGCCGCGATGCACGGAAACGTCATCGCGCTAAGTCCTTCAGCGCGACGCGGATGCCGATCGCGATGAACGTCGCGCCGGCGATCCGGTCGAGCCACACGCCGGCTTTCGGGCGGCGCTTCAGCCACGCGCCGATCATGCCCGCGCCGACGCCGAACAGCGAGAAGACCGCGGCCGTCTGCAACATGAACAGCGCGCCGAGCTCGAACATCTGGAGCGTCACGCCCTGCGCGCCGTGCGGATCGACGAACTGCGGCAGGAACACGACGAAGAACAGCGTGACCTTCGGGTTCATCAGGTTGCCGATCACGCTCTGCCGGAAAATCGTGGCGAGCGGCTGCGGCGGGCGCGCATGCGCGTTCGCGAGCCCCTGGCTGCGCAGCGCCTTGATGCCGATCCACACGAGGTACGCGGCGCCCGCGAGCTTCAGGATCTGGAACGCGACCGGCGACGAGCGCAGCACGGCCGCGACGCCGAGCGCCGCGAGCGTCGTGTGGAACAGGATTCCGGCGGTGAAGCCGAGCGCGGCGACGAAGCCGGCCGCGCGGCCCTGCGAGATGCCGCGTGCGAGGACCTGCAGGTTGTCGGGACCCGGCGCGAACGTGATCGCGATCGACGTGGCGAGAAACAGCATGAAGTTGGGCATCGTGACCTCGCTGCGGAATGTGACCCAAGCGTGAATCAAGGCAAGCCGCGACGGCCGGCCCCGACGGGCCGGCGTTCAATGGCCGGCGAATTCGGTAACGGTATAGACGGGCAGTCCGGCGTTGCGCAGCAGCGTCGAGCCGCCGAGATCGGGCAGGTCGATGATCGCCGCGCCTTCGACGACCTCCGCGCCGAGCCGCTCCAGCAGGTTGCGTCCCGCCATCATCGTGCCGCCGGTCGCGATCAGGTCGTCCATGATGATCACGCGATCGCCGGGCTTGCACGCATCTTCGTGGATCTCGACCGTCGCGCTGCCGTATTCGAGATCGTACGATTCCGAACGCGTCTTGTACGGCAGCTTGCCGACCTTGCGGATCGGCACGAAGCCGACGCTCAGCTCGTAAGCGACGATCGGCGCGATGATGAAGCCGCGCGCGTCGAGGCCCGCGACGTAATCGAGCTTCGCGTCGACATAGCGTTCGACGAACAGGTCGACGAGGATGCGCAGCGCCTTCGGGCTCTGCAGCAGCGTCGTGATGTCGCGGAACTGCACGCCCGGCTGCGGCCAGTCGGGCACCGTGCGGATCTGGCTGTGGATGAAGGCGACCGGATCGAGCGGTGCGCCCGGCGACGAATGCGGCATGAAACTCTCCGAAAAAAACGGTGCGCGAAGATCGGGCACCGTTTCTGATCAATACGGGTCGGGTCGTGAATCGCGGCTCACGCGGCCGCGGCCGGCGGGTCGCGCCGATGGCGCGACAACCGCTCCTCCGCGAGCGCGAGCGCCTCGGGCAGCCCGCGCAGCACCACGATGTCGCTCGCGCGCAGCTTGGTCTGCGGATCGGGTTCGACGCCGCGGATGCCGTGCCGGCGGATCGCCGTGACTTCCAGCCCGAGCGCGTACAGCCCGAGTTCTTCCAGCGAACGCCCGACCGCGTCCGCGCGCGCATCGACCGGCACCGATTGTAGCCGCACCTGCTCGTGATCGTCGTCGTCCGCATCGTCCGCGCCGCGGAAATAGCCGCGCAGCAGGCTGTAGCGCTCGTCGCGCATCTCCTCGACGCGCCGCACGACCTTGCGCATCGGCACGCCGACCAGCACCAGCGTGTGCGACGCGAGCATCAGGCTGCCCTCGACGATCTCCGGAATCACCTCGGTCGCGCCGGCCGCGAGCAGCTTCTCGAGATCGGCGTCGTCGACGGTACGCACGATCGCGGGCAGCGTCGGCTCCAGCTCGTGCACGTGATGCAGCACGCGCAGCGCCGACGGCGTGTTCGCATAGGTGATCGCGACGGCCGCCGCCCGGTGGATACCGGCCGCGAGCAGCGATTCGCGGCGCGCGGCGTCGCCGAACACGACCGATTCGCCGGCCGTCGCGGCCGCGCTCACACGATCGGGGTCGAGGTCGAGCGCGACGTACGAAATGCCTTCCTGCTCGAGCATGCGCGCCAGGTTCTGGCCCGCGCGGCCGTAGCCGCAGATGATCACGTGGCCGCGCTGCTTGAGGCTTTGCGTTGCGATCCGCGTCATCTGCAGCGACTGCTGCATCCATTCGGTCGACGACAGCCGCATCACGATGCGGTCCGCGTTCTGGATCAGGAACGGCGCGGCGAGCATCGACAGCAGCATCGACGCGAGAATCGCCTGCAGCAGCGTCGAATCGACGAGGTGCCGGTCGAGGATCAGGTTCAGCAGCACGAAGCCGAATTCGCCGGCCTGCGCGAGGCCGATGCCGGTGCGCATCGCGACGCCCGGCGTCGCGCCGAACAGCCGCGCGAGCCCGGCGATCATCGTCGCCTTGAACAGGATCTGCCCGACGAAGAAGCCGAGCACGATCAACGGATGCTCCCAGATCACGCGCGGATCGAGCAGCATCCCGGTCGTTACGAAGAACAGGCCGAGCAGCACGTCGCGGAACGGCTTGATGTCCTCCTCCACCTGATGGCGGAACGGCGTCTCGGAAATGAGCATCCCCGCGATGAACGCGCCGAGCGCGAGCGACAGGCCGAAGCGGTCGGTGATGAACGCGGCGCCGAGCGTGACGAGCAGCAGGTTCAGCACGAACAGCTCCTGCGAGCGGCGCCGCGCGACCACGTTGAGCCAGCGCGTCATGAAGCGCTGGCCGATGACGAGCAGCAGCGCGAGCGCGATCACGATCTTGACGGCCGCGAAGCCGAGCGTGAGCGCGAGGTCCTTCGACGATTCGGCGCCGAACGCGGCGATCACGATCAGCAGCGGCACGACCGCGAGATCCTGGAACAGCAGCACGCCGAAGATGTTGCGGCCATGCTCGGTCTCGATCTCGAGCCGCTCGGCGAGCATCTTCGACACGATCGCCGTCGACGACATCGCGAGCGCGCCGCCGAGCGCGATGCTGCCCTGCCACGTAATGTGCACCCAGTGCTCGAACAGCGCGCCGAGCACGAGCGCGAGCACGAGGGTCGCGACGACCTGCAGCAGGCCGAGCCCGAACACGAGCCGCTGCATCGACCTCAGCTTCGCCAGGGAGAATTCGAGGCCGATCGAAAACATCAGGAACACCACGCCGAATTCCGCGAGGTGCTCGGCCCGTTCGAGATCCGCCGCGACGCCGAATGCGTGCGGGCCGACCAGGATGCCGACGGTCAGGTAGCCGAGCATCGGCGGCAGGTTCAACGAGCGGAATACGACGACGCCCACCACCGAGGCCAGCAGCAGCAGCAGGGTCATTTCGAGCGGGGAAATCACAGGCGAAGCGTCCTCGTTCGTCGGGGCCACGGCAAGGCGGGCGCGGGTGGTGGCGGTGGACAGGCGGCATCGGACGAGTCCGAAGCGCGGCGCGGCGAACAAACGCCTTTGCTATACTCCGCGCATGATAGCGAAAATCAATGATGATCGGGCGCTCGCGCTCGCCCGCGACGTGCTCGACATCGAGGCGGACGCCGTGCGCGCGCTGCGCGACCAGCTCGACGGCGGCTTCGTCGAGGCCGTGTCGCTGCTGCTCGGCTGCCGCGGCCGCGTCGTGGTTTCCGGGATCGGCAAATCGGGGCATATCGCCCGCAAGATCGCGGCCACGCTGGCCAGCACCGGTACGCCGGCCTTCTTCGTCCACCCTGCCGAGGCCAGCCACGGCGACCTCGGGATGGTCACCTCCGACGACGTCTTCATCGGCATCTCCTATTCCGGCGAATCGGAAGAACTCGTCGCGATCCTGCCGCTCGTGAAGCGGATCGGCGCGAAGCTGATCGCGATCACGGGCCGTGCGGAGTCGAGCCTGGGCACGCTCGCCGACGTGCACCTGAACGCCGCGGTGTCGAAGGAAGCGTGCCCGCTGAACCTCGCGCCCACCGCGAGCACGACCGCCGCGCTCGCGCTCGGCGACGCGCTCGCCGTCGCCGTGCTCGACGCGCGCGGCTTCGGCTCGGACGATTTCGCGCGCTCGCATCCGGGCGGCGCGCTCGGCCGCCGCCTGCTCACCTACGTGCGCGACGTGATGCGCTCGGGCGACGACGTCCCGTCCGTCGGGCTCGATGCCACGCTGTCGGACGCGCTGTTCCAAATCACCGCGAAGCGCCTCGGCATGACGGCCGTGGTCGACGCCGGCGGCAAGGTCGCCGGCATCTTCACGGACGGCGACCTGCGCCGCGTGCTCGCCCGCGACGGCGACTTCCGCACGCTGCCGATCACCGAAGTCATGACGCGCAACCCACGCACGATCGCGCCGGATCACCTGGCCGTCGAGGCCGTGGAACTGATGGAGCGCCACCGGATCAACCAGATGCTGGTCGTCGATGCCGACGGCGCGCTGATCGGCGCGCTGAACATGCACGACCTGTTTTCGAAGAAGGTGATCTGATGAGCGCAGCGCTGACTGCGGCCGAACGCGCGAGCCGCGTGAAGCTGATGATTTTCGACGTCGACGGCGTGCTGACCGACGGCGGCCTGCTGTTTACCGCGGCCGGCGACGCGATGAAGTCGTTCAATTCGCTCGACGGCCACGGCGTGAAGCTGCTCGGCGAAGCCGGCATCGCGACCGCGATCATCACGGGCCGCCGCTCGGAGATCGTCGCGGCGCGCGCGAAGGAGATGAAGATCGCGCACCTGTTCCAGGGCGTCGAGAACAAGCTCGCCGTGTTCGCCGACCTGATCGCGTCGCTCGGCCTGACGGCCGACGCATGCGGCTACATGGGCGACGACTGGCCCGACCTGCCGGTGCTGCTGCGCTGCGGCTTCGCCACGGCTCCCGCGAACGCGCACCCCGAGGTGATCGCCCGCGCGCACTGGGTCGCCGAGGCCCGCGGCGGCCACGGCGCCGTGCGCGAGGTCTGCGATGCGATCCTGCGCGCGCAGCGCCGCTACGACGCGCTGCTCGCCGCCGCCTGCGGAGCCTGACCGATGAGTACGCATTTCCGTTGGACCCAGATGCTGCCGCTCGCCGCGGTCGCCGCGCTCGCGGGCGTCACCTGGTGGCTGCTGCAGGCCACGCTGCCGCCGCCCGGCGAGGGCGTCGCGCAGCCGAAGCGCCACACGCCCGATTATTTCGCGGACAACTTCTCGGTCACCGAACTCGACCAGACCGGCACGACCCAGTACCGGCTGACGGCCGCGAAGCTGGTCCATTACGAAGACACCGAAGGCAGCGACCTGACCGATCCGGCCATGCGCGCGTTCCAGCCCGGCAAGCCGGTCGTGACGACCACCGCGAAGCGCGGCACCGTCAACGGCGACGTGTCGATCGTCGATTTGTACGACGACGCGCGCATCCTGCGCGCGGCCGGCGGCGGCGATCCGCAGATGCAGGCCGATTCCCAGCATTTCCGGATCTTCGTCAATGACGATGTGATCCAGACCGAAAAGCCGGTTAAACTTCAGCGCGGCCTGTCGCTCGTCAACGCGACCGACGGCATGAAGTACAACAACGTCACCCGGGTCATCGAGCTTTACGGCAACGTGCGCGGCACGATTGCCGCCGCGGACACGTCCGGCGGCTCGAAAGGTCAACCCAAGTGACGCATCCCTCACGTGACTGCATGAACGAACCGTTCCCTCGACTGATTTCCGGCGGCGCTGCGCGCGCCGTCCGCGCCGCGCTCGCCGCGACGCTCGTGGCGCTCCCGCTCGTCGGGCTGGCGCCGCTCGCCCATGCCGAGAAGGCCGACCAGAACAAGCCGATCAACGTCGAGGCCGACAACCTGACCTACGACGATCTGAAGCAGGTCACGGTCGCGACCGGCAACGTCGTGATCACGAAGGGCACGATCATCATCAAGGGCGATCGCGTCGAAGTACGCCAGGACCCGGAAGGCTATCAGTATGCGACGTCGTTCGGCAGCGGCAAGAAGCACGCGACGTTCCGCCAGAAGCGCGAAGGCCTCGACGAATACATCGACGGCGACGCCGAACGCATCGACTACGACGGCAAGCAGGACCTGACCACGCTGACCACCGCCGCGACCGTGCGCCGCCTGCAGGGCACGTCGACGGTCGCCGACACCGTGCACGGCAGCGTGATCACGTACGACGGCCAGCGCGACTTCTACACCGCGAAGGGCGGCAAGGACGTCGCGGCGCCGGGCAACCCGAACGGCCGCGTGCGCGCGATGCTGTCGCCGAAGAACGGCGGCCCCGCGCCGCTGAACGGCGCGCCGGCCAAGCTGTCGCCGTCGACCACGATCCAGGGAGCACCGGGCCAATGAACGCGCTCCCGAACCGCCAGCCGGCCGGCACGACGAGCTCGCTCGTCGTCCGCAACCTGAAGAAGCGCTACGGCTCGCGCACGGTCGTCAAGGACGTGTCGCTCGACGTGAAGAGCGGCGAAGTCGTCGGCCTGCTCGGCCCGAACGGCGCCGGCAAGACCACGTCGTTCTACATGATCGTCGGCCTCGTGCCGACGGACGCGGGCGAAATCTCGCTGAACGGCAGCTCGATCGGCCTGCTGCCGATCCACAAGCGCGCGTCGCTCGGCCTGTCGTACCTGCCGCAGGAAGCGTCCGTGTTCCGCAAGCTGACCGTCGAGCAAAACATCCGCGCGGTGCTCGAGCTGCAGTACGGCGAAGACGGCAAGCGACTGTCGAAGGATGCGATCTCGTCGCGCACCGAAGCGCTGCTCGACGAGTTGCAGATCGGCCACCTGCGCGAGAACCCCGCGCTGTCGCTGTCGGGCGGCGAACGACGCCGCGTCGAAATCGCGCGCGCCCTCGCGACCAACCCGAGCTTCATCCTGCTCGACGAACCGTTCGCCGGCGTCGACCCGATCGCGGTGCTCGAGATCCAGAAAATCGTCAAGTTCCTGAAACAGCGCAACATCGGCGTGCTGATCACGGACCACAACGTCCGCGAAACGCTCGGCATCTGCGACCACGCGTACATCATCAGCGACGGGTCGGTGCTGGCCGCCGGCGCGCCGAGCGAAATCATCGAAAACGAAAGCGTGCGCCGCGTGTACCTCGGCGAACACTTCCGCATGTAACGCCCTCCTCGTGGCTGGCTGCACCCCGCCCGGCATCGCCGCGCGGGGCTGCGCCCCGCTTTGCATCCACGCCCGCGGCCCTGCCCGCGGCCGGGCGGCGCGCCGCGCGTAATCGCGGATGGCTCAATGCGCCTGGGTCGTGGCAAACTGCCGGTATGACTCCCTCCTTGCCATGAAAGCCAGCCTTCAACTCCGCCTGTCGCAACATCTTGCGCTGACGCCCCAGCTGCAGCAGTCGATCCGGCTCCTGCAGTTGTCGACGCTCGAATTGCAGCAGGAAGTCGCGATGGCCGTCGCGCAGAACCCGCTGCTCGAGAACGACGACGAATGGATCGCGAGCCCGCTGCGCGTCGCGGCCGACGGATCGCTGATCGCGCAGACGCCGCCCGCCTCGAACACCGAACCCGCCGCGGCCAACGGCAGCAGTACGTCCAGCGATCGCGCGGAGCGCGACGAGCCGGCCGGCGCCGACGAATACGACGGTTACGGCTCCGCCGACGGCAACGACGGCCCGCAGTGGAACCTCGACGAATACGGCCGCTCGAGCGGCGCGTCCGACGACGACGACTTGCCGCCGCTGCAGGTGCAGGAAGCCGCGACGTCGCTGCGCGACCACCTGTCCGCGCAGTTGCGCGTCACGCAGGCCGGCCCGCGCGATCGCGCGCTCGTGATGTTCCTGATCGAATCGCTCGACGACGACGGCTACCTGACCGCCACGCTCGACGAAGTGCTCGCCGACCTGCCGCCCGAACTCGAAATCGACTGCGACGAACTGAACGCGGCGCTCGCGCTGCTGCACAGCTTCGACCCGGCCGGCGTCGGCGCCCGCTCGGCCTCCGAATGCCTGAAGCTCCAGCTGCTGCGCCTCGATCCGTCCCCCACGCGCACGCTCGCGCTCGAGATCGTGTCGCAGCATCTCGAACTGCTCGCCGCACGCGACTTCACACGGTTGCGCAAGCACCTGAAGGCGAGCGACGACGCGCTGCGCGACGCGCATGCGCTGATCCGCTCGCTGGAGCCGTTCCCCGGCGCCGCATACGGCAAGGCCGAGGCCGACTACGTCGTGCCCGACATCATCGTGAAGAAGGCCGGCCAGGGATGGCTCGCGGAGCTCAATCCGGAGGTCGTGCCGCGCCTGCGGATCAACAACCTGTACGCGAACATCCTGCGCAACAGCCGCGGCGATCCGTCGGCCGGATCGCTGAAGCAGCAGCTCCAGGAAGCACGCTGGTTGATCAAGAACATCCAGCAGCGTTTCGAGACGATCCTGCGTGTCGCGCAGGCTATTGTCGAGCGTCAGAAGAATTTCTTTGCGCACGGTGAAATTGCCATGCGCCCCTTGGTTTTGCGGGAAATAGCTGATACGCTGGGCCTACACGAGTCGACTGTCAGCCGTGTGACAACCGGGAAGTACATGCTGACCCCGTTCGGGACGCTGGAATTTAAGTACTTCTTCGGATCTCACGTCTCGACCGACACCGGTGGCGCCGCCTCGTCGACCGCCATCCGAGCCCTCATCAAGCAACTGATAGGAGCTGAAGACCCAAAATCGCCACTTTCGGACAGCCGCATTGCCGAGCTGCTGGCAGAACAGGGTTTCGTGGTCGCGCGCCGCACGGTTGCGAAATATCGCGAAGCCCTCAAGATCCCGGCAGTGAATCTGCGCAAGTCTCTTTAAGCCTGCTGCCTGCCCGGCGGCAGGCGTGTCCCGACCACCGCGCACACGGGGAACAGGCCGGGCGACCTGTCCGCGATACGCCGCCTTTCCGCGGCATGGGCAAGTCGACCGGAGCGCCGCCTCGATGCGGCCGGGTGGTCACTCGCTTGGAGAAGCACTATGAACCTGAAGATCAGTGGACATCATCTCGAAGTCACGCCTGCCATTCGCGAATACGTGATCACCAAGCTGGACCGGGTGCTACGGCATAGCGATCAGGTGATCGATGGCACTGTGATCCTCTCGGTCGACAACCACAAGGAAAAGGACAAGCAGCAGCGCGCGGAAATCAACCTGCACCTGAAGGGCAAGGACATCTTCGTCGAAAGCGCGAACGGCAACCTGTATGCCGCGATCGATCTGTTGATCGACAAGCTGGATCGCCAGGTCGTCAAGCACATGGAGCGCCTGCAAACGCACGCGCACGACCCGATCAAGCTGCAGCCGTCGATCGACCAGATCGAACTGCCGCCGCAATAACCGTCACAGCAACACGCACGCCGCCCGGTTCGCCGGGCGTTTTTTTTGCCACGCCGAGCGCAGGTGCCACCGGTCCGTCCGTGCTGCGCCACGCACGCGGCTGTGCTCTATAATGTTCCGGTTATCGCCGGGGGGTGTTGGATGCGGTAGCGGCGTTGCAGGTTGCCATGCCACATGCCTTGATATCGCCGAACATGGAAAATCAGTCCGCCGCCGCAAGGAGACCCCAGGCCGCCCAATCGCCTGCCAACATGAATCGCCTAGCCAAAATCCTGCCCATAGAGAACGTCGTCATCGACCTCTCGGTCACCAGCAAGAAACGCGTCTTCGAACAAGCCGGGCTGATGTTCGAGAATCAGAACGGCATCGGCCGCAGCACCGTCACGGACAACCTGTTCGCGCGCGAGCGCCTCGGTTCGACCGGGCTCGGCGAAGGTGTCGCGATTCCGCACGGCCGCATCAAGGGCCTCAAGCATCCGCTCGCCGCGTTCGTCCGCCTCGCCGATGCGATCCCGTTCGAAGCGCCCGACGGTCAGCCTGTCGGTCTCCTGATCTTCCTGCTCGTCCCCGAGCAAGCCACCCAGCAGCACCTCGAGATCCTGTCGGAAATCGCGCAACTGCTGTCCGACCGCGACGCACGCGAGCGTCTGCACAACGAAACGGATATCGCCGAGTTGCATCGCCTGCTCACTCAGTGGCAACCTTGAGTTGTTCCGGGCGGAATATTTCCCCGTACGAGGCGGCACGCGCCGCCCAGGGCCGCCCGGCGCCGGCCCGGCATGGCGACGTCCGTCGCCGCGCGCCCGCACCGGCCCATTGGAGTGACGAGAGTCATGGATACGTCCAGCATCAACGCCCAGAGCATCTTCGACGACAACGCAGCGACGCTGAAACTGAGCTGGCTGACGGGGCATGAAGGCTGGGAGCGCGGCTTTTCGGCCGACACGGTCGGTAACGCAACGTCGAGCGCCGACCTCGTCGGCCACCTGAACCTGATCCACCCGAACCGGATCCAGGTGCTCGGCGAAGCCGAAATCGACTACTACCAGCGCCAGACCGACGAAGACCGCTCGCGCCACATGGCCGAGCTGATCGCACTCGAACCTCCGTTTCTCGTCGTCGCCGGCGGCGCCGCGGCGCCGCCCGAACTGGTGCTGCGCTGCACGCGCTCGTCCACGCCGCTGTTCACGACGCCGATGTCGGCCGCCGCGGTGATCGACAGCCTGCGGCTCTACATGTCGCGCATCCTCGCGCCGCGCGCGACGCTGCACGGCGTGTTTCTCGACATCCTCGGGATGGGCGTGCTGCTGACCGGCGATTCCGGCCTCGGCAAGAGCGAGCTCGGCCTCGAGCTGATCAGCCGCGGCCACGGCCTCGTCGCCGACGACGCGGTCGATTTCGTCCGTCTTGGCCCCGATTTCGTCGAAGGCCGCTGCCCGCCGCTGCTGCAGAACCTGCTCGAAGTGCGCGGCCTCGGCCTGCTCGACATCAAGACGATCTTCGGCGAAACCGCGGTGCGACGAAAAATGAAGCTGAAGCTGATCGTCCAGCTCGTGCGTCGCCCCGACGGCGAATTCCAGCGCCTGCCGCTCGAAAGCCAGACCGTCGACGTGCTCGGCTTGCCGATCAGCAAGGTCACGATCCAGGTCGCGGCCGGCCGCAACCTCGCGGTGCTCGTCGAGGCGGCCGTCCGGAACACGATCCTGCAGTTGCGCGGAATCGACACGTTGCGCGATTTCATGGATCGGCAACGGCTCGCGATGCAGGATCCCGACAGTCAGTTCCCCGGCAAACTGGTGTAACCCGCACGCGCCGGCCGCGCAACGCCGACGCGTCGAGCCGGTGCTATGATGAAACGTCAGGATTCTCCGTTCCCATGCGCATCGTCCTCATCACCGGCATCTCCGGCTCAGGCAAGTCCGTCGCGCTGAACGCGCTCGAGGACGCAGGCTATTACTGCGTCGACAACCTGCCGCCGCACGTGCTCCCCGAACTCGCCCGCTACCTCGAGCAGGACGGCCAGCGCCGGCTCGCGGTTGCGATCGACGCGCGCTCGAGCGCATCGCTCGACGAAATGCCCGGCCTGATCCGCGAGCTGTCCCGCGAGCACGACGTGCGCGTGCTGTTCCTCAACGCGAGCACCCAGGCGCTGATCCAGCGCTTCTCCGAAACGCGCCGCCGCCATCCGTTGTCCGGCTCGCTGTCGCACGATGCGGACGTCGGCCTGCTGTCGTCGCTCGAGGAAGCGATCGAGCGCGAGCGCGAGCTTGTCGCGCCGCTCGCCGAATTCGGCCACCAGATCGATACCAGCACGCTGCGCGCGAACGCGCTGCGCACCTGGGTCAAGCGCTTCATCGAGCAAAAGAACAACGACCTGATGGTGATGTTCGAATCGTTCGGCTTCAAGCGCGGCGTGCCGCTCGACGCCGACCTGATGTTCGACGTGCGCGCGCTGCCGAATCCGTACTACGACCACGAGTTGCGCCCGCTCACCGGGCTCGACCAGCCGGTCATCGCCTTTCTCGACGCACTGCCGATCGTCCACCAGATGATCGACGACATCCATGCGTTCCTGATGAAATGGCTGCCGCACTTCCGCGACGACAACCGCAGCTACCTGACCGTCGCCATCGGCTGCACGGGCGGCCAGCATCGCTCGGTGTTCATCGCGGAAACGCTCGCCGCGCGCCTGGCGCGCGAGGCGAACGTGATCGTGCGGCATCGTGACGCGCCCGTGGATGTCGACGCGTCGTCGCGGCTCGTCTCCGAGGTCGACCGACCCTAGCGACACCCGCCCCCACGCCCGCGCGCCATGTCCTCCTTATCGACCACCCTGATCGACCTGCCGCTGTTTCCGCTGCACACGGTGCTGTTTCCTGGAGGGCTGCTCCCGCTCAAGGTGTTCGAGGCGCGCTATCTCGACATGTCGCGCGCCTGCCTGCGCGACGACGCACCGTTCGGCGTGTGCCTGCTCAAGAGCGGGCCCGAAGTCGCGCAGGACGGCGCGGTGTCGGTGCCCGAAACCATCGGTTGCATGGCGCGCATCACCGAGTGCGATACCGGCGAATTCGGGATGCTGTATCTGCAGGCGGTCGGCACGCAGCGTTTCGAGCTGCTGTCGTATCGCGTCGAAGGCAACGGGCTGCTGGTCGGCATCGCGGAGCCGCTGCCCGACGACATTCCGCTCGAAGGCGAACAGGCGCTCGCGCAGTTCGGCTCGTGCGCCGAGGTGCTCGAACGCATCATCGATGCGCTGAAAAAATCCGATCCGCAGAAAATGCCGTTCGGCGAACCGTTCCGCCTCGACGATCCGAGCTGGGTATCGAATCGCCTCGCGGAACTGCTGCCGCTCGACCTGCGCGCGCGGCAGAAGCTGATGGAGTTTCCGGACGTCGGCGCGCGCATCGACGCCGTGCACCACGTGCTCGACCGGCACGGCTGGCTGTAGCGACCGCGCGCCGATCCGCCGCGAGTCGCGCGTCGTGCCCGCCCGAAGGCCATTCCTTCCTGCGGGCGACAACGCGGCGCCTTCGCGAACGCGGCCCGCGCCGCGCCCTTTCTTCCCCGCTCGTTACAGCAACGGCCCGCTCAGCGCATCGAGCAGCCTGCGCACGGGCGCCGGCACGCCGTACGCGTCGAGCCGGCTCAGCGGCACCCATGCGGTGTCCGCGTCCCGCGCCTGCGACGGCAGGCCGCCGCCGTCGGCCACATCGCTCAGCCGCGGCTCGATCTCGAGCCGGAAATGCGTGAACGTATGCGTGAGCGGCGCAAGCGGCACCGTGCCGCCGCCGCCGAAACCGCGCGCGAGATCGGCGAGCGCGGCATCGCCGTCCGCTTGCGGCAGGCTCCACAGGCCGCCCCAGATGCCGGTCGGCGGCCGTCGCTCGAGCAGCACGGCGTCGCCGTCGCGCAGCACGAGCATCCAGGTCTTGCGCGTCGGCACGGCCTTCTTCGGCCGGGCGGCCGGCAGTTCGCGCTGCCGGCCGGTCGATTGCGCGACGCAGTCGCCCGCGAACGGGCAGCGCGCGCAGTCGGGCTTGCCGCGCACGCACAGCGTCGCGCCCAGGTCCATCAGCCCCTGCGTATACGCGCTCACGTCGGCCGCGTTCGCGGCATCGGGCAGCAGCGATTCGGCGAGTGCCCACATGTCGTTCTCGACCCGCTTCTCGCCCGGAAAGCCCTCGACGCCGAATACCCGCGCGAGCACGCGTTTCACGTTGCCGTCGAGGATCGTCGCGCGCGCGCCGTACGCAAACGACGCGATTGCGGCGGCCGTCGAGCGGCCGATGCCGGGCAGTTCGGCCAATGCGTCGGGCGTCGCCGGAAACGCGCCGCCGTGCTCGGCGACGACGACCTGCGCGCAGCGGTGCAGGTTGCGCGCGCGCGAGTAGTAGCCGAGCCCCGCCCATAGCGCCATCACGTCGTCGGCCGGCGCGGCCGCGAGCGCGGCGACGTCGGGGTAGCGGTCGAGAAAACGCGTGTAATACGGAATGACGGTCGACACCTGCGTCTGCTGGAGCATGATTTCCGACAGCCAGATCCGGTACGGATCGCGGGTGTTCTGCCACGGCAGGTCATGGCGGCCATGCTCGCGCTGCCACGCGACGAGACGCGTGGCGAACGTGCGGTGCAGCGGCGTGACGGGGAACGGAGCGGGGGCGATGCGGGGCGGCTTCAAGTTATCTGATCGGGGAAAAGGGTTTCAACGCTGGCACGTCGGGCAAAAATAGGTCGACCGCTGGCCCTGCACGATCTGGCGGATCGGCGTGCCGCATACGCGGCAAGGCTGGCCGGCACGATCGTAGACGAAGCAATCGAGCTGGAAGTAGCCGCTTTCGCCGTTGCTGCCGACGAAATCGCGCAACGTGCTGCCGCCGCGCTCGATCGCGTCGGCGAGCGTCGCGCGCACCGCATCGGCCAGCCGCTCGTAGCGCGGCAGCGAAACCTTGCCGGCGGCCGTCGTCGGCCGGATGCCGGCGCGAAACAGGCTCTCCGACGCATAGATGTTGCCGACGCCGACGACCATGTCGCCCGCGAGCAGCGCCTGCTTGACCGACACCGTGCGGCCGCGCGTGCGCGCATGCAGCAGAGCGCCGGTGAACGCCGGCGAGAACGGCTCGACGCCGAGGCTCGCGAGCAGCGGATGCGCATGCACGTCACCGGCTTCGCGCGGGTGCCACAGCACGGCGCCGAAGCGGCGCGGATCGCGGAAGCGCAGCACGAATTCGTCGAAGATCCAGTCGATGTGGTCGTGCTTCGCGGCGATCGGCACGCCGGCCGCGGGCAGCACGCGCAGCGTGCCCGTCATCCCGAGATGGACGATGAACCAGCCCGCATCGACTTCGAACAGCAGGTACTTGCCGCGGCGCTCGACGGCGAGCACCTCGCGCGCGCGCAATTGCTCGGCGAGCCCGGCCGGCACGGGCCAGCGCAGCATCGCGGTACGGACGTCGACACGCTCGACGCGGCGGCCCGCGACAAAGGGCTCGATGCCCCGGCGCGTGACTTCGACTTCTGGCAACTCTGGCATGTTTTGCGGGTCTGAGGCTACGGTCTGCTTACATAGGGAACGCGCATGCGCCGCCGCGAGAACGGCCGTTCTCGCGGCGGCCCCGAATTAAACACGGGAATGCCCGAAATCGCTCGCCTGGCAGCACGCGAGGCGGGCGATTTCGGGCATTCGCATGGGGGTTCCACAGGTAAACGGACCCTATCACGATCGTGCGTGTATTGTAGCGAGCGCGTTACAATCGGTTGAAACATCGAACGGATTTCCATGACCCTGCCCTCGAAGCTGCTTCAGGAGCGCCCCGCCGCCGTGCGCGGCGCGCGCGCCTTCCCGGTCCGCCGTGCACTCGGTGCCGCGCTGTTTGCCGCCTGGACCCTCACCGCCTTTCCGGCCCACGCGCAGAATCCGGCATCGGACGACGCGGAGCCGCAGGGTGCGTTCGAGCACGTGTTGCCGGACGAGCAGAAGAATCTCCCCGGCGTGCCGCTGACGGGCCAGATCGTCTACCAGGTGCTCGCCGCCGAGGTCGCGCTCCAGCGCAACCAGCCGGCGCCGGCGTACCAGACTTACCTCGCGCTGGCCCGCGACACGCGCGATCCGCGCATGGCGCAGCGCGCGACCGAAATCGCGCTCGGCGCGCAGAGCCCGGCCGACGCGCTGTCCGCCGCGAACCTGTGGCGTCAGTACGCACCGGATTCGAACCGCGCGTCGCAGGTCGACGCCGCGCTGCTGGTGCTCGCCGGCAAGCCGGCCGACGCGCAGCCGATGCTCGCGCGCGAGCTGGCCCGCGCGACCGGCGACACGCGCGGCCCGGCGATCCTCGCGCTGCAGGCGCTGCTCGTGCGCGGCCCCGACCGCGTCGGCGGCCTCGCGGTGCTGAAGGACATGCTGAAGAACGACATGAACCGCCCCGAAGCGCAGCTCGCGATCGCGCGGCAGCAGCTCGCGGTCGACGACAAGGAAGGCGCCGCGCAATCGCTGAAGCAGGCGCTGCAGATCCGCCCCGACTACCTGCCGGCGGCGCTGATGCTGTCGCAGATGGGGCCGGCGGAACGCGCGGCGGGCATCGCGTCGTTCGAGAAGTATGTTCAGCAGAATCCGAAGTCGCGCGACGCACGGCTCGCGCTGTCGCAGCTCTATCTCGCCGACGATCGCCTCGACGACGCGCAGAAGCAGTTCGAGACGATGCGCAAGCTCGACGCGAAGGATCCGACGCCGCTGATGGCGCTCGCGCTGATCAAGATCCAGCAGAAGAAACTCGACGAGGCGACCGGCTACCTGAAGCAATACGTGCAGCTCGGCGACAAGCAGCCGAACCTCGACGTCGGCCAGGGCTACATCTACCTCGCGCAGATCGCGATCGACCAGAACAACGACGCGCAGGCGTCGCAATGGCTCGACAAGGTCGACCAGACGAGCCAGCACTACCTGCCCGCGCAGATCACGCGTGCGCAGCTGCTGCAGAAACAGGGCAAGACCGACGAGGCGCGCAAGGTGCTCGACAACCTGCCGATCTCGGATCCGCGCGACGCGGCCGTGGTGGCGCGCACCGATGCGTCGATCCTGTTCACCGCGAAGCGCTATCCGGAAGCGGAGGCGCGGCTCGGGCAGGCCGTCCAGGACTTCCCGGACGATCCCGACCTGCGCTACGACTACGCGATGGCGGCCGAAAAGACCGGCCACTACGCGACGATGGAAAAGCAGTTGCGCGAGTTGATCCGTACGCAGCCCGACAACCCGCAGGCCTACAACGCGCTCGGCTATTCGCTCGCCGACCGCAACCAGCGCCTGCCCGAGGCCAGCAAGCTGATCGACAAGGCGATGGCGCTCGCGCCGAACGACGCGTACATCATGGACAGCCTCGGCTGGGTGAAGTACCGGATGGGCGACACGGCCGGCGCGACGAAGGTGCTGCAGCGTGCATACGAACTGCAGCCGAACGCCGAGATCGGCGCGCATCTCGGCGAAGTGCTGTGGAAGAGCGGCGCGCAGGACGACGCGCGCAACGCGTGGCGTGCCGCACAGAAGCTCGAGCCCGACAACGAAACGCTCGTGCAGACGCTCAAACGCCTGCAGATCAACGGCCTCTGATGCGGATGTTCCCGATGTTTTCCCTGTCCTCCCGCGCGCGGCGCACGCTGGCCGCGGCCGGCGCGGCGCTCGCGCTCGCCGGCTGCGCGAGCACGCCGCCGTCGGCCAACGCGCCGACGGGCGCCGTGCTGCAGACGGCGGCGGCGCATGCGTACCACGGCCGCTTCGCGGTGCGGTACGACGATCGTCTCGGCAACCCGCAGAACGTGTACGGCAACTTCGACTGGCAGGAGCACGGCGACGACGTGTCGCTCGAACTGCGCAGCCCGCTCGGCCAGACGCTCGCGGTCGTGAAATCGACGCCGCGCGCGGCGTCGCTCGAATTGCCGAACCGCCCGACCCAATATGCGCCCGACGTCGGCGACCTGATGCAGAAAACGCTCGGCTTCGAGCTACCGCTCGCGGGCCTGCGCTACTGGCTGCTGCCGACCGCCGCGCCCGCGACGCCCGCCGAAACCGTGCGCGACCCGGCCGACAGCACGCGCATCAAGCAGTTGCGCCAGGACGGCTGGACGATCGACTACCTTGCCTACGCGGATGCCCCGGCCACGGGCGTCAAACGCGTCAACCTCGTGCGCGCCACGCCGCCGCTCGACATCAAGCTCGTGCTCGATCAGTGAGCACGCGCGCCTAGCCCCGATACCCGCATGACCGATTCGACCCGCTCGCTGCGCAACTGCCTGGCGCCCGCGAAACTCAACCTGTTCCTGCACATCACCGGCCGCCGTCCGAACGGCTATCACGATCTGCAGAGCGTATTCCAGCTGCTGAACTGGGGCGACACGCTGCACTTCACGCGGCGCGACGACGGCCGCGTCGCACGCGTCACCGACGTGCCGGGCGTGCCCGAGGAGAGCGATCTCGTCGTGCGCGCGGCGAACCTGCTGAAGACGCATACGGGCACCGCGCACGGCGTCGACATCGAGATCGACAAGATCCTGCCGATGGGCGCCGGGCTCGGCGGCGGCAGCTCCGACGCGGCGACGACGCTGCTCGCGCTGAACCGCCTGTGGCAACTCGATTTGCCGCGCGCCGAACTCCAGGCGCTCGCGGTCAAACTCGGCGCCGACGTCCCGTTTTTTATTTTTGGAAAAAATGCGTTCGCGGAGGGTATCGGAGAAGAATTAGCTGAGGTACAATTGCCGACTCGCTGGTTCTTGGTTGTGACGCCACGCGTTCATGTCCCGACCGCTGAAATATTTTCAGATGAGTTGTTGACAAGAAATACGAAGCCCGTCACAATTGCTGACTTTCTTGCACAGCAAACCAGCGATACGGGATGGCCAGATAGCTTCGGTCGGAACGATATGCAGGAAGTTGTAACAAGGAAGTACGCGGAAGTTGCGCAGGCGGTCAAATGGTTGTATGATGTGACCCCCGCGAGGATGACCGGCTCCGGAGCAAGCGTGTTTGCAGCGTTTCACAGCAAGCACGAGGCAGAAGCGGCGAAAGCCAAGTTGCCCGCCAGTTGGAATGGCGCAGTTGCCGAGAGTCTGAACGAGCATCCGCTCTTCGCTTTCGCGTCATGAAGTTTTACTTTGCCGAACGGCCTACAAGTTCGGTGAAGTTATCAGTTAAGTGTAGGGGAGTCGCCAAGTTGGTCAAGGCACCGGATTTTGATTCCGGCATGCGAGGGTTCGAGTCCTTCCTCCCCTGCCAAAAATTTTCCCGCATTTCCCGCCCAAGCCTGAAGCAGGTGCACGATGAGCAGCCACAGCCATGATGGCCTGATGGTCTTTACTGGCAACGCGAATCCCGCGCTCGCCCAGGAAGTCGTCAGTATCCTTGGTATTCCCCTCGGCAAAGCGATGGTCAGCCGTTTCTCCGACGGCGAAATCCAGGTCGAGATCCAGGAAAACGTGCGCGGCAAGGACGTCTTCGTCCTGCAATCTACGTGCGCACCGGCGAACGACAATCTGATGGAACTGATGATCATGGTCGATGCGCTCAAGCGCGCATCCGCAGGCCGGATCACCGCTGCCATCCCCTACTTCGGCTATGCGCGTCAGGATCGCCGCCCGCGTTCGGCGCGCGTCGCGATCTCAGCGAAGGTCGTCGCGAACATGCTGGAAATCGCCGGCGTCGAGCGGATCATCACGATGGATCTGCACGCCGACCAGATTCAGGGCTTCTTCGACATCCCGGTCGACAACATCTACGCGACGCCGATCCTGCTGGGCGACGTGCGCAAGCAGAACTACTCGGATCTGCTCGTCGTGTCGCCGGACGTCGGCGGCGTGGTGCGTGCCCGGGCGCTCGCGAAGCAGCTCAACTGCGATCTCGCGATCATCGACAAGCGTCGTCCGAAGGCGAACGTCGCCGAAGTGATGAACATCATCGGTGAAGTCGAAGGCCGCACCTGCGTGATCATGGACGACATGGTCGATACGGCAGGCACGCTCTGCAAGGCTGCACAAGTGCTGAAGGCACGCGGTGCGAAGCAGGTGTTCGCGTACGCGACGCACCCGGTCCTGTCGGGCGGCGCCGCCGAGCGTATCGCCGCATCGGAACTCGACGAGCTGGTCGTCACCGATACGATTCCGCTGTCGGCCGAATCGCTGGCATGCTCGAAGATCCGCTCGCTGACGAGCGCGAGCCTGCTGGCCGAGACGTTCTCGCGGATCCGCCGCGGCGATTCAGTGATGTCGCTGTTCGCGGAATCCTGATCGCGAATCGACGGAACAAAGCATGCGCGAAAAGCGAAGCGGCAACGCTTCGCTTTTTGCACAATCGGACGGGATAGACGAAACCCCGGCCGTTTCATCGGGGGCCGCTTGATGGCCCCGTTTTACTGCCTGGTCGCGGGCAGCACATGGAGAATCACATGAAAGTCGTCGCTTTCGAGCGCCAACAGCAAGGTACGGGTGCGAGCCGCCGCCTGCGCAACGCCGGTAAGACCACGGGTATCGTCTACGGTGGCGAAGCAGCCCCGCAAAAGATCGAACTGGATCACAACGCGCTGTGGCATGCACTGAAGAAGGAAGCCTTCCACTCGTCGATCCTCGACCTGGAAGTCGCTGGCCAGTCGCAACAGGTTCTGCTGCGCGACGTGCAATACCACCCGTTCAAGCAACTCGTGCTGCACGTGGACTTCCAGCGCGTCGACGCGAAGAAGAAGCTGCACACGAAGGCACCGCTGCACTTCCTGAACGCGGAAGTCAGCCCGGCCGTGAAGCTGTCGAGCGCGATCGTCTCGCACGTCGCGACGGAAATCGAAATCGAGTGCCTGCCGGCTGACCTGCCGGAGTTCCTCGAAGTCGACCTGTCGAAGATCGAAGCCGGTCAATCGCTGCACGCGAAGGACATCGCGCTGCCGAAGGGCGTCGCGCTGGTCGCGCACGTCGACGCGGAAAACCCGGTCATCGCTTCGGCGACGGTCCCGGCGGGTGCCGTGTCGGACGCAGCAGAAGGCGAAACGCCGGCTGCCTAAGCGGCTGCCTGCACGCCCCATCGATCCGTTTCACGAAACGGTCGACGCAACCCGCCGCGGCTTGCCCGGCGGGTTTTTCTTTTTCTGCGCCCAGGCGGCAGCCGCCGCCTTCGAAACGTCATGATCAAACTGATCGTCGGCCTCGGCAATCCCGGGGCGGAATACACCGCGACGCGCCACAACGCCGGTTTCTGGCTGATCGACCAGCTCGCTCGCGAAGCCGGCACGACGCTGCGCGACGAACGCCGCTTCCACGGCTTCTACGCGAAAGCGCGCCTGCACGGCGAGGAAGTGCATCTGCTCGAGCCGCAGACCTACATGAACCGCTCCGGCCAGTCGGTCGTCGCGCTCGCGCAATTCTTCAAGATCCTGCCCGACCAGATCCTCGTCGCGCACGACGAGCTCGACCTGCCGCCCGGCACCGTGAAGCTGAAGCTCGGCGGCGGCAGCGGCGGCCACAACGGCCTGAAGGACATCACCGCGCACCTGTCGTCGCAGCAATACTGGCGGCTGCGGATCGGCATCGGCCATCCGCGCGACCTGATTCCGGAAAGCGCGCGCGCCGGCGCGAAGCCCGACGTCGCGAACTTCGTGCTGAAACCGCCGCGCCGCGAGGAACAGGACGTGATCGACGCATCGATCGAACGCGCGCTCGCCGTGATGCCGATGGTCGTCAAGGGCGAACTCGACCGCGCGACGATGCAGCTGCATCGCAGCTGACCGCACCGCGCACGGGCCGGTGCATCGGCCATCCGGCCAACCCGACGGCCTCGCCTGACCCACCGCGACGCGCACATGCGGTAATCTGGGCGTTTTGCCCGACAGGAGCCAAGCGGTGAGCCGTTACTGGAGCGACGTCGTTCAGCAATTGGTGCCTTACGTGCCGGGCGAACAGCCCGCGCTCGCGCACCCCGTCAAGCTGAACACCAACGAGAATCCCTATCCGCCGTCGCCGCGCGTCGTCGCGGCGATCGCACGCGAACTCGGCGACACCGGCGACACGCTGCGCCGCTATCCCGACCCGGTCGCACGCGCGCTGCGCGAGACGGTCGCGGCCCATCACCGCATCCAGCCCGAACAGGTGTTCGTCGGCAACGGCTCCGACGAGGTGCTCGCGCATGCGTTCCAGGCGCTGCTCAAGCACGACCGGCCGCTGCGCTTTCCCGACATCACGTACAGCTTCTATCCGACCTACGCGCGCCTGTACGGCGTCGAGACCACGGTCGTGCCGCTCGCGGACGATTTCTCGATCCGCGTCGACGACTATCTCGACGACGCCGGCGGCGTGCTGTTTCCGAACCCGAACGCGCCGACCGGGCGCGCGCTGCCGCTCGCGGACGTCGAGCGCATTGCGGCCGCGAACCCGTCGTCGGTCGTCGTGATCGACGAAGCGTACGTCGATTTCGGCGCGCAGTCGGCGATTACGCTGATCGACCGCCATCCGAACCTGCTCGTCGTGCATACGACGTCGAAGGCGCGCTCGCTCGCGGGCATGCGCGTCGGCTTCGCGTTCGGCGATGCGGCGCTGATCGACGCGCTGAACCGCGTGAAGGACAGCTTCAATTCGTATCCGCTCGACCGGCTCGCGCAGGTCGCCGCGCAGGCTGCGTATGAAGACACCGATTATTTCAACGCCACCTGCCGGCGCGTGATCGACAGCCGGGCGCGGCTCACGCATGCGCTCGCCGCGCTCGGCTTCGAGATCGTGCCGTCGGCCGCGAATTTCGTGTTCGCGCGCCATCCGGCGCACGACGCGGGCGCGATCGCGGCGAAGCTGAAGGAACGGGAAATTTTCGTGCGGCACTTCCGGCTGCCGCGGATCGACCAGCATCTGCGCATCACCGTCGGCACCGATGCCGAATGCGATGCGCTCGTCGCGGCGTTGCGCGAGCTGCTGGGCTGATATGGAAGAACCGACGCCGGTCTGAAAGAAAGCGCGACGCGCGCCCGTCGATCGGAGCGCGCGTCAGCGCAGGATCACGATGCGTCGTCGCCCTTCACGGCGATCAACGCGTGGTACTTCTCCATCAATTGCGCGTGCGATTCGTCATGCTGCGGATCGCGCGGAATGCATTCGACCGGACACACCTGCTGGCACTGCGGTTCGTCGAAATGGCCGACGCACTCGGTGCACTTGTTCGGGTCGATCACGTAGATATCCGGGCCCATCGAAATCGCGCCGTTCGGGCACTCGGGCTCGCACACGTCGCAATTGATGCACTCGTCGGTAATCATCAAAGCCATACTGATCTCACTTCTTCAGGCCGGCGGCCGGCTTCGCAACGAAACCGGCCGGCGCCGCATCACGCGGCAGGGCCTCCCATCGCCGTGACTTTCTCGGTCAGCCACTTCTCGACGGACGGAAACACGAATTTGCTGACATCGCCGCCCAATTGCGCGATTTCGCGCACGATCGTCCCCGAGATGAACTGGTACTGGTCGGACGGCGTCATGAACATCGTCTCGACGTCGGGCAGCAGATAGCGGTTCATCCCCGCCATCTGGAACTCGTATTCGAAATCGGATACGGCGCGCAGCCCGCGCACGATCACGCGCGCATTGTTGACGCGGACGAAATCCTTCAGGAGGCCGGTGAAACTCATCACCTTCACGTTCGGATAATGGCCGAGCACCTCGTTCGCAATCGTCAGACGTTCTTCGAGCGAGAAAAACGGCTTCTTCGCGCGGCTGTCGGCAACGCCCACCACCAGCGTATCAAAAATGCTCGACGCACGCCGCACGAGGTCTTCGTGCCCGCGCGTCAGCGGATCGAACGTACCGGGATACACGGCGACTACCATGTCGCTCCTCCTGTCATCACGCAAACGGGATGGCAGCCGTGCGATGCACGCGCCGCTGCCGAGATGGGCATGCGTCGCCTTCGCGGCGCGCCGCCTCGTATGGAACGCGCATTATTCATCATTTTCGCGGCGCAGCAAATGATAGTGAACCGCACCGGCCTTGCCGTGCTTCACCACCTGCCAGCCCGCGAGCGCGTCGTGCGCGGCCGGATCGAGTTCCGCCCCCGTTTCGACGTACAGCGCGCCGCCCGCCGCGACGAGCGGCGCCGACAGCGCGATCGCGCGATCGCGCGCGGCCAGGTCATCGAACGGCGGATCGAGGAACACGACGTCGAACGCACCCGGCGTGAGCCCGGCCGCGAGCCGCAGCGCATCGGCTTCGGCGATCTCGACCGAACGGGCGCCGAGCTTGTCCTTGATCGCACGCAACTGCTGCGCGGCGCGCGGATGGCGCTCGACCATCACGACGCTCGCCGCGCCGCGCGATGCGGCCTCGAAGCCGAGCGCGCCGGTGCCCGCGAACAGGTCGAGGCAGCGCCGGCCTTCGAGATCCTGGCCGAGCCAGTTGAACAGCGTCTCGCGTACGCGATCGGGGGTCGGGCGCAGGCCGTCGAGATCGAGCACCGCGAGCGGCGTGCGTTTCCAGTCGCCGCCGATGATGCGGATCGTGTGCGGCTTGCCGCGGCTGGAAGGGGCCGCCGGGCGGCCGGAAGAGGAACGGGACATACGGGATATCGACAACGGAGGAACCGGGCGCGCGCGAGGGGCGCCGCCAAACAGGCGCACGTTACCACAGCGGCGGCGCGCACTGACGCGAGCGCCGCGCCGCACTGATAAAATGCACGGTTTCGGCCGCCGAGCGCCGCGTCCGCGCGAACGCAGAACGGCCCGTCCGGCGCCCCGCCCCCGCGGCGGCCCGCCCTCTTCCCGACGCCAGACCATGTTCAGTTTCTTCAAACGATTCAAAAAAACGCAGGAGCCCGATCCGGCGGAATCGCAATCGGCCGACGCGCAGCAAGCGGACGAAGCGTCCGACGCCGACGCGCCCGAGCCCGACGCGCCGCCCGCGGCCGACCTGCCGCAGGCGAGCGCGCAACCGGCCGCGCCGGCCGTCGTGATGACGGTCACGCCGACCAACGACGGCCGCGACGAAGTCGTCGAGACGGTCGAGATCGTCCCGCCGCCGCTGCAGGACGCCTCCGCGAAAAAGTCGTGGCTCGCGCGCCTGAAAACGGGGCTCGCGAAGACGGGCTCGAGCATCACCGGCGTCTTCGTCAACACGAAGATCGACGAGGACCTGTACGAGGAGCTCGAAACCGCGCTGCTGATGTCCGACGCGGGCGTCGACGCGACCGAGTACCTGCTCGGCGCGCTGCGCGAGAAGGTGCGCACGGGCCGGCTGACCGATCCGCAGCAGGTAAAGGATGCGCTGCACGGCCTGCTCGTCGAGTTGCTGACGCCGCTCGAGAAATCGCTGATGCTCGGCCGCGCGCAACCGCTCGTGATGATGATCGCCGGCGTGAACGGCGCGGGCAAGACGACCAGCATCGGCAAGCTCGCGAAGCATCTGCAGAGCTTCGACCAGTCGGTGCTGCTGGCCGCCGGCGACACGTTCCGCGCGGCCGCGCGCGAGCAGCTGGTGGTCTGGGGCGAGCGCAACAACGTGACGGTCGTGCAGCAGGAAAGCGGCGATCCGGCCGCGGTGATCTTCGACGCGGTCAGCGCCGCACGCGCGCGCAAGATCGACGTGATGATGGCCGACACGGCCGGCCGCCTGCCGACGCAGCTGCACCTGATGGAAGAGCTGAAGAAGGTGAAGCGCGTGATCGCGAAGGCGCACGACGGCGCGCCGCACGAAGTGTTGCTGGTGATCGACGCAAACACCGGCCAGAACGCGCTCACGCAGGTGAAGGCGTTCGACGACGCGCTGGGCCTGACCGGCCTGATCGTCACGAAGCTCGACGGCACCGCGAAGGGCGGGATTCTCGCCGCGATCGCGCGGCAACGGCCGGTGCCCGTCTACTTCATCGGCGTCGGCGAGAAGGTCGAGGACCTGCAACCGTTCAGCGCGGTGGAATTCGCGGACGCGCTGCTCGGCTGAACGCCGCCGGTCCGCTTCGCACCAAGGCGCCTTCGGGCGCCCTTTTTCGTGCGCGCCCGATCCGGCCCGCCACGGGTCGCGGTGCGCCTTCCGCGCTCATTCCGCGTCCGGCTGCACGCCCGGCTCGGCGGCCTTGAACGCATCAAGCGTCGCCGCATGATCGGCGATCCGCTGGATCGTCGGGAAACGCGTCGTGTCGATCGAAAAGCGGTTCGCGTTGAACACCTGCGGCACGAGGCACACGTCGGCGAGCGTCGGCGTGTCGCCGAAGCACAGCTTGCCGGTGCGCGGATCGTTCGCGAGACGCGTCTCCAGCGTGTCGAAGCCCGCCTCGATCCAGTGCCGGTACCACGCGTTCTTGGCATCCTCGGACACCTTCAGCGTGTGCTTCAGGTACTTGAGCACGCGCAGATTGTTGAGCGGGTGGATTTCGCACGCGATCTGCAGCGCGACCGATCGCACGTACGCGCGATCGACCGGCCGATTCGGCAGCAACGCGGGCTCGGGATGAATTTCGTCGAGATATTCGATGATCGCGAGCGACTGCTGCAGCGTCGCGTCGCCATCGACCAGCGTCGGCACGACCCCGTCCGGATTCAGCGCGCGGTACGCGTCCTTCAGTTGCTCGCCGCCGTCGCGCAGCATGTGCACGGGCGCATAGTCGAACGGCAACTGCTTGAGGTTCAGGGCGATCCGCACGCGGTACGACGCGGAACTGCGGAAATAGCTGTAGAGCTTCATGGGATGTCTCTCTTTTGGTCGTATTCGGCCGGCGGCGACATCGGCGCGGCGCGGCGGCGCGCGCGCCGCCGGGAACCAGAGTGTAGCGCGGCACGATGCGCGGCCGCGCCCGTGCGATACTCGGGGCATCCCTCACCGCTCACCGCGCGGCCCGATGCCGGCCGCCCGCCCCACGCTCCGATGACCGCTTCCCACGATCCCGCCGCCGCTCCGTTCCCCTGCGCCCGCTTCATCAAGGAAATCGGCCGCGGCCCGAACGGCGCGCGCGCCCTGTCCGCCGAGGACACGTTCGCGCTCTATCGCGCGATGCTCGATGCGCGCGTGTCGGACGTCGAACTCGGCGCGATCCTGATCGCCTACCGGCTGAAAGGCGAATCCGCCGACGAACTGGCCGCGATGCTCGCCGCCGCGCAGGCGTCGTTCGAGCCCGTGCACGTACAGGACGCCGCGTTCCGCCCGGTGTCGATCCCGAGCTACAACGGCGCGCGCAAGCAGCCGAACCTCGTGCCGCTGCTCGCGCTGCTGCTCGCGCGCGAAGGCGTGCCGGTGCTGGTGCACGGGGTGGAGCGCGATCCCGGCCGCGTGACGAGCGCCGAGATCTTCTCGGCGCTGTCGCTCGCGCCGTCGACGTCGCACGATGCGATCGAGGACACGCTCGCCGAGCGCCGCGTCGCGTTCGCGCCGATCGACGTGCTGGCGCCGCGCATCGCGCACCTGCTGTCGCTGCGCGGCGCGCTCGGCGTGCGCAACTCGACGCATACGCTCGTGAAGATCCTGCAGCCGTTCGCGCCGGCCGGGCTGCGGCTCGTCAACTACACGCACCCGCCGTACCGCGACAGCCTCGCGCAGCTGTTCCGCGATCATCCGGACGCCGCGCTCGGCGGCGCGCTGCTCGCGCGCGGCACCGAAGGCGAGGCGGTGGCCGACACGCGGCGCCAGGTGCAGGTCGACTGGCTGCACGACGGCGTGTGCGACACGCTGATCGACGCCGAGCGTTCGTCGACCGACGCGCCGCCCGTCGCGCTGCCCGAGTCGCGCGACGCGGCGACCACGGCCGCGTGGACGGACGCGGTGCTGCGCGGCGAGGTGCCGGTGCCCGACACGGTGGCGCGACAGGTCGCGACGATCGTACAGATCGCCCGCGTCGCGCGCTGACGGCTCGGCGCCGACCTGCCCCTTTATCCCGACATTTGACACGCGAGCGCATCCTGGCATAGAGTGGTCGCCATGCGTTCCTTTCCGAACACCCTCCGAATTACCTCCGGCCGCCTAGCGCGGCCGCTATCGCTACGACTAGCCTAAGGCTGTCGTAGCGCCGTGTGCTGTTCGCACGGTCCTCCCAGCAGTTCCTCGCCGTACCCCTCTCGCAGTTTTTACAACCCGAAGTCGCCAGCATTCGTCCGTCCATCCGTCGGCCGATTCGCGAAGATCATCCGCATCCGCGGCGCCATTGCGCGCCGGATGCGAGGCAGCGCCCACCGGCGCCCGTGCCGCCCGTCTTCGCTCGCGACTTGAGACCCGAGGTCCAGAAGATGATGCGCAATCCGCAAGACAAGTACCGTCCGTTCGAGCCCGTCCGCCTCAATGGCCGCCGCTGGCCCGCCCGCACCATCAAGCGTGCGCCCGTGTGGATGAGCACCGACCTGCGCGACGGCAACCAGTCGCTGATCGAGCCGATGAGCATCGAGCAGAAGCTCGAGTTCTTCGAAATGCTGGTCGCCATCGGGTTCAAGGAGATCGAAGTCGGTTTTCCGTCGGCGTCGCAAACCGACTTCGATTTCGTCCGCAAGCTGATCGACGACAAGCGGATTCCCGACGACGTGACGATCGAAGTGCTCGTGCAGTCGCGTGAAGACCTGATCGCGCGCACGTTCGATGCGCTCGAAGGCGTGCCGCGCGCGATCGTGCACCTGTACAACGCGGTCTGCCCGTCGTTCCGCCGCATCGTGTTCGGGATGTCGAAGGACGACGTGAAGGCGCTCGCGATCGACGGCACGCGCATCATCAAGGCACACGCCGCCGCGCGCCCCGATACGCACTGGACCTTCCAGTACTCGCCGGAAACCTTCAGCATGACCGAGCTGACGTTCGCGCGCGAGATCTGCGACGCGGTCGCGCAGACCTGGCGCCCGACCCGCGACCACAAGATGATCGTCAACCTGCCGGCCACCGTCGAGGCCGCGACCCCGAACGTGTTCGCCGACCAGATCGAATGGATGGACCGCAACCTCGCGTACCGCGACAGCATCGTGCTGTCCGTGCATCCGCACAACGATCGCGGCACCGCGGTCGCGGCGGCCGAACTCGCGCTGCTCGCGGGCGCCGATCGCATCGAAGGCTGCCTGTTCGGCAACGGCGAGCGCACCGGCAACGTCGATCTCGTCACGCTCGCGTTGAACCTCTACACGCAAGGCATCGACCCGGGCCTCGATTTCTCCGACATCGACGCGGTGCGCCGCGTCGTCGAGCGCTGCAACCAGATTCCCGTGCATCCGCGCCACCCGTACGCGGGCGACCTCGTGTTCACCGCGTTCTCGGGCTCGCACCAGGATGCGATCCGCAAGGGCTTCGCGCAGCAGCGCCCCGACGCGGTGTGGGAAGTGCCGTACCTGCCGATCGACCCGGCCGACCTCGGCCGCAGCTACGACGCGGTGATCCGCGTGAACAGCCAGTCCGGCAAGGGCGGCGCGACGTTCCTGCTCGAGCGCGGGATGGGCTTCACGCCGACGCGCCGCGTCCAGATCGAGTTCAGCCATGCGGTGCAGACGCTCGCCGACGCCTCGGGCGAGGAAGTGACGGGCGACGCGATCTGCGCGCTGTTCGCGCGCGAATTCCTCGAGACCGACGGCCCGGCCGCGCGCCACGGCAGCGGCGCGCGCTGGCAAAACCGCGAGATCGCGGGGGCGCCCGCCGCCGATGCAACGCCCGACGACGCCGCGCGACATTTCGCCGCGGCTTTCGCGGCGGCCGCCGGCGCCGCGATCGACGTCGCGTCGTGCGAACACACGCGCGCCGTGGACGGCCGGATCGCGGTATCGGTCGGCTGCCGGGTCGGCAACGCGCCGCTGCGGCACGGCGTCGGCGTGCATGCCGACGCGGCGGTCGCGGCGCTCGATGCGGTCGCGAGCGCGATCAACCGCTCGGCATGGCACTGCGCGGATCGACGCGCGGCGGCCTGAGCGCCGGACTTCGATGCAGGGTTGAATGTCAGCGAGCGGTGCGTGACCGCCCGTGCGCCGCGCGATCCGCGCCGCACGAGGCAGCAAAAAGCGGCTCAGAAGGCCGCTTCGGTCGATGCATGAAAAGGGGCGCCACCCGCGCTCATGTTTCGGTCGCGCACCGCGTCGCCTGCCACGCGAACAGGCACCAGCGGCCCTGGTCGTGCGTGTGGACGGACGTATAGGCAATCGGAAAGACGAGGCCGCCGTTGTTCGTTTCCATCTCGATCAACGCGCGCCCGGTGACGACGCAAGTGGCGTCGCCGACCGGCAGCACGTCCTGCGACTGGATTTCGATCTGACGATAGCGGCGGCGGCCGGCGACGATGGCGTCGATGAACTGCTGCTTGGTTTCGCGTTTGCCGTTGGTGTGAACGAAAAACACCTTGTCCGACAACAGCGCGTCGAGCGCCTCGCCGTCGCCGTCCACCATCGCCCGGAACCGATCGCGCTCGAGCGCGCGGATCGCATCGACCACCTTCGTCATCGCCTGACTCCTCGGCAACGCGCCCGCGTTGCCCGGGCGTACGGATCAGAAGTTGTACTGCACGTAGAACTGGTGGAAATTTATACCAGGATTCGGCTCTTTGATACCCGCGTTAGACACATGTTCGAAACGGTAGCCGACCTGATACTGTTGCCGTTGGCCGAACTGCACGCCCACGCCGCCCGTCGGCGCGAACTGGAATGCGGTGGACAGCGAGAAATTGTCCGAGATCGTCGGGTGCGTCAGCAGGCGAACGCCGCCGCCCGCCTCGATGAACGGGCGAATCTGCCCGCTGCTCTTGATGAAGCGGAACATCGGCGTGACGCCGAACTCGCCGATGTTGCCGTGAACGTTGCCGCCCGTATGCCAGTAGCCGGCGTGCCCTTCGACGACGAACGTGAAGTGCCAGCCGCCGACTTCCCACCAGTTCCAGCCGGGATCCCACACCACGCCGATATCGGCCTTGTCGATCCCGCGGCGATCCGAAAAGCCGCCGCCGGCCTGGATTCCCCATCGATCCGCGAAAGCCGCACCCGATCCGCCCAGAAGAGACGCCGCCAGCATCGCATGCAGCACCAGCCGGCTGCGGGGCCGGCGATTCTTCTTATTGTTCATCTGACACTCCAACTTTGTGGGTTGAATGGAGCCTGCGGCAACGGCCGGGCCCGAGCGAACTGAATGGTATGGTAAAGGACTTTTCGAATCGGCATCACGAAGCGAAATGGCTTGCTTCCAAAACGACAAAAATCGAAATCGTCTACTGATTCCTAACAGAAACAACGGCTTACGGAACTTCGTGGCGGAGCCCCTGTCGCAGAATAGGCTATCGACTCGACTCATCCGATAGAAAAACAGGGAACTCCGATGCCCCCGCATGCTCTAAGGAATTAGCACTCGTATTGCGGGAGTGCTAAGATGACCCACGGAATCTCATTCGAGACCGGGGTTTGTCCCTGATTCCAAAGGAGTTTTTAGTGAGCAACGCCCTGACCCTCCCGAACACCCTGAGCCCGGCGCCGGCCAAGGCCGAATCGGCAGGCTCGCTGGCGCTCGCAGCCCAATCGATGTTGCCAGGCCAGCTCGGCAACATCGACGCGTACATCCAGGCCGTCAACCGCATTCCGCTGCTGACCGCCGAGGAGGAACGCCGGTATGCAACCAAATTCCGCGAAAACAACGACCTCGACTCCGCGCGCCGCCTGGTGCTCTCGCACCTGCGTCTCGTCGTGTCGATCGCGCGCAACTATCTCGGCTACGGCCTGCCGCACGGCGACCTGATCCAGGAAGGCAACATCGGCCTGATGAAAGCGGTGAAGCGTTTCGACCCGTCGCAAAACGTGCGCCTGGTGTCGTATGCGATTCACTGGATCAAGGCCGAGATCCACGAGTACATCCTGCGCAACTGGCGCATGGTGAAGGTCGCGACGACGAAGGCGCAGCGCAAGCTGTTCTTCAACCTGCGCAGCCACAAGAAGAGCATGCAGGCGATGACGCCCGAGGAAATCGACGGCCTCGCGCAGGAGCTCAACGTCAAGCGCGAGGAAGTCACCGAGATGGAAACGCGCCTGTCGGGCGGCGACGTCGCGCTCGAGGGCCAAGTGGAAGACGGCGAGGAGTCGTACGCGCCGATCGCCTACCTGGCCGACTCGCACAACGAGCCAACCGCCGTGCTTGCCGCGCGTCAGCGCGACATGCTGCAGACGGACGGCATCGCGCAGGCGCTCGACGCGCTCGACGCTCGCAGCCGCCGCATCATCGAGGCACGCTGGCTGCAGGTCGACGACGACGGCTCGGGCGGCTCGACGCTGCACGATCTCGCTGCCGAATTCGGCGTGTCGGCGGAACGCATCCGCCAGATCGAGGCGAGCGCAATGAAAAAGATGCGCACCGCCCTCGCCGAATACGCCTGAATCCCGCCGATTGAGAGCGCCTCGTCGAAAACCGCTGCCCGACCGGCAGCGGTTTTTTTTCGTCCTTTTTTCTGCTGCTTTTCACTCGCTTTTCAGCGCGTTTCACGCTCCGTTTCTCACCCGATAATTGAACGGATTCATCAGGCATTACGCTATTTGCGACGCCCTTCCGCATAAGCTTGATCCACCTCAATTTTTACCCCCTGTTTCGCGACGGTCTGCCGCATCGCAGCACTCGGCATCGGAAAGCAGTCCTTTTAAAATTGGCATGTCAGGCGCAAAAGGATTAAAACAGCTTCACGGCCGTCATAAATCCGACGTAAAGTCGCCCCCAATCCGACGTAAATCGTTTCAGGATAATCGCCTTGATCTCGATCAATAAAGAGCCTGCGCCGCCCTCGCGGCCGGCCGGCACGATCGGCTGGCGTGCGCGCATCGCCGCATGGGCACGCGGCCCCACCCTCGCCCGCGACATCACCCTGGTGCTGATCGTCAAGCTGATCCTCCTGATGTCGCTCAAATACGCATTCTTCAATCATCCGCAGGCCGAGCACATGTCGTTGCCGCCTGCCGCCGTGGCCGAGAAGCTGCTCTCGGTGCCGGCGCCTGCATCTACCGAGGGAGACCATCATGATAAGTAGTGAAGTCGTCGATCTGTCGCGCCTACAGTTCGGCATCACGGCGCTCTACCATTTCCTGTTCGTGCCGTTGACGCTCGGCCTGTCCTGGCTGCTCGTCATCATGGAAGCCGTCTACGTGATGACCGGCAAACAGGTCTACAAGGACATGACCCAGTTCTGGGGCAAGCTGTTCGGCATCAACTTCGCGATGGGCGTGACGACCGGCATCACGCTCGAATTCCAGTTCGGCACGAACTGGTCGTACTACTCGCACTACGTCGGCGACATCTTCGGCGTGCCGCTCGCGGTCGAAGGCCTGATGGCGTTCTTCCTCGAATCGACCTTCGTCGGCCTGTTCTTCTTCGGCTGGAACCGCCTGTCGAAGGTCAAGCACCTGATCGTCACGTTCCTCGTCGCGCTGGGCTCGAACCTGTCCGCGCTGTGGATCCTCGTCGCGAACGGCTGGATGAACAACCCGGTCGGCGCCGAGTTCAACTACCAGACGATGCGCATGGAGATGACGAGCCTGTTCGACGTGCTGTTCAACCCGGTCGCGCAGGTGAAGTTCGTGCACACGGTGTCGGCCGGCTACGTGTCGGCGGCGATGTTCGTGCTCGGCGTGTCGTCGTGGTATCTGCTGAAGAAGCGCGACGTCGATTTCGCGCTGCGCTCGTTCGCGGTCGCGGCCGGCTTCGGCCTCGCGGCGACGCTGTGCGTGATCGTGCTCGGCGACGAATCGGGCTATACGACCGGCGAAGTGCAGAAGATGAAGCTCGCCGCGATCGAATCCGAATGGGAAACGCAGCCGGCGCCCGCGTCGTTCACGCTGATCGGCATCCCGAACCAGGCGGAACAGCGCACCGACTATGCGATCAAGATCCCGTACGCGCTCGGCCTGATCGCGACGCGCTCGATCGACGAACCGGTGGTCGGCCTGCGCGACCTCGCGAAGCGCAGCGAGGAGCACATCCAGAGCGGGATGATCGCGTACGGCGCGCTGCAGAAGCTCAAGCAGGGCGACACGAGCGACGCGACCCGCGCGCTGTTCGACCAGCACAAGCAGTATCTCGGCTACGGGCTGATGCTCAAGCAGTTCACGCCGAACGTGACCGACGCGACGCCCGAGCAGATCAAGGCCGCCGCGAAGAAGACGATTCCGCCCGTCGCACCCGTGTTCTTCTCGTTCCGGATCATGGTGGCCCTCGGCTTCCTGTTCGTCGCGACGTTCGTTGCCGCGTTCTGGTTCTGCGCGCGGCGGCAACTGCTGCAGGACAACCGCCGCTGGTTCCTGCGCTACGCGGTGTGGGCGATCCCGCTGCCGTGGATCGCGATCGAATTCGGCTGGATCGTCGCCGAGCTCGGCCGCCAGCCGTGGACGATCGCCGGCGTGCTGCCGACGCACCTGTCCGCGTCGAGCCTGCAGCCGAGCGACCTGTACCTGAGTCTCGCCGGCTTCATCCTGTTCTACACCGCGCTGTTCGTCATCGAGATCAAGCTGATGTTCAAGTACGCGCGCCTCGGCCCGTCGTCGCTGCATACCGGCCGCTATCACCACGAACTCGTCGCTACCGGCGAGCGGGCCGCGGTTTGAGCACGCCCTCGCAACGGAACAAGGAATCGCTATGGACTATGCAACTCTCAAGCTGATCTGGTGGGTGCTCGTCGGCGTGCTGCTGATCGGCTTCGCCGTCACCGACGGCTTCGACATGGGCGCGACCGCGCTGCTGCCGTTCCTCGGCAAGACCGACGACGAGCGCCGCATCATCGTCAACACGGTCGGCGCGACGTGGGAAGGCAACCAGGTGTGGCTGATCACGGCCGGCGGCGCGATGTTCGCGGCCTGGCCGCTCGTCTACGCGGCGTCGTTCTCCGGCTTCTACTTCGCGATGCTGCTCGTGCTGTTCGCGCTGTTCTTCCGGCCGGTGGGCTTCGACTACCGCAGCAAGCGGCCGGACCCGCGCTGGCGTGCGGGCTGGGACTGGGGCCTGTTCGCCGGCGGCTTCGTGCCGGCGCTCGTGTTCGGCGTCGCGTTCGGCAACCTGCTGCAGGGCGTGCCGTTCAAGTTCGACAGCGACCTGCGCGTGACCTACTACGGCGGCTTCTGGGCGCTGCTGAACCCGTTCGCGCTGCTGTGCGGGCTCGTCAGCCTCACGATGCTCGTCGCGCACGGCGCCGCGTTCATCAAGATGAAGACCGACGGCGCGATCGCCCGCCGTGCGTCGATCGCGCTGCGTGTCGCGTCGTTCCTCGCGGTCGTGCTGTTCGTGCTGGCCGGCGTGCTGGTGGCCTCGTATATCGGCGGCTTCCACATCACGCACGCCGCGCCGACCGACACCGTCGCGAACCCGCTGCTCAAGGACGTCGCCGCCGGTGCGGGCCTGTGGCTCGCGAACTACGGCGACTATCCGTGGATGATCGCCGCGCCCGTCGTCGGGATCGCGGGCGGCGTGCTCGCGCTGCTGCTCGCCGGCTCGAAGCAGGAAAAGACGGCGTTCTTCTGCACCGGCCTGATGATCGCCGGCGTGATCCTGACCGCGGGCTTCTCGATGTTCCCGTTCATCATGCCGTCGTCGCTCGACCCGCGCAGCAGCCTGACCGTATGGGATTCGACGTCGAGCCACATGACGCTGCAGGTGATGCTGTTCGCGGTGATCGTGTTCCTGCCGATCGTGCTGATCTACACGGGCTGGGTGTACCGCGTGATGCGCGGCAAGGTCACGCACCAGACGCTCGAAGAGAACAAGCACTCGATGTATTGATGCATTGAACCGGGCCGGGGCGCGTGGGCGCCCTCGCCTACCGTTTCGCAAGGAGTCGGATCATGTGGTATTTCAGCTGGATTCTCGGTATCGGCGTCGCGCTGTCGTTCGGCATCGTCAACGCGATGTGGCTCGAAGCGCGGCAGAAGACGCAGGAAGCGTCCGGACGGACACGGCGCGACTGACGCACCGACGGGTGACGCACGCGGCCGCTCGATCCGCGCGCCGCTGCCGTCGCCGTCCGGAAGGAAAGAACCTCGCTTCGCGCGAGGTTTTTTTCGTGCTGGCCGCGCTGGCAGGCCGCGTACATCGATGCCAATTTAGCGCCAGATTGGTACCACTTGAATACCAATCAAAGGTTTCATAAGATCGTTGGACACGGCCGCTGACAGGCCGATTCCTTCTGGGTGGGGGAGACATGCGAAGCCCGTATGTGGCGTGCGCCTGCGCGCCGTATCGACGTCCACGTGCCGCGACGCGCACCGTCGTCGCGCGCGTGCGCGGCCAGCCGAGCGCCGCCCGCCGCGGCCGACTCGTCGCCGCGGCGAACGCCGTGGGCCGCCGATGAATCCGCGCACGCCGCCGCGCCGATCCGATCGGCACGCGTGCCCGCCGCCCGTTCCGTAACGCACGCGCACGCGTGCCGAATGCGCGCGGTGCAGCCGCATCGCCCCGCGCGCGGGTGTCTCCCGCAGCTCCACTGAAAGACCCGATCGCAGCGACGTCGCGTCACGACGCCGCCACGCCCTCTTTTTCTCAGGAGTTCGAATTGAAGCGTACCTTGCCCTCCCTCCTTGCCGGTCTGCTGATCGCGGTGCTGTCGCCCGCCGCGATCTCGGCGGTACCGGCGTCGGCCGCCGCTGGCGCGACCGCCGGCACCGCACAATCGACCGCCGCCCAAGCGGCCAGCCTCGCGACGCAGCTGTCGAACGGCCTCGCGCTGCGCGTCGCCGTCGACAACAACCACGCGGCCGCGGCCGGCGTGCCGTGCGCCGATCTCGGCGCGGACGGCGCGGCCTGCGCGACGGGCCGCCTGATCCTGCAGAACCGCGGCCACCAGCCGATCGCCGACGGCGGCTGGAAGCTCTACCTGCACAGCATTCGCCGCCTGTTGCGGATCGACCGGCCCGGCTTCGCGCTGCGGCGGCTCACCGGCGACCTGTACGAACTGACGCCGCAGCCGGGCTCGGTGCGGCTCGCGCCCGGCGAGCGCATCGAGCTGCCGTTCGTCGCCGAATACTGGCTGCTGCGCTACAGCGACGTGATTCCGCGCCCGTATGTCGTCGTCGACGGCGCGCCGCCGGCCGTGCTGCGCTACAACGATACCGACAACGAGCTGCGCTACGTCGAATCGCTGCCGGCCGACGCGCAGAACAACTCGACCGGCAACGCGCCGCCGGTGGCCGCACGGCCCGATCCGGGCCGCGCGCTGCCGAGCGTGAAGCGCGAACTGCCGCTGCCCGGCACGCTCGAGCTGCGCGGCGTCGAACTCGCGCTGCCGGACCTGCCTGACGCGCAAGTCGCGGCGCTGCGCGAGCGCGCGACGACGCTCGGGCTCGACGGCGCACGCGTGCCGGTGCGAGGCTTCGTCGCACCGCGCCGGCTGCCGGCCGACCTCGCGACACCGGGCGGCTACCGGCTCGCGATCGGGCCGCGCGGCGTGCTGATCGAGGGCTACGATCGCGCGGGCCTCTACTACGGCGTGCAGACGCTCTACTCGCTCGCGCCGGCCGGCGGCGGCCCGATCCCGGCGATGCTCGTCGAGGATGCGCCGCGCTTCACGCATCGCGGGATGCACGTCGACCTCGCGCGCAACTTCAAGCAGCCGGCGACGCTGCGCCGCCTGATCGACCAGATGAGCGCGTACAAGCTCAACCGCCTGCACCTGCATCTGTCCGACGACGAAGGCTGGCGCATCGAGATTCCCGGCCTGCCCGAGCTGACCGAGATCGGCTCGCGCCGCTGTCACGACCCGAGCGAGACGCGCTGCCTGCTGCCGCAGCTCGGCTCCGGCCCCGACAACCGCTCGGGCGGCGGCTACCTGACGCGCGACGACTACGTGGCGCTCGTACGCTACGCGGCCACGCGCTTCGTGCAGGTCATCCCCGAGATCGACATGCCCGCGCACGCCCGCGCGGCCGTCGTGACGATGGAGGCGCGCTACCGACGGCTGCACGCGGCCGGCCGCGAGCAGGAGGCGAACGCGTATCGGCTGCTCGACCCGCAGGACACGACGAACCTGACGACGGTGCAGTTCTACGACCGGCGCAGCGACCTGAACCCGTGCGTGCCGGGCGCGCTCAACTTCGCGTCGAAGGTGATCCGCGAAATCGCGGCGATGCACGCGGACGCACAGGCGCCGCTGCAGACTTGGCACTACGGCGGCGACGAGGCGAAGAACATCTTCCTCGGCGGCGGCTTCCAGCCGCTGAACGGCACCGACCCGAACAAGGGGCGCATCGACCTGGCCGCGCAGGACAAGCCGTGGGCGCGTTCGCCCGCGTGCACCGCGCTGCTCCAGCGCGGCGAGATCAAGTCGATCGACGAGCTGCCGACGCGTTTCGCGAAACTGGTGAGCGCGGCCGTCAACGCGAACGGGATCGGCACGATGGCCGCGTGGCAGGACGGCATCAAGCATGCGAACGGGCCGCAGGATTTCAGCACGCGCCACGTGATGGTGTCGCTGTGGGACACGATCTTCTGGGGTGCGTCGGACAGCGCGCGCGACCTGAGCAACAAGGGCTACCTGACCGTGCTCGCGCTGCCCGACTACCTGTACTTCGACTTCCCGTACACGCTCAATCCGCGCGAGCGCGGCTACTACTGGGGCTCGCACGCGACCGACGAGTACAAGGTGTTCTCGCTCGCGCCGGAGAACCTGCCGCAGAACGCCGAAGTGATGGGCGACCGCGACGGCAACGCGTTCGAGGTGACGGGCACGGGCCCCGCGCCGCGCATCGAAGGCATGCAGGGGCAGGCGTGGGGCGAGGTGATGCGCAACGACACCTTCCTCGAATACATGACCTACCCGCGGCTGCTCGCGCTCGCCGAGCGCGCGTGGCACCGGGCCGACTGGGAGCTGCCGTATGCGGCCGGCGTGCGCTTCAAGCGCGGCGACACGCACCACGTCGACGTCGCCGCGCTGCAGCGCGACTGGGCCGGCTTCGCGACGCTGCTCACGCAACGCGAATTGCCGAAGCTCGAGCGCGCCGGCGTCGGCTACCGGAAGCCGACCTTCACGCTGACGAATCCGTGAACGGCTGATCGGCCGGGCAGCCCGGCGACCGGCGAGGTGGATCAACGCAGCGCCTGTCGCTCATCGGGAATCGTCCGCACCCAAGCAAAAACGGCTTGCGACGCACCGGTCGCAAGCCGTTTTCTGTTGACCGCCGGCCCGGATCCGCCGCGCGGATCGATCAGGCCGGCTTCACCGCGTCACGCCGGTTGTGCGGCCGCCCCGCCGCCCGACGGCGGCAGGCGCGCGCCGAGCTGTTCGGCATAGCGTGCCGCCGCGTTGCCGCAGACGATGTGGAAGGTGTCGAGCGACACCCATGCGACGTCGAGCGTGCCGAGACGCTCGCGATCGACCGCCGACGGATCGCGTACGACCACGCGCAGGCGCGTGGTAGCCACCGCATCGAGCGACGCGACGTTGGTCGCGCCGCCGAACACCGCGAGCCAGCGAGTCGGTTCCGGATCGAGCGGGCCGGCGGCCGCGCCCGTGACGGGCTGTGCGGCGCCGGCCGGCGCCGTTGCCGCCGCCCCGGTCGCGCCGCTGCCGATCGCGGCACGCATCTCGTCGGCGATGATGTCGGCCTCCGGCCCGATGATCACCTGCACGCTGTTGCCGCCGCGCTTGAGCACGCCGCGTGCGCCGATCGACTTCAGTTCCGGCTCCGATACCTTTTCCGGATCGACGACGCTCAGGCGCAGGCGCGTCGTGCACGCGTCGACGACCGACAGGTTGGCCGCCCCGCCGAGCGCGGCGATGTAGCGTTGCGCACGCGGTGCGGCAGCCGTTGCCGCCGCGCCCGGTGCGACGAAGCCGCCCGATGCGGACGATTCCGCGGCCGCGTCGGTCGATGCCGGTTCACGGCCCGGCGTGGCCATGTTGAACTTGCGGATAAAGAAGCGGAACAGGCCGTAGTACGCGACACCATATGCGATGCCGAGCGGAATCGCGATCCAGCCCTTCGTCGACAGCCCGTAGTTCAGCACGTAGTCGATCGCGCCGGCCGAGAACGTGAAGCCGAGCTTCACGCCGAGAATCTGGCAGATCGCGAGCGACAGCCCCGTCAGCACCGCGTGGATCACGTACAGCACCGGCGCGAGGAACATGAAGCTGAATTCGATCGGTTCGGTCACGCCGGTCAGGAACGACGTCAGCGCCATCGAGAACAGCAGGCCGCCGACCATCGCGCGGCGCTCCTTCGGCGCTTCGTGCAGCATCGCGAGACATGCGGCCGGCAGGCCGAACATCATGATCGGGAAGAAGCCGGCCATGAAGGTGCCCGCGGTCGGGTCGCCCGCGAAGAAGCGGTGCAGGTCGCCGTGCACGATCTCGCCGCCGGCCGGCGGCGTGAAGTTGCCGAACACGAACCACGCGAGCGAGTTGATGATGTGGTGCAGGCCGGTGACGAGCAGCAGGCGGTTCAGGAAGCCGAACACGAACGCACCGATCGCGCCCGCGGTCGTCAGCCACTGGCCGGCCGCGTCGATCGCATGCTGGATCGGCTGCCACACGTACCCGAACGCGATGCCCAATATCACGCAGACGAGCCCCGTGATGATCGGCACGAACCGCTTGCCGCCGAAGAACGCGAGGTAGTCCGGCAGCTTGATGTCTTTATAGCGGTTGTACAGCAGGCCCGCGACGACACCCGCGATGATCCCGGACAGCACGCCCATGTTCAGCTTCGGATCGATGTCCTTCATGATCGCGGTTTCGATCAGGTAACCGATCGCGCCCGCGAGCGCCGCCACGCCGTTGTTGTCCTTCGCGAAGCCGACCGCCACGCCGATCGCGAACAGCAGCGGCAGGTTGTCGAAGATCGCGCCGCCGGCGTCGGCGATCATCTTGATGTTGAACACGTCCGGCTGGCCGAGTCGCAGCAGGATGCCGGCGACCGGCAGTACCGCGATCGGCAGCATCAGTGCCCGGCCCAGGCCCTGTATTTTCAGAAACGGATTCCCGTTCATTCAGTCCTCCAATCCTTGTCTCGTCATTGATCGTCGTTGAGCTGATAGCTTTCGTCGTAATACGGGCCGCGAACCTGCCGCCGACGTTCAGTCGAGCGGCCAGACCTCGCGGCTTGCTGCCCTTACCGCCTGTGCCGAATCGAGCGCGAGCAGATCCTGCGCGCGCTGACGGCACAACTGGTAATCGAGACGGCGCACACGCGCCTTGATGCCCGGCACCGACACCGGATCGACCGACAGTTCGGTCACGCCGAGGCCCACCAGGACCGGCACCGCGAGCGGATCGCCGCCGAGCGCTCCGCATACGCCGACCCACTTGCCGTGCTTCGCGGCGCCGCGCACCGCGATGTCGATCAGGCGCAGCACGGCCGGATGCAGGCCGTCGGACTGCGCGGCGAGATCGGCCTGGCAGCGGTCCATCGCGAGCGTGTATTGCGTGAGGTCGTTGGTGCCGATCGACAGGAAATCCGCGTGCTGCGCGAGCTGGTCGGCCAGCAGCGCGGCCGACGGCACCTCGATCATCACGCCGACCTCGATCGGCTCGGTGCGGCCCTGCGCGCGCGCGAGTTCGTCGATGCGCTTTTTCAACCGCACGAGTTCGCCCGCGTCGGTCACCATCGGCAGCAGGATGCGCACCGCGCCGAACGGCTTCACCGCGAGCAGGCCCTGCAGCTGATCGTCGAGCAGATCGGGGCGCACCTGCGCGAGCCGGATGCCGCGCAGGCCGAGCGCCGGGTTCGGTTCGGGCGGCAACGTCAGGTAGTCGACTTCCTTGTCCGCGCCGACGTCGAGCGTGCGGATGATCGCCGTGCGGCCCTGCAGCGCGTCGACGATCGACTGGTAGCTCTGCTGGTGCTCGACCGCCGTCGGCGCGGCCTGGCGATGGATGAACATCAGTTCGGTGCGCAACAGGCCGACCGCGTCCGCGCCGTTGTCGACCGCGGTGTTCGCGTCGTCGAGCGTCGCGATGTTCGCGGCGACCTCGATCGCGCGGCCGTCGACGGTGGCGGCCGCCTCGCCGGCCTGTTGCCGGTTCGCCTCGCGCACGCCGTCCAGGCGCTGGCGCTCGTGCCGCGCGCGCTCGACGTCGAGCGCGGTCGGTGCGTGTTCGAGCCGGCCCGCGCTCGCGTCGACGACGACCTGCGTGCCGTCCGGAATCGCGTACAGCGCATCGCCGACCGCCACCAGTGCCGGGATGCCGAGCTGCCGCGCGATGATCGCCGCGTGCGACGTCGCGCCGCCGCGCGCCATCACGAGCGCGGTCACGCGCTGGCGATCGAGCGACGACAGGTCGGACGGCGTGAATTCGTCGGCCGCGAGCACGGCCTCGTCGGGCAGCGCACGCGCGGCGCCGTTCGTGTGACCGAGCGCGCGCAGCACGCGCTTCTCGATGTCGCGCAGGTCGGCCGCGCGCTCGGCGAGCAGCGCATCGTCGAGCTTCGACAGCGTGTCGATCTGCGTGCGGATCGTCGCGCGCCACGCGAAGCCCGCGCCCTTGCCGAGGCTGATCAGGTCGCGCGCCGCGTCGACGAGCGTCGGGTCTTCCAGCAGCACGCGATGCACCGCGAAGATGCCCGCTTCGCCGACCGCGCCGCGCGCCGATGCGTTGCGCACCGTTTCGCCGAGCTCGGCGTCGACCGCCTTCAGCGCCTGGTCGAGGCGGCGGCTTTCCGCGGCCGGCGTGCCGGACGCCTGCTCGGGCGGGACGATGTCCGCATCGTCGAGACGCACCAGCGTGCCGACCGCGATGCCGGGCGCGGCGCACACGCCGGCGAGCGTGTTCGGGTCCAGCGGCGCGCCGGAATTGCGCGCGACCGTCTGTGGTGCGGGCGACCGCAGCCGCGCCGGCTTTTCTTCCACTTCGCCGTGCGCCTCGTGCAGCAGCTCGCGCTCGACCGCATCGACGGCCTGTTGTGCCTGCGCGCCGCGGCCGACCAGTTCGACCGTCGCGCCTTCGCCGGCGCCAAGACCGAGCAGGCCGACGACGCTCGCGATCGACGCCTTGCGGCCGTCGAACAGCACGTCGACGCTCGCATCGAACCCGCGCGCGGCTTCACGCGCCCGTGCGGCCGGCCGCGCATGCAGGCCGCCCGGCTGCGCGAGCACGATCTCGCGGCGCACTTCGTGGTGCGCGGCCGCGCCGGCCTGCGCCGCCTGCGCGGCGGCTTCGCCCTTGCCGCGTAGCGTGAGCAGCGGGGTCTCGCCGGCGGTCGCGAAACCACTCGCGCGATCGACCACCTCGAATGCGTCGGAATTCGCGATCGCGATCACCGACACGAGCGAATGCGCGTGGCGCGCCACCGCATCCTGATCGAACTCGATCAACAGCGCGCCGGCTTCGACGCGCGCGCCGGCTTCGACGTGCGCGACGAAGCCCTGCCCGTTCAGCTCGACGGTGTCGATGCCGATGTGCAGCAGCACTTCCGCGCCTTGCGGCGTCGTGATCGTCACCGCGTGGCCGGTGCGTGCGAGATGCGACACGACGCCCGCGCACGGCGCGACGAGCCGGCCTTCGAGCGGGTCGATGCCGATGCCGTCGCCGAACATCCCGCCGGAGAACACCGGATCGGGCACGTCGGCCAGCGGAACGATCGGCCCCGTCAACGGGCTAAGCAGGACGATCTGATCGTGGTTGGGGCTCTTCAACTGGGATTCCTCGGCGCGTCTCATCGGCTTTCTCGACTATCAGTGCGTTTCGGTGACTTTGTTCAGGTGACGCGGCGTGTCGGGATTGCGGCCGCGCGCGACGGCGAGATCCGCCGCCATCACGTAGAACGAAAGAATGGCGGCGATCGGGTCGAGCGCCGAATGGGCCGACTGCGCGAGCGGCAGCACGGTGCCCGATACGCCGGGCGTCGATACGCCGGGCGTGCCGGCGGGCGCCGCGAGCAGCACGGCGGCGCCGCGTGCGCGCATGTCCGCGGCCAACTGCAGCAGGCCGGCCTGCTCGGGGCCGGGCGGCGCGAACACGAGCAGCGGATAGTCGCGGTCGATCAGCTCCATCGGGCCGTGACGGACTTCGGCGCTCGAGAATGCCTCGGCCTGGATGCCGGACGTTTCCTTCAGCTTCAGCGCGGCTTCCTGCGCGATCGCGAGGCCGAGGCCGCGACCGATCACGATCATCCGCTCGACGCCCGCGAGCGCGGCGACGGCCTGCGACCAGTCGAGCCGGCCGGCTTGCGCGAGCACGTCGGGCAAGCCGCGCAACGCGGTGATCAGCGCGGCGTCGCGCTGCCAGTACGCGACGATCTGCGCGGACAGCGACAGCATCGCGATATAGCTCTTGGTCGCGGCGACCGACAGCTCGGGGCCGGCCAGCAGCGGCAACTGGTGCTCGCATGCGTCGGCGAGCGGCGACGGCAGCACGTTCACGGCGGCGACGGTGCGCGCGCCGGCTTCGCGCAGCGCAGCCATCGTGTTGACGAGATCGGGGCTCTTGCCCGACTGCGAGAACGCGAGCGCGAGCTGGTCCTGCACCTTCAGCGGCGCCTGCTGCAGCGTGGCCACCGACATCGGCAGCGACGCGACCGGCACGCCGAGGCGGCTCATCGTCAGGCTCGCGAAATAGCTGGCGGCGTGATCCGAGCTGCCGCGCGCGACCGTCAGCGCGACGGCCGGCGGGTGATCGAGCAATTGGCCGGCGAGCGCTTCGACGCGCGCGGTGTCGGCGAGTTGCGCGGCGACGACCTGGGCGGACTCGCGCGCTTCCTTAAGCATATTCGACAATCGATTCTCCTTCGACGTAGGTCGCGGTGAGGTTCAGGTCGCGATCGAACACCGCGAGGTCGGCCCATGCGCCGCGCTCGAGGCGGCCGCGATCGGCGATGCCGAGGTAGTCGGCCGCGTAGCGCGACATCCGGTTCGACACGTCGGCGATCGGCAGGCCGAGCGACACGAGGTTGCGCAGCGCCTGGTCCATCGTCAGCGTGCTGCCGGCGAGCGTGCCGTCGGCGAGCCGCACGCCGCCGAGGCACTTCGTCACGTGCTGGCTGCCGAGCCGGTATTCGCCGTCGGGCATGCCGGTGGCGGACGTGCTGTCGGTCACGACGTACAGGCGCGGGATCGCGCGCAGCGCCGCACGGATCGCGCCCGGATGCACGTGCAGCAGGTCGGGGATGATTTCCGCGTACTCGGCATGCGCGAGCGCCGCGCCGACGAGGCCCGGGTTGCGGTGATGCAGCGGCGACATCGCATTGAACAGGTGCGTGAAGCCGCACGCGCCGTGCTTGAGCGCGGCGACCGCGTCGTCATAGGTCGCGAGCGAGTGGCCGAGCTGCACGCGCACGCCGCGCGCGGCCATTTCGCCGATGATCTCGATGTGGCCCGCGATTTCCGGCGCGAGCGTGACGACGCGGATCGGCGCGATCGACAGGTACTTCAGCACCTCGTCGAGCACGGCCGACACGGCCGCGTCCGGCTGCGCGCCGAGCTTGCCGGGGTTGATGTACGGGCCTTCGAGATGCACGCCGAGCACGCGCGCGCCGCCGGGCGTGCGGGTGCGCGCGACGGTGCCGAGGTTCGCGACGACCTCCATCAGTTCGTCGCGCGGCGCGGTCATCGTCGTCGCGAGCAGGCTCGTCGTGCCGAATTGCGCGTGCGTGCGGACGATCGTCTCGATCGCGTCGCCGCCTTCCATCACGTCGGCGCCGCCGCCGCCATGCACGTGCAGGTCGATGAAGCCGGGCAGGATGTACGGCGCGTCGTTCGTCGCGGGATCGACGGGCGTGCCGTCGAGCGTGGTGATGCGGCCGTTCTCGCTATCGAGCGAGCCGTGAATCCAGCCGTCGGAGGTGAGGATGTTGCCAGTCAGCATGACGTTCTCTTGATGATCGGGTGACGCGGGCGTGCGCGTCGTGATTGGCCAATCCGTTGCGATTCATTGCGCGCGATTGCGTTCCATCGCGATCGCGCGGGATGCGCGGGCAGTCTCGCGCGTCAGCGTTTCAGTTCGGCGACGAAGTCGTAGTAATCGTCGCGGCAATACGTTTCGGTCACTTCGATCGCGCGCTGATCGGCGCCGTAGCCGATGCGCGTGATCACCAGCAGCGCCGAGCCCGGCTTCACCGCCATCCATTTCGCGATCGCATGCGTCGCGTTCGCGGCGCGAAAGTGCTGCAACGCGCGCACGACGGTCATGCCGCGCGCCTCCAGGTATTCGTACAGCGACGCGCCGAGCGCCTGCGGATCGGGCACCACCGCGGCCGGCAGCGTCGAATGCTCGACGGCCATCACGATGCCGTCCGCGCGGCGCAGCCGTTCGAGCCGCGCGACCGTCGCGCCGGGCGCGAGGCCGAGATGCGTGAGCTCGTCGCGGCTCGCGGCGCGCAGCGTGCGCGACAGCCACACCGAATCGGGCACGAAGCCGCGCTGCTGCATCTTCGCGGTGAAGCCGACGAGCCGCGACAGCGGATCGGCGACACGCGGCGTGATGAAACTGCCCGCGCCGCGCGCCCGCTTGATCAGGCCCTGCTCGACCAGCAGCGCGAGCGCACGCCGCGCGGTGATCCGTGATACGCCGACCGACACCGACAGCAGCCGCTCCGACGGCAGCGCCTCGCCGGCCCGCCACGCGCCGGCATGGATCGCGCTCGCCAGATTGCGGGCGAGCTGCAGATAGAGCGGCGTGTCGTCGAGGGGATCGGGCGCCAGTTCGGACCAGCCGGTTTCCATGTGCCTCCGGTGTCGGACGACGATCTCGGACCGTCGAAAGTGAACGCATTATATAACCACAATAATACCAGTCAACGAACTGGTATTAGCCTCGCGGAAATCGCCGAAAGCCTTGCGCGGCAAGCGTTTTAGTACCGACAAAGCCTTTGTTTACAATGCAGTGTGGGATAGGGATTTACCCGAAGTGGTATGCAAAGGGACGGTTCCAGTGCAGGGTTCGGCCGGATTTCGGGCGTGAATATGAGACCGGAATAGAACCAGTTGAGCCAACTGGTATGCACCGATGAGCAGGCCGGCGCGATGCAGGCGTCAGTGGAATTCGCGGCTCGACGTGCGCAAGCCGCCGAGCAGCGGCGTCAGATCCTCGAAATGCTGCGCGACGAGGTGCCGCACGTCGCTGACGACCTGCCACACGCCGGACGCCGCGAGCAGCCGCGAATCGAGCGTTTCGCGGCGCTGCCGCGCGAGCAGCTCGGGCCGGACGATCACGTTCACGCAGCCCGTTTCGTCTTCGAGCGTCATGAACATCACGCCCTTCGCGGTGCCCGGCATCTGCCGTGCGATCACGAGCCCGCATGCGCGTGCGAGCCGGCCGTCGGGGCGGTCGCGCAGCTCGGCCGCGGACGACAGCCGCTGCGCGCGCAACGCCGGCCGCAGCAGCGCGACCGGGTGGCGGTTCAGCGTGAGGCCGGTGGTGTGATAGTCGGCGAGGATGTCGTCGGCTTCCGACGGCGCGTCGAACGCGGGCTGCTCCCCCTCGTCGATCGGCGCGGCGGCGAGCAGATCGCGCTCCGGCGCCGCGGCGACGGCCTGCCACAACGCATCGCGGCGATGGCCGGCGAGCGTTGCGAGCGCGTTCGCGGCGGCCAGCGCTTCGAGATCGCGCCGTTCGAGCTGCGCGCGGCGCGCGAGGGTGTCGACGTTGTCGAACGGGCCGGCGACGCGCGCGGCTTCGATACGCCGCGCGGCCGCTTCGCCCAGGCCGCGCACGAGCGACAGGCCGAGCCGCACCGCGGGCTGGCCGTGCGGCGGCGGCTGATCGGGCTGCGCTTCGAGCGCGGCTTCCCAATTGCTTTGCGTGACGTCGATCGGCAGCACCTTCACGCGATGACGCTTCGCGTCCTGCACGAGTTGCGACGGCGGATAGAAGCCCATCGGCTGGCTGTTCAGCAGCGCGGCGAGAAAGATCGCGGGCTCGTGACATTTGAGCCAGCTGCTCGCGTACGCGAGTTTCGCGAAGCTGGCCGCATGGCTTTCGGGGAAGCCGTATTCGCCGAAGCCCTTGATCTGCTCGAAGATCTGCTCGGCGAATTCGCGTGTGTAGTTCCGTTTGAGCATCCCGTCGACGATCTTGCCGTAATACTTCTCGAGGTTGCCCTTGCGCTTCCATGCGGCCATCGCCCGGCGCAACGCGTCGGCCTCGCCAGGCGTGAAGCCCGCCGCGACGATCGCGATCTGCATCACCTGTTCCTGGAAGATCGGCACGCCGAGCGTGCGTTCGAGCACGGCCTTGAGCGCGTCGCTCGGATACGTGACCTCGCCCTTCTCTTCGCCGGCCACGATCCTGCGCCGCTTCAGGTACGGATGCACCGCGCCGCCCTGGATCGGCCCGGGACGCACGATCGACACCTGGACGACGAGGTCGTAGTAGTTGCGCGGCCGCAGCCTTGGCAGCATCGACATCTGCGCGCGCGACTCGATCTGGAACACGCCGACCGTATCGGCACGGCAGATCATGTCGTAAGTTGCTTCGTCCTCCTGCGGAATGTGTTTCAACGTGAATGGCTTGCCGTCCTTCGCTGGGCCACGCCACGCGGTGCGCAGGTCGAACGCGCGATGCAGCGCCGACAGCATGCCGAGCGCGAGCACGTCGACCTTCATCAGCCCGAGCGCTTCGAGATCGTCCTTGTCCCACTGGATCACGCGCCGCCCGTCCATCGCCGCGTTCTCGACCGGCACGAGCCGCGTGAGCTTGCCGCGGCTGATCACGAAGCCGCCCGAGTGCTGCGACAGGTGACGCGGGAAATTGAGCAGGCGCCCCGCCAGTTCGGCCCATGTCTTGATAATGGGCGTCGCCGGATCGAGCCCGGTCGACGCGAATTGCTGCAGCAGATCGCGGCTGCCGTCGAACCAGCGATGCCCCTTCGCGATCCGATCGACCAGCATCGGATCGACGCCGAGCGCCTTGCCGGTTTCGCGCAGCACGCCGCGCGGGCGATACGTCGAGACGGCGGCCGCGAGCGCGGCGCGGTCGTGCCCGTATTTTTCGTAGATGTGCTGGATCACCTCTTCCCGGCGCTGATGCTCGAAATCGACGTCGATGTCGGGCGGCTCGCCGCGTTCCACGCTGATGAAGCGCTCGAACAGCATCGTGCTCTGGTCGGGATTCACTTCGGTGATGCCGAGGCAATAGCAGACGACCGAGTTCGCGGCCGAGCCGCGGCCCTGGCACAGGATGTTCTGACTGCGCGCGTATTTGACGATGTCGTAGACGGTCAGGAAGAACGGTTCGTACTTCATTTTGGCGATCAGGCCGAGTTCATGGCGGATCTGCTTCGCCACTTTCTCCGGCACGCCATTCCAGTAGCGTCGAGCGACACCTGCCCACGTCTCCTGCCTCAAGTAACTGGTCGGCGTGTGTCCGCGCGGTACGAGTTCGAGCGGATATTCATACTTCAACTCGTCGAGTTCGAAATGACACGCATCGAGAATCGCGCACGTCTCCGCCATCTCGTTCGGCGAAAACAGCGCTGCGATTCGCTTCCGCAAACGCAGATGCTGCTCCGCATTCGGCGCGAGCGCATAGCCGCACTCGGCCACCGGCATGCCGACACGGATCGCCGTCATCACGTCCTGCAACGCCTTGCACGAACGCCGGTGCATCGTCACGTCGCCGAGCGCGACGATCCGCACGCCGCGCCGCTCGCCGGCCTCGCGAATCTCGTCGCGCTGCGCGCCGTCGAGCGCGCGCTGCAACTGCACGAGCCCGAGCCGCGCGCGCTCGCCGAACGTCGCGCGAAACCATGCGACCTGTGCGTCGAGCACGTCCGCCCGCACCGGATACGCGGGCACGAGGATCGCGAAGCAATCGGGCATCCCGCGCAGATGGGCGAATTGCTCAGGCGGCCTCGACAACATTCGCGGCGTCAGCCGGTACGTTCCCTTCGGCGCCTCCATCCGCCGCCACGAAATCAACTCGGCCAGGTTGCCGTACCCTTCGCGATTCCGGGCGAGCAACACGAGCCCGAACGCACCGGGGCCCGGATCGTGGCCGGGCGCGACGTCGTCCGGCGTGACGTCGAAATACGAACCGATGACGAGCGGCAGCCCTTTCGCTTTCGCGGCGACATGCATGCGCGGCGCGCCGGCGAGCGAGCATTCGTCGGTGATCGCGATCCCGCGATAGCCGAGTTCCGCCGCACGCTCGACCAGTTCGTCCGCATGCGACGCGCCATGCAGGAACGAAAAATTCGAGCGGCAGAACAACTCCGCGTAATCGGGCAGCAAACTGAATTCCGCAACCATCTCCGTTCACCCGAACAAACCGTGCAGGAACCAGCGCGGGGCAGCCTGACTGCTCGTCCGCTCCTTGAATACCCAGTAGCACGCGCCTTCCTCGTCCTGCGCGACGTGGTAATCGCGTGCGATCAACTGCCCGTCGAACCACCCGGCTTCGATTCGCTCGGCCGACGACATCATCCGCAGCGGCGTATGAAATACCGGCCGCTCGCCGCGCATCAGAAGCGGCAGCGGCTCGGCGAGCAACCAGGCGGGCCGCGGCGGCGCGGCGAGCGGCACGACAGCAGACTTGCCGGCTTGCGCATCGAGCGGCAGCCAGCGGTTCGCGGCCTCGGGCCGGTAATCGGCGACAGGGGCCGCGCGCAATACGTTGTCCGCGCCGAGCCGCGCGACCAGCAGTTCGAGCAACCGCTCGCGGGTTTCCCGCGTACCGCCCGGCTCGGGGAAAAGATCGTCGGCCGGCGGCGCGACCGATTCGACGCGCGTGGCCTTCAGCCGCACCGCGATCACCGCGGCCGGCAACTCGACGCGCGCGAGCCGCTCGCCGAGCAGCCGCATGAAATGCGCTTCGTCGCGCACGGGGGCGGCGAACGCCAGCTCGAGCGGCGTCGGCGGCACGGCCTGGCGGCCGCGCTCGTGTTCGAGATCGAACGTCATCGCGGCCAGCGACAGTTGCCGCGCGGCCAGCCAGCCGCACAGCTGCACGACGAGCCGCCGTGCGGCGAACAACACGGCTTCCGCGTATTCGACGCGTTCCGGCAATTCGAGCCGCACGTCGAACACGGGCGGCACCGCCATCCACGCGAGCGGCTCGACCGCTTCACCGTACGCACGATCGAGCGCGGCCAGCAACGCGGGACCGCAGCGCCGCTGCAGCCCCGCGCGCGGCAGGCGGCGCAGATCGGCGAGCGTGCGGCAGCCGAGGCCGTCGAGCCAGCCGGCATACGGACGCGCGTCGGGCAGCAGCACACAGGGCAGCCGATCGAGCGTGCAAACGAGCGACGCGTGACGCGCGACGCGGCGCCGGATGCGCGAGCGCGCCGACGTGCGCGCGAGTAGCCACGCGCCGCGACCGGTCGGCGCGGCGGACAGGCGCGCCGCATAGCCGAGCGCCGCGAGCGTCGCCCGCACCTGGCGGCACAGCGACGGCAGCCCGCCGAACAGGCGCAGGCTCGGGCCGACGTCGACGATCAACGTCGCTTCGTCGTCGAGCGCGACGCACGGCGAGAAGCGCAGCAGCGCGAGCGCGACCGCGCGCAGCGCATCGGCTTCGCGGGCGGGATCGCGTTCGACGAGCTGCGTCGCGGGCGCGAGCGTGAGCACGCCGCCGCGCTTCATGCCCGCGCGCACGCCCTGCCGGCGCGCGGCCGCATCGGCGATCAGCACGACACCCTGCTCGAGCACCGCACAGCCGGCCTCGCCGGCCGCTGCGTCAGACGGCGGCGGGGCGCACACGTCGAGCGGCAGGCGCGGCAGATGGATGCCGAGCAAGACGCGCATAGCGGCTCTCCACGATGGGCGACGGCAAATCGAGCACGAGCGGCTCGCTGCGCGCGGGCCCGCGACGCTTGACGATGTCGAGCGACACGCCGCCCGGCACCGGATACAGCGCGACGCGCAGCACGGCCGGCGACGGCTGCCGCGCGGCCGACAGCGGGCGCAGCATCACGAACAGCGTGTCGCCGGTGCGCGCGGCCGCGAGATGCAGGCGCCGCAGCGCATCGGGCCGCGCGTCCTGCCAGAGCAGCAGCGCGCCGCAACAGCCGGTCTTGAGCGCCTGCTCGGCGGCCCACAGCGCATCGGTGCGGCTCCCGGCGCGCAGCCACAGCAGCGTGTCGGCCGGCACGCCGAGACTCGCGAGCGCGGTGGCATGCGGCGACTGCGGCGGCGCGACGAGCGCGAGCGGCCGCCGCGCGCTGACGGCGCGGGCGAGCGCGGGCGCGAGCAGCCGCATCTCGCCGCAACCCGGCTGCGCGGCCAGCAGTTCGACGAGGCCGCCGACCGGCCAGCCGCCGCCCGGCAGTTCGGCCGACAGCGGCGCGAAGCCGGTTTCGATCGTGCGGGGACCGCCGCGCGCGAGTTGCGAGCCGCGCCAAAGGGACGGATGAAGCGATTCGGGAGCAATGGAGGATGCGAGCATGACGCCACCCAAAGCTGTATGGATATACAGTATATGGCAATGCGCGCGCGTCGCACAGCACCGGTGTAAAACCGGGTTTCGTCGGAGGAAAACAGGCAGAAGCCGGCGCGCCCGTCATGTCATGGCGCGCCGGCCCGCATCGCGCCTCGCACCTCCCGCAACGCGTCAGCCGCGCCGACCGCTTTACGTTATGCTGTCCGCCGACCCGACCCACACCATCGGAGGGGGACTTGAAACGAATGATTCGTTCGATCGCATGCGCGGCCGTCGCGCTGGCGCTGCCGGGAGCCGCCTTCGCGCTGACCGACGGCAGCGCGCAATACGACGACTGCATGCTCAATGCGCTGCGCGAGAGCCGCAACGGCGCCGCCGCGCAACTGATCCAGCGCTCGTGCGACGCGCTGTACCGCAACAACGCGATGCTGCTGCCGCGCGAACGGCGCTTTCACGAATGCGTCGTGCAGTCGCTGCCGGGCGTGCGCGACAACTACGCGATCCAGCAGATCATGTCGATCTGCTCGCGGCGCGGCGAGATGTGAGCGGCGCGCTGAACGTCGCGCGGTCGCCCGCCTTTACGTGCATCGCTACGAAAAAAGAGGCTGCGCGCTGTTTGCAGCAACGCCGCACAGCGCCCCCGTCAGGTCGTGGACAAACTCGGTGAGCGGTCAGTCATAGAGCCAGCGTCCCGCTTTTGCCGATGCGATCAGCATTCGAACATTCAGATCCGGAACACGATGGATCACTTTTTTCTTAAACGGATTGATCAAGTCAAGAAATGAAGAATCGTCTTCCGGGTAATATTTTTTTATGTCGAATCCACTTATATCAACATTGAATTTCACCGAATACTCTTGCACCAGATCCTCGACCTCACAATCATCAAAACGCAAGTCCAGATCCAAATCGGTACTTTCCGTTATCTCATCGGCCATGAATGATATAGAGAATCCGGACTTTTTCCTCACAAACTCAATCACCCTTTTTTCAAGATCTACCATAACCTATCCCCTCCCTTGCAACTCTAGTGTAGTGAGCCACCGTCTTGCCGGCAATAATAGAAATATCCCTTGCAAGAATCACCCAACCAAGCACTGGGATCGTTCTTCCTACGAAGGTTCCGATGTTTCTAACCAGCCTGATTTTCAAATTTCGCACTGGTCCGCCTACCAGTGTTGGCAATTTCCAACCAAACGGGAATTGAGCCTTTTGAAAAACTCTTCTTGAGTATTTGCTTGCACGCGAAGTCCCCTGTATCGCGTCGATCGGCTTTGCCCTGGTCGGCAAATTACTTCTACCCAGCAAGATCATACCAACCGACACGGCATCATCGACGCCCAACTGATTCATCGTTTCGTCAACCATGATCCAGAAGAACAATTCTCCCGCAGTCAGATTGACCATCCCATAGCAATGGTAAGCCGCACTCAATTTCTCGACAGCACTCATTCAGCGTCCTCGTTCGTAATTTTTAAAAATGTTTTTTAGTCTAACGAAGACGTACGATTACCGCGCCGACAAACCCGGCCGATCTGTTGACCGATCGCACCGCAACGACGGTGGAATCTCACGCGGAATAAATCGTCATTCTGCTCGACGCGAGCAATGACGGGGCGCAGCGGGATGCCAGAGAGAGAAAATGCATAGCGATTCCGAATTCGAGCAGTCGCGCACACGTTCCATACCAACGTGTCGAACCGTTACCAAACGGCTTTCATCCATGAACGCCGATGCAATTGCGGCGTGTAATCTTCACACTACTCCTGCATCTCGAAAAGCATTCCGCTCGCACACGAAAAAAAGGCCTGCACACGTGCAGGCCTTCATTCGATCAAACGATCGCGTTCAGAACGACGCGACCATCGAGCCCTTGAATTGCTTCTTGATGAATTCCCTCACTTCCGGCGACTGGTACGCCTTCACCAGTTTCTTCACCCACGGCTGATCCTTGTCCTTCGCACGCACGGCGATCAGGTTCGCGTACGGGCTCGTCAGCGCTTCGAGCGCGATCGCGTCCTTGGTCGGCTGCAGGTTCGCGGCCAGCGCGTAGTTCGTGTTGATCACGGCCGCGTCGACGTCCGACAGTACGCGCGGCAGTTGCGCGGCGTCGAGTTCGGAGATCTTCAGCTTCTTCGGGTTCTCCGCGATGTCGAGCACCGTCGCGTTGTTGCCGCCCGTGCCGGCGCCGGCCTTCAGCTTGATCACGCCTTGCGTCTGCAGCAGCAGCAGCGCGCGGTTCTCGTTCGACGGATCGTTCGGCACCGCGAGCTTCGCGCCCTGCGGCAGATCCTTCAGCGACTTGAACTTCTTCGAATACACGCCGATCGGCGAGATGTAGGTCAGGCCCGCACTGACGATCTTGTAGCCGCGCTGCTTCACCTGGCTGTCGAGGTAGGGCTGATGTTGGAAACTGTTCGCGTCGAGGTCGCCCGAATCGAGCGCCGCGTTCGGCTGCACGTAGTCGTTGAACTCGATGACCTTCACGTTCAGGCCTTCCTTCTCCTTCGCGACCTTCTGCACGACTTGCCACACTTGCGCATCCGGGCCGGCGACCGTACCGACCTTGATCACCTTGTCTTCGGCATGCACGGCCGCCGACAGCGTCAGCGCGGCACCGGTGGCCAGCACGGAAAATACCTTCAGGAGACTACGACGCTTCATCTGTTTCTCGCTTTCTTGCTTACTTGAAAGGGGGCGCGATACGGGTATGCCCGGACTCGCAGGAAGGGGCAAATGGTGTCACAGGATCGGCGGGAAGTGAAATACATCCCGCTCATATGGGTATGCACCAGCGCAGTGCTGGCGGCCGATGCACGAGTCGGCCGTTAGTTGCACTTTGTGGTCGACGCATCGCCTCATCGGCCGATACCCGTCACGCCGCCGCCCCCTCGTCGACCGCCTTCGCGCCGCCCGTCACGCGGCAGCGCGAACGCGACAGCCCGCGTCCGCTGTGCTAAAAAGACCGGCCGGCCGGCGCGCGCAGCGCCGGCATCATTCCAGGGCCATCCATGTACGTCATCGACATCCACTACACCGCGTCGCTCGAGCGCATCGACGACGCGCTCGAACGCCACCGCGCGTATCTGCAGCTGCAGTTCGACAAGGGCATCTTCATCGCGGCGGGGCCGAAGGTGCCGCGCGAAGGCGGCGTGATCCTCGCGGCCCGCATCGATCGCGACGAACTCGACGCGATCCTCGAAACCGACCCGTTCGTCACCGAGGGGCTCGCCACCTATCGCGTGACGGAATTCCGGATCACGCGCGCCGCAACCGGCTTCGACGTGCCGGCGCTGCCGTAACGCGGCTTCGGCGCGACGCGCGCATGCCGACGCGCCGCCCGGCGGGCAGCGCATGCGCACAACGAAGAGAGAGGGAAAACGTGACGGCGCGAAACGGCCGTCGCGCGAAACGCCGGGCCGCGCGCTCGGCGGCTGCCGGTCAGTCGACCAGCAGCTTCAGGTCGTGGACCCACGGGGCCGGGCCCTGGCCGTCGCGCACGAACAGCCGCAGCTTGCCGTCGCGGTCGAACACGTAGCTCGCGGCCGTGTGATCCATCGTATAGCTGCCGGGCGTCTTGCCGGGCACCTTCGCGTAGTACACGCGGAAATCCTTCGTGACCTTCTTGAGCGCCGCTTCGTCGGCCGGCCGCAAGCCGATGAACGACGGATCGAATGCAGGCACGTACTGGCCGAGCAGCGCCGGCGTGTCGCGTTCCGGATCGACGGTGACGAACAGCACCTGCACGCGCTTCGCGGCATCGGGCCCGAGCTGCTTCAGCGCTTCGGACAGCTCGGCCATCGTGGTCGGGCACACGTCCGGGCAGTGCGTATAGCCGAAGAACATCACGACGGCCTTGCCCTTGAAGTCGGCGAGCGTGCGAACCTTGCCGGTCGTATCGGGCAGCGAGAAGTCGCTGCCGAACTGCGTGTTGCCGGTGATGTCGAGATTCTGGAATTTCGGCGCGTTGTCGCATCCGGCGAGCAGCAGCGCTGCCGTGAATGCGCACGCGAGCATCCAGCCTTGGCGCGCGCGGCGCCCGAACCGTGATGGGAGCATTGCGTTCAAACCGTGCGGTTACACGCCGAGCAGCGGGCGTGCATAGTGATCGACGAGCAGCGCGACAAACAGCAGCGACAGATAGACGATCGAGTAGCGGAAGGCCTTGCGGGCGAGTGCGTCCGAATAGTCGCGATGGATCTTCCACGCATACGCGAGGAACACCGCGCCGAGCAGCACCGCGCTCGTCAGGTAGACGGCCCCGCTCATGCCGGAAATGAACGGCATCATCGTGACCGCGAACAGGATCACCGTATAGAGCAGGATGTGCAGCCGCGTGAACTTCTCGCCGTGCGTGACGGGCAGCATCGGCAGCCCCGCGTTCTCGTAATCCTTGCGGCGATAGAGCGCGAGCACCCAGAAATGCGGCGGCGTCCACACGAAGATGATCAGCACGAGGATCCACGCGTCGCCCGGCACCGCGCCGGTGACCGCGGCCCAGCCGAGCGCCGGCGGCATCGCGCCCGACGCACCGCCGATCACGATGTTCTGCGGCGTCATCGGCTTGAGCAGCAGCGTGTAGACCACCGCGTAGCCGACGAACGTCGCGATCGTCAGCCACATCGTCAGCGGGTTCGTGAACGTATACAGCGTCCATGCGCCGACGCTGCCGAGCACGGCCGAGAACAGCAGGATCTGCGGCGTCGTGATCTCGCCGCGCGCGGACGGGCGCCACGCGGTGCGGCGCATCATCGCGTCGATCTTCTGTTCGACGAGGCAGTTGATCGCGAACGCGGCGCCGGCCAGCAGCCAGATGCCGACGGTACCGCCGATCAGCACGTGCCACGGCACCATGCCCGGCGTCGCGAGGAACATGCCGATCACCGCGCAGAACACCGCGAGCTGCGTGACACGCGGCTTCGTCAGCGCCATGTACTGGGAAAAGCGGCTACCGGGCGATTGGGAGAGGGTGCTTTGCATGGGGACGGTCACGCCGGGGCGGCGTCGCGCGCAGGCTGCGCGACACGGCCGGGGCGGCTTGAAAGGATGCGAAAGTTTAACATGACGACGAGCAGCAGCAGGATCGCGGCCCCGCCGTTGTGCGCAACGGCGACGGGCAGCGGCCACTGCAGCACGATGTTGGTCAGGCCCGTCACGAACTGCAGCAGCACGACCAGCAGCACGCCGTTCGCGGGCCGCCGCAGCGATTCGAAGCGGCGCATCTTCAGCGCGAACGCGACCAGGTAGGCGACCACGACGAACGCGAACGTGCGGTGCGTCCAGTGGATCGCGACCAGCGCATCCTGCGTGATCGCATCGCCGTCCTTCGTCATCCCGAGTGCGCGCCACAGGTGGAAGCCGTGCTGGAAGTCCATCGGCGGAATCCACTGCCCGTTGCAGGTCGGGAAGTCGGTGCACGCGAGCACCGCGTAGTTGGTGCTCACCCAGCCGCCGAGCGCGATCTGCACGACCAGCAGCACGAGCGCCGCGAGCGCGGCCGCACGGTAACGCCCGGCCTCCGGGTCATGCGACGGCAGCGGCGTCTGCCGCGCCGCGAGCCAGCCGAGCGTGCCGAGCAGCGTGAGGCCGAGCAGCAGGTGGATCGTGACGATCACCGGCTGCAGCTTCATCGTGACCGTCCATGCGCCGAACGCGCCCTGCACGAGAATCAGCAGCAAGAGGCTCGTCGGCCACCACGGCGACACGTGCAGCGGGCGGCGGCGCAGCCGCGCGGCCCACGCGATCGCCACCTGCGCGATGATCAGCACGCCGATCGCCATCGCGAAATAGCGGTGGATCATCTCGATCCACGCCTTCGTCATGCTGACGGGCCCGGTCGGCATCGCCTGGTGCGCGGCCGTGATCGCCGCGTGCGCGATGAACGGCGACGACGTGCCGTAGCAGCCGGGCCAGTCGGGGCAGCCGAGGCCCGAGTCGGTCAGCCGCGTGAAGCCGCCGAACATCACCAGGTCGAGGGTCAGGAACGTGGTGATCCACACGAGCTTGCGGAATTTATTGTCGTCGGCCTTCACCCACACGTACGACAGCGGCAGCAGCGCGATGCAGAAGCCGATCAGGCCGAGTTGCAGTAGATACGACATCGGAATGGTGCCTCGTTCTCTCGCCTTAACCGATGCTCGACCACTTCAGCAGCTTCGTCACGTCCGACTTGATCTTGCTGGGATTCGGGTCTTTCGGAAAACGCATCATCAGGTTGCCGTTCGGGTCGACCATGTAGATGTGGTCGCTGTCCTTCGTGCCGGCATCGGCCGGCAGCCACGCGGCCACCGCGGCCGGATCGGCGACGAACCGGCGCGTGTCCGGATACGCGTCCAGCACCTTCTGCGGCACCGCGCCCGCATCGCTGCGCAGCCACACCATCGTGATCCGGTGCCGTTCGCCCGCCTGCGTGACGCGGATCTGGCGCATGAAATAGAGCTTCTTCGCGCACGCGTCGTCGCACGCGCTGCGGTCGGTCATCACGAACAGCCAGACCCCGCGCAGCGACGACAGCGGCACCGTCTTGCCGGTCTCGTCGGTCACCTGCAGATCGGCCGGGATCGGGCGCTGCGGCTCGATCAGCGTGCCGTAGTTCGTCGATCCGCCCTTCGGCTTGATCACGTAATAGGTGAAATACGACGCGATCATCGGCGCGGCGCACACGAGACCGAGCAGCACGAGCATCCAGCGGCCGCGCTTGCGGGCCGCGGGCGAGATCGGCGCGGCGGCCGGACCCTGACGGGAAGATTGCATGGACAAATCAGACCTCTCGAAACGAACCCGCGGCGCCGGCGCCGCGTCCTGGCATGACGCTCACGCGCCGGCCGACTTCTTCGCCGCACGCCGCGCGGCGTACAGGCCGAAGCCGAGCGCGGCCGCCGCCATCGCCCACCACTGAAACATGTAACCGTAATTGCGCTCGACGCCGGTCGTCGCCGCCGGCCAGTCGCGCACGAGCTTGTCGCCGTCGTCGCTCGTCTGCTGGATCACGAACGGCTGCAGCGGCAGCCCGGTTTCCTTCGCGTACGCGGCGACGTCGAGGTTCTGCCGGATCTTCTGGTGCGCGGCCGACCCGCCTTCGCCGAGCTCGAACGCGCGCGACGCGTCGGCGCGCGCGATGCCGACGATCTCGACGTCGCCCGCCGGCGTCGTGAACGGCTCGATCGCCGTGCGATCGACGATGTTGCGCGGCAGCCAGCCGCGGTTCACGAGCACGACGCCGCCGCCCGTGAGTTTAAACGGCATCACGACGTAAAAACCCGGCTGGTCGTTATACGGCCGATTGTCGAGGAACACCGCCTGCTCGGGCAGGAAGCGGCCCTTTGCCCGTACGCGATGAAACTCGATCGACGCGAGCGGAACCGGCTGCGCGCCGAGGTCGACCGGCGCCGCCTGCTCGTAGCGCGCGATGTTCGCCTGCAGCGCTTCCTTCTGGTGCGCGCGGTCGCGCTGCCAGAAACCGAGCCGGATCGTGACGGCCACGACGACGAGGATCAGCAGCGCAGGCAGCCAGCGGATCTTCATCATGCGGCCCACCCGGCGCGTTCGCGAAAGCGAAGTGCGATAATTATCCTCTTCCTTTCGAATTGCCGTCGTCCGGTTCGCGTCATGCACATACTCGTTCCCATCGCCTTCGTCCTCATCATTACCAGCATGGGCTCGGCGCTCTACTTCATGATGCACGACCGCGGCCATACGAAGCGCATGGTCTGGTCGCTCGCCACCCGCGTCGGGCTGTCGGTGTCGCTGTTCCTGCTCATCCTGTTCGCGAACTGGATGGGCTGGATCCATTCGACCGGTTTGCCGATCGGACGTTGATGCCGTCGCCGCGCCGCCGCTGTGACATTTAGCCGCACGGCCGCGCCACCAAGTAAAAGCGCCGCCTGACTGAGTCGCGGCGGCGCCAGGGTGATGTCGCTCGCAGCGTCGCCGCCGCGCCCGCGACACCAATGAAAACGGCCCGCGCATCGCTGCGCGGGCCGTTTTTCCATTTACAGCCAGTAGACGACGACGTACAGGCCGAGCCAGACGACGTCGACGAAGTGCCAGTACCACGCGGCGCCTTCGAATGCGAAGTGATGATCGGGCTTGAAGTGGCCGCGGATCATCCGCACCAGCACCACCGCGAGCATCGTGCCGCCGAGGAACACGTGGAAGCCGTGGAAGCCGGTCAGCAGGAAGAACGTCGAACCGTACACGCCCGAGTTCAGCGTCAGGTTCAGTTCGTTGTACGCGTGGTAGTACTCGAAGCCCTGCAGGAACAGGAAGCAGATACCGAACACGAGCGTCGCGGCCAGCCATGCGATCGCCTTCTTGCGATGATCGTCGCGCAGCGCGTGGTGCGAAATCGTCAGCGTCACGCCCGACGACAGCAGGAACGCGGTGTTCAGCGTCGGGATCGGCCACGGGCCCATCGTCTTGAAGTGACCGGCGAGCGCGGCGGGGCCTTCGTTCGGCCACACGGCGGAGAAATCCGGCCAGATCAGCTTGTAGTCGAGGCTGCCGAGCTGGTGCAGCGCGATTTCACGCGCATAGAACAGCGCGCCGAAGAACGCGCCGAAGAACATGACTTCCGAGAAGATGAACCAGCTCATGCTCCAGCGGTACGACTTGTCGACGTTCTTGCCGTATTGACCGCCTTCCGATTCGGCGATCGCGTCGCCGAACCAGTGATACAGCGTGAAGAGCAACCACAGCAGGCCGAGCAGCGCCGTAAACGGCGCCCAGTCGTGACCGTTGATCCACAGCGCTGTCGACCCGAGCATGACCAGCAGGCCGATGGCCGCGCTGATCGGATGCTGCGACGGATGCGGCACGAAATAGTACGGGGTCTGGTTTTGACCGCTCATGCTTGATTCTCCACTTCAGTCCAATTTGTGTACCGGAAACCGCTCCGGCTTTATTTCTTGCGCGGCGAGACCGCCGCCGCTCTTTCCTGCACGCCGCGCCTTGGCGCAGCGCACCGCATTCTTTCGTGGCCGCACGCCACTAGCCGCGCGCCCTCAACCCACGACCGCACGCACGATCAGGATCAGCACGCCGATGAACACGCCGGCCGCGAGCAACGCGACGATCAGCACGTGCAGCGGATTGAGCTGCGTCGCGTCGGCCTCCAGGTCGCGCCGCTTGCGCACCCCGAAGAACGACCACAGCACCGCTTTCAGCGCCTGACCGAACGTTCCGCTCCGCTTGACTTCCGTCATCGCCCCGTCTCCTTCGTCATGCGTCCGGCTTCGCCGCACCCTGCGCCGCCGCCGTACTGCGCTGCGCCGGTGCCGGCGTGGCCGGGGTATTCAGCTCGAAGAACGTGTACGACAGCGTGATCGTCTTCACGTCCTTCGGCAATTTCGGGTCGATCACGAACACCACCGGCATCTTGCGCGACTCGTTCGCGGTCAGCGTCTGCTGCGTGAAGCAAAAGCACTCGATCTTCTTGAAGAATTCCGTCGCCTGCTTCGGCGCGTAGCTCGGAATTGCCTGCGCCACGACCGGCCGGCCCTGCCCGTTCGTCACGTCGTACACGATCGTCGTCAGTTCGCCCGGATGCACGTCGAGGCTGTTGTGCTCCGGCTTGAACCCGAGCGGCCCGCGCGCGTTCGCATCGAACTCGACCGACACCGTGCGGCTGGTGTCGACCTGCGAGTTCTTCACCTCGCGCTCGCTGACATCGCGCTGCACCAGGTTGTTGATGCCGGTGATCTGGCAGATCGCCCGATACATCGGGATCAGCGCGAAGCCGAAACCGAACATCAGCCCGGCCACGACGAAGAGCTTCACCAGCATCGAACGATTGAACGCGCGATCCACGGCGCCCTCTTCCGGCTTCGACATACGACGACTTCCTCGCTACTGCGTCAGTTACTGCATCAGTGGGTGGACAGCCACCACTGCTTGATCACGACACCCATGAAAAAAACGGCGGCGATGACGAGCAGGGTGAGGCCGAGCCGCTTGTTGCCCGCGCGAATCTGCTCGGGCGTTCGTCTTTCTGATGGATTCCGGGTCATCTGAAACTTCGCTGAAACTTCAGTTCCGCGCCCGCCGCGCCTGCCTGCGCGGCAGGCAGCGGCGGAACGCTCGGCGAAACTTACTCGACGTGCGGCGGTTGCTCGAACGTGTGGAACGGAGCCGGGCTCGGCACCGTCCACTCGAGGCCCGTCGCGCCATCCCACGGCTTGTCCGACGCCTTTTCCAGCTCGCCGCCGCCACGATAGGCCGGCAGCGCGACCGCGAACAGGAAGTACACCTGCGCGAGGCCGAAGCCGAATGCGCCGATCGTCGCCACCTGGTTGAAGTCCGTGAACTGCGCCGGGTAGTCCGCATAGCGGCGCGGCATGCCCGCGAGACCGACGAAGTGCATCGGGAAGAACGTCAGGTTGAAGAAGATCATCGACGCCCAGAAGTGGATCTTGCCGCGCGTCTCGTTGTACATCCAGCCCGTCCACTTCGGCGCCCAGTAGTACCAGCCCGAGAACAGCGCGAACAGCGAGCCGGCCACCAGCACGTAGTGGAAGTGCGCGACCACGAAGTAGGTGCCGTGATACTGGATGTCGAGCGGCGCCATCGCGAGCATCAGGCCCGTCAGGCCGCCGAACGTGAACACGAACAGGAAGCCGATCGCGAACAGCATCGGGGTTTCGAACGTCATCGAGCCGCGCCACATCGTCGCGAGCCAGTTGAACACCTTCACGCCCGTCGGCACCGCGATCAGCATCGTCGCGTACATGAAGAACAGCTGGCCGGTGACCGGCATGCCCGTCGCGAACATGTGGTGCGCCCAGACCATGAACGACAGGATCGCGATCGATGCCGTCGCGTACACCATCGAGCTATAGCCGAACAGCGTCTTGCGCGCGAACGCCGGAATCACCTGCGACACGATCCCGAACGCCGGCAGAATCATGATGTACACCTCGGGGTGGCCGAAGAACCAGAAGATGTGCTGGTACATCACGGGGTCGCCGCCGCCTGCCGCGTTGAAGAACGACGTGCCGAAGTGGCGGTCGAACAGCACCATCGTGATCGCGCCCGCCAGAACCGGCATCACGGCGATCAGCAGGTACGCGGTGATCAGCCACGTCCACGCGAACATCGGCATCTTCATCAGCGTCATGCCCGGTGCGCGCATGTTCAGGATCGTCACGACGATGTTGATCCCGCCCATGATCGACGACGCGCCCATGATGTGGACCGCGAAGATCGCGAAGTCCATGCCCGGGCCCATCTGCGTCGACAGCGGTGCGTACAGCGTCCAGCCGGCGGCCGTCGCGCCGCCCGGCGCGAAGAACGAACCGACCAGCAGCACGGCCGCGACCGGCAGCAGCCAGAAGCTGAAGTTGTTCATCCGCGCGAACGCCATGTCGGATGCGCCGATCTGCAGCGGAATCATCCAGTTCGCGAAGCCGACGAACGCCGGCATGATCGCGCCGAACACCATGATCAGGCCGTGCATCGTCGTGAGTTCGTTGAAGAACTCCGGACGCATGATCTGCAGGCCCGGCTCGAACAGCTCGGCACGGATGCCGAGCGCCATCACGCCGCCCGACAGGAACATGATGAACGAGAACAGCAGGTACAGCGTACCGATGTCCTTGTGGTTGGTGGCGAACAGCCAGCGACGCCAGCCGTGCGGGGCTTCGTGCGCGTGGTCGTCGTGCGCGTGGTCCGCGGCTACGTCGTGCCCGATGCTAGACATGAGAATCTCCTAATGCGAATACGTCGACTAACTCAGCGACACGTCAAGCCGCCGGGCCGATCTCGACACGCCGGGCTTCCTTCGCGTCAGCCCCGCCCGTGATCGTTTCCGGCTTTTTGAGAATAATGTGGTCTTCCGCCACGCCTGCTGCCTTCAGCGCATCGCGCACGGCCTGCGCCCGATGCTTCGCCAGGTCAGCGTTCGCGTCGGCCGAGCCGGTCTTGTCGGTGAAGCCCGACAGCGCGAGCTTCGCGTCCGGATGCGCCTTCGCATAGTCGGCCGCGGCGGCGATCGCCGCCTTCGCGTCGGCCGGCAGCACGCTCTTGCCCGTCTCGAAGTAGATCGTCGACAGCGCGGTCGATGCCGCTGCCGCCGGTTGCTCGGCCGCGCCCGACGCGGCTTGCGCCGGTGCCGAAGCCGCTTCAGCCGGTGCCGTGGCCGCCGTGTCTTCCGGCATCTTGCCGTTGCGTGCGTCAGCCACTTGCTTCGGCTGCAGCAGGTCGTTCTTGTGGTTGCCCCACGAATTGCGTTCGTACGTGACGACCGAAGCGATGTCGAGGTCCGACAGCGACGCCCACGACGGCATCGCGCCCTTGCCGTGCAGCACGCGCTCGACGTGCGCGGCGATCGGGCCGTTCGCGATCGGGCTGCCGTCGATCGCCGGGAATGCGCCGACGCCCTTGCCGTTCACCTGGTGGCAGGCCGCGCAGTTCGCCTTGTAGACTTCCTCGCCGTGCGCGACGAGCTCGGCCATCGTGTAGACCTTGTTCGGATCGACCGCCGCGCTGGCCAGCTTGGCCTTCTGCGCGGTGACCCACTTCGCGTAGTCGTCGTCCGACAGGACTTCGACGACGACCGGCATGTACGCGTGCTCCTTGCCGCACAGCTCGGTACAGAAGCCGCGGAACGTGCCGACCTTGTCGGCCTTGAACCACGTGTCGCGCACGAAGCCGGGGATCGCGTCCTGCTTCACGCCGAACGCGGGCACGTACCAAGAGTGGACGACGTCGTTCGCGGTCGTGATGATGCGGATCTTCTTGTTGACCGGCACGACGAGCGGATTGTCGACTTCCTGCAGATAGGTGTCGGTGATCGGCTTCTTGCCCATCACTTCGTCGCGCGGGGTGGTCAGCGTCGACAGGAAGCCGATGCCCTCGCCCGGGCCCTTCACGTAGTCGTAGCCCCACTTCCACTGGTAGCCGGTGACCTTGATCGTGAGATCGGCGTTCGTCGTGTCCTTCATCGCGACGACGGCCTTCGTCGCCGGCAGCGCCATCAGCACGACGATGACGAACGGCACGATCGTCCAGATGATCTCGACGGTCGTGCTTTCATGGAAATTGGCGGCCTTGTGGCCCTTGGATTTGCGGTGCGCGAAGATCGAATAGAACATCACGCCGAACACGCCGACGAAGATCACCGTACACAGGATCAGCATCATCGTGTGGAGATCGTAGAGCTCCTCGGCGATCTTCGTGACAGGCGGCTGAAAGTTGATCTCGTTGACACGGGGGCCGCCCGGGCTATCACCGACCGCCAGGGCCGCACCGGCAAAGAGCAATCCGCTGCATGCCAGCACGCCCGCGAGGGCTCGCTTGATTGTTTTCATAGCATCCTTACCCAAAATTTCCATTCAAACCCTCCCCCGTCGCAAGCCGCCGGCCTGTTCCGGCCGATGACTGCGCCTCGTCAGCCGCAGCGCCTGAGCGACACGCGCAGTTCGTCGGCGAACTGCGCACGCTTGTACTGCGCGAGATGCTGCCCGATTACGACGGTCTGCCCGCGCGATACCAGCCGAATCGGATCGCGTGGCGTCGCTCCCGGCTCGACCCGCACCCAGCGCGGGTTGAATTCGATCTGCGTGAGCCGCTCCGCATCCATCCGCTCGATCACGAGCCGGTGCGGGAACAGCCTGATGCGCTCGTAATCGACCGCATGGCGAGCATGGATCGCAAATGCGACACCTACCGCCAGCAACTCGATGCCGGTAAAGGGCATGACGAGCCAGGCCCCTCTCCACATCAGCAACGCCGCGATCGCCAGCGAGAAGCCCGCGAGCGACACGTAAAACAGCACGAACTGGCGTGGCGACACCGAACAGTTGCGTTTCATCAGCCAGTCTTCGAGGACCGGTTCGCTGTCCGCCGTCTCCGCCAAAACGCTCGCTGCTTCCATCGCCGCCTCACGCGAATGGCATGCGATGCATGCCTGCATCGGACTCGCCGCCCCGTATTGCGGGGACCCCGGGACGACAAGCTGACGCATTATAGGCGGGTTCAATGGCATCCACAAGCAAGCGCCTATCGCCCGCCAAGCCAAGCGCGACAAGCTTTCCGGCCGTTTTTCCCGCCAATTCGACCCCGCTTTGCGCCGCTAATTTCGGACATAACAAAACCCCTCTTTACCGCTTTACCGATTCTTCGGACGCCCCTTGCCGATGTCCTCGATGCGCACGATGCCGTGCCCTTCCGCGGTCGTGCGCGGCACGGCCTTCCATGCGTGGCCGTAGATCACCTCGAACGTGAGCGGGATCGTGCCGTCCTCGCGCCGGCGCGCGTCCAGCGCGTCGCCGAGCGCCGCGCGAAAGCGGCGCGTCGCGTGCCGCGGCGCCGTGCGCCCGAACGGATAGGCGCCCCAGCGACGCACGTCGGCGAGCAGGGAATCGGGGGATGGGTAGGTGACGGTCAGCACTTCCTGATCCATCACGGGAATCTCGAAGCCGCTCTCGACGAGCATGTCGCCGAGGTCGTGCATGTCGACGAAATCGATCACGCGCGGGGCGGGCGGCGCCACGTCGAGCGCCGCTTCGGCGTCCGCGCAGGCCGCGCGCAACTCGCGCAGCGTGTCCGGGCCGAGCGTGCTGAACATCAGCAGCCCGTTCACGCGCAGCACGCGCTGCCATTCGGGAAAGACGGTATCGGGACGCGAATGCCAGTGAAGCGCGAGATTCGACCAGATCAGGTCGAACGCGCCGCCGGCAAACGGCAGCGCGGCGAAGTCGGCCTGCGCGACGCGCGGGCCGCGCTGGCCCAGCGCCCGGCCGAGCGACGTCGGCAGCCAGCGGCGCCAGGTGGTCTGCTCGACCTCGCGCTGACCGGCCCGCGCGAGCATCGCGCCGGACAGGTCCACGCCGAACACCGGCGCTTCCGGAAAGCGCGCGCGCAGCGCCGGCAGATCGTCGCCCGGGCCGCAGCCCGCATCCAGCACGGCCGCGGGGCTCACCTTGATGTATTCGAGGCGCTCGTTCATCCGCTGCGCAATCTCGCGCGGCAGGAACGCAACCGCATCGAACGTGGCGGCACGGCGGTCGAAGATCCGCCGCAGGCGCCTGGCGTCATTGGCCGGACGGCCGGTTGAAGTCGAAGCTGGGGACATGTCGGGCACACTGGCGAAGAGCCCGAAGTATACTCGCTCGCCTCGCAAGCTTCATTGAGGCGGCATGCCAGGAGTGTTGCGATGGTCCGCGGTTCCGCCGAGCGCACGATGCGCGTCGTTTTGTCGCAGGTTCGCGCGCTGGTCGGGCGCGTTGCCTCGGTCACGTTGCCCAATCGCTGCGCGCTGTGCGGCAATTTGTCACACACCGTGATTTGCGGCGCCTGCGATGCCGCGTACTGGAACGAAGCGCGGCTGCGCTGCGAGGTTTGCGCGGTGCCGCTCGGCGTCGGGCAAGCACGACCGCCCGGTTGCAACCGACCCGGCGCCGGCCGCGCGGCCGCGTACCTGTGCGACGCATGCCGCACCGCGCCGCCGCCGTTCGATGCGACGCTCGCGCTCGCCGATTACCGCGCGCCGCTCGACGGGCTCGCGCGCGGCCTGAAGTTTCACGCACGGCTCGCGCTCGGCGGCGAATTCGCGGCCCGGCTTGCGCGGCTGGTCGACGATACGCGCGGCGCGCGCGGCTTCGACCTCGTCGCGCCGGTGCCGCTGTCGCACCGGCGGCTCGTCGCGCGCGGGTACAACCAGGCGTGGGCGATCGCACGTCCGCTCGCGCGCCGGCTCGGCGTGCCAGCGGACGCGGCCTTGCTCGCGCGCGTCGCCGACACAGCGCCGCAATCGCGGCTCGACCGGCACGCACGGCGCGACAACGTGATGGCGGCTTTCGCGGTGGCAGGTCGCGCCGCCGGCCGCCACATCGCGCTCGTCGACGACGTGATGACGTCCGGCGCGACGCTCGCGGCGGCCGCGCAGGCGCTGAAGGCGGCGGGCGCCGTGCGCGTGACGAATCTGGTTGCGCTGCGCACCGCCAGGGATTAATTAGATAGAGAGGCCGGCCGCCGCACAAGCGGCCGTCACAAACCGGTCGGCCAGGAGCCTGCGCGCGTTGCGCGGCTCCGGCCGGCCCAGCCAAACCGAAACATGTTCAACGTCGTCCTCGTCGCCCCCGAAATTCCGCCGAACACCGGCAACGTGATCCGCCTGTGCGCGAACACCGGCGCGCACCTGCACCTGATCGAGCCGCTCGGCTTTCCGCTCGACGACGCGCGGATGCGCCGCGCCGGCCTCGACTATCACGAGTATGCGCAGATGCGCGTGCACCGCGACTGGGACGCGTTCGTCGCCGCCGAAGCACCCGATTCCGCGCGGATGTTCGCGTTCACGACGCGCGGCTCGGGCCGCTTCCACGATCACGCGTTCCTGCCCGGCGACTGGTTCGTGTTCGGCTCGGAAACGCGCGGCCTGCCCGCCGAGCTGCTCGAACGCTTCCCGAACGAACAGCGCGTGCGCCTGCCGATGCGGCCGGACAACCGCAGCCTGAACCTGTCGAATACGGTCGCGGTGGTCGTGTTCGAGGCGTGGCGCCAGGCCGGCTTCGAAGGCGGCGCCTGACGCGCGCCGGGCGCGGCCCGCGGCGCTGAAGGCGTCAGGTTCGCGCGAGCCGCGCGCGGTACAGGTCGTAGATGTCGGAGGAAAAGCACGCGAATACGACGCGTGCGAGGTTCGGCGCCTGCGCCAGCATTTCGGCGACGGTACCGACCGCGATGTCGACGGCCTCTTGCGCCGGATAGCGGTAGATACCGCAACTGATCGCTGGAAACGCGATCGACGTCGCGGCGACTTCCTCTGCCAACTCGATCGCGCGCCGGTAGCACGACGCGAGCAGATCGGCCTCGCCGCGTGCGCCGCCGTACCAGACCGGCCCGACCGCGTGGATCACGTAGCGCGCCGGCAACCCGTGGCCGCGCGTGAGCTTCGCGTCGCCGGTGTCGCAGCCGCCGAGCGTGCGGCACTCGGCGAGCAGGCCGGGGCCGGCCGCGCGGTGGATCGCGCCGTCGACGCCGCCCCCGCCGAGCAGCGAACCGTTCGCTGCGTTGACGATCGCGTCGACGTCGAGCGTCGTGATGTCGACGAGTTGTGCATCGAGCGTGGTGGAATGGATCTGCAGCATGACACCCTCGCGGAACACCGGAGACGATTCAAGCGTAGTCCGCTTTGGCGCCGCGCGCCCGGCGCAACCGTGCCGGGCGGTGCGTACCGCGCTACTCGGCCCGCGCGTCGCGGCGCAGCAGGCCGCTGACGGCGTCGCGCGGCGCGATCCCGTCGAACAGCACGCCGCACACGGCTTGCGTGATCGGCATTTCGATCGATTGCGCACGCGCGAGCGCCAGCACGGCCTGCGCGCAGCGCACGCCTTCGGCCACATGGCCGAGCGCGCCGAGGATGTCGTTCAGCGTGCGGCCGGCCGCCAGTTGCAGGCCGACCGTGCGGTTGCGCGACAGGTCGCCCGTCGCGGTGAGGATCAGGTCGCCGAGGCCCGTGAGGCCCGTGAAGGTTTCCGCGCGGCCGCCGAGCGCCACGCCGAGCCGCGACATTTCGGCGAGGCCGCGCGTGATCAGCGCGGCGCGCGCGTTCAGCCCGAGGCCGAGACCGTCGGAAATGCCGGTCGCGATCGCCAGCACGTTCTTCACCGCGCCGCCGACCTCGACGCCGACCACGTCGTCGCCCGTATAGATTCGCATCGCGCCGTGATGGAACGCGGCGAGCGTGCGCTCGCGGCATTCGGCCGACGCACTCGCCACCGTCAACGCGACGGGCAGCGACTGCCCGACCTCGCGCGCGAAACTCGGCCCCGACAGCACGCCGTTGCTCTGCTGTTCGGGCAGCTCGGCCGCGATCACCTGATGCGGCAGCAAGTGCGTGTCGGCCTCGAAGCCCTTGCAGACCCAGACGACGTGCGCGGGCACGCAGCCCGCGTCGCGCATCGCGCGGCACAGCGTGCGCAGCCCGGCCACCGGCGCGGCGATCACGCACAGCGCGTCGTCCGCGGCGCCGTGCGCGAGCGCGGCGCCGAGATCGGCGTCGTAGCGCAGCGCATCAGGCAGCGCGATGCCGTCGAGATAGCGGGAATTTTCGTGCCGGGCCTGCAGCCCGGCGATGAGCGCGGCGTCGCGCGCCCACAGAAGCGTGTCGTGCCGCGCGGCCAGATGGCCCGCGAGCGCGGTGCCCCAGGCACCGGCGCCGAGAACGGCTACTTTCATACCCAGCACCGGTCCGAGTGAAACGTCAGTTCAACGTCGTGCCATTCGGCGCGCCTGCCGCGGCGCCGGCCTGCTGCTGAAGCTGCGCGAGACGCTGCTCGTACAGCGCCTGGAAGTTGATTTCGGCGAGGTGGATCGGCGGGAAGCCGGCACGCGTGATCGCGTCGGCGATGTTCGAGCGCAGGTACGGGAACAGGATCGTCGGGCAGGCAATGCCGACGAGCGGATCGAGCTGCTCGTCCGGAATGTTGCGGATGTCGAAAATGCCGGCCTGCTTCGCTTCGATCAGGAACGCGACCTTGTCCTTCACCTTCGCGGTGACGGTGCCCGACACGATGACTTCGAACACGCTTTCCGCGAGGCGGTCGGCCTTGACGTCGACTTCGACTTCAACCGACGGCATGTCCTGCTCGAGGAAAATCGCCGGCGAATTCGGCTGCTCGAGCGACATATCCTTCAGGTAGACGCGCTGGATGTTGAAGAACGGTTGGTTTTCGACGTCGGACATGGTGTTTCCCTAAAAGTGGTGACGGGGCGGCCCGGCTGTTCGCCGGCCGCCACGGATGATTCCTGCGCGCCCAAGCCGCGGCGCGGCCGGCGGCCATTCTGCCCTAATCAGGCCGCTTGCAGAAGCGGCACGAGGCCGCCTTCGCGGTCGAGCTTCGACAGATCGTCGTAGCCGCCGACGTGCGTGTCGCCGATATAGATCTGCGGCACCGTGCGGCGCCCCGTGCGCGTCATCATTTCCTCGCGGCGGGCCGGATCGCGATCGATCAGCACCTTTTCGATCTGCTCGACGCCGCGCAGCTTCAGCAGGCGCTCGGCCTGCATGCAATACGGACACACCTGCGTGCTGTACATCAGAACCTTGTTCACTTCGCCACTCCTTGTTTGACGACCGGCATCCCGGCCTGCTGCCAGGCGGCCACGCCGCCTTCGAGCACGTGCACCTCGGCGTAACCCGCCGCCTCGACCTCGCGCGCCGCCTTCTGCGACTGCTGGCCGTTCTGGCAGACGAGCAGCACCGGGGTGCTCTTGTTCTTCGCGACCTGCGCAATTTTCGCGCCGATCTCGCCCGCCGCGACCTGACGCGCCGACGGCAGGTGGCCGGCGGCGAAATCGGACGCGGCGCGCACGTCGATCACGACCGCATTGCGGCGATTGATGAGCTGCGTCGCCTCCGCGGCAGACAGGCCGCCGCGGCCGCGGCGCAGTGCGGGCCATGCGAGCAGGCCGCCCGAAACCACCAGGATCGCGATAAGGGCCAGGTTGGTGTAATTGGTAAAGAACGTCACGAAATTCCGCCGGAAGAAGAGAAATCGGATGAGGACAATCCCGCCATTATAAAATAACCGCCTTGCGCGATGGCGGGCCCGGTCCGGGTGCCGCGCGACGCGCCCCGCTTCCCTATCACTACCGACCGCAAGATCCATGTACAAACTCGTTCTCATCCGCCACGGCGAATCGACGTGGAACAAGGAAAACCGCTTCACCGGCTGGGTCGACGTCGACCTGACCGAGCAGGGTCGCAACGAGGCCTACCAGGCCGGCGAGTTGCTCAAGGAAGCCGGCTACACGTTCGACATCGCGTACACGTCGGTGCTCAAGCGCGCGATCCGCACGCTGTGGCACGTGCAGGACAAGATGGACCTGATGTACCTGCCGGTCGTCCACTCGTGGCGCCTGAACGAGCGCCACTACGGCGCGCTGTCGGGCCTGAACAAGGCGGAAACGGCCGCGAAGTTCGGCGACGAGCAGGTGCTCGTGTGGCGCCGCAGCTACGACACGCCGCCGCCGGCGCTCGAGCCGACCGACGAGCGCGCGCCGTTCGGCGACCCGCGCTACGCGAAGGTGCCGCGCGAGCAGTTGCCGCTCACCGAATGCCTGAAGGACACGGTCGCGCGCGTGCTGCCGCTGTGGAACGAGTCGATCGCGCCGGCGGTGCGCGCCGGCAAGCAGGTGCTGATCGCCGCGCACGGCAACTCGCTGCGCGCGCTGATCAAGTACCTCGACGGCATCTCGGACAGCGACATCGTCGGCCTGAACATCCCGAACGGCGTGCCGCTCGTATATGAACTCGACGAGAACCTGAAGCCGATCAAGCACTATTACCTCGGCGACCAAGACGCGATCGCGCAGGCGCAGGCCGCCGTCGCGAAGCAAGGCAAGGCGGGCTGACGCCCGGTGCGGCGGCCGGCGGCGGTCCGGCGCGGCGTGCGGGCCCGGCCTCGGCCCGCACGCCGCGCGAACCTTCCCGGCCCTGCCGTGGTCGAACCCGCTTTCGAACCCCGCAGCGCGCCCGGCGGCGCCCCGGCCGGGCCCTCAGCGGCCTTTTCGACGCTTTTCGCGCCGTTCCACTGAGTAATCGGACGAACAGTTATACTTGTCCGCTACATCCCCGCCACCGCCACGCGCTTCCCGACCGCAACAGACTCTCTATGCGAATGAATTTGAAGAACATCGGCCTGATTGCCGCGGGCCTCGCCACGGGCGTGTTCGCCACGCTGCAGGTTTCCGCATCGGCCGAGCAGACCGCCACGGCGCCGCTTCCCCTCGACCAGCTCCGCCTGTTCGCGGAAGTATTCGGGCAGATCAAGCGCGAATACGTCGAACCGGTCGACGACAAGAAGCTGCTGACGGCCGCGATCAAGGGCATGGTATCGAGCCTCGACCCGCACTCGTCGTTCCTCGACAAGACCGACTATGACGAGCTGCAGGAACAGACGAAGGGCCGCTTCGCGGGCCTCGGCATCGAGATCTCGCAGGAAGACGGCCTCGTCAAGGTGATCTCGCCGATCGAGGACACCCCCGCGTTCCGCGCCGGCATCCGTCCGGGCGACCTGATCACGCGCATCAACGACAAGCCGGTGCGCGGCATGACGCTCGACAAGGCCGTCAAGCAGATGCGCGGCGAGCCGGGCACCAAGGTCACGCTCACGATCTTCCGCAAGAGCGACGACCGCACGTTCCCGGTCACCGTCACGCGCGCGATCATCAAGGTCCAGAGCGTGAAGATGAAGATGCTCGATCCGGGCTACGCGTACATCCGCATCACGAGCTTCCAGGAGCGCACGACGCCCGATCTCGCGCAGAAGCTGCAGGACATCGCGCGCCAGCAGCCGAACCTGAAGGGCCTGATCCTCGACCTGCGCAACAACGGCGGTGGCCTGCTGCAGAGCGCGGTGGGCGTGGCCGGCGCGTTCCTGCCGCCGGACTCGGTCGTCGTGTCGACCAACGGCCAGATCCCGGATTCGAAGCAGGTCTACCGCGATACGTACGACAATTATCGCCTGCCGTCCTTCGACGGCGATCCGCTGAAGAACCTGCCGCCCATCTTCAAGACCGTGCCGATGATCGTGCTGACGAACGCGTATTCGGCGTCCGCGTCGGAAATCGTCGCCGGTGCGCTGCAGGATTCCAAGCGCGCGCAGATCATGGGCAAGACGACGTTCGGCAAGGGTTCGGTGCAGACGGTCCGCCCGATGACGGCCGACACCGCGCTGCGCCTGACCACCGCGTACTACTACACGCCGAGCGGCCGTTCGATCCAGAACAAGGGCATCACGCCGGACGTGCCGGTCGATCAGTACGCGGACGGCGATCCGGACGACGTGCTCGTGACGCGCGAGGTCGACTACACGAACCACCTCGCGAACACGCAGGATCCGAACGAGAAGAAGGAACAGGAAGAGCGCGAGCAGCGCCGGCTGGATCAGCTGCGCATTCTCGAGGAGCAGAACGACAAGAAGACGCCGGAGCAGCGCCAGAAGGATCGCGATCGCAAGCCGATCGAGTTCGGCAGCGCCGACGACTTCATGATGCAGCAGGCGCTCAACAAGCTCGAAGGCAAGCCGGTCCAGGAATCGAAGTCGCTGCTCGCCGAGAGCACGACGAAGAGCCCGGCCGCCAAGGCTGCCGCCAGCTCGAAGGCATCGGGCGCGAGCGCCGCGAAGCCGGCTTCCGCACCGAAGCCCGCCTCCGCGCCGAAGTAAGCGCCGGCCGGCATCCAACGGGCCATCGCGGGAAGACCGCGATGGCCCGTTTTTCATGCGCGCCTAAAATAACGAACGTCCGCCCGCCTCGCTCACGCCTGCCCATGAACGACGATCAACTCCTTCGCTACTCCCGCCACATCCTCGTCGACGAAATCGGCATCGAGGCGCAGCAGCGCTTTCTCGACGCGCATGCGATCGTCGTCGGCGCGGGCGGCCTCGGCTCGCCGGCCGCGATGTATCTCGCGGCATCGGGGGTCGGCACGCTCACGCTCGTCGACGCCGACACGGTCGACCTCACGAACCTGCAGCGGCAGATCCTGCACGGGACGGCGTCCGTCGGCCGCAGCAAGGTCGAATCGGGGCGCGACGCGCTCGCGCGGCTGAATCCCGAGGTGACGGTGAACGCGGTCGCGGCGCGCGTCGACGATGCGTGGCTCGACGCGCACGTGCCGCACGCGAGCGTCGTGCTCGATTGCACCGACAACTTCGCGACGCGGCATGCGATCAACCGCGCGTGCGTCGCGCACGGCGTGCCGCTCGTGTCGGGCGCCGCACTGCGCTTCGACGGCCAGATCAGCACGTTCGACTTCCGCGACGCGGCCGCGCCCTGCTATGCGTGCGTGTTTCCGGAAGACCAACCGTTCGAGGAAGTCGCGTGTTCGACGATGGGTGTGTTCGCGCCGACCGTCGGGATCATCGGCGCGACGCAGGCGGCCGAGGCGCTGCGCGTGATCGGCGGCATCGGCAAGACGCTCAACGGGCGGCTGATGATGCTCGATTCGCTGCGGATGGAATGGACGACGATGAAAATCGCGCGCCAGGCCGACTGCCCCGTGTGCGGAGGCCGGCACTGACGCGCGACGGGCATGCGCCGCAAGCGCATGCGTGACACTTCTCTACCGTTAGCGGCGGCGAAAACGCCTACGCGGCCGCATCCGCCCGCGGCTCGGCAACCGACAGCCGCTGCAGCGCGGCCTGCACTTCTTCCGGCTCGAACGCGGCCAGCACGTCGGCCGTCGGCTTCTCGAGCGCCTTCAGGTGCGCACGCAGGATCTCCTGCTTCACGACGAGCAACTGGCTCGGGTGCATCGAGAACTCGGTGAGCCCCATCCCGAGCAACAGGCGCGTGAGCGCCGGGTCGCCCGCCATCTCCCCGCATACCGACACCGACACGCCCGCCCGCTTCGCCTCGCGCAACGTATACGCGATCAGGTGCAGCACGGCCGGATGCAGCGGGTCGTACAGGTGCGCGACCGCGTTGTCGGCGCGATCGATCGCGAGCGTGTACTGGATCAGGTCGTTCGTGCCGATCGACAGGAAATCGAAGCGCTTCAGGAACAGCGGCAACGCGATCGCGGCGGCCGGAATCTCGATCATCGCGCCGAGGCGCACGTTCGGGTCGTATGCGAGCCCCGCGTCGTCGAGCTGGCGCTTCGCCTCGCGGATCAGGTCGAGCGTCTGGTCGATCTCCTGCGCGTGCGCGAGCATCGGGATCAGGATCTTCACCTGGCCGAACGCGGACGCGCGCAGGATCGCGCGCAGCTGCGTGAGGAACATCTGCGGCTCGGACAGGCTCCAGCGGATCGCGCGCAGCCCGAGCGCCGGGTTCGGCGCCGTTTCGTAGCCTTCGTCGAGCGCCTCGAGCGGTTTATCGGCGCCGACGTCGATCGTGCGGATCGTCACCGGCATGCCCTTCATCCACTCGACGGCCCGCTTGTACGCGGCGAACTGCTCCTCCTCTTCCGGCATCTCCTTCTCATGCATGAACAGGAACTCGGAGCGGAACAGGCCGACGCCGACCGCGCCGGCCTCGACGGCCGCCTTCGCGTCGTCGGGCAGTTCGATGTTCGCGTACAGGTCGATCTTCGTGCCGCACAACGTTTGCGTCGGCGAGAACTTCAAGCGCTGCAGCTTGCGTTGCTCCAGCAGCTTCTCGGACTGGCGATACGAGTATTCCTCGAGGACGATCGGCGCCGGATCGACGATCACGATGCCCTGGTCGCCGTCGACGATGATCAGGTCGTCCTGGCGGATCAGCGAACTCGCATGCTGCACGCCGACCGCGGCCGGAATGCCGAGGCTGCGGGCGACGATCGCCGTGTGCGACGTGCGGCCGCCGAGATCGGTGACGAACGCCTGGAACGACTGCGTCTTGAACTGCATCATGTCGGCCGGCGCGATGTCGTGCGCGACGACGATCATCTCGCTCGTGCCGTTGCGAGCCGCGCGGTCGAGCGCCTGCGACGCGGACGGCGCACCGGCGAGCGCCTTCAGCACGCGCTCGACCACCTGCTCGATGTCGGCCTTGCGCTCGCGCAGGTATTCGTCCTCGATGTCGTCGAAATGGCGCGTGAGCAGTTCGAGCTGCTCGGTCAGCGCCCATTCGACGTTGTAGCGGCGCGTGCGGATCAGGTCGATGGTTTCCTGCACGAGCATCTCGTCGCTCAGGATCATCGTATGGACGTCGATGAAGGCGCCGACTTCGCTCGGCGTGTCGTCGGTCAGGTCGGCGCGCAGTGCCTCGAGCTCGCGACGCACGACGTCGAGCGCCGTGCGGAACCGCTCCACTTCGGCGTCGGTCTGGTTGGCCTCGATCAGGTAATGGGCGACGTCGAGCGCCGCCGGCGCGATCAGGTACGCTCGCCCGATCGCGATACCTCGTGAGACGGGAATGCCATGCAGCGTGAAGGACACGCGCACCTCCTCTGTACAAGTAAAGCCGCGGCACACTGCTGCGATGCGCTTATGACCCCGGTTAGCGATTATAAATTCCGCGACTCCCTGCTGGCTGCATGCAGCGCAGCATTGCACATTTCGCATCAATGCTTCCGACGAAAAAAATGCCGCGAAACCCGCGGCATTCCGACTGGAAACGGCAACGATCCCGCGCAGCGATCACTGGCCTTCGCCGAACTTGTCGGCAATCAACTTCAGCAGCGCGTCCATCGCTTCCCGCTCGTCGGGCCCGTCGGTCTCGATCGTCACGGTGCTGCCGATGCCGGCCGCCAGCATCATCACGCCCATGATGCTCTTCGCGTTGATCTTGCGCCCGTTGCGTGTCATCCAGACTTCCGACTGGAAGTTGCCGGCCAGTTGCGTAAGCTTGGCCGATGCGCGCGCATGGAGCCCCAATTTATTGACGATGGTGGTTTCTTGTTGAAGCATGATTCTCGGTCGGGTCGGTCGGGACCGCCGGCGGCGCGCGCAGGCGGGTCGGTCTAAAACGAAAAACGGGGGCTCAGTGCGATTCGGTGCGCGGCTGCGGTTCGGGCGGAATCGGCGCGCACTGGCCGCAGCCGGTTTCGCTCGGCGGCGGCGGCGTGCCGGCCGACACCTCGTGGACGCCCTTCGCGCCGCCGGACAGCGCCTTGTCGACCAGCTTGTCGAGCGGCACGGTGCGGTAGCAGACGGCCCGCACGAGCATCGGCAGGTTCACGCCGGCCAGCACGCGCACGTTGTCGAGCTTCGCGAGCTGGCCCGCGATGTTCGCGGGCGTCGCGCCGTACATGTCGGTCAGCACGACCACGCCGTTGTCTTCGCGCAGCCGCGCGAGTTCCGCGTGCGCGAACGCCATCACCTGGGACGGATCGCTGTCGGCCATCACGTCGATGCAACCGATGCGGGCGGGCACGCCGCCGTAGATGTGCGCGATGCAATCCCGCAGCGCGGTGGCGAGCGGAGCGTGCGCGATGATCAGGATCCCGGCCATGTCAGATCGCTCCCGGCCGCCCCTGGCGGGCCGATACCCCGCGGCGGGGCAATGAGCGTAGCGAGTGTGGGAAACGTTTCATGTTCAGCCTTGCAACAGTGTCGGCCCGACCGCCGGGCCTTCGGTGCGCCGATCACGGCACCGGGCAAGCGGGCATTGTAGCAGGCCGGTCAAGCTGCTCCGGCGACGGGGGACCTGCGCGGCCGCCGCCGGGGTTGCGCGGGAGGCGGCCTACGCGGCCGCACGCTCCAGCGCGTCGATGAACATCGCGGCGACGTCGAAGCCCGTCTGCTCCATGATCTCGCGGAAGCACGTCGGGCTCGTGACGTTCACCTCGGTCAGCCAGTCGCCGATCGCGTCGAGGCCGACCAGCAGCAGCCCGCGCGACGCGAGCACGGGCCCCAGCGTGGCGGCGATCTCGCGATCGCGGGCCGTCAGCGGCTGCGCGACGCCGAGGCCGCCCGCGGCGAGATTGCCGCGCACTTCGCTGCCCTGCGGAATCCGCGCGAGCGAATACGGCACCGGCTCGCCGCCGATCAGCAAAATGCGTTTGTCGCCGGCCTTGATCTCGGGAATGAACTTCTGCGCCATCACCGAGCGCGTGCCGTCGTGGCTCAGCATCTCGACGATCGAGCCGAGGTTCATGCCGTCCGGCTTCACGCGGAACACGCCCATCCCGCCCATCCCGTCGAGCGGCTTCAGGATCACGTCGCCGTGCTCGGCGTGGAACGCACGCAGACGCTTCGCATCGCGCGTGACGAGCGTCGGCGCGACGAACTGCGGAAACTCGCCGATCGCGAGCTTCTCCGAATGATCGCGGATCGACTGCGCCTTGTTGAACACGCGTGCGCCGGCGCGCTCGGCCAGCTCGAGCAGCCACGTCGACGTCACGTATTCCATGTCGAACGGCGGATCCTTGCGCATCAGCACCGCGCCGAACGATTCGAGGCGGCGCGCGTCGACCGCGCCCGCTTCGAACCAGGTGTCGCGATGCAGGTCGTCCAGCTCGCCGACGAACGTGATGCGCCGCACGTCGGCTTCGACGGCCGAGCCCGTCCACGCGAGGTGGCGCGGCTCGCACGCGTACACCACATGCCCGCGCCGGGCGGCCTCCGCCATCATCGCGTAGGTCGAATCCTTGTAGATCTTGAAACGCTCGAGCGGGTCGGCGATAAAAAGAATGTCCATGCGGGTCCTGTACGTAGCGAAGGTCCGTTACACCTGAATGGCTTCGGGGTCGGTCTTTTCCAGTTCGATCGACGACGCGATCAGCGACAGCCGCGCGACGACGCCGTACATGTAGAAACGGTTCGGCGGCGCGGCGCCCGGCTTGGCGCCCGCATCCGGCAGCGCGGTGTGCTCGAAGCCGAGCGGCACGTAGTGCATGCCGGGCGCGTTCAGGTTCTGGTCGCGCTCGCGGCCGCCGTGCGTGCGGTAGAAGCCGCCGACCACGTAGCGGTCGATCATGTACACGACCGGCTCGGCCACTTCGTCGCCGACGCGCTCGAACGTGTAGACGCCTTCCTGCACGATCACGTCGCGCACCGCGAGGCCGGCCTTCGATTCGGCCATCTGCGCGCGCTCGGCCTTCGTCATGCGGCCGATCTCGGCCGCGTCGTGCACGGTCATCACGCCGCGGCCCGCGGTGCCCGCGTCGGCCTTCACGACGACGTACGGCTTCTCGCTGATCCCGTATTCGCGATACTTGCGCGCGATCTTCTTCAGCACGCCGTCGATCGCGTCGGCGAGCGCCTGCTCGCCTTCATGCGCCTGCCAGTCGACGCCTTCCACGTGCGCGAAATACGGATTCACCATCCACGGATCGACGCCGACCATCTTCGCGAACTTCTTCGCGACGTCGTCGTAGCACGCGAAGTGCGTCGACTTGCGGCGCACGGCCCAGCCCGCGTGCAGCGGCGGCAGCAGGTATTGCTCGTGCAGGTTTTCCAGCACGGCCGGGATGCCGGCCGACAGGTCGTTGTTCAGCAGGATCGAGCACGGGTCGAAATTCTTCAGGCCGAGGCGGCGCTGCGAACGCTCGAGCGGCTCCAGCACGATCTTCTGGCCGTCGGCCAGCGTGATCGGCGTCATGTCGGTGATGCTGGGGTCGAGCGAGCCGAAGCGCACGTTCAGGCCGGCCTGGCGCATGATCGTCGCGAGCCGCGCGACGTTTTCCAGGTAGAACGCGTTGCGGGTCGGCAGCTCGGGAATCACGAGCAGATTCTTCGCGTCCGGGCAGATCTTCTCGATCGCGGCCATCGCGGCCTGGACGGCGAGCGGCAGCACTTCGGACGGCAGATTGTTGAACGCGCCGGGAAACAGGTTCGCGTCGACGGGCGCCAGCTTGAAGCCGGCATTGCGCAGGTCCACCGAACAATAGAACGGCGGGGTGTGTTCCTGCCATTCGAGCCTGAACCAGCGTTCGATCGCAGGCGTCGCGTCGAGGATCTTCTGCTCGAGTTCGAGCAGCGGACCGTTCAACGCGGTAACGAGGTGGGGAACCATGAATCACTCGCGAGCGGGAGAATGAAGATTGTAGAGCAATTGCCTTGCCCATTTGGGGATTGTTCCCGGCTTCACAAGGATAGGGAGGGAGTTTTCGGCTATTGACCCGATAGAGTGAAGGGTTATCCGCTACGGCAGGAGGCGACAGGAGAAAAAAAGCCCGCCGGGTAGGCGGGCCGAAGTCGCTGCGCTCATTCGGAGCGGGCGCCGTCTGCGCGGCGGCCCGCCGTTGATTCGTGTGACTTATTCCACGTGCTCGCCGTGCAGGATCACGTCGAGGCCTTCGCGCTCTTCCTCTTCGGTCACGCGCAGGCCGATCGTCAGGTCGATCAGCTTCAGCAGCACGAAGCTCAGCACGCCGCTGTAGACTAGCGTGATCAGCACGCCCTTCGCCTGCAGCAGCAGGCTGCCGTCGAAGCCGCCGATGTCCTTGACCGCGAACACGCCGGTCAGCAGCGCGCCGAGAATCCCGCCGATGCCGTGCACGCCGAATGCGTCGAGCGAATCGTCGTAGCCGAGCTTCGACTTGAGCCAGGTCGCCGACCAGAAGCACACGACGCCCGCCGCGATACCGATCACGAGCGCGCCCGCCACGCCGACGAAGCCGGCTGCCGGCGTGATCGCCACGAGACCCGCGACCGCGCCCGACACGATGCCGAGCACCGACGGCTTGCCCTTCGCGATCCACTCGGCAAACATCCAGCCGAGCGCCGCGCAGGCGGTGGCGACTTGCGTCGTCAGCATCGCGAAGCCGGCACGGCCGTCGGCCGCGACCGCGGAGCCCGCGTTGAAGCCGAACCAGCCGACCCACAGCATCGAGCCGCCGATCATCGTCAGCACCAGGTTGTGCGGCGCCATCGATTCACGGCCGTAGCCGACGCGCTTGCCGAGCACCAGGCACGACACGAGGCCCGCGATACCGGCGTTGATGTGCACCACCGTGCCGCCCGCGAAGTCGAGCACGCCGTCGGCCGACAGCCAGCCGGTCGGCTCCCACACCATGTGCGCGATCGGCACATAGACGATCAGCGACCAGAGCGTCATGAACACGAGCATCGCCGAGAACTTCATCCGGTCGGCGAACGCGCCGCAGATCAGCGCCGGCGTGATGATCGCGAACGTCATCTGGTAGACGAAGTAGACCGATTCCGGAATCGTCGTCGCGAGGTGGCTGACCGTCAGCGTGGTCGCCTTGTCGCCCTTGATGTAGTTCATGCCGTGCAGGAACACGCGCGACAGCCCGCCGATGAAGCCGTTGCCCGGCGTGAACGCGAGGCTGTAGCCGACCACCGTCCACAGCACCGTGATCACGGCGGTGATCGCGAAGCTCTGCATCACGGTGGCGAGCACGTTCTTCTTGCGGACCATGCCCGCGTAGAACAGCGCGAGGCCGGGGATCGTCATGAACAGCACGAGCGCGGTGGACGTCAGCATCCACGCGGTGTCGCCCGCGCTGATCTTCGACGAATCGACCGAGAACGGTGCGGCGGGCGCAGCCGGGGCGGCCGGCGCGGATGCGGCAGCGGCAGCCGATGCGTCGGAAGCCGTGGCGGCGGGCGCGGATGCGGCCGCGGTGGAACCAGCCGCGGCGGACGCCGCGTCGTCCGCGAGCGCGGAACCGACGCCGGCCGCGATCAGCGAGCCGGCCATCAGCAGGGACATCAGAAGTTTGCGCATCTTGGGTTTCCTCTTGTCGCTTGTCTTTAGTCTGTTCTGTTACAGCGCGTCCGCGCCCGTCTCCCCGGTGCGAATCCGGATCACTTGTTCGATCGGCGTGACGAAGATCTTGCCGTCGCCGATCTTCCCCGTGCGCGCGGCCCGCTCGATCGCTTCCACCGCCTGGTCGACGAGATCGTCGGACACGGCCGCCTCGATCTTCATCTTCGGCAGGAAATCGACCACGTATTCGGCGCCGCGGTACAGCTCGGTATGCCCCTTCTGGCGCCCGAACCCTTTCACCTCCGTCACCGTGATGCCGGAGACGCCAAGCGCCGACAGCGCCTCGCGCGTCTCATCGAGCTTGAACGGCTTGATGATTGCGGTAATGAGTTTCATGAAGTCCTCTCGCTGGGTTGTCCCGTCGAATTGGTTGGAATGTTGTAACGGACTCTTCTCAGCAACTCGCATGCCATGTTGGCCCGAACACCGTCTCGGAGGGCTTCGGAACGGGGTCGTATCCCGCGGTGTAAGGCGCCAAAGCCCGGCCGAATGGCCAACGTCGGCCGGTTTGCTGGCGCGGCGAAAGGATCGTTGCTAGAGTGCACGCACGTCCCGGATCGCCGGGCCATTCACCCATGCGGGCGCCATGCCCGGAATTCGCGCCCCGCGCGCACCATTTCCGGTCATGCGTGCATCATGGGCACGTACGCAACTGAAGATGCACATTTTTTGTGCAAGGAAGGGGAATCACATGAAGCAACCCAGCGACGTTTTCAACGATCTGCAGTCGCGCGTCAGCGATTTGCTGAAAAACTCGCCGGCCAAGGACGTCGAGCGCAACGTGAAGGCCATGCTGTCGCAAGGCTTCTCGAAGCTCGACCTCGTCACGCGCGAGGAATTCGACACTCAGGCGCAGGTGCTCGCCCGCACCCGCGTGCGCCTCGAGGAACTCGAAAAGCGCGTCGCGGAACTCGAGCAGAAGCTCGCCGCGCCGCAGGCCTGACGCCCCACCCGGCCGCAAGGTCCGGGCGCGGGCCGCCTCGTGCGGCTCGCGCCCGCCACCTTCCTCCGCGCTTCGGCGTCCGTCGTTCTTCGCAGCACCTCCGCTCTTCGCAGCCCATCGCTCTTCGCTGTTCGTCGTTCGCAACACCTCGTTCTTTCCCCGCGCCACGCCGGCAAGCGCGCACCGATTTCTCCGATTCCCGCGGCATGCGGCCCCGAACGGCCGTCGCCGCCTGTCATGCAGGAGCCTCGCCATGTCGCTCGCCGTGGTGCGCAGTCGCGCGCCCGCCTCCGGCCGCGCGCCGGACGTCACCGTCGAAGTCCATCTCGCCAACGGGTTGCCGTCGTTCTCGATCGTCGGGCTGCCCGATCTCGAAGTCCGCGAAAGCCGCGAGCGCGTACGCGCCGCGTTGCAGAACTGCGGATTCGAATTCCCGGTGCGCCGCATCACCGTCAATCTCGCGCCGGCCGACCTGCCGAAGGAATCCGGCCGCTTCGACCTGCCGATCGCGCTCGGCATCCTCGCCGCGAACGGCCAGATCCCCGCCGACGCGCTGGCCGGCCGCGAATTCGCCGGTGAGCTATCGCTGACCGGCGCGCTGCGGCCGATGCGCGGCGCGTTCGCGATGGCGTGCGGCGCCGCGCGGGACTGGCGGGCGGGCGCATCCGGCGCGGGCCTTGCCGGCGGTGCGGGCCTGGATGCCGGCGCCTCGCGCGATTCCGTCGCGACATCGCGTCCACCCGAGCTGTACCTGCCGCTCGACAGCGCCGCCGAGGCCGCACTCGTGCCGGGCGTGACCGTATTCGGTGCGCGCGACCTGCCCGCGCTATGTGCGCACCTCGCCGATGCGCCCGACGGACGGCTCGCGCCGGTCGCGGCGCCCTGCCTCGACGGCCTGCCGGCGCCCGCCGCGCCCGACCTCGCGGACGTCGTCGGCCAGCGCGGTGCGCGGCGCGCGCTGGAAGTCGCGGCCGCGGGCGGCCACCACATGCTGATGGTCGGCCCGCCCGGGGCCGGCAAGTCGATGCTGGCCGCGCGCCTGGCCGGCCTCCTGCCGCCGCTGACCGACGACGAGGCGCTGACCTCGGCCGCGCTGCTGTCCGCGAGCCGGCTCGGCTTCTCGCCCGCGCAGTGGCGCCGCCGTCCGTTCCGCTCACCGCATCACTCGTCGAGCGCCGCCGCGCTGGTGGGCGGCCGCAATCCGCCGCAGCCGGGCGAAATCACGCTCGCGCACCTCGGCGTGCTGTTTCTCGACGAACTGCCGGAATTCGACCGGCACGTGCTGGAAATGCTGCGCGAGCCGCTCGAAGCCGGCCGCATCACGATCTCGCGCGCGGCCCAGCAGGCCGACTTCCCCGCCGCGTGCCAGTTGATCGCCGCGATGAATCCGTGCCCGTGCGGCTGGCACGGCGATCCGTCCGGGCGCTGCCGCTGCTCGCCGGACGTGGCCGCCCGCTATCTGCGCAAGCTGTCGGGGCCGCTGCTCGATCGCATCGACATCCAGATCGACCTGCCCGCGCTGTCGCCGGCCGAACTGGCGTCGCGCGCGACGGCGCCCGGCGAGCCGAGCGCCGTGGTGGCCGCCCGCGTCGCGCACGCGCGGGCGCTGCAGCTCGAGCGGCAGGGCAAGACGAATCACATGCTGAGCGGCCGCGAAACCGACGACCTGTGCCGGCCGACCGACGAAGGCGAGCGGTTGCTGCGCGAGGCCGGCGAACGCTTCGGCTGGTCGGCGCGCGCGTATTTCCGCGTGCTGAAGGTCGCGCGGACGATCGCCGATCTGGCCGGCGACCCGCTGCCGACGGCCGCGCAGATCGCCGAGGCGATCCGCTACCGGCGTGCGCTGACGGCGCTATGAGCGCTTGAGGAGGACAAAATCAGGCTGTCAAGACTTGACTTATACACAATTCCACTAATCCGGCCCCGGATCGCGGGTCGCCGCGGCCTTTGCCAGGCCGAATTCGTATCCCGTTGTTTTAATTGATTTTTCTCCAACGGCGCACGGGCGGCCAAACGAGCCGGAAGGCCGTCCGGCGTGGCTGTGCGGGAAATACGCGGGACTTTTCAACAAAGTTATCCACATGCGCTGTGGATAGTCGAAAAACCCTCGCAAAATCCGGCGATTAGCGTCGAAAGCTGCGAATGAACTTTCAGTTGTCACAGCGTGTCTGAGCGCCTCGCCGGCCGCCGTCAATCGAGTTTGAACGAGCCGAAAAACTGGTCGAGCTGCTCCTGCGCGAGCGGCCCGTCGGCGATCACGACGGCCTGGTATGCGTGCCGGCCGCGCGCGACGAGCCGCGCGACGATCGTCTTGCGCGCGCGATCGCCGCCGGCGGCCGCGCCCGCGATGCGCAGCTCGAGCCCGTTCACCGCGCCGCCGGCGGCGAGCGGCACGGGCACCGACGCCGTCTGCGGCGTGCCTTCGAGGTTGCGCGACAGCCCCGCGCGCAGGAATTCGAGCGCCACGCGCCGCGTATCGTCGCGATCGTCGGGCAACGTCAGCGTGCCGACCGCGAATACCGCGCCGTCGACGTGCGCCGCCTGCATCCGCATCGGCATCGACGTACCGCCGAGTGCCACCGGCTGCTCCTCGACGGTCGGCTTCGCCGGCAGGTCGATCGTGTAGCCGGCGTCATTGTGCAGCGTGCGCCAGTCGTACGACGGCGAGCACGCGGCCAGCACGACGCTCAGGCAGGCCAGCGCGGCGAAGTGTCGCAGCGGGCGAAAAAGGGGGCGCAACGAATCGGTAACTTCCTTCGGCATGGCGGGGATCGAAGCAGGCAAAACGGGCATTATCCGCCGAACCTGAAATCGGGGATGTGCGGCCGCCGCCGGTGCACACGCCGCATTCGCGCTAAAATGAGCGCCGAATTTCGACGTCCTTTGCATCGATCCGCGTCATCGACTCCGAGAGCACCAGATGAACACCACGCCTCCCGCCCGCCGCAGTACCGGCCCCGTGCGCTACCTCGTCGCGGCCGCCGTCGTCGCGGCGATCGCCGTCGCCGGCTTCTTCGCGTTCAACGGCAAGTCCAGCGTGCCGGACGCGACCTTCACGCTGCTGTCGGGCCAGAAGGTCTCGACCGCCGGCGACCTGAAGGGCAAGGTCTACCTCGTGAACTTCTGGGCGACGAGCTGCGCGACCTGCATGCAGGAAATGCCGCAGATGGTCGATACCTATAATCGCTTCAAGGGTCAGGGGCTGGAATTCGTCGCGGTCGCGATGAACTACGATCCGCCGATGTACGTCGCGAACTACGCGCAGACGCGCCAGTTGCCGTTCAAGGTCGCGCTCGACGACGGCAGCGTCGCGAAGCAGTTCGGCAACGTGCAGCTCACGCCGACGACCTTCGTCGTCGACAAGGACGGCAAGATCCTGAAGCGCTACGTCGGCGCGCCGCAGTTCGCGGAACTCGACGCGCTGCTCAAGAAGGCGCTCGACGGCAACGCGGCCTGAGCGCCGCACGACAGGACTCGCAGGGCCGCACGCCGCGCCCTGCTCCGCGAAACGGACCGCAGTGCGGTCCGTTTGCCTTTCAGCGCTCGGTTTCGCCTTTCGCCGACAGCCCATAGCGCTTCATCTTCTCGTACAGCGTCGCCTTGCCGACATGCAGCCGGTCGGCCGTCGCGGCGACCGCACCGCCCGTCTGGTTCAGCGCCTCGGCGATCACCGCGCGCTCGAACTGCTCGATGCGCTCCTTCAGCGTCTGGTCGTTGTCGGCGTCGTCGCCCGCGCCCGATTCCTGCGGCATGTCGGCCACGCCGAGCACAAAGCGGTCGGCCGCGTTGCGCAGCTCGCGCACGTTGCCCGGCCAGTCGCGCTGCATCAGGCTCGCGCGCTGCCGGTCGGTCAGCACCGGCGCGGGCCGCTCGTAGCGCACGGCCGCATCGAGCATGAAGTGTTCGAACAGCGGCACGATGTCCTCGCGGCGCTCGGCGAGCGGCGGCAGCGCGATCGTCACGACGTTGAGCCGGTACAGCAGGTCGCGCCGGAACGTGCCGGCCGCGACGAGCTCGCTCATGTCGCCCTTCGCCGCCGCGACCACGCGGCAGTTCACGCGGATCGGCTGGTTCGAGCCGAGCCGCTCGAGCACGCCGTCCTGCAGCACGCGCAAGAGCTTCACCTGCAGCGCGAGCGGCATGCTTTCGATTTCGTCGAGGAACAGCGTGCCGCCGGACGCGTATTCGAGCTTGCCGACGCGCCGCTTCGCCGCGCCGGTGAACGCACCGGGCTCGTAGCCGAACATCTCCGACTCGAACATCGGCTCGGGCAGCGCGCCGCAATTGACCGCGATGAACGGCTTGTCGCGGCGCGGCGACAGCTCGTGCAGGCTGCGCGCGATCAGCTCCTTGCCGGCGCCCGTGTCGCCGTTGATCAGCACCGACGCGTCGGTCGGCGCGACGTTCGCGATCAGCTTGCGCACCTGCTCGATCGCGGGGCTGCGGCCGATGATGCGCGGCGCGACGACGTTCTGCCCGGCCAGCTCGCGCCGCAGCGCATGGTTCTCGAGCACGAGCTCGCGGCGCTCGAGCGCGCGGCGCACCGTCTCGATCAGGCGCTCGGCCGCGAACGGCTTTTCGATGAAGTCGTACGCGCCGTCGCGCATCGCCTGCACGGCCATCGAGATGTCGCCGTGCCCGGTGACGAGGATCACCGGCACGTCGGGCACGCGCTCGCGGCACTGCGCGAGCACGTCGAGCCCGCTCGCGCCGGGCAGCCGGATGTCGCTGACGATCGCGCCGGCGGTATCCGCGACGATCGCCTTCTCGGCCGCTTCGGCCGACTCGAAGCCGGCAACGTCGAAGCCCGCCAGTTGCAGGCTCTGCACGCTCGCCCGGCGCACGAGCGCATCGTCCTCGATATAGATCACTTGCAGCCGGTTGGCCATCTTGGTCACTTGCTCCTGACAGGCCGCGCGGCGGGCGCGCGGCGCTCGTTGATGCCGGTCGTTCACCGACCGGGCCTGCGGCCTACGGCCTGCTCACGCTAATGCGAGCCCGCCGGCTCGGACACGGAGTCCGGATGATGCGTGCGGGCGCGCCGCAGCGTCAAGACGAACAGCGCGCCGCCCGACGGGGCGTTGCGTGCGGTCAGCGCGCCGCCCGCGTCGCTCGCGATCGACGACGAGATCGCGAGGCCGAGCCCGAGCCCGCGCCCCATTTCCTTGGTCGTGAAGAACGGCTCGAACAGGCGCGGCAGCAAATCGGGCGCGATGCCGGAGCCGTTGTCGCGCACCTCGACCGCGAGCGTCGCGACCGACACCCCGATCGTCACCTCGATCGCCGGTGCCGCGACGCCGGCCACCGCGTCGAGCGCGTTGCCGAGCAGGTTGATCAGCACCTGTTCGAGGCGCAGGTCCTCGCAGCGCGCGACGAGTTCCGGATAGTCTCGCGCCAGATCGAGCGGCGCGTCCTGGGCAGGCGAGACGGTCGCGTCCTGCAGCGTCAGCGTGAGCGCGACGCCGCGCAGGCGTTCGTCGAGCAGCGACAGTACGCTGCGCAGCGCACGCACGACGAGCGCCTGCTCGTTGCGCGGCTTCGCGCGGCCGACGAACAGCTTCAGCTGGTTCGTGATCTTGCCCATCCGCTCGGTGAGCGCGGCGATCGCCTCGAGATTCTCGCGCGCGGCCGCCTGCTCGCCGCGATCGAGCAGCACGCGCGTGTTGTCCGAGAAGCTGCGCAGCGCCGCCAGCGGCTGGTTCAGTTCATGCGTGATGCCGGCCGCCATCTGGCCGAGCGCGGCGAGCTTGCTCGCCTGGATCAGTTCGTCGTGCGCGGCGCGCAGCTCCTGCTCCGCGCGGATCCGGTCGCCGACTTCCTTCTGCAACTGCTCGTTCGCTTCAGACAAATCGGCCGTCCGCTCCTCGACGCGCCGGTTCAGCTCCGCATATGCCTGCTGGAGCAGCGCGCGGCCGCGGATCATCTCGCGCACGCGGGCGCGGCGCATCCGCCAGTAGAACGCGAGCAGCGCGACCGACACGAAGCCGAAGCCGGTGACGATCGTCGCGTTGCGCGCATCGGCATCGATCGGCGCGATCGGCGCGAGCGTGACGAGCAGCCAGTCGGGCTCGCCGATCCGGCGCTTGCTGGCGAGGAAGCGCGGCGCGCGCCGGCCGGCGCCCAGACGCACGATCTCCGCATCGGCGCCGAGCGTCTGCTCGACGCGTAGCGGCAGCGGCGTGACCGGTTGCTGCGCGTACTGGCGCGTTTCGTAGATCGACGCGGCGACCGGCCCCGTGAGCGGGCGCAGCGTGTGGTATTTCCACGCGGGCACCGACGACAGGAACACGACGCCGTGATCGTCCGCGACGACGAGCGGCTCGGACGCATCGGCGCCCTGGAACCATTCGAGGTTGAGCTTCACGACCACGACGCCCGCGATCTTGCCGTCGCGCCACACGGGCTGCGAGATGTAGTAGCCGGGGTCGCGCGAGATCGTGCCGATCCCGAAGAAGCGGCCGACCCGGCCGTTCATCGCATCGAGGAAATACGGGCGGAAACGGTATTCGATCCCGACGAAGCTGTCGGGCGCGCGCCAGTTGCTGGCGGCGACGCACAGGCCGTCCGCGCCGATCACGTAGGTGACGGTCGCGTGCGCGTGTTCGTTGAGATCTTCGAGATAGCGGTTGACGCGGGCGGTGTAGTCGCCGCGCTTCGGCTCGGCGAGCAGATCCTGCACGTACGGATGACTGCCGAGCAGATAAGGCAGCGATTCGTAGCGGTCGAGCGTGCTCTTGAGCGCGTTGGTGGTGCGATCGACGCGCACCGCGGCATTGCGCTGCAACTCGGCGACGCCGCGCTGCCAGGTGACCGTCCACGTGAGCGCGCACGCCGCGACGAGCGCGGCGGCGAGCACGACGAGGATGAGCAGGCGGCGCGTCACGGTCGAGGCTTCCTGGCGATGCGGATCGCCTATTGTGTCATAGGCCTGCGCATCGATACCCCGGCCGCCGCGGGCCGCACGGCCGGCGAGCCGTGCCGCCGCCTGCTCGTTCATCGCGTCAGACGCCGGCCGTCGTCTCGGTCGGCGCGACTTCGCTGCCGCCCTTCAGCGCCTGGCGCAGCTTGTTGCGGTCGAGCTCCTTCTCCCACGCCGACACGACGACGGTCGCCACGCCGTTGCCGACGATGTTGGTCAGCGCACGGCATTCGCTCATGAAGCGGTCGATGCCGAGGATCAGCACCATGCCCGACAGCGGGATCGTCGGCACGACGGCCAGCGTCGCGGCCAGCGTGATGAAGCCCGCGCCCGTCACCCCGCTCGCGCCCTTCGACGTGAGCATCGCGACGGCCAGCAGCGTGAGCTGCTGCATCCACGTCAGCTCGATGTTGGTCGCCTGCGCGATGAACAGCACGGCCATCGTCATGTAGATGTTGGTGCCGTCGAGGTTGAACGAATAGCCGGTCGGCACGACGAGGCCGACGACCGAACGCGAGCAGCCGGCCTTCTCGAGCTTTTCCATCAGCTGCGGCAGCGCGGCTTCCGACGAGCTCGTGCCGAGCACGATCAGCATTTCTTCCTTGATGTACGACACGAAGCGGATGATCGAGAAGCCCGTGGCGCGCGCGATCGCACCGAGCACGACCAGCACGAACACGACCGACGTCAGATAGAACGTGCCGATCAGCTTGAGCAGCGGCACCAGCGAGCCGACGCCGTACTTGCCGATCGTGAACGCCATCGCGCCGAACGCGCCGATCGGAGCCAGCTTCGTGACGATGTGCACGATGCCGAACAGCACGCGCGTCAGCCCGTCGATGAAGTCGGTCACGACCTTGCCGCGCTCGCCGAGGTGCGCGAGCACGCTGCCGAACAGCAGCGCGATCAGCAGGATCTGCAGGATTTCACCCTGCGCGAACGCATCGACCATCGTGTTCGGGATGATGTGCATCAGGAAGTCGACCGTCGACTGCCCGTGCGCCTTCGCCGCGTACGACGCGACGGCCTTGCCGTCGAGCGTCGCCGGATCGATGTTGAAGCCGACGCCCGGACGCAGCAGGTGCGTGGCCGCGAGGCCGAGCAGCAGCGCGAAGGTCGACACGATCTCGAAGTACAGCAGCGCCTTGCCGCCGACGCGGCCGACCTTCTTCATGTCCTCCATGCCGGCGATGCCGGTGACGACCGTACAGAAGATGATCGGGCCGATCACCATCTTGATCAGCTTGATGAAGCCGTCGCCGAGCGGCTTCATGTCGGTGGCGATCGACGGATAGAAGTGGCCGAGGATCACGCCGACGATGATGGCGAAAATCACCTGCACATAGAGCACTTTGTAGAAGGGTTTCTTCTTCACGATGGTTCCTGCTGAAGTGGATGAGCCGTGGAAACGGCGTCACGCGCGCAGGCGAATGTCTCAGGGGAGAAGGCATTCGCCCGCGCGGCTGCCGTGCCGCAACAAGCGATGCCTCAGGACATCCGGAGGGGGAGGAAGGCATTGGTCATCGGTTGTCTCCTTGGTTTAATAGTCAGGCCGGAGGCCGGCCATGCGTTTTATATTGCAAGGTCGATGCCAGGTTCCCGGAACCCCTCAAGCCATTGTTTTCATTGTATTTCCCATAATGCGGCAGGCAAGGAAATCCGGGATTCCGGATTTCCGGAAAATATCCGTCCGGCGATCCGGACGGACGCATTGTTTCATCGGATGAATCAGTGCTGCACGGCGCGGCTCGCCAGCACGCCCGTCTGCGCGTAGAACTCCTGCCGCGCGAACGCGTCGCGCTCGCGGCGTGCGCGCTCGCCGCGATCCGCGAGCGAGCCGACCACGATCCCGACGAACGCGAGCGGCACCGACACGAGCGCCGGGTTGTCGAGGAACACCGGCGCGTGCGCGTGGTGCAGCAGGTCGACCCATACCGACGCACGGTTCGCGCGCAGCACATAGCACGCGGTCAGGCCGATCGCGACCAGGATGATCGCGACGCCCGCGGCGATCCCGACCGTCGTCGTCGCGCCGCGGTACAGCGGCGCGGCGAGCACGTGCGGCGCGAGCGCGACGAGCAGGATGAAGCCGTAGTACGTGGCGATCATCAACGCGGTGAGCGTGAAGCTGAAGCGCCACCGCACTTGAAGTTGTGGAGCACCACGTCGGCCTGCGCGGCCAGCTCGCGCGCGATGCGCCGGCCGGCTTCGTCTGCAGGTCGACGCAGATCGACCGCTTGCTGCGGTTCACGCTGTTGAAATAGGTGGTCTCGGTGTCGCCGATCCGCAGCCCCCAGTCGCGCGTATCATCGCCGCGCGCCGGATGCTCGACCTTGATCACTTCCGCGCCGAAATCGGCGAGCACCATCGCGCACCACGGGCCTGCCAGCACGCGCGAGAAATCGAGCACCTTCACGCCGGCCAGCGGCAGCGCGCGCGTGTCGTTCGTCATCGTTGTCTCCTCCCTGCGCGTTTGCGCGCCGTTATTGTGTCGACAGCGGTTTCGACAGCGCGATGTAGCGCGCGAGATGGTGATCCTCATCGCCGAGTTGATGATCGATCATCACGAGACGCTTCGCGTAATGCGACAGCGGCAGCTCCCACGTCATCCCGATCCCGCCGTGCAGCTGGATGCTTTCTTCCGCGACGAGCGTGCCGATCCGGCCGATGGTGTATTTCGCCGCCGCGAGCGCGCGTTCGCGCACCGCGCGCGGCGCATCGAGCTGCGCGGCCGCGTTGATCACCGCCGAGCGCGCCTGCTCGACTTCGAGCAGCAGGTCGGCCATCCGGTGCTGCAGCGCCTGGAAGCTGCCGATCGGCAGCCCGAACTGCTTGCGCGTGCGCAGGTAGTCGAGCGTGTGCTCCTTCGCGACGTCCATCGCGCCGAGCGCTTCCGCCGACAGCGCGAGCAGCCCGTAGCCAAGCACGCGCTCGAGCAGTTCGGCGCCCGCCTCGCCGTCGTGCGCATCCGGCGCGCCGAGGGCGGCATCGGCCGGCAGCGCGACGCGCTCGAAGCGCACTTCGGCCGCGCGGCCGCCGTCCATCTTCCGGTAATCGCGCAGCGACACGCCCGGCGCATCGGCCGGCACGACGAACAGGCCGATGCCGGCCGCGTCGTCGTCGTTGCCCGACACGCGCGCGCTGACGACGAAGAACGCCGCCCGCGCGGCCTGGTCGACGACGCCCTTCGCGCCCGTCAGCACCCAGCCGTCGCCCGACCGTTCGGCGCGCGTGCGCACCGTCGTCAGTTCGTAGTGCGAGCCCGGTTCGTCGTGCGCGAAGGCGGCGCTCGCGCTGCCGTCGATCAGCGCGGCGAGCCGCTCGCGATGCGCATCGCCGCCGGCGAGCGCGAGCGCACGACCCGCGAGCAGCGCGCCGAGGAACGGTTCGACGACGAGCCCGCGCCCGAGGCATTCGAACACCACGGCGATGTCGAAGCCCGCGCCGCCGAAGCCGCCGTCAGCTTCGGCGAACAGCGCGCCGACCGTGCCGAGTTCGGCGAAGCGCCGCCACATCGCGCGGTCGAAGCCTTCGGCCGACTGCGCGATGCGCTCGCGCACCGGGAACGCGTACTGTTCGGCGATGAAGCGGTTCAACGTGTCCGCCAGCATCCGGCGGTCTTCTGTGTGCTGGAAATCCATCGTCGCGTCCCTCTTACAGCCCGAGCATCATCTTCGCGACGATGTTCTTCTGGATCTCGTTCGAGCCGCCGAAGATCGACAGCTTGCGGTTGTTGAAATACTGCTGCGCGGCGCTCGCGGCCTCTTCCGGGCCGACCGGCTCGCCGTCGTAATCGGCATCGAGTGCTTCCTCGACGAACGGCTGCGCGTACGGCCCCATCGCGCGCCGCATCAGCGCGGTGATCTCCTGGCGGATCTGCGTGCCGCGGATCTTCAACATCGAGCTTTCCGCGCCCGGCACGCCGCCGCCCGCGACCGCGGCCAGCACGCGCAGGTTGGTCGTGCGCATGTTTTCCAGCTCGATCTCGACGCGGGCAAGCCGCGCCGCGAAGAACGGATCGTCGGCGAGCGGCCGGCCGTGCTTCGTGACTTTCGCGGCGACCGCGCGCAACCGGTCGAGGGCCGCAGTCGAAAAGCCGATCCCCGCGATGTTGGTGCGCTCGTACGTGAGCAGGTATTTCGCGTAGGTCCAGCCGCGGTTCTCTTCGCCGACGAGGTTTTCCACCGGCACGCGCACGTCGGTGAAGAACACCTCGTTCACCTCGTGCTCGCCGTCGAGCGTGATGATCGGGCGAACCTCGACGCCCGGCGTGTTCATGTCGATCAGCAGGAAACTGATGCCCTCCTGCTTGCGCACGTCGGTCGCGGTGCGCACGAGGCAGAAGATCATGTTCGCGTAGTGGCCGAGCGTGGTCCACGTCTTCTGGCCGTTCACGACGTAGTGATCGCCCTGCGCGTCCACACCTCGCACCGCGCTCGTCTTCACCGCCGCGAGATCGGAGCCGGCGCCCGGCTCCGAATAGCCCTGGCACCACCAGTCGGTGCCGTCGAGAATGCGCGGCAGCCAGTGGCGCTTCTGCGCTTCGCTGCCGTACTTGATCAGCACGGGGCCGAGCATGTTCACGCCGAACGGCACGATGCGCGGCGCGCCGGCGAGCGCGCATTCGTTGTCGAACAGGAACTTCTGCGCGACGCTCCAGCCAGGGCCGCCGTATTCGCGCGGCCAGTGGCTCGCGAGCCAGCCGCGCGCGTTGAGTGTCGCATGCCATTCGCGCATGTCGTCGCGCGTCAGGTGCAGGCCCCCCTTCACCTTGCGCGCGATGCGCTCGGGCAGTTCGGCTTGCAGGAAGCGCTGCACTTCCGTGCGAAACGCTTCCTCTTCGGGAGTGAAATCGAGGTCCATCGTGGGTCCGTGGCGAATGCGGTGGGCGTTCAGTCGATGCGGTTCAGGCTCGCGAAATCCGCGCCGCGCGCGACGAGATCGACGAGCAGCGGCGACGGCTTCCAGAACAGCGGATCTTCGTTCGCGAACGCGCGGATATCGGCGAGCACGTTCGCGAGGCCGACCGTGTCCGCGTAGTGCATCGGGCCGCCGCGATAGCGTGGGAAGCCGTAGCCGTACAGGAACACCGCGTCGACGTCGAGCGGGCGCAGCGCGATCTTCTCGTGCACGACGTTCGCGCCTTCGTTGATCATCGCGGCGAGGTAGCGGCGCAGGATTTCTTCATCGGTGAAGGTGCGCGGCGTGACGCCCTTCCTCGCACGCTCTTCGGCGACGATCGCTTCGACTTCGGGGTCCGGCGTGCCGACGCGCGCGCCGTCCGGATACAGGTAGTAGCCGCGGCCGGTCTTCTGCCCGAACCAGCCGCGCTCGCACAGCCGGTCGGAAATCGCCACGTAGCGCGCGTTCGGATCGCGCGTCGCCGCGCGGCGCTTGCGGGTCGCCCAGCCGATGTCGCCGCCCGCGAGGTCGACCACCTGGAACGGCCCCATCGGGAAGCCGAACGCGCGCACCGCGCGATCGATCTGGTACGGCGACGCGCCGTCCTCCATCAGGTAGTCGGCCGCCGTCCGATAGACGGCGAGGATCCGGTTGCCGATGAAGCCGTCGCACACGCCCGCGCGCACCGGCGTCTTCTTCAGTTGCTTCGCCAGCGCGAACGCGGTCGCGACGACGTCCGGGCTCACGCGCTTCGGCACGACGATCTCGAGCAGCTTCATCACGTTGGCCGGCGAGAAGAAATGCAGGCCGATCACGTCGGCCGGCCGGTCGATGCTCGCGGCGAGTGCGTCGATGTCGAGATACGACGTATTGGTCGCGAGCACCGCGCCCGGCTTGCACACGCGCGCGAGTTCGGCGAACACGGCCTGCTTCACGGCCATGTCCTCGAACACGGCCTCGATCACGACGTCGGCCTGCGCGAGCGCATCGTACGACGTGCTGCCCTTGAAGCGCGCGAGCCGCGCCGCGTGGGCGGCCGGCGTCATCCGGCCTTTCGCGACGAGGCCGTCGTACACCTTCTCGACGTGCGCGCGGCCGCGCGCGAGCGACGCGTCGTCGCGCTCGATCATCGTCACCGGCAGTCCGGCGTCGAGCGCCGCGACCGCGATGCCCGCGCCCATCGTGCCGCCGCCGACCACGCCGATCCGCTCGACCGGCCGTGCGCTCGCACGCCGCGCCTCCGGCGCCTTCGCCGCCTCGCGTTCCGCGAAGAACGCATGCACGAGGCCCGCGCGCTGCGGGCTGTCGAGGCACTGCAGGAACAGGCTGCGTTCGAACTTCATCCCCGCGTCGAACGACTGCGTGAGCGCGGCCTCGACCGCGTCGACGATCTTCGCCGGCGAGAAGAGCCCGCGCGATTTCTTCGGTAACTCGGCACGCGCCGCGTCGATCGCGGCCTGCGCGGCCGCGCGGTCGGCCAGGCCCTGCGCGTCGCGCGTGCGGCGCACCGGCGCGCCGAGCGACACGAGTTCCTGCGCATACGCGAGCCCTTCGGCGAGCGTGTCGTCGCTGTGCGCGAGGCGATCGACGAGGCCGAGCGCGAGCGCTTCCTCGGCGCTCGCATGACGGCCCGTCAGCATCAGGTCGAGCGCGGCCTTCGCGCCGATCAGGCGCGGCGCGCGCTGCGTGCCGCCCGCGCCGGGCAGCAGGCCGAGCGTCACTTCGGGCAGCCCGAGTTTCGCGCCGGGCACCGCGAGCCGGTAATGCGCGGCCAGCGCGACCTCGAGGCCGCCGCCGAGCGTCGCGCCGTGCAGCGCGACCACGACCGGCTTGGTCCCCGATTCGATCCGTTCGCACACGTCGGGCAGCGACGGCGGCACGGGCGGCTTGCCGAATTCGCGGATGTCGGCGCCCGCGATGAAGTTGCGGCCGGCACCGACGATCAGCACCGCGCGAATCGCGTCGTCGGCGTGCGCGGCGTCGATCGCGTCGGCGAGGCCGCGCCGCACGTCGGCGGACAGCGCGTTGACGGGCGGATGGTCGATCGTGACGACGAGCACCTTGTCGCGCCGTTCGCGCGTGACGGTGCCGGCCGTGGGGCTGGCGGGGGAAGCGGTGGAATTCATCGTGTCTCCAGTCGTGCGGTGCGCCGGGCGGCGGGAACCGGTCGCGCGGGCCGGCAGCGCCGGTGCGCGAGCCGGTTCGGGCGGCGCGGGAAACGGTCCGGCGTGGTTGCCGGGCATGACTCGATTCTCGATTGATCGAGATTCGTTGACAATTCCCGCACGCCTTTACAAGCTGTCAAGTCTGGCTTGACACTGAATGCTTTCCGACCGTTTCGGATCGCTTCGGGCCGCTTTGAATCGATTAACGGGACGGATCAGGAGACACCCCGCATGGACCTGAACGCGCTGACGCTGCTCGTCGAGATCCTCGATGCCGGCAATCTCAGCAAGGCCGCGCAGCGGCTCAAGATGAGCCGCGCGAACGTGAGCTACCGGTTGAACCAGCTCGAACGCTCGATCGGGCAGCAGCTCGTGCGGCGCACGACGCGGCGCATGGAGCCGACCGAGATCGGGCTGAAGCTGTACGAGCACGGCCGGCGCATCCGCAACGAGCTGCTCGCCGCGCACGAATCGGTGACGACGCTCGGCCAGGACCTGCAGGGCCGCGTGCGCTTGTCGGTGCCGAGCGGCTACGGGCAGATGGTGATGTCCGACTGGCTGCTCGCGTTCAAGCGGCGGCATCCGGGCATCGTGCTCGACGTGGTGTTCGAGAATCGCGTGGAAGACCTGATGCGCGACGAAGTCGACATCGCGATCCGCGTGATGTCCGAGCCGCCGCAGAACCTCGTCGCGCGCGACATGGGCGCGGTGCGCTACGTCGCCTGCGCGTCGCCCGCGTTCGCGGCCGCGCACGGGATGCCGGCGAGCCTCGGCGCGCTGGCCGCCGCGCCGGTCGTCACCGCGACGGTGCTGGGGCGGCAGTTGCGGATCGCCGCGTATCTCGGCGACGAGCGCCACGAGGTGCTGCTCGAGCCGACGCTGATTTCGGAGAACTTCCTGTTCCTGCGCCAGGCGATCCTCGCGGGGATCGGCGTCGGCATCGTGCCCGACTACGTGATGCAGGACGACCTGCGGCACGGCGCCGTCGTCACGTCGCTCGACGCGTACCGGCTCAGCATCTTCGGCACCCACATGTACATGCTCTACATGCCGAACCGCCACCACACGCGCGCGACGTCGACGTTCATAGAGTTCATCCTCGAACAGGCCGGAAAGACCGGCCGGGGCGGGCCCGGCGGGGTGCGTCAGGGTTTCCTGTCGGATGACAAGCCGCCGGGCACGCGGTGACAATAGCGCGCCGGGGCGGGCAGCGCCGTTGCGCCCGCGCCGACGTCAACCTCAACATCGACGCCGCCGTCTCCTTCGAATTCACTGCTGCCGAGGGTTCCATGTTCGACCGGATTCGTCCGCATTCGCGTCCCTGGACGCTGCTCGCCGCCGTCGCGTTCGTCGCGTTCAATGCCGGCTGCACGTCCCCGTCCGCGCCGTCGGGCGCCGTCGTCCCGGTCGCCGCCGCATCGGGCGCGGCCGTCCCGCTGCCGGGCGTTCACGCGCCCGAACTGTCGTCCGGCTGGACCGACAAGCCGGGCTGGACCTCGCAGCACTTCATGATCGCGGCCGCGAACCCGCTCGCGACGCAAGCCGGCTACGACATGCTGAAGGCCGGCGGCACCGCGATCGACGCGGCCATCGCGACGCAGATGGTGCTCACGCTCGTCGAGCCGCAATCGTCGGGCATCGGCGGCGGCGCGTTCATGCTGTACTTCGACGGCAAGACGACGCAGGCGTACGACGGCCGCGAGACCGCGCCGGCCGCCGCGACCGAGCGCCTCTTCTACGGGCCGACCGGCCAGCCGATGGGCTTCTACGAAGGCGTCGTCGGCGGCCGCTCGGTCGGCACGCCGGGCGTGCTGCGCATGCTCGAGGCCGCGCACCGCGCGCACGGCAAGCTGCCGTGGCGCCGGCTATTCCAGCCGGCCATCCGGCTCGCCGAGCGCGGCTTCACGATCAGCCCGCGCCTGGCGATGCTGATCGCGAACGACAAGTACCTGAGCAACGACCCGGCCGCCCGCGCGTACTTCTACAACGCCGACGGCACGCCGAAGGCCGCCGGCACGGTGCTGAAGAACCCGGCGCTCGCGACGGTGCTGCGCCAGGTCGCCGACCGCGGCGCGAACGCGTTCTACAGCGGCGCGATCGCGCGCGACATCGTCACGAAGGTGCGCAAGCACCCGACCAACCCGGGACTGCTGTCGCTGCAGGATCTCGCGCGCTACAAGGCGAAGGTGCGCGCGCCGCTGTGCGCCGACTACCGGCGCTCGGTCGTGTGCGGGATGCCGCCGCCGTCGTCGGGCGGCCTCGCGATCGCGCAGATGCTCGGCATCCTCGCAGCGATGCCCGACTGGCAGCAGATCGGCGCGCAGAAACCGGTGCGCAACGAGGTCGGCTACGAGCCGACGCCGTTCGCCGCGCACCTGTTCAGCGAAGCCGGACGCCTCGCGTATGCGGATCGCGCACGCTACGTGGCCGATCCCGATTTCGTGCCGCTGCCGGGCGGCAACTGGGCGAGCCTCACCGACAAGACCTATCTCGCACAGCGCGCGCGGCTGATCGGCGACGCCAGCATGGGCGTCGCGCAGGCCGGCACGCCGCAGGGCGCGACGCTCGCACTGGCCGACGATCGCAGCCCCGAATGGCCGTCGACCTCCGACATCGCGATCGTCGACCGCTACGGGCAGGCGCTCTCGATGACGACCAGCATCGAGGATGCGTTCGGCTCGCGGCTGATGGTGCGCGGCTTCATGCTGAACAACCAGCTCACCGATTTCTCGTTCGTATCGAACGACAACGGCCGTCCGGTCGCGAACCGCGTGCAGCCCGGCAAGCGGCCGCGCTCGGCGATGTCGCCGGAACTCGTGTTCGACCAGAAGACGAAGCAGGTGACGATGATCGTCGGCTCGGCCGGCGGCCCGGCGATCATCAACCACGTCGCGAAGACGCTGGTCGGCGTGCTCGACTGGGGGATGACGATGCAGCAGGCGATCGCGCCGCCGAACTTCGGGTCGATGAACGGGCCGACGCAGCTCGAACGCGGACGTGTGTCGGATGCGCTCGTCGATGGGCTGAAGGGCCGCGGGCACGACGTGCGGATCGTCGAGATGAACTCGGGGCTGCAGGGGATCCAGCGGCTGAACGTGCAAGGGCAGACGGTGTGGTTCGGCGGGGCGGACCCGCGGCGCGAAGGCGTGGCGATGGGGGAATGAGGGCGAACGACGTCCCTCCGTGGCGGTGTGCGCGAATCGGCGCGCACCGCCTTCCTGTCGTCTCTCCGTTCGCGCGCCGTCCGTGGCCGCGCGTTGCGTGAGCGCTCCGATCCCCCATCCCGGCATTCACGCCGCCCCGCCATCGCGCAACCGTAGCGTGGCCTATCCACGCTAAATCAATTTCGTACCGGTCTGATCGACGGCGCCCGCGTCCGTCCGTATAGTCGCTCGCTCACGTCGGGGCTACGTGATCGCGGTTTGCCGCTCACGAGCAACAACACCTCGCCCCGCGCCTTTCGACCAAGCCACGTATGCGTCAGCCCGCTGCGTCATACATCGTATCGATCAGGACTGCGATTAAATGTCACGTACCTTCGCCTCACCCTCCCGAACCGCGCGCGTCCGCTCGCATGCGGCACCCAAGCGGCAACCCGCGCCCTCCGTCCGCCTGTCGGCGCTCGCGTTCGCCCTCGTCGCGCTCGCGCCGTGCTACGGCCATGCCGCCGACCTGATCCTGGACAATCTGGTGGTCAACGACGGCACGGGTGGCACGCCCACCGCGTCCGGTGCCGGCTCGATCGCAATCGGAACGGGTGCAAAGGCGAATGGCGAGACCGGCGGGGATTACTCGGCGATCGCGATCGGCGCGAAAGCCGAGGCGAACGGACGCTCGACCATTGCCATCGGCGAAGGGGCGCATGTCCGGGGCGACCGCTCGAGCGCGTTCGGCGTGTCGTCGTCCGTCGTGGGCGACCGCTCAAGCGCATTCGGCTCCTCATCGAGCGTCCAGGCGGTCCGCGGCGTCGCGCTCGGCGCGGATTCGCAGGTCACCGCCAACGGCGCGGTCGCGCTCGGCCAGGGTAGCGTCGCCGACCGCACGAACACCGTATCGATCGGCGATACGGGCAGCGAGCGCCAGCTCGTGAATCTTCGCGCCGGCACCCGCGACACCGACGCAACCAACCTGTCGCAGCTGAAGCCCGTCGTTGCCGCGCTCGGCGGCGATGCGGCCGTCAACGCCGACGGAACCGTGCGCGGCCCGACCTACACGGTCGACGGACAATCGTTCAACAACGTCGGCGGTGCGCTGACCCAACTCGACGGACGCGTCACGACAATCGACGGCCGTGTCACCACCGTCGAAAACAACGTGACGTCGATCCGCAACGACGTCACCGATCTCGGCACGCGGCTCGACAACGGCACGACCGGCCTCGTCCGGCAGGATCCGTCGAATCTCGCGATCTCGATCGGCGCCGACAAGGGCGGCACGTCGGTCAGCGTCGCCGGCACGGACGGCACGCGCACGCTGACCGGCCTGTCGAACGGCACCGGCGACACCGATGCCGTGACGGTCGCGCAGCTCAAGGCGACCGGGCTGATCGATCCGAACGGCAAGGCGCTCGGCGCGATCGTGTACGACGACCTGACGCTGGATCGCGCAACGCTCGGCGGCGTCGGCGGCACCTTGCTCGACAACGTCAAGGCAGGCGCGATCGCGGCGAGCAGCATGCAGGCCGTCAACGGCGGGCAGCTCTTCTCGATGCAGCAGCAATTCGACACGCGGCTGGAATCGCTCGACACACGCATCAAGAACATCGAGCGGGTCGGCCCGACTCCCCGGCCGCCGAGCGACGAGCACGGCAACCAGTTGGCGCAGCTGGGCGACGGCTCCGGTGCGACCGGCTCGAACTCGATGGCGCTCGGCCAGGACTCGACCGCATCCGGTAACGGCAGTCTCGCGATCGGCAACAACGCGACCGCGTCGGGGCAGAATTCGCTTGCACTCGGCAACAATTCGGTCGCCGATCGCGACAACACGGTGTCCGTCGGCGCGCCGGGGCAGGAGCGGCAGATCACCAACGTGGCGGCCGGCACCGCGCCGACCGATGCCGTGAACGTGCAGCAACTGAACGACCGCATCGGCAGCGTGCGATCCGACATGGATCACTATCGACGCGATGCAAGCGGCGGGATCGCGTCGGCGGTCGCGATCGCGAACCTGCCGCAGGCGTCGCTGGCGGGTGAAAGCATGGTCGCGGTCGCCGGCGGCACCTACAGCGGGCAATCGGCCGTCGCGTTCGGCCTGTCGACCGCCACCCGCAATGGGCGCTGGGTGATCAAGGCGTCCGGGTCGACCAATACTCGCGGCACGGTCGCGGTGGGCGCCGGCGCTGGCTATCGCTTTTAACTCGCCACGGCGACACCCTTCGCTTTAGACCGTTAAACGACAGCGGCCGAGGTTCGATCGATACGAACCCGGCCCCCTTGCTTTCTCGATACGGGCGCCAGCCCGCGTCCGTGCAGCCCGTACGGCCTACCCCCGCTCCTTCCCCGGCACGACCCGCCGCTCGACCCACCGCATCGCCAGATCGAACAGCCACGCGATCGCGATCCTGGGAACGCTGACGAAATTGCGCTGCGCTAGAAGCCGATGCTTCGCTGCGTCACGATGGCGAGACAAAGAAATGCATAAAAAAACCCGCAAAGCGGGTCTTTTTATGCGCGGAGCGTCAGCGAGCAATCAAACCACTCCTGCCCCGTGCGCCTGCAGGTCGGCGTGATAGCTCGAGCGCACCATCGCGCCGACGGCCGCGTGCGTGAAGCCCATCTTGTACGCCTCTTCCTCGTACATCTTGAACGTATCCGGATGTACGTACGCCCGCACCGGCAGGTGGTGCTCGGACGGCTGCAGGTACTGGCCGATCGTCAGCATGTCGACGTCGTGCGCGCGCAGGTCGCGCATCACCTGCAGGATTTCCTCTTCGGTCTCGCCGAGGCCGACCATCAGGCCCGATTTCGTCGCGACGTCCGGATGCAGCGCCTTGAAGTCCTTCAAGAGCTTCAGCGAGTGCGCGTAGTCCGAACCCGGACGCGCTTCCTTGTACAAACGCGGCACCGTTTCGAGGTTGTGATTCATCACGTCGGGCGGCGCGGCGTTCAGGATCGAGATCGCACGGTCGAGACGGCCGCGGAAGTCCGGCGTCAGGATCTCGATGCGCGTGTGCGGCGACTGCGCACGCGTTTCGCGGATGCACTCGACGAAGTGAGCGGCGCCGCCGTCGCGCAGGTCGTCGCGGTCGACGCTCGTGATCACCACGTACTTGAGCTTGAGCGCGGCGATCGTGCGCGCGAGGTTCTTCGGTTCATCGGCGTCGAGCGGATCGGGACGGCCGTGGCCGACGTCGCAGAACGGGCAGCGGCGCGTGCACTTGTCGCCCATGATCATGAACGTCGCAGTGCCCTTGCCGAAGCATTCGCCGATGTTCGGGCAGCTCGCTTCCTCGCACACGGTGTGCAGGTTGTGCTCGCGCAGGATCGTCTTGATCTCGTTGAAACGCGAGCTGCCGGTGGCCGCCTTCACGCGGATCCACTCGGGCTTCTTCAGCTTTTCGATCGGAATGACCTTGATCGGGATGCGTGCCGTCTTCGCCTGCGCCTTCTGCTTGGCGGTCGGATCGTAGGCCGGGGTCGCGGCCGTATCGGCCGGTGCGGGAGAAGCGGTAACGTCAGTCATTCGATTGTTCCAGTGCGTGCGGCTTGTCGGCGGCCGCGGATGCGCCGTCGAGGTTGGCGATCAGACGGCTCACCAGCGTGTGGGCGACGTCGTTCCAGTCGGCGGCAGCCTCGAGGCTCGCCATGTCGACGGTTTCGAGTCCGGCATAGCCGCACGGGTTGATCGCGAGAAACGGGCGCAGATCCATCTTCACGTTCAGGCTCAGCCCGTGATAACTGCAGCCGTTGCGGATCTTCAGGCCGAGGGCCGCGATTTTCGCGCCTTCGTGCACGCCGGATGCCACGTAGATACCGGGCGCGCCCGCCTTGCGGACCGAAGCGAGATTATACGCCGCGAGGGTTTCGATCACGGCCGCCTCGATCTTCGTCACGAGCGTGCGCACCATCAGCTTGCGCCGGCGCAGGTCCAGTAACAGGTAGACGACGATCTGGCCGGGGCCGTGATAGGTGATCTGTCCGCCGCGGTCGACCTTCACGAGCGGCACGCCGCTGTCGGCCACCAGCAGGTGCGCCGGGTCGCCGGCCTGGCCGAGCGTATAGACGGGCGGATGCTCGACCACCCAGATCTCGTCGCCGGTATCGGCCGTGCGCGTGTCGGTGAATGCGCGCATCGCGTCGAAGCTCGCCTCGTACGCCTCGCGGCCCCGCCACCGCACGGTGACCGGCTGGGCCGGCTGATCCGGGACTCCGGCGGGCGATGCGGAAACGGCGACAGGCGTGGACACGATGGAAACCGGCGAAACGGACATGGGCGGTAGTTTACCGAAAACCCGTGGGTCTCGCCGGCCTTGGAAGGGGGACGGATCGCCGATATCCGTCGGATGAAACGATGGTCAGACGGTGCGCCAGCCGTCGTGCAGCAGCGCGCTCACGCGCTCGCGCAGCCGGGACAGCCCGCCGAGCGCGACTTCCCGCGGCGGCCGCGACACCGAGAACGCGACGCGTGCGCCCTCGCGACCTTCCGCGCTGAGCCACAGCCGCTCGCCGCGGCGCAGCTTCAGCGTCTCGCCGTCGGCCAGGAAGTAGTCGTCGACGTCGTTGCTGCGCGTCGCCCACACCGGCCCGCACTGGACGACCAGCCGCGTGCTGCGTTGCACCTTCATCGGCACGGTCTCGCCCGCGGGAATTTCGAAGGTGATGCTTGAAGAGATTTCTTGCATGATCGACTCCGCCAATAAGTGCTTCGATGACTACAATCCTAGTCACTTGAAGGTGTCCGACCAAACGACCAATTTTCACGTCGATGTGAGGAAAATTAGCAAATGGACCTCCGCCAGCTGCCGCCGCTGAACGCGATTCGCGCGTTCGAAGCCGCCGCCCGCCACGAGAACTTCTCGCGCGCCGCCGACGAGCTGTTCGTCACGCACGGCGCGGTCAGCCACCAGGTGCGCGCGCTCGAGGAAGAGCTCGGCGTGCAGCTGTTCACGCGCAACGGCAAGCGGCTGTGCCTGACCGACGCCGGCATGCGCTACGCGCAGCAGATCCGCACCGCGCTGATGGCGATCGCCGACGCGACACGCGACGTGCGCGCGAGCGACCGCGACCGGCGGCTGGTGGTCTCGATGCTGTCGTCGTTCGCCGCGCGCTTCATCACGCCGCGCATCGGCACGTTCATCGAGCGCCACCCTGAAATCGACGTCGAGCTGCAGTCGACCAACTCGCTCACCGACTTCGCGCGCGACGACGTCGATCTCGCGATCCGCTTCGGCTTCGGCAGCTATCCGGGGCTGCACGTGGAGCCGCTGTTCGAGGAGGTGTTCTTTCCGGCGTGCGCGCCGACGCTGAACGGCGGCAAGCTGCCGCAGACGCCCGCCGATCTCGCGCACTACCCGCTGCTGCGCTCGGACGACGAGCTGTGGCGGCCGTGGTTCGACGCGGCCGGGCTCGATACGCTGACCGAGCCGAAACGGGGGATTCTGTACCAGGATTCGTCGAACCTGCTGCTGGCCGCGATCGAAGGCCAGGGCATCGCGCTGGTGCGCCGCTCGCTCGCGGTGCACGACCTGCTCGACGGGCGCATCGTGCGCCTGTTCGACATCGACGGGCCGAGCCCGTGGCACTACTTTTTCGTGTGTCCGCCGCCGCTCTTGAACACGCCGCGCGTGCAGGCGTTCAGGACCTGGCTGTTCGAGGAAGTCGCCGAATACAAGCGGCTGTGCGACGAGCTGGACGCGCGGCGCGCGGCGGGGAAATGCCCCGCCGAGTGCGCGCTGGAGGGAGGATGGAAAGGGATCAGCGGCCGTTTGCGCTGACCCCGCGCCGAATGGGCGCTTAAAGAACGACCTTGACCATCGGATGGCCGGTCAGCGCGCGGTAGATGTTGTCGAGCTGTTCCTGGCTCGTCGCGCGCACGGTGATCGTGAGGCCCGTGTAATTGCCGCCGCTCGATGCGCGCTCCTCGATCTTCTCGACGTCGATCTCGTTGTCGTGAACGGCCACGACCTTGAAGATCGTGTCCTTGAATTCGGGGTGCGCCTTGCCCATGATCTTGATCGGGAAATCGCACGGAAACTCCAGCAGCGACTCCTTCCGGGTCTCGATCGCGCCGGTCACCTCGACGGTTTTGGTCGGTTCGCTCATCATTTTCTCCGGGTCAGGTCAAACTGTTCAAATTCGCGCGCCTTCGCACGCTGGTACGCGTCATACAGCGCCGCGAACACGGGGCCCGGCTTGCCGCCCTGCACGGGCAGATCGTCGAGCGACGTAACAGGCAGGATTTCCTTGGTGGCCGACGTCAGCATGATCTCGTCGGCCGAACGCAGCTCGACCTCGCTGATCTCGCGCGCGACGAACCGGATCCCGCATTCTTCGGCCAGTTGCTCGACCAGCGCGTAGCGGATCCCTTCGAGGATCTTGTTGCTGCGCGGCGGCGCGAACAGCTCGCCGTTCTTCACGATCCACACGTTCGACGACGAACCTTCGGTCACGTTGTCGTCGCGCAGCTGGATTGTCTCGAACGCGTCGCGTTCGGCCGCATGCTGCGCCATCAACACGTTGCCGAGCAGCGAGATCGACTTGATGTCGCAATGCAGCCAGCGGCGATCCTCGGCCGTCACGCAGCGCACGCCCTTCGCGCGCTCCGCTTCCGACGGCAGCCGCAGCGGGCTCGCCATCGCGAACACCGTCGGCACCGCGTTCGCCGGGAACGCGTGGCCGCGCTTCGCGACGCCGCGCGTCACCTGCAGGTAGACGAGCGCGTTGCCGTCGCCGAGGCCCTCGGCGTTCGCCGCGACCACCCGCTCGATCAGCGCGCGCCAGCCGGCCGCGTCGTGCGGATCGTCGATGCCGATCTTCTTCAGGCTGCGCGCGAGCCGCTCCAGATGCTGTTCGATCCGGAACGGCACGTGCGCGCCGTCGTGCGCATAGACGGGGACGACTTCATACACGCCGTCGCCGAAGATGAACCCGCGGTCGAGCACCGGCACACGGGCTTCGGACAGCGGTACCAGTTCCTCCTGCGCCGAGACGCTGAGGTAGACGATCGGTTCGAATTCGGCTTGGCTCATGGCTGTGACAGATGGGGATGAAGTCGTGAAAACAAAGGCCCGTCGTGCTTACTTCTTCTTGCTGAACATCAGCAGGATCGAGTCCCAGATACGTCCGAAGATACCCGCTTCCGGCACCGCCTGCAGCGCGACGACCGGGAATTCGGACAGCGTCTTGCCGTCGGCGACGATCTTCACGGTGCCGACCTGCTGGCCTTGCGCGAGCGGTGCGATCAGCGGCGCGTTGACGTCGACCTCGGTCTTGACCTTGTCGCCGAGGCCGCGCGGCACGGTCGCCCACTGGTCGGCCGTCACGCCGACCTGCACGGTGTTGTCCTTGCCCTTGTAGACGCGCGGCGTCGAGATCGCCTGGCCGCCCTTGAACAGGCGCACCGAATCGAACGCGCTGTAGCCGTAGTTCAGCATCTTCATGCTGTCCTGCGTACGGTCGCCTTCCTTCGGCTCGCCCATCATCACCGACACCAGGCGGCGCTGGCCGTCGACGCCCGGGATCGCGCGCTTCGCCGATGCGATCAGGCAGTAACCGGCCGCCTGCGTGTGGCCCGTCTTCAGGCCGTCGACGGTCGGATCCAGCCACAGCAGCCGGTTGCGGTTGCCCTGGCGGATGTTGTTGTACTTGAATTCCTTCTCCGAGAAGATGCCGTAGTACTGCGGAAAATCGCGGATCAGGTGGGCCGACAGCTTCGCGAGGTCGCCGGCCGTCGTGTAGTGGTTCGGGTCGGGCATGCCGTTCACGTCGGCGAAGTGCGTGCCCTTCATGCCGAGGCGCGCCGCCTCGTCGTTCATCAGCGTGACGAACTGCCCTTCGCTGCCGCCGACCAGTTCGGCCAGCGCGATCGCGGCGTCGTTGCCCGACTGGATGATCATCCCGTACACAAGGTCGTGCACGGACACCGGCTTGTTCGCCTCGATGAACATGCGCGACTCGTCGCGGCCGACGCGGCGCACCGCGTCGCTCGGCGTGACGATCTGCTCCATCGAGATCTTCTTCTTGTCGAGCGCCTCGAACACGAGGTAGGCCGTCATCAGCTTCGTCAGCGACGCCGGCTCGACGCGTTCGTCCGCATTGCCCGATGCGAGCACCGTGTTGCTGGTCGCGTCGACGAGCACCCACGAGCGTGCGTTCACGCCCGGCGGCGGCACCGCGCCCGGCATGTAGGTCGCGGGCGCGCCGGTGGACTGCTCGGCGGCCGGCGCCGCATGCGCGGCCTTGGCCTTGGCGGCCGGCTTCGCCTCGGCGACGACGATCGTCGATGCGAGCGCGACGGGCAGCATCACGCCGAGCGCGACGTTGCGCGCGGCCGTGCTGAAGGCGATGGAGGAAGCGAGGGACTTGAGGCCTTGGGAAGACAGACGCATGATCGATTCAGGCTGATGGCAGAAAGTGCGGTGCGAAACGCGCAGGGTTGAACGGCAAGGCGGCGGGCGTGTCGGGCATTCGCCCGATACCGTCGGGCGACGCGAAACGCGCCGGTTGGACTCGTGCGGGCGCGTTCGGTTCGCGGCCGTCGCGAGCGGGCGGACAGGCGGCGAAACGAGCGCCGCATGGGCCCAGCCGGGCCGCGGGCAACGCGAAAGCGGCCATTATACGTGGCCGCGCACGGCGCTTTTGCGAACCCGGCCGCGAACGCCCGACTACCCGTTGCGAGAGCATGGCACGGGAATGCGGCGGGCGCGCGTGCTCGAAGCCGCGTGAAAGGCGGCCGCAGGCGGCGTGCAAGCCGGGTTGCGCCGCCGTGCGGCAGGCGGCGCGATGTCGCATGAAGCTTCGGGAAGGATCGCGCATCGTCCGGCCGGGCGCCGGTGCGCGGTACGGGCCGCCGGCGCTTACGCCGGCGCCTGCAAGCGGGCTAACGCCACGCGTCGACGATGATGCGCTTCAGCACGTGCAGCTTGCGATGGAGGAAATGCTCGGCGCCGGGGATCACGACGACCGGCAGCTCCTGCGGCCGCGCCCAGTCGTACACCGACGCGATCGGCACCGTGTCGTCGGTTTCGCCGTGGATCACGAGCGTGTTCTCGGGCACGTCGGCCACGTGCCAGCGGCTCGCGGCCGTGCCGACGAACACCATCCGCTCGATCGTCTCGCCCGCGTCGCGCAGGCGCTTCGCGACGTGCGACAGCACGAAGGTGCCGAACGAGAAGCCCGCGAGCACGAGCGGCAGGTCCGCGTACGCGGGCTGCGCGCGCATGTGCGCGAGCACCGCGAGCAGGTCGTCGGCTTCGCCCGTGCCGTTGTCGTGCACGCCTTCGGTCGCGCCGACCCCACGGAAGTTCGACCGGTAGACGACGTAGTTCAGTTGCACGAGCGTGCGCGCGAGCGTCTGCGCGACCTTGTTGTCCATCGTGCCGCCGAACAGCGGGTGCGGATGCGCGACGAGCGCGATGCCGCGCGGCACGGCGCCGCCTTCGCGCACGGCGTCGGGCAGGTCGACCGCGATCTCGATCTGGCCGATCGGGCCCGCGATCAGCGATTTCTGCGTATGAACGTTCATTCGGCCGGCCCGCTCAGATCTTCAGGCGGTCGACGACCTTGCCGTCGCGCAGGTGCGATTCGACGATCTCGTCGATGTCGGCCTGGTCGACGTACGTGTACCACGTGCCTTCCGGATACACGACCATCACCGACCCTTCCTCGCAGCGGTCGAGGCAGCCGGCCTTGTTGATGCGCACCTTGCCGGCCCCCGCGAGGCCGAGTTCCTTCACGCGCTTTTTCGCGTATTCCTGCATGGTCTGCGCATTGCATTGCGCGCAGCTCGGGCGCTCGGCGCCCGGATCGCGCTGGTTCAGGCAGAAGAAGACGTGGTGCTGGTAGTAGAAATCCATGGTGATGACGAGCGGCCCGGCACGAGGCCGTGCGCAAAGAAGGGCGATGAATTGCCGTTGCGCGAGGCGGCAACGGAGGATGCGGACGATTATAGCGAGCGGCGCACGCGGCTGCCCGCGCCACGGCCGCCGCCGTGCGGCCCGGGCTGCCGTGTCAGCGGCGCAGCACGGCCGGCAGCCACGCGTGCTCGACCCGCTGGCCGAGCCAGATCAGCGCCGCGTAGGGCCAGATCCATGCGAGCCAGCGCGCGATGCTGTTGAAGTGCACGTAGCGGCCCTGCCGCCACCCCGACAGCGTGAAGTCGAAGAACGGGTTGACCGGCAGCAGGTTCACGAGCGCGACGCCGGCCAGCAGCGCGAACGCGGCGAGCAGCGCGCGCCACGTCGCCGGCACGCGCAATGCGACGAGCGCCGCCGCGAAACCGAGCTCGATGCCGAGCCGCGCGCCGGGCGTCGCCCACACGACGACGAGGCCGGTGGCCGACTGCATGAACGTCGCGGCCGCCTTCAGCACGAGCGTGGCGACCACCAGCGCGATCAGCAGCCGGATGCGCGGCGCACGCGGGCGCATCGCGAGCGACGCGATCGCCAGCGCGGCGAACAGCATCATCCCGCCGAGCACCGCTTCCCACGCGGAATCGGACAGCCAGCCGTCGACCCGCTCGGGCCATTCGCTGACGTGCCACGCGGCCGGCAGCCAGGCGAGCAGCGCGTCCTGCATCGACGCGTCGGCGCGCTCCCACAGCGCGGCCGGCCAGTCGCCGATGCCGAACAGGAACGGCGACGGAAACACGATCGCGAACGGCCACAGCGCGGCGAGCAGCAGCGGCGTCGAACCGTCGGCCTCCAGCCATGCGAAGCGCAGCCGGCGCAGTGCGCCGCGGTCGAGGAGCGCGCCGGTGGCCGGTGCGGCCAGCGCCGCGCCCAGCAGCGCGCCGAGCGCATTGGCGCCGAGGTCGAGATTCGACGCGACGCGCGTCGGCAGGTAGGTCTGCAGCGCTTCCATCGTGCCCGACAGCAGCACGCCGAGCCCGCCCGCGATCAGCGTCGCGGCCACGCCGCGCCAGCGCGGGTGCAGCGCGAGCACGCCGAGCGCGCCGAACGGCAGATAACCGAGCACGTTCGTGACCACGTCGAACACGGTCACGTAGCGCTGCATCGGCGCGAACAGGTAATCGAACGGGCCGATGCCGAGCGACACCCAGCCTTCGAACGGATACAGCGACGCATAGACGATCAGCGCCGCATAGGCGGCAAACGCCTGCCGCGCGAGCGGCGACGCGCGATGCGTGCCCGGCACGTTCATCGCGGATGCAATCGCGGATGCGATCGCGGCAGCACGTCGGGCGTCACGGCGTGCCCGCGTACGCCTGCACGCCGACCCACGCGGCGATCTGCGACACGAGTTCGTCGCTGGCCGCCGCGAGCGCACGCGCGCCGCCGGCCGCGTCGGGCGTGCTCGACGGCGCGCGCGCGACGAACGTACGCTGGCCGAGCACCTTGCCGTCCTGCATCAGCGTCGCGCGCGCGGTCACCGCGCCGTGGCTTTGCGACTGCCCGTCGAAGACCTGTTCGAATTCGCTCAGGTCGACCTTGAGCGTCGGCGCACGCACGCCGTCGGCGCCTTCGAGCACCGTCCCGCGCGACGACAGCGCGCCGCGCAGCCGCTGCGTGAGCAACTGCGCGGGCGGCGCGGTCCAGCGGCTGTCGCGATAGACGGCCACGTGCTGCGCATCGGCGTACGCGAGGCGGTACGCGAACTTGTCGGAATCGAGCGCGTCGGGCGCGGCGACGTCGAGCACCTTCAGCGCGGGCCCCGAACCGGCGGTCGTCACCGACGATGCGGGCCCGAGGTCGTAGCGGATGTTCGACAGCACCGCGTCGTTGCCGGCGCAGCCGGCCGCGAGTGCGAGCGTCAGTACGGCCAGCGCGGCCGCGGCCGGGCGCAGCGCGCGGTCAAGAATTCGTGGCATGGCGTGTTCCTGCATGAGATTTGCGGTTTCGATGAGCGTCAGTGCCCGGCCGTTTCCGGCCGGACGGTCGACAGGCGGCCTCCGGGCGTCACTTCCCGGCCGTCGCGCCCGGCCAGACGAAGCCCGCTTCGCCGGGCCCCGGCGCCGCGCCGGGCGAACCGAACAACAGACTGCGCGGGTTGCGGCCAAGTTCACCGGCGACGTCCTTCAATTGCCGCGACGCGTCGCCGACGCTGTCCGCCAGCGCATTGAAGCGCGGCAGCGTGTCGTACTGCACGCGCGCGTTGAGGCCGTTCAGCGCGACGCCGACCTGCTCGGCGGCCGTGCCGGCCTTGTTCAGGTTCGACACGAGCGGCCCGTTCGGCTGCAACAGCGAATTCGCCGACGCCATCGCGCGGTTCACCTCGTGCATCGTTTCCGGCAGCGCGGTGACGGCCGGGCCGAGCTGCTTCGTCAGCGTCGCGGCGCCGTCGGCCGCGTGCTGCAGGCTTTCGGCGGTCGCGCGCAACTGCTCGCGCATCTCGGGCGACATCAGCGCGTTCGCGCTCTTCGCGGCCAGTTCGAGCTGCCGCAGCAGCACGTCGCCGCGCTCCTGGATCTGGTCGAACAGGCTCGGCCGCATCGGGATCTGCGCGATCGACTTCGCGGACGACGGCAGCGGCGCCAGATCGCGCCCCGTATCCTCGAGCTGCACGAACGCGATGCCGGTCACGCCCTGGAAGCCGAGGCTGCCGTAGGTCGACTGCGTGATCGGCGCGTCGTGATCGACGAGGATGCGGATCCGGATCTGGCCCGGATGCGTGCGATCGAAGCCGATCGACTGCACCTTGCCGACGTCGAGGCCGCGAAAGCGCACGGCCGCGTCCGGAAACAGCCCCGTCACGTTGGTGCGCGCGAGCAGGTCGTACGGCACGCGCACGGTGCGGTCGACGTTGAACCAGAACACGGTGCCCGCGATCGCGAGCGTCAGCGCGATCGTGAACAGGCCGGCCCAGAACGCATGTGATTTGTTTTCCATTCGCGGGTTCCTTGCTTCTACAGCTCGACGCTCGACAGCGCCGGTTCGAGGGCCGCCTTCGGCAGCTTCGCGCGCCGCTCGGGCGGCAGCGCCTGCAATGCGCGGCGCCCGCGCAGCCCCAGGAAATATTCGTGGATGAACGGATGGTCGACGTTCGCGGCCTCCTCGACCGGCGCGGCGACCAGCACCTTGCGGTCGGCCAGCACCGCGACGCGCGTCGACAGCGCGACCATCGTGTCGAGGTCGTGCGTCACCATCACGACGGTCAGCCCGAGCGTGCGATGCAGCGTCGCGATCAGCTCGACGAATTCGTCGGACGCCTGCGGATCCAGGCCGGCCGTCGGCTCGTCGAGGAACAGCAGCTCGGGCTCCAGCGCGATCGCGCGCGCGATGCCGACCCGCTTCACCATCCCGCCCGACAGCGCGGCCGGCATCTTCGACGCGTGCTTGCAGGGCAGCCCGACCATCTCGAGCTTCAGCATCACGATGTCGTGCAGCAGGTCGGGCGGCACGCGGCCGAGTTCGCGCAGCGGCTGCGCGACGTTGTCGAACACCGTCATCGACGAGAACAGCGCGCCCTGCTGGAACAGCATCCCCGAACGCGTGCGCATCATCCGCGCGCTTGCATCGTCGATCGTCGCCGTATCCTCGCCGAACACCTTGATCGTGCCCGACGTTGGCCGTTCGAGGCCGAGGATCTGGCGCACGAGCGTCGTCTTGCCGGAACCCGACCCGCCGACGATCGACACGATCTCGCCGCGCCGCACGTCGAAGTCGAGTTTCTGGTGAACGATGTTGCGCCCGTAGCGCTTGGTCAGGTTGCGCACCTCGATCACGAGGTCGCCGGCATCGGCGGCCGCGTCCGGCCCGGCGCCGACCGACCCGGCGCCGATCGCCGCGGCATGCGCGGTCGGTTCGTTCGATGCGTTCATCCGAGCCCCACGTTCTGGAACAGGATCGCGAACACCGCGTCGGCGAGGATCACGACCGTGATCGACGACACGACCGACGTGGTCGTGCCTTCGCCGAGGCTCTGCGAGTTCGCCTTGATGCGGAAGCCGAAATGGCACGCGACCAGCGCGATCAGCATGCCGAACACGACGCCCTTGCCGACCCCGATGTACAGGTTCGCGATCGGCACGACGCCCGGCAGCGAGCGCACGAAATAGTTGATGTCGATGCCGAGCACCAGCTTCGCGGCGAGCGCGCCGCCCGTCAGCGCGATGATGTTGGTCCACATCACGAGCAGCGGCATCGCGACGCCGAGCGCGAGCACGCGCGGCAGGATCAGCCGCAGCCCGTGCGGGATGCCCATCACGCGCATCGCGTCGAGCTCCTCGGTCACGCGCATCACGCCGATCTGCGCGGTGATCGCCGAGCCCGAGCGGCCCGCGACGAGGATCGCCGACAGCACGGGGCCGAGCTCGCGGATCACCGACAGCCCGAGGATGTTCACGATGTAGCGGTTCGCGCCGAACATCTGCAACTGCTGCGCGGACAGGTAGCTGAGCACGATGCCGATCAGGAACGCGACGAGCGCGGTGATCGGCAGCGCCTGCGCGCCGGCGCTGTAGATGTTCGCCGAGGTTTCCTTCCACGGCATCGTCCGCGGGCGGCGCAGCACCGACAGCGCATCGAGGACCACGCGGCCGAACATCGCGATGCCGCCCTGCAGGTGTTCGCCGAACGTGAAGATCGCCAGGCCGAGCCGCGTGACGGGATCGAACCGCACGATGCGCTCGGGCGCCTCGCGCTGGCTGTCGAGGCGTTCGATGCGCTCGAAGATCGTGCGCTGCGTGGCGCTCAGCGCGACGCCGGCCGGCAGCTTGCGCCCCCACACGCGCCACAGCGCCTGGCCACCGACGTGGTCGAGGCGCTCGATGCCGGACAGATCCCATTCGCTCACGCGCCCGTTGGCGATGCTCGCGATGCGGCGCGCCACGGCGCCGCGGTTGCGCGCGAGCGAGAGCGCGGTCCACTGTCCGGTCAGGCGCACCGTCTGGCCCTGGCCGCCGGCATCGACCGACAGGCCGGGAGGAGTCTCGAAGTCCAAGGGCGGGTTGTTTGCAAAAGGATGACAGCGGCCATTGTAGCGAACCGCCCGATGCCGCGACGCGAGGATTTCGGCGGGTTGCGCAGCCGGCGGCGCGAACTCGGGAGGCGCAGCCGGGGCGCGGGGCCGGGGGCGCCGAACGCGGGGCGCGCGATCGAGGCGCCGGGCTCGGGCGCGCAGCCCGGGCGCCGGGCCGGTGCCGGCCGGTGCTGGCCGGGACCAGCCCGAACCGACGCGGACCTCGGCTCGCGGCCGGCGTCGCGACCTTTCATTGTTCCGTCACGTTTCCTTTCGATACTCTCACGCGCCGCACCTCAGGCCGTCGGCGCGCCGCGCCGCCATTCGTGCGTACCTCGCGTTTCATAAAACAGAACACCGAACAGGACATCCGATGCGTCTCCCCCCGCTTTCCCGCCGCCGCGTACCGGCCGCCGCCGCGCTCGCCAGCCTCGCCTTCGTCCTCGCCGGCTGCGGCGGCGACGACGTCACCGCCACGCCGCCGTCGCGGCCCGAAGCCCAGGCGCCCGTCGGCACGACGGCCACGCTCGCGCTGCTCGAGACGACCGACCTGCACACCAACGTGCTGTCGTACGACTATTTCAAGCTCGCCGCCGACAATTCGCTCGGCTTCGAACGCGTGTCCACGCTGATCGCGCAGGCGCGCAAGCAATACCCGAACACGCTGCTGCTCGACAACGGCGACACGATCCAGGGCACCGCGCTGGCGGACTACCAGGCGCTGGTCAAGCCGGTCGGCTGCGACCAGACGCTCGCGATCTACAAGGTGATGAACGCCGCGAAATTCGACGGCGGCGGGATCGGCAACCACGAGTTCAACTACGGGCTGCCGTACCTGTCGCAGGTGACCGGCAACACGTTCGAGATCGACGGCCTGCCGGCGCCGGCCCAGCAGAAGAAGTGCGCGGGCCCGAACTTCCCGCAGGTGCTCGCGAACGTGATCAGCGCGAAGACCAATGCGCCGCTGTTCACGCCATACACGATCCTGACGCGCACGGTGACGGCCACGACGCCGGACGGCAAGACGGTCAGCGCGCCCGTGAAGATCGGCATCATCGGCTTCACGCCGCCCGCGATCATGAACTGGGACAAGCGCTGGCTCGACGGCAAGGTCTACACGACCGGGTTGAAGGAAGCGGCCGAGAAGTACATTCCGGAGATGCGCGCGAAGGGCGCCGATCTCGTCGTCGCGATCTCGCACGGCGGCCTCGACGATTCCGCGTACTCGCCGACGATGGAAAACGGCAGCTGGTGGCTGTCGAAGGTGCCCGGCATCGACGCGATGCTGATCGGCCACTCGCACCAGGTGTTCCCGGACGCGAACAGCACCGTGGCGCAATTCAACCTGCCGGGCGTCGACAAGGTCAAGGGCACCGTCAACGGCGTGCCGACCGTGATGGCCAACTACTGGGGCAAGCACCTCGGCGTGATCAAGCTCGGCCTGAAGTTCGACGGCAAGACGTGGATCGTCGACAAGTCGCAGACGACCGTCGAGGCGCGGCCGATCCAGAACGCCGACAAGAGCTACGTCGCGGCCGACCCGTCGGTCTCCGCCGCGATCGCGGCCGAGCACCAGGCGACGATCGACTACGTGAAGACGCCGATCGGCTCGACCGACTACCGGATGAACTCGTACTTCGCGGACGTCGGCGATCCGGGCGCGATCCAGATCGTCAACGAGGCGCAGGCCGACTACGTGAAGACCTACGTGCAGGCGAACCTGCCGCAATACGCGTCGCTGCCGGTGCTGTCGGTCAGCGCGCCGTTCAAGAGCGGCTTCGGCGGCGGCACCGACTACACCGACGTCGCGCCGGGCGCGCTCGCGATCAACAACGCGGCCGACCTGTACCTGTATCCGAACACCGTGTACGCGGTGAAGGTGAGCGGCGCCGACGTGAAGAACTGGCTCGAGACGGCCGCGAAGCGCTTCAACACGATCGACCCGACCCAGGCCACCGTGCAACCGCTCGTCAGCACCTTCCCCGGCTACAACTTCGACATGTTCACGTCGGCCGATCTCGCCTATGAAATCGACGTCACGCAGCCGGTCGGCAGCCGCATCCGGAACCTGACGTACAAGGGCGCGCCGATCGACCCGAACGCGCAGTTCATCGTCGCGACCAACAACTACCGCGCGAGCGGCGGCGGCAACTTCCCGGGCCTCGATGGCAGCAAGACGATCTTCGCGTCGCCCGACGCGAACCGCGACGTGCTGATCGCGTTCATCAAGAAGCGCGGCGCGATCACGCGCGCGGCCGACGGCGCGCAGCGCAGCTGGCGCTTCACGAAGCTTGCAAGCTCGGTCGCGCACGTACGGTTCGCGTCCGCGCCGAACCGCCTCGGCGACGCGACGGCGGCCGGCCTGACCGGCATCACGCAGATCGCGGCCGACGATGGCTCGGGCAAGAACCTCGCAACCTACGAGATCGACCTCACGCAATGAGACACGCGATGCAACCGATCCGGACGATGCGGCCCGCCGAAACCGGCTTCGCCGCCGCCGCGCGGCGCATGCTGCGCGCGAAACTCCCGCCGGCCGCGCTGCTCGCGGCGGCGGCCGTGACCGTCGCGGCCGTCGTCGCGGCGACCGGCCTGCGCGGCAGCGGCCCCGCGCCAAGCGCCGCGCAGCTCGACGAATGGCAGGCGATGGTCGCGCAGGCGACCGAGCCGCATGCGCTCGCCCAGTTGCGCACGCTCGCGCGCCGCGGCTCGGGCGACGCGCAGGCGGCGCTCGGCATCGCGCTCTCCGATGCGCATGAACCGGGGCTGCGCGACGAGGGACGCGGCTGGCTGGAAACGGCCGCGGCGGCCGACGGCAAGGCCGACGCGCCGGCTGCGCGGCGCGCGCAGCTCGCGCTCGGCAAGGCGTTGCTGCTCGGCAGTGGCGACATGCCGAAAGACTATGCGCGCGCCCGCGCGCTGCTCGGCGCGGCGGCTTCGAACGGCGATCCGGCCGCCGCGTATTACCTCGGGCTGATCTACCGCAGCGGCTACGGCATCGCCGCCGACCCGGTGCAGGCCGCGCACTGGTTCGACATCGCGTCGCGCGCGGACATTCCGGCCGCCGACTTCATGCTCGCGAACGCGTACCGCGACGGCAGCGGCGTGCCGCGCGACGAAGCGCGCGCGCTCGCGCTGTATCGCCGGGCCGCCGAGCATGAACTGCCGGAAGCCGTGCAGACGCTCGCGATGGCCTATCGCAACGGCGAACTCGGGCTGCGGCCCGACGCGGACGAATTCCACGCGCAGTGGATCGAGACCGCGCATGCGCTGAAGCATCCGGTCGTCGCGCCGTGACGGCGGTTCGGCCGGGACAGGCTTGATCCGACGCCCTGCGCATCGATCGTCCGGAAACGGAATCGGTCGCGGGGCGTCGATCGATGCGCGTGCCGCCATGCATTAACATGCAGCCTCACAATAAAACCTGAGAGAACCGCATCATGTCCAATCGCCTGTCGCGGCTTCGCGCCGTCCTCGGCGTGGCCGTCATTTCGGTCACGGCCGCCCCGCTCGCGGCACTCGCCGCACCGCCCGCCCACTACGACATCTTCAACGCCGCGCTCTGCAAGCCACCGTTCACGTCGGACCTGATGGATTCGATCTACAACACCGCGAAGGCGACCGATCCGAAGCCGGACCAGTCGATGCTGGGCGCTGCCGTCTACCGCCTGCCCGAGCCGATCCACCGCGACGGCTTCACGACGCAGCACGTGGTGTTCGTCAGTACCGGCATCGGCGTGCTCGTCGACGGCGAAGTCGCCAGCCAGCTCGCCGAGCGCTACCAGCTCACCCGCGAGAAGGGCAGCCTGCTGGGCGCGTCGTCGGTCGGCTATTCGCGCCGGCTGACCGTCCGCGGCCCGGGCGGCGCGCTGATCCTCGTGTCGGCCCGCCAGGGCCCGGCGCTGAAGGGCAAGACGCTGCTGGCCTGCGAAATGACGTCCGAAGAGGACATCAAGGCGCTGGAGCAGATGGAGAAGCAGCGCTAAGCAGACGGAGCGCTGGCGCAACGCAACGCCACTGCGGGGATATCTCGCATGCGAATACCGTACGTCGTTACTTCTGCTCCGGCAAGACCGTACCGCACGGATTCTCGCAACCTTCCGATGAACACGCTGGAATGAACTCTATCTCTATCTGATTGCGTTCACTCGACGGAACAACGGAGTTGCTTCGCCAGATTTTAGAGTCCATGTGAATCCGATCTTTTGCTACGCCGAGATCGAGCAGATACGCTCGGACAGCATTGGCCCGAGTACGGGCGGTCGAAATTGCGTCTCGCTCGTGCTCGTCGGCATATCCGTAGATCACGACGGGACCGTTATTGGCCGCACTGTCCCGAACTCTAACCAACAAGCTGGCGAGCGCGATCCGGTCAGCATTCGAAATGGTCACGACGCCGCGGTCGAGCTTACTGGCATATTGCAAGGAAAAGCTACAAGCAAACACGACGCCTGACGCACAAAGCCCCGCAAGGCTAATCGATGCACAAGATATACCACGCAATATTGTCCGCATTCCTGATCGCCATTGTCGAAGCCTCTTTGGCGAGTCGCCTGCTGAGAAATTGTCCATAGGTGTTCTTGTAGTCAACCGCTCCGAATGTATCCCGAAAGTGCACGCACTCGTGAACAATGGTCAGTTGCATCGAGGAAAACGTACCCGCACTCGTATCCGGAAGCTCACAGAACTTCGGGGAAATCGATATCGTGTGCGTGGCGGTATCGGGGCCGCAAACGTGCGCAACTTCGCCGTCTAGATTTTTGGTATTCGGCGTACAGCCGAGAGCCCGATCAAGGTCGGGATCGGAGCGAACGAAATTCCTCGCCGTCAATCCATTCATGACTGTGATCAACGCCACCAATCCGTTCGTCAGCACCCCGCGAGTGGGTTCGTCGGCAATCCCGAACCACTCTCTGACTCTCGCCCGCGCAGGCTCTCTCCAGACATCGAGTTCGTCAATTCGCTGCGTGATTATTTTTACGGCATCGTCGCGCAACGTCAGGACTTTCTTCCGAAATGCCGCATCGGTCATGTTTTTGCAGATCGGCGGCCCGTCGACTGCCAATAAAAGCTCAACCTTCGAACCACGCGTCGTATTCGTCATGGCCGAGTCATGCACGGTCACGTATTCGTAGTCATCATGCGGCATGACCATGCTCCACTATTTCAATTCGCAGTTTCTCCGAATGCCGCGTCGCTACGCGCTGTGTGTGCCCGGCACGATCAGTCATACCGCTGAAGACCCGGCCGGAACTGGTATGTATTCGATACGGCACGCATGCCAAGGGCTGCCCCGTCTTCTCGTTTTTCAATACATACTGCTCGTCGCATTCCGCCCCAGCGACGGGCGAGTGAGAATGTTCCTCTCCCAGCCCTTTCTGGTCAGCCGCCCCGTCACCGACCCGCATTCTCATGCCCCGCTCGGCATAGAACACAGGCGGCGGACTGCACCCGCATGCATTGATATCCCCACTCAACGCCCATCCCTGACCATTCGGTGCCCTGCCGGGCAAGCGCGGTCCTTTCGGCGCGACAAACCCGACCCGCTCGCAAGCCGTGCAATAGGTTTTCATGTAGAGCGTGGCGATCTGCACACGTGGCGGCGGATTGGAACACGTGACACATTCCAGTCCCTCGGTGATCGTCGCGCTCCCGCCCCGATCGCCCTTGGCGAGGAAATAGCGGATCATGCGGTATCACCTCGGCTCATCGCGCCCGAGCAACGCTCATCCGTGAAAGCACCGAGCGTCGCGCATCTGACAACGGTCGGCCTGCCAGCGGCATATAGGCCGCCGCTAACCATCAACCGGCCGACAACAACCAACGAAGACTCGAGTAACCATTGCTCGCCACCATTCATCCGGATTCCCTCTCGTCGCTATCAGTGCAAATCTCATCGCACCAAAATGCACGATCGCCACACGAAAATCCATCATACGAATTCGAAATCCTGACCGATCGATATCGGTCGACGATGTTTCGTCGATCGATCAACCGGAATGTCGGAGCTACATTGATTCCAGCTCGCATGCGCACAACTACCTGCATGCAACTTCTCTCAATTCGGCACAAGCGCATTCGCGCGACGCGTCGCACTTCAATCGGCCCCTGCCTCCCGGGGAAATGACCATTCCCCCGCTTGCCGACGCGCCAACGCCCCCTGTCGCTACAATAGGCGCCATGAACGCCCCAACCTCCTCCGACACACCCGAATCCGGCGACGCGCACATCGCGCGCAACCGGCTCGAGGCCCATCTGGACGCCGCACCGCGCGCGTGGCCGCTCGACATCGTCGCCGCCACCGGCTCGACCAACGCCGACGTCGCAACGCGGCTCAAGGCGCTGCCGCGCAGCGCGAACGCGTTGCCCGCGCCGCTCGTGCGCGTCGCGTTCGAGCAGACGGCCGGCCGCGGCCGGCAGGGCCGCCCGTGGTTCGCGCAGCCCGGCAATGCGCTGCTGTGCTCGGTCGGCTGCATCGTGCCGCGCACCGTCGATGCGCTCGGCGGCCTCAGCATCGCGATCGGCGTCGCGCTCGCCGAGGGGCTGGCCACGCTGCCGCTCGACGCCTGCATGCGCGTTGCGCTCAAATGGCCGAACGACCTGCTGCTGACGGCCGACGACGACGGCACGCCGCGCATCGTCGGCAAGCTCGCCGGGATCCTGATCGAAACCGTCTGGACCACCGCCGACGCCACCGCCGTCGTGATCGGCTTCGGCATCAACGTGCGCGGCGCGGAAGCCGTCGCCGCGCAAGTCGACGCGCTGCGCGCGCGCGAAGCGACGCTCGCGAGCGGGCTGCCGCCGGCCGCGTTGTCGATCGCGTGCGCGTCGGCGAACCTCACCGATACGCTCGCCGCGTCGCTGAACGCACTCACGCCCGCGCTCGCGCAGTTCGGCACCGAGGGCCTCGCGCCGTTCCTGCCGCGCTGGCACGCGCTGCACGCGTACGCGGGCCGCGAAGTCGTGCTGCTCGAACAGGGCGTCGAACGCGCGCGCGGCATCGCGACGGGCATCGACGCGACCGGCCAGTTGCTGCTCGACACGCCGAGCGGCGTGCAATCGATCGCGGCCGGCGACGTATCGCTGCGCGAAGCGCAATGAGCGAACCGTACCTGCTGATCGACGCCGGCAATAGCCGGATCAAGTGGGCGCTCGCCGACGCGCGGCGCACACTGGTCGACACGGGCGCGTTCGGCCATACGCGCGACGGCGGCGCCGATCCCGACTGGTCGATGCTGCCCCGGCCGCGCGGCGCGTGGATCTCGAACGTCGCGGGCGCCGACGTGGCTGCACGGATCGATGCGCTGCTCGACGCGCGCTGGCCGAGCCTGCCGCGCACGACGATCCGCTCGCGGCCCGCGCAATGCGGCGTGACGAACGGCTATACGACGCCCGAACAGCTCGGCAGCGACCGGTGGGCCGGCCTGATCGGCGCGCACGCGGCGTTTCCTGGCGAGCATCTGCTGATCGCGACGTTCGGCACCGCGACGACGCTCGAGGCGTTGCGCGCGGACGGCCGCTTCACGGGCGGGCTGATCGCGCCGGGCTGGGCGCTGATGATGCGCGCGCTCGGCACGCACACCGCGCAGTTGCCGACGCTGACCACCGATATCGCCAGCGGCCTGCTTGCGGACGCGCAGGCCGAACCGTTCCAGATCGATACGCCGCGCTCGCTGTCGGCCGGCTGCCTGTACGCGCAGGCCGGCCTGATCGAACGCGCGTGGCGCGATCTCGTCGCTGCGTGGCAGGCGCCCGTGCGGCTCGTGCTGGCAGGCGGTGCGGCGGACGACGTCGCGCGTGCGCTGACGGTCCCGCATACGCGGCATGACGCGCTGATCCTGTCCGGGCTCGCGCTGATCGCAGCGGAGGCAGCCGGCCCGGCAACGGTGCAGGATTGACGCAAAAGCGTCGGCATCGGGCCGGCGCGATGCCGACGCAGGCCAAAGTGAGCCCGACCGGCCCGCGTCACGCCGACGATGCAATACGCGCGGTGCCGCCCCAGCGGTCCGCACGAACGGTCAACGAAAGCCATGAAAAAAGCCGGCCACGCGGCCGGCTCGACTGAACGACGTGATTTACGTCGATGACGACAAGGAGTTTCGACGATGCTGCGCTGGCTGATCGCTGTTCTCTTTCTCGCCAACATGCTCGCGTTCGTGGTGGCGCGCGGCATGTTCGGGCCGCTGCCCGCGGCCGGCCCGCGCGAACCCGCCGTGCTGACGAGGCAGGTGCGGCCCGACGCATTGCGCGTGACACCGCTCATGCGGGCGACCGACCAGCCCGTCGTCGGCGGCCCGATCGCGGCGCCGGCCGTCACGACCGCACCGCTCGCCGCGTCCGCCCCGTGACGGCGCCGCGTCGCGCTCACGGCTGTTGCGCGCGCACCTTCTTCAGCAATGCAGTGGTCGAGCGATCGTGCTCGAACGGAATCGCCAGCGCCCGGCCGCCCCAGCCGCGCACGAGCGCGGATTCCGGCAGCGCATCCATGTCGTAATCGCCGCCCTTCACGAGGATGTCCGGACGGACGGCCTCGATCAGCGACACGGGCGTCTTTTCCGCGAACGTCACGACCCAGTCGACGCTTTCCAGCGCCGCCAGCAAGGCCGCACGATCCTCTTCGCGGTTGATCGGCCGGTCGTCGCCCTTGCCGAGCATGCGCACCGACGCATCGCTGTTCACGCCGACGATCAGGCAGGCGCCGAGCGCTTTCGCATCGGCGAGATACGTGACGTGACCGCGATGCAGGATGTCGAACACGCCGTTGGTGAACACGACGGGCGACGGCAGCGACGCGCGCAGCGCGACGAGGGCATCACGGGTGATCAGCTTGCGTTCGAAGGTGGCGGACATGATGGAGATCGGACGGAATGAACGACGGCGCGCGCGACGGCGGCACCCGATAAAAAGCCCGCCGGATCGACCGGGCGGGCTTCATGCAACGAACGCGACACGGTGCCGCGAGCCGCGCGAATCGGGTGTGAATCGGACCCGACTTGCGGCGGCGGCGCCGGCCGGCCTCAGGCCGGCTGCGCGGCCGACGACGGGCCGCTTTCGGCCTGCAGGCGGCCGGTGACTTCCTTGCGGTAGCGGTTCAGTTCCTGCGCGGTCGCGAACGTGCGCTCGAACAGGATCGACAGGTTGTGCAGGATCCGCTCGACGACCTTCTTCTCCCACTCGCCGTCGAAACGGATCTGCTCGTCGAGCCAGCGCTCGAGCCATTCCGGATCCGGCAGGCGCGACTGCACGGTGTCGCGCGGGAACAGCGCCTGGTTCACGTGCAGGTTGGTCGGGTGCAGCGGCTTCTCGGTGCGACGCGCCGACGCCATCAGCACGCCGATCTTCGCGAATGCGGCACGGGCGACGTCGCCGCAGTTGTTCAGCGCTTTCTTCATGTAGCGCAGGTACGCGCCGCCATGACGCGCTTCGTCGCGCGAAATCGTTTCGTAGATCTGCTTGATGACGGGCTCGGTGTGCCAGTCGGCCGCGCAGCGGTACCAGTGGTTCAGGCGGATTTCGCCGCAGAAGTGCAGCATCAGCGTCTCGAGCGGCGGCGCCGGATCGAACTGGAAGCGCACCGCGTGCAGTTCCTCTTCGGTCGGCACCATCTCCGGCTTGAAGCGGCGCAGGTATTCCATCAGCACGAGCGAATGCTTCTGCTCCTCGAAGAACCATACGCTCATGAACGCGGAAAAATCGCTGTCGTGCTGGTTGTCGCGCAGGAACATTTCCGTCGCGGGCAGCGCCGACCATTCGGTGATCGCGTTCATCTTGATCGTCTTCGCCTGCTCGTCGGTGAGCAGCGAAGCGTCGAACTTGTCCCACGGAATGTCCTTCTCCATGTCCCAGCGGACAGCTTCGAGCGACCTGTAAAGTTCCGGATAAAGCATGGTGTTCATGATGGTCCCACCCCTGTTCTGCGCAATGCGACTTCTCTAAACGTGACTGTTGCCGCGCAAGCGCGCCGCGCGCGCTTTTTGCAGCCAAGACTGTAATTTTACGCGGGAAACCGACCCGCCGGACGCCGATTCCTCGTCCGGCAGCCAGGCGGCCGCGTTGCCGCCGTTGGGCATGCCGCGACCCGCTCCGTTCGAGCGGAGCCGGCCGCGCTTGCCTGAGTGGGGGGCCGGCGCTGGCCGGCTCGTTGGCGCGCCCGTCCCCTGCCCCAGGCGGGTCCCCGAAAGGCCCCGTGCGGATACCGGATCGGCGGGCTGCTCGATATGGTGTATACGGCGGCGGCCATGATAGCACGCGTGCATGACGGTTCCGAGACGCCCGGCCGGTCGCGCGCCGCCAACCGGGGTGCGGCGATCGGTCGCGGCCGGCCGTCGCGAAAATGCAACCTTACAGTACGCCTGCGCGTGTCAGATCCGTATTTCGCCGGTCGCGAGGCCGCCTTCCGGCGGCGTGCCGGCCGCCGGCGCACTGCCGCCGTCCGCCCCCGCGATCCAGCCGGCGAGCGTCTCCTGCTGGGCCCGGCCGTCGCGGTAGCCGAGCTCGATCAGCTCGCGCGTGAACGCTTCCTCGAACAGCAGGTAGCTGGCGAACGACGCGCCGGCCGGCTGGCTGCCGCCGATCGCGCCGAGCAGCCCGCGCATCGTCGCCGGCATCTGCTTCAGGTGCTTCGCGGCGATCAGTTCGATGCGCTCGGACGGCGCGATCGCGAGCACGTCGACGTGCCGCCAGCCGCTGTCGATCTCGACCTGGTGCGGCAGGTGCTCGATCATCTGGTTGATGTGCTCGATCCGTTCGATGTCCGAGCCGATCGAGTCGAGGAACACGCTCGCGAGCACCTGCTGGCCGATCTGCGCGAGCGTCGGGTAGCCACGGGCCCGTCCCGTGCCGTTCGCGGCCGGAATCTCGGGCCGCGGATCGGCCGCGCCGACGACGACGATCCGGTCCGCGCCGAAGTGGATCGCCGGCGACAGCGGCGCGATCTGCCGGATCGAGCCGTCGCCGAAGTACTCGACCTGCCCGTCGAGCACGAGCGGCACGGCGGGGAACACGAACGGAATGGCCGACGACGCGAGCAGGTGCGACGCCGACAGGTCGACGAGCCGCGCGGTGCGCTGCGCGCGCCGCCATGCCTGGATCGGCTCGGCGGCCTGATAGAACGTGAGGTGCCGGCCGCTCGAATAGCTGAGCGCGGTGATCGCGAGCGCGTGCAGCAGGCGCGCCTCGAGCATCTGCTCGATCCGGTGGAAGCTGAGCTCGCGTTGCAGCAGGTGCGCGAGCGGCGTGTTGTCGAGCAGCCCGCGCGGCGAGCGGCGGGCCGCCCAGCCGAACGTCATCGTCGCGAGCCAGCGCGCGCCGGCGCCCGCGATGCCGAGCCAGTCGGTGCGATACACGTAATCGGCGCGCAGCGGCTCCCAGAATTCGAGCAGGCGCCGCACGCCGTGGGAGAAGTCGTCCGCGTGGCTCGCGATCGACGTCGCGTTGATCGCGCCGGCCGACGAACCGCACACGACCGCGAACGGCACCGTATGCCGCCGCGGATCGGCCTCGCGCGCGATCTCGGCCAGCGCCTTCAGCACGCCGACCTGGTATGCGGCGCGCGCGCCGCCTCCCATCAGAACGAGCGCGAGTCGCATGATCGGCCTGCTACCTGCGCCGCATCACGTCGAGCGCTTCGGCGGACGCGTTTCGGGCGACGAAGCGGCCGCCGCGCGCGCCGCGGCCGAGCCGGACGGCTTCGCGCGCTTCGCGGCGGGCTTGCGCGGCGCGGCCGCGGCGGACTTCGCGGCGGGTTCCGGCGCGGCGGCGGTCTCCGGCGGCGCGGCGTCCGGCGCGGCCGGCTGCATGCCCGGCTGCGCCATCGCGAGGCTCGCGAGCTGGTTGAATTGCGTCTGCAGCAGATTCCACCAGCCGGACGGATCGAACGGCTGCTGCGCGGGGTCGCCTTCCGGCGCATCCGCAGCATCGGCCGCGGCCTCGCCCGCCGACGCGGGTTTCGCGGCCTGCGCGGCGGCCACGGCCGCTTCCTCGGCCGCCGACATCGAGCTTTGCGCGAACGCGCCGAACGCACGCAGCGTCGCGAGCGTCGCGCGCTGCACCTCGAGCGCCTGGATCGCGGACTGCAGCATCCCGAGATTGAGCTTCAGCCACTGCTCGACCGCGCGCAGATCGGTGATCCGCTTGTCGAGTTCCTCGACGTTCGTGAGCGGCGACATCATGTCGGACATGCTCGACAGCGACGGCGGCAGCCCGTGCGTGGCGCCTGGAAACGGCGCCATCCCGCCGAACGGCGACATCCGCATCATGTCCCACATCCGGTCCATCATGTCGGCGGGCTGGAACCCGGCAAAGCCGGCGAAAGGGTTGGCGCCGGAGGCATCGGTCGTCATACGGGCATCCTGGTTGACTGGGGGAGCGAGGCGGCCGCCGAGCGTCGCGCAGCCGCGCGTGGTTCGATCATAGCGCGCACGTCAGAACGGTGCGTCTCCGGGAAATGCGGGCGGGCGCCGTTCGCGCAGCGAGCGGATGCCTTCCTGCACGTCGGGCCCCGAAAAACCCATGAATTCGAGCGCGAGCGACGTATCGAAGGTGGGCCCGGCCGTGCGCAGCCAGTTGTTCAGCGCGTACTTGGTCCAGCGGATCGCCGACTGCGAACCGTGCGCGAGCCGCTCGGCCACTTCGTATGCCTTCGGCAGCAGGTCGGCCGGCTCGACCGCGAGCGAGACCAGCCCGATCCGCTCGGCCTCCTCGCCGCTCACGGGCTCGCACAGCATCAGGTAGTACTTCGCCTTCGCCATCCCGCACAAGAGCGGCCACACGATCGCCGCGTGGTCGCCGGCCGCGACGCCGAGCCGCGTATGGCCGTCGATGATGCGCGCATCCTTCGCGGCGATCGAGATGTCGGCGAGCAGCCCGGCGACGAGCCCCGCGCCGACGGCCGGCCCGTGCATCGCCGACACGATCGGCTTGCTGCAGTTGATCACGTTGTAGACGAGATCGCGCGCCTCGCGCCACACGCGGGCGCGCACGTCGAAATCGTTCGCCATGTCCTCGACGAGCGCGAGATCGCCGCCCGCCGAAAAGCCCTTGCCTTCGCCGCGGATCACCGCGACGCGCGTGTCGGGATCGCGATCGACGTCGCGCCAGATGTCGGCGAGCTCGCGATGCATGCGCGCGTTCGCGGTCGCGAGGCCGCTGCGGTTCGCGCCCTCGCCGCTCATCACGATGTCGAGCACGCCATGGGCGCGGCGCGTCACCTTCAGTGCTTCGTAGCCGCCGTATGCGGCGAGATCGGCCATCTGCTGCTCCTTGCTCGAGGCGCTCGAGCGCTTGAATCGAGTGTAGCCAAGCCCGCGCGGTCAAACATCGGGCGAAACCCGGCGCGCGGGCCGAAGCCGGGTTTCGCCGTGTCGTTGCGTATCGCGCCGCTTATGCCGCGCCGTCGGGCGGCGAAACCGACTGCTCGATCGCGCCGAAGATCGACTTGCCGGCCGCATCGAACATCTCGATGCGCACGGTGTCGCCGTAGCGCATGAATTCGGTCTGCGGCGCGCCGTGCTCGATCGTCTCGAGGCAGCGCTTCTCGGCGATGCAGCAGTAGCCGCGCTTCGCATCCTTGTTCGACACCGTGCCCGAGCCGACGATCGAGCCGGCACGCAGGTTGCGCGTCTTCGCCGCGTGCGCGATCAACTGGCCGAAGTGGAACACCATGTCGGTGCCGGCGTCGGGTTGGCCGACCTTCTTGCCGTTCCAGTGGACGATCATCGGGCGATGCACGCGGCCCTCGCGCCATTCGTCGCCGAGTTCGTCGGGCGTGACGGCGACCGGCGCGAACGCGGTGGCCGGCTTGCTCTGGAAGAAGCCGAAGCCCTTCGCGAGTTCGGCCGGAATCAGGTTGCGCAGCGACACGTCGTTCACGAGCGTGACGAGCCGCACGGCCTTCAGTGCGTCGTCGGGCGACGCGCTCATCGGCACGTCTCCGGTGATCACCGCGACTTCCGCCTCGAAATCGATGCCCCATTCCTCGGACGGGCACACGACGTCGTCGCGCGGCCCCAGGAAATCGTCGCTGCCGCCCTGGTACATCAGCGGATCGGTCCAGAACTCGGCCGGCATCTCGGCGCCGCGCGCGCGGCGCACGAGCTCGACGTGGTTCACGTACGCGGAACCGTCGGCCCACTGGAACGCGCGCGGCAGCGGCGCCATGCAGTTGGCCGGGTCGAACGCGAACGCGTTGCGCGCGCGGCCGTGGTTCAGCGCGTCGTACAGGTCGCGCAGTTGCGGCGCATAGAACGCCCAGTCGTCGAGGACGCGCTGCAGCGTCGGCGCGATCGCATCGGCAATCGCCGCGGTGTGCAGGTCGCGCGACACGACGATCAGCTGGCCGTCGCGCGTGCCGTCCTTCAGCGAAGCAAGTTTCATAGGGAGGATCTGCCGTTGTAGTGACGATGGAAGGAATCTATTTTACGATGGTGAATCCATGCGGCGCGCCGTGATCGCGCACGCCGTTTTCGCCCCGTTTTTTCGCTCCGTTTCCTGCCGCATTTTCGCCCACCCGCCGCCCATGCCCGCCAGCCCGCTCCCCGACGACGATCTCGCCGACTCCGATACCGACGACGCCGCCTCCGGCGAGCACGGCGAGAAAGTCCGTTCCGGCATCCAGTCGATCGAGGTCGGCTTCCGCCTGCTCGACGTGCTGACGAGCGAGCCGCGCGCGATGATGCTGCGCGATCTCGCGCAGCGCGCGGGCATGAGCCCGGCGAAGGCGCACCGCTACCTGGTCAGCTTCTCGCGGCTCGGCGTCGTGTCGCAGGATCCCGTCTCGGGCCGTTACGAGCTCGGCGGCTTCGCGCTGCAGATGGGGCTTGCGCGGCTCGCGCGCGTCGACGGCGTGAAGCTCGCGCGGATCGCGCTGACCGAATTCCGCGACCGTCTCGACCAGACGGTCGGCATCGCGGTATGGGGCAACCAGGGGCCGACGATCGTGCACTGGATGGAATCGAGCCATCCGGCAAAGGCGTCGCTGAAGCTCGGCGACGTGATGCCGCTGCTCGGCTCCGCGACGGGCCTGCTGTTCGCCGCATACCTGCCGCGCAGCAAGACCGCCGCGATGCTCGAGCGCGAACTCGCCGATACGCGCCGCTCGCCGCACCACGGGGGCCCGCGCACGCTCGACGAAGTCGATGCGGTGCTCGCCGACGTGCGCGAGCACCAGGCCGCGCGCGTCGAGGGGATGCTGCTGCCGACGATCCACGCGTTCTGCATGCCGGTGTTCGACGCGGTCGGCGAACTCGCGCTCGCGATCGTCGCGCTCGGCCAGGAAGGCTCGTTCGACATCGCGTGGGGCGGCGAGATCGACACCGCGCTGCGCGCCTGCGCGCGGAAACTGTCCTACGAACTCGGCTATAGTCCCGACGCACGCGACGCCTGACGCATCCGATTCACGCCACGTCACGCATCGCGTCGCGAACGCGCAGCGCATCCGACGGTCCGATTCCTGTGGCGCGCGCCGCGCGCCCGCCGTCACGCCAGCGCCCCGACCCTGTTCCGATGCCCATGCAGTCTGCCGACCTTCGCCCGCGTCACGCCCTACCCCGCCGCTGGCTGCGCGTGGGCGTCGCGCTCGCCGCCGTGCTGGTGCTGCATGCGCTTGCCGGGTTCTGGCTGATGCGCAATCGCGAATCGTTCACGCCGCCGCCACCCGCCGACATCCCCGTGCAGATCGAGCTGCTGAAACCGCAGCCGATCGAGCGTCGGCCCACGCCACCGCAGTCGAAGCCGGTCGAACGGCCGGCCGCGCCGACAGCGGCCCCGCCGAAGGCGGCCCCGCCGAAATCCGCGCCGTCGCACGAGCCGGTCCTCACCTCCACGCAAACGGCCGAGCACGGCGCGCCGCCGGCCGCCGCTACATCCGCGGCGAGCGGCGCATCGGGTGCGTCGGGCGCGCAAGCCGCGTCGGCCGCGGGCCCCGGCGCCGCGACGCCGGGGCCGGCCACGAGCGGCGTGAAGTTCTCCGCGCCGCCGTCCGGCGACCTGCAGTACGACACGTTCTACAACGGCATGCAGAACATGATCGGCACGATCCACTGGCGCACCGACGGGCACACGTACGACCTGTCGGTGTCGATGCCGGTGCCGTTCGTCGGCCCGTTCACCTATCGCAGCGAAGGCCGCATCGACGCATTCGGCGTCGCGCCCGACCGTTACGTCGAGAAACGCGGCAAGCGGCCGGAAGACATCGCGATCTTCAACCGCGAGCTCCGGCAGGTGGTGTTCACGCGCACGCCGAACAACGCACCGCTGCCCGACGGCGTGCAGGACCGTTTCAGCATGCTGATGCAGTTGTCGGGGCTGCTGCGCGGCAATCCCGCGGCCTACAAACCGGGCGTCACGCAGCAGTTCTTCGTGATCGACAACAACAGCGGCGAGACCTGGCCGATCACGGTGATCGGCGACGAGCAGGTGCAGACGCAGGCCGGCATCGTCGCGGCGCGGCACTTCATGCGCCTGCCGCGCCGCGACGGCGACACCCGTCGCATCGACATGTGGCTCGCGCCGTCGCTCGGCTGGCTGCCCGCGCGGCTCGTGCAGACAGAGCCGAACGGTGCGCAGATCGAGTTGCTGTGGCACGGCCGCCTCGCCGCACCGAACGTGCCCGCCGACGCCGCGCCGGCGGGCGGCGCAATGAACGCGCCCGCCGCGGCATCGCCCTCCCACGCATCGCCCGCGGAACCGGCGCCATCGGCACCGCCCGCGACGATGCAACCACCGGCGTCGTCGACGGTCACACAGCCATAAACTCACATGAATCGGCAATTTCGACCGATTACAGTTTTTCCGGAAATGGCCGATGACACTCTTTAACAACTATTTCAGTCCACCGGCTCACAATGAGAAACGTTTGATAGACATCGGCTTCTAACCGATACACCCCACGCAACGGGAGAACGGGGTGTGCAGCGCAAGCCCCTTGAAACCGGCAAGGCTTGCCCCACCTAGGGGACAACAAGGCCAGATGCCACTGCGAAGAGGAGTGCCGCCATGCAAATGATCTACAACAGCCCCAACTACTGCGTCGTCGAATTTGCGCCGCAGGCCGGCCATCACCTGATGAATGCCGGCGGATACGAAATCGTCGACAAGAACGCGCAGCGCGAAATCTTCATCGACGGCGAACTTGCCGAACGATTCCGCGCGCACGTGAAGCAGCTGATCGAGGATGAGCCGTCGCTCGACGAAGTCGACGAATTCCTCGGACAATTCGACAGCCTGATGATGATGCCGGTCGTGCTGCACTGACGACTCGCGGCCCGGCGCGTCATGCGGCCGGGCCATTCGCCGCGCATCGATGCGGCGCCGCGTGCACTCCGATCCTGCCCCCGTCCGGCTCGCCGGCGGGGGCTTTCCTTTAGCGGGCCGTCCGGCCCGCACGGCGAGGGCCGACGACCGCTTGACGCACCGGCTACAATGACGGTTTTCCGTCTTCGCCGGTCTCCCACCCCATGTCTGCGACTCCTCTCGCCGCTCCCGTCCCGCTCGACGCGCGCTACACGCGCGGCGCCGCCCTGCCCGCGCTGCTGAAATCGCGCATCCTGATCCTCGACGGCGCGATGGGCACGATGATCCAGCGCTACAAGCTCGACGAAGCCGCGTATCGCGGCGAGCGCTTCAAGGATGTCCCGCGCGACGTCAAGGGCAACAACGAGCTGCTGTCGCTCACGCAGCCGCAGATCATCCGCGAGATCCACGACCAGTACTTCGCGGCCGGCGCCGACATCGTCGAAACCAACACGTTCGGCGCGACGACCGTCGCGCAGGCCGACTACGGGATGGAAGATCTGGTCGTCGAGATGAACGTCGAATCGGCGAAGCTCGCGCGCGAATCGGCCGCGAAATACGCGACTCGGACCAAGCCGCGCTTCGTCGCCGGCGCGATCGGGCCGACGCCGAAGACGGCCAGCATCTCGCCGGACGTCAACGATCCGGGCGCACGCAACGTCACGTTCGACGAGCTGCGCACGTCGTACTACCAGCAGGCGAAGGCGCTGCTCGACGGCGGCGTCGACCTGTTCCTCGTCGAGACGATCTTCGACACGCTGAACGCGAAAGCCGCGCTGTTCGCGCTCGACGAGCTGTTCGAGGACACCGGCGAGCGCCTGCCGATCATGATCTCGGGCACCGTCACCGACGCGTCGGGCCGGATCCTGTCGGGCCAGACCGTCGAGGCGTTCTGGAATTCGCTGCGTCACGCGAAGCCGCTCACGTTCGGCCTGAACTGCGCGCTCGGCGCGGCGCTGATGCGCCCGTACATCGCCGAGCTCGCGAAGCTGTGCGACACCTACGTATCGTGCTACCCGAACGCGGGCCTGCCGAATCCGATGAGCGACACCGGTTTCGACGAAACCCCCGACGTCACGTCGGGCCTGCTGAAGGAATTCGCGCAGGCCGGCCTCGTGAACCTCGCGGGCGGCTGCTGCGGCACGACGCCCGAGCACATCGCCGAGATCGCGAAGGCGCTCGCCGACGTGAAGCCGCGCCGCTGGCCGAACCAGTACAGCGACCACGCCTGACCGACCGCCCCACGTCCTTCATCAAAAGAATTCGCACCGCCATGACCGATCACATGATGCGCCTTGCCGGCCTCGAGCCGTTCAACGTCACGCCCGGGACGCTCTTCATCAACGTCGGCGAACGCACCAACGTCACCGGCTCGAAGGCGTTCGCACGGATGATCCTCAACGGCCAGTTCGACGAGGCGCTCGCCGTCGCGCGCCAGCAGGTCGAGAACGGCGCGCAGGTGATCGACATCAACATGGACGAGGCGATGCTCGACTCGAAGGCGGCGATGGTGCGCTTCCTGAACCTGATCGCGTCGGAGCCGGACATCGCGCGCGTGCCGATCATGATCGACTCGTCGAAGTGGGACGTGATCGAGGCCGGCCTCAAGTGCGTGCAGGGCAAGGCGATCGTGAACTCGATCTCGCTGAAGGAAGGCGAGGACGCGTTCCGCCACCATGCGAACCTGATCCGCCGCTACGGCGCGGCCGCGGTCGTGATGGCGTTCGACGAAACCGGCCAGGCCGATACCTACGCGCGCAAGACCGAGATCTGCAAGCGCTCGTACGATTTCCTCGTGAACGAAGTCGGCTTCCCGCCGGAAGACATCATCTTCGACCCGAACATCTTCGCGGTCGCGACCGGCATCGAGGAGCACAACAACTACGCGGTCGACTTCATCGAGGCGACCCGCTGGATCAAGCAGAACTTGCCGTTCGCGAAGGTGAGCGGCGGCGTGTCGAACGTGTCGTTCTCGTTCCGCGGCAACGACCCGGTGCGCGAGGCGATCCACACCGTGTTCCTGTATCACGCGATCCAGGCGGGCATGGACATGGGCATCGTGAACGCGGGCCAGCTCGGCGTGTACGCCGATCTCGACGCGGAGCTGCGCGAGCGCGTGGAAGACGTGATCCTGAACCGCCGCGACGATTCCACCGATCGCCTGCTCGAGATCGCCGACAAGTTCAAGGCGGGCGGCGCGAAGAAGGAAGAGAACCTCGAGTGGCGCAACCAGCCGGTCGAGAAGCGGCTCTCGCACGCGCTCGTGCACGGCATCACGACCTTCATCGTCGAGGATACCGAGGAAGTGCGCGCGAAGATCGCCGCGGCCGGCGGCCGTCCGATCAACGTGATCGAAGGCCCGCTGATGGACGGGATGAACATCGTCGGCGACTTGTTCGGCCAGGGCAAGATGTTCCTGCCGCAGGTCGTGAAGTCGGCGCGCGTGATGAAGCAGGCGGTCGCGCATCTGATCCCGTTCATCGAGGAAGAAAAGCGCCTGCTCGCGGAAGCGGGCGGCGACGTGCGCGCGAAGGGCAAGATCGTCATCGCGACCGTGAAGGGCGACGTGCACGACATCGGCAAGAACATCGTGTCGGTCGTGCTCCAGTGCAACAACTTCGAGGTCGTCAACATGGGCGTGATGGTCCCGTGCAACGAGATCCTCGCGAAGGCGAAGGTCGAGGGCGCGGACATCATCGGGCTGTCGGGCCTCATCACGCCGAGCCTCGAGGAAATGGCGTACGTCGCGTCCGAAATGCAGCGCGACGACTACTTCCGCGTGAAGAAGATTCCGCTGCTGATCGGCGGCGCGACGACGTCGCGCGTGCATACGGCCGTGAAGATCGCGCCGCACTACGAAGGCCCGGTCGTCTACGTGCCCGATGCGTCGCGCTCGGTGTCGGTCGCGTCGAACCTGCTGTCCGACGAAGGCGCGGCCAAGTATCTCGACGAGCTGAAGTCCGACTACGAACGGATCCGCGACCAGCACGCGAACCGCAAGGCACAGCCGATGGTCACGCTCGCCGACGCGCGCGCGAACAAGACGAAGATCGACTGGGCCGGCTATCAGCCGGTGAAGCCGAAGTTCATCGGCCGCCGCGTGTTCAGGAACTACGACCTGAACGAACTCGCGAACTACATCGACTGGGGCCCGTTCTTCCAGACGTGGGATCTCGCGGGCCCGTACCCGGCGATCCTGAACGACGAGATCGTCGGCGAATCGGCGCGGCGCGTGTTCTCCGATGCGAAATCGATGCTCGCGCGCCTGATCCAGGGCCGCTGGCTGACCGCGAACGGCGTGATCGCGCTGTTGCCGGCGAACACCGTCAACGACGACGACATCGAGATCTACAGCGACGAGTCGCGCTCGGAAGTGCTGCTCACGTGGCGCAACCTGCGCCAGCAGAGCGTGCGCCCGGTGGTCGACGGCGTGATGCGGCCAAACCGTTCGCTCGCCGATTTCATCGCGCCGAAGGAATCGGGTGTCGCCGACTACATCGGAATGTTCGCGGTGACGGCCGGCCTCGGCGTCGACGTGAAGGAAAAGCAGTTCGAAGCCGACCACGACGACTACAGCGCGATCATGCTGAAGGCGCTCGCCGACCGCTTCGCGGAAGCGTTCGCCGAAGCGATGCACGCGCGCGTGCGGCGCGAGCTGTGGGGCTATGCGAGCGGCGAGACGCTCGACAACGACGCGCTGATCGCGGAGAAGTACGCGGGCATCCGCCCGGCGCCCGGCTACCCGGCCTGCCCCGACCACCTCGTGAAGCGCGACATGTTCGACGTGCTGCACGCGGACGAGATCGGCATGAGCGTGACCGATTCGCTGGCGATGCTGCCGGCGGCGAGCGTGTCGGGCTTCTACCTCGCGCATCCGGACAGCCGCTATTTCTCGGTCGGCAAAATCGGGCAGGACCAGCTCGAGGACTACGCGCAACGCATGGCGCTGTCGCTCGACGACGCGCGCCGCGCGCTCGCGCCGCAACTGTAGCCGCGTCGACTGCGGCGACCCGCCGCGTCCATCGCCACGCGCCCCGATCCAGGGGCGCGTCGCACAATGACTCACTTCATCAGGATGGTGCTCGTCCTGTTCTCGTGCCACTGCTTCACACGCAGCTTCAAATGGGACGGACGCACCCGCGATGCCATTTCGGACGACGAGATATACGACGACGGCCGCGAGACACGCGTGCTCTGCGCGGACCGGTATCGCGCGTCACGGAAGCTGTTGCGCGGCTTGATCGTCGGGCTGGGGACGCGCCGGATCGTCGTCGCGGATGAACGGCAATCCCATTTCGTCACGGCGGAAGCGGTCGCAACGGACGACACGCAACGCGTGTACGCCGTGTTCCTCGAGGTGTCGAAGGACCGGATCAGGAAACGCCGCTTCATCCTGCGCGTACAGTCGGCCTGCGTGCTGGAAGGCGGCCTGAACCGGCGCCAGCGGGAAGCCCGGAAAGTCGCGTTGCGCACGTTGCTGCGCGCAATCCTGGAAGACCGCAAGATCCGGGCGTAGAAAAACCAACGGCCGCCTTTCGGCAGCCGTCGCATGCGGGATTCTCTTTCCGTCTTTCGACGAAATACCCACTCCAGGTGGGACCCGGTTGCCCGGGCGGCGCTATGTTTTCGCACCCGCTTTCACATAGTCTTGCGTTGAGTTGTAAGGAATTTCACCCGTCGGTCAAGGCAAGCAGCCACGCTGCCGCCCCGATTTCGCGCCCGTCTTCCGCTCGGCGCGGCTTTCATCAGACAAAATAAAAAGCCCGCTCAAAAGCGGGCTTTTTGCTTTCCGGCGAACCGTCCGATCCGCCAAGCAAGGAAGCTCAGAAGCCCCAGTGCACGTCGGCCTGGCCGGCCTTCGCTTCGCGCAGCATCGTCAGGAACGGCGCGACGCGCTGGGCCAGGCTCGGCGGCACTTCGTGGTGCGCGTGGTCGGCTTCGTCCTCGTGGAAATGGCCGGCGTGCTCGGCGCGCTCCTGCTTCGCCTGCGCGACCGCGCCTTCCAGCTTGGCGATCGCGTGGTCCAGTTCGTCGTGCGTAATGACACCACGCTCGCCCAGTTGCTTGCCGACGAGACCCAGCACATACACGGCGAAATCCTTCAGCACGTCGAGATCCTGTGCCGCCTTGCTCTTGAACGTAATCATGACAATTCCCTTTTCATCTTGTTGTGCCTGCGCGGCGCGGTTGGGGAACGCCGGCAGACCGGCGTCCGGCCTCGCGGACGCGGGCCGCCTGAGCGGCATATTAGCACCTGTTAAAATTCTGCGATCCCTGAAACGCGCGCTTAAAAGCGCGCCGGCGGCCCGGCGTTTCCGGCCGTCACCAACGAAGCCTTCTACCAGCATGCTGCCAGCACACAAACAGACCCTCGAAGCCCTGCTCGCGGATAGCGTCAAGCAGGTCGCACACGCGCTGAAAGGCGCCGACGCGGCATTCGTCGCCCCCGCCATCACGCTGGAGCGCCCGAAGGTCGCCGCGCACGGCGACGTCGCGTGCAACGTCGCGATGCAGCTCGCGAAGCCGCTCGGCACGAACCCGCGCCAGCTCGCCGAGCAGATCGTCGCCGCGCTCACCGCGCAGCCGGCCGCGCAAGGCCTCGTCGAAGCCGCGGAGATCGCCGGCCCCGGCTTCATCAACCTGCGCCTGTCGGCCGCCGCGAAGCAGGCGGTGATCGCCGCCGTGTTCGACCAGGGCCGCGCATTCGGCACGTCGGATCGCGAGAAAGGCAAGCAGGTGCTGCTCGAATTCGTGTCGGCCAATCCGACCGGCCCGCTGCACGTCGGCCACGGCCGCCAGGCCGCGCTCGGCGACGTGCTCGCGAACGTGATCGCGAGCCAGGGGTACGCGGTGCACCGCGAGTTCTACTACAACGACGCGGGCGTGCAGATCGGCAACCTGGCGATCTCGACGCAGGCGCGCGCCCGCGGCCTGAAGCCGGGCGACGCGGGCTGGCCGGAAGCCGCGTACAACGGCGAATACATCGCGGACATCGCGCGCGATTACCTGAACGGCGAAACGGTCGCCGCGTCGGACGGCGAGCCGGTCAAGGGTACGGGCGACGTCGAGGATCTCGACGCGATCCGCAAGTTCGCGGTCACGTACCTGCGTCGCGAACAGGACATGGACCTGCAGGCGTTCGGCGTGAAGTTCGACCAGTACTACCTCGAGTCGTCGCTCTACAGCGAAGGCCGCGTCGAGAAGACGGTCGACGCGCTGGTCAAGGCCGGCATGACCTACGAGCAGGACGGCGCGCTGTGGCTGCGCACGACCGACGAAGGCGACGACAAGGATCGCGTGATGCGCAAGTCGGACGGCACGTACACGTACTTCGTGCCGGACGTCGCGTACCACGTGACGAAGTGGGAGCGCGGCTTCACGAAGGTGATCAACATCCAGGGTTCGGACCACCACGGCACGATCGCGCGCGTGCGCGCCGGCCTGCAGGGGCTGCACGTCGGGATCCCGAAGGGCTATCCCGACTACGTGCTGCACAAGATGGTCACGGTGATGCGCGACGGCCAGGAAGTGAAGATCTCGAAGCGCGCGGGCAGCTACGTGACGGTGCGCGACCTGATCGAATGGTCGGGCGGCGCGGCCGCGGGCCAGGAAGCGGCACCCGACCTGATCGACGAGGCGACCATCACGCGCGGCCGCGACGCGGTGCGCTTCTTCCTGATCTCGCGCAAGGCCGATACCGAGTTCGTGTTCGACATCGACCTCGCGCTGAAACAGAACGACGAAAACCCGGTCTACTACGTCCAGTACGCGCATGCGCGGATCTGCTCGGTGCTCAACGAACTGAAGTCGCGCTACAACGTGGACGTCGCGCAACTGCCGGGCGCGGACCTGTCGCAACTGACGAGCACGCAAGCGGCGTCGCTGATGCAGAAGCTCGCCGAGTATCCGGACATGCTCACGCACGCGGCGAACGAGCTGGCGCCGCACGCGGTCGCGTTCTACCTGCGCGATCTCGCTGGCGAATTCCACTCGTTCTACAATGCGGAGCGCGTGCTGGTCGACGACGAAGCGCCGCGCAATGCGCGCGCCGCGCTGCTCGCCGCGACGCGGCAGGTGCTCGAGAACGGCCTGGCGGTGCTCGGCGTATCCGCGCCCGCCAAGATGTAAGGATGTCCGCGCGGCCCCGAACCGGGCCGCGAATGGCTGCGGCAGCACCCGCCGGCGAATGCCCGCCGCCGGATGCTCGCCGCAGCCCTCTCACGATTCTTTTTGCAGGTGACTCAAGCAATGGCACAACCACGCCGAACTTCGAAGCAATCGAAACAAGCAGGAGGGACATTTCTTGGAATCGTGCTGGGCCTGATCGTCGGCCTCGCGATCGCCGTGGTGGTGGCGCTCTACATCACGCGTTCGCCGTCGCCGTTCGTGTCGAAGGTCGCGCCGCCGCCGGCCGACAACGGCGCGAGCCAGCCGCAGCAGTTCGACCCGAACCGCGCGCTGCAGGGCAAGACGCCCGGCCAGCCGGTGCCGCAGGCCGCGCAATCCGCGCCGCCCAACACCGCGCCCGGCCAGGCCGCGAACCAGACCCAGGGCGGCCTGCTGCCCGAGCCGCAGATCGTCGAAGTGCCGCCGTCGGGTAACGCGAACGGCGCCACCGGCTCGAACAACACCACCGCGTCGAACAATCCGTCGTCGGGCAACGGCGTCGCCGTCGCGCCGAAGCCGGCCGACACCACGCCGCCGAAGAAGACGCAGCAGGCGCAGCAACAGCAGCAAGGCGGCGAGGACGACCTCGCACGCTTCGCCGCGCAGAAGCAGGCGCAGCAGGCCGCCGCGCAAAAGCAGCAGCAACAGCAGCAGGCCGCGAACACGCCGAAGCCGACGTCGTCGGCCGCGGCCGCGGCGGCGGCAACGGCGAAGCCGCCGACCGCGAACGACGCGAACACCGGCTACTTCCTGCAGGTCGGTGCGTACAAGACGGAAGGCGATGCCGAGCAGCAGCGTGCGCGCCTGGGCTTCCAGGGCTTCGAATCGAAGGTGTCGAAGCGCGACGTCAGCGGCGTGACCTATTTCCGCGTGCGCGTCGGCCCGTTCTCGAAGTTCGAGGATATGAACTCGGCCCGTCAGCGCCTGTCCGATGCAGGTGTCGACACGGCGGTGATCCGCTTCACGAAGCAGTAAGCCAACCGGCCGCGCCCACGCAGAACCCGTTACGTTCCGTAACCCGAGCAACTGATTCGACGTTCACAACATGAAAAAACTGCTTAGCACGCTCCTTCTGTCCCTGGGTCTGGCCGCGGGCCTCGCGCAGGCCACGCCCGCCGCGCCGGCCGCCGGCAAGGACTTCGAGGTGATGAAGTCGCCGCAGCCGGTGTCCGCGCCGGCCGGCAAGGTCGAGGTCATCGAGTTCTTCTGGTACGGCTGCCCGCACTGCTACGAATTCGAGCCGACGATCGAGGCCTGGGTGAAGAAACAGGGCAACAACATCGACTTCAAGCGCGTGCCGGTCGCCTTCCGTGACGATTTCATCCCGCACTCGAAGCTGTACTACGCGGTGTCCGCGCTCGGCATCTCGGAGAAGGTCACGCCGGCGATCTTCAACGCGATCCACAAGCAGAAGAACTACCTGCTGACGCCGCAGGCGCAGGCCGACTTCCTGGCCACGCAGGGCGTCGACAAGAAGAAGTTCATGGACGCGTACAACTCGTTCAGCGTGCAGGGCGAGGTGAACCAGTCCGCCAAGCTGCTGAAGGACTACGCGATCGACGGCGTGCCGACGGTCGTCGTCCAGGGCAAGTACAAGACGGGCCCGGCTTACACGAACAGCATCCCGGGTACCGCGCAGGTGCTCGACTTCCTCGTGAAGCAGGTTCAGGACAAGAAGCTCTGATCCCCGCCCGCGCGCCGGCATGACTACTCCGCTGAAGGTCTTCATCACCGGCGCGTCGAGCGGCCTCGGCCTCGCGATGGCCGAGGAATACGCTCGCCAGGGCGCCACGCTCGCGCTCGTCGCGCGGCGCACCGATGCCCTCGATGCGTTCGCGCGGCGGTTCCCGAAGCTGTCCATCTCCGTCTATTGCGCCGACGTGCGCGACGCCGATGCGCTCGCGACGGCCGCCGCGTCGTTCATCGCCGTGCACGGCTGCCCCGACGTCGTCATCGCGAACGCGGGCATCAGCCAGGGCGCCGTCACGGGCCAGGGCGACCTCGCGACGTTCCGCGACGTGATGGACATCAACTACTACGGGATGGTCGCGACGTTCGAGCCGTTCGTCGGCCCGATGACGGCCGCGCGCCACGGCACGCTGGCCGGCGTCGCGAGCGTCGCCGGCGTGCGCGGGCTGCCCGGCTCGGGCGCATACAGCGCGTCGAAATCGGCCGCGATCAAGTATCTGGAAGCGTTGCGCGTCGAGCTGCGGCCGGCCGGCGTCGGCGTCGTGACGATCGCGCCCGGCTACATTCGCACGCCGATGACCGCGCACAACCCGTACCGGATGCCGTTCCTGATGGACGCCGACCGCTTCGCCGCACGCGCGGCGCGCGCGATCGCCCGGCAGCACGCGTTCCGCGTGATTCCGTGGCAGATGGGCGTCGTCGCGAAGGTGCTGCACGTACTGCCGCGCTGGCTGTACGACCGCCTGTTCGAGAAGGCGCCGCGCAAGCCGAAGGCCGGCGCGCACTGAGTGTGTCGCGGATCCGGCGCGCGTCGCGCGCCGGGGCGCGACTTGATCGTCGCGGTCGGATCGCGCGCCGCCGAGCGGATTCCCATCCTCCCGCATTCCCGCATTCCAGACGCCCTGCCACACCACGCGTCGCGCGTCGCTGGCGCGATCGTATCCGTTTCGTCGCTCGAGTCGCACCCCGCATTTGCCCAGCGCATCGCGATCGACTGTCGCCTCGACGCCGTCGCCTCGCGCATCGCTCCTAACCTGCCCGCACCGCCGCCCCAACACGCGTTTCGTCGCGAACGCAGCCGTTTGTCGCTCAATTCACCACGTTCCGGCGCCTTTTTCCACGCGTCGCGCGCTTTGACGGTATGCTATTTGCAAGCCGCGTCGGCCGCTCCTCGACCGCGCCGCGCCTGCCTCCGTCATCCAGCGAAAAACACACGCCACGTGGGAGATCCTATGCACGTCAAGCTGTTCGCCGCGGCCGCCGTGGCCACGACCCTCGCCGCCCTTGCCGCCCCCGGCGTCGCCGCCGCCAAGCCGCTCACCGTCTGCACGGAATCGAGCCCGGACGGCTTCGACGTCGTGCAGTACAACTCGCTCGTCACGACCAACGCATCGGCCGACGTGATCTTCAACACGCTCGTGTCCTACGACGAAGCCGCGAAGAAGGTCGTGCCGGCGCTCGCGGACAAATGGGAAGCAAGCGCCGACGGCCTCACGTACACGTTCCATCTGCGCCCGAACGTCGCGTTCCAGACCACCGACTATTTCAAGCCGGGCCGCACGCTGAACGCGGACGACGTCGTGTTCACGTTCACGCGAATGCTCGACGACGCAAACCCGTGGCACAAGGTGGCCGGCGCGAGCGGCTTCCCGCACGCGCAGTCGATGGGCCTCGTGAAGCTCGTGAAGTCGGTCACGAAGGTCGACGACAGCACGGTGAAATTCGTGCTGAACGAGCCGAACGCGACGTTCGTGCCGATCCTGACGATGGGCTTCGCGTCGATCTACTCGGCCGAATACGCGGACCAGTTGCTGAAGGCCGGCAAGCAGGCCGACCTGAACGCGAAGCCGATCGGCACCGGCCCGTTCGTGCTGAAGAGCTACACGAAGGACGCGCTGATCCGCTACGACGCGAACCCGACGTACTGGGGCACGAAACCGAAGGTCGACCGGCTGATCTATGCGATCACGCCCGACCCGTCGGTGCGCCTGCAGAAGGTGAAGGCCGGCGAATGCCAGATCGCGCTGTCGCCGAAGCCGCAGGACGTGCTCGCCGCGAAGGGCGAAAGCGCGCTGAAAGTCGTGCAGACGCCCGCATTCATGACCGCGTTCGTCGCGCTGAACACGCAGAAGAAGCCGCTCGACAACGACAAGGTGCGCGAGGCGCTGAACCTCGCGTTCGACCGCGCGACCTATCTGAAGGTGGTGTTCGACAATACCGCGACGGCCGCGAACAACCCGTATCCGCCGAACACGTGGAGCTACGCGAAGGACGTCGCGCCGTATGCGTACGATCCCGCGAAGGCGAAGCAGCTGCTCGCGCAGGCCGGCTTCCCGAACGGCTTCTCGACGACCATCTGGACGCGCCCGACCGGCAGCGTGCTGAACCCGAACCCGAAGGTCGGCGCGGAACTGCTGCAGGCCGACCTCGCGAAGATCGGCGTGAAGGCCGAGGTGAAGGTGATCGAATGGGGCGAGTTGATCAAGCAGGCGAAGCTCGGCCAGCACGACATGCTGTTCATGGGCTGGGCCGGCGACAACGGCGATCCGGACAACTACTTGTCGCCGCTGTTCAGCTGCAACGCGGTGAAGTCGGGCATCAACTTCGCGCGCTTCTGCGATGCGCAGCTCGACAAGCTGATCGCCGACGGCAAGTCGACCGCCGATCAGGCCAAGCGCGCGAAGCTCTATGAAAGCGCGCAGAAGATCATCCACGACGAGGCGCTGTGGATCCCGCTCAGCTACCCGACCGCGGCCGCGTTGACGCGCACCAACGTGAGCGGCTATCACGTGAGTCCGTTCGGACGGCAGAACTTCACGACGGTCGCCGTGCAGTAACCGTGCGTGGCGCGCAAGCGACGGCGTTCGCGCCGCTCGCTTGCGGCCCGCGCGCCGCGCTTGCTACACTGCGCGCCTATTCCTCATACCGGACGCCAGCCAAAGTGAACGACTAAGCCTTCCCGAAATGTTTTCGCCGCCCGTGCCACGCACGCCGCGCGCGAAGGTCTTCATGCATTTTTGGAGGTGCTTATGGCTGCAGCCACGCCCACCGGCGCGCTCGTCGCGCTTCATCACGTTTCCTTCCGCTTCGACGACGGCGTCACGCTGTTCGATTCGCTCGACCTGTCGATCGATCGCACGCCGACCGGCATCGTCGGCCGCAACGGCGTCGGCAAGAGCCTGCTCGCGCAACTGATCGCGGGGCAGCGCACGCCGAGCGCGGGGACGATCGAGCGGCATGCGCACGTCGTCTACGTCGCGCAGCAGCATGATCACGACCTCGACCGCGACGACGCGGCGGCCGGCCCGCCGACCGTCGCGCAGATCGCCGCGCTCGATGCGCCGCTCGGCGCGCTCGCGCGTCTCGCGGACGGCCGTGCGACACCGCACGACTTCGACCTGATCGGCGATCGCTGGGATCTCGCCGAACGCCTGCGCACGGCGCTCGACACGGCCAGCCTGCACGACGTCCACGCCGACACGCCCGCGCATGCGCTGAGCGGCGGCCAGCTCGCGCGCGTCGCGCTGATCGGTGCGCTGCTGTCGGGCGCCGGCCTGCTCGTGCTGGACGAACCGACCAACCATCTCGACACACCGGGCCGCGCGTGGCTGCGCGCGGCGCTCGACGGCTGGCGCGGCGGCGTCGTCATCGTGAGCCACGACCGTGCGTTGCTCGCCGGCGTGCAGCGCATCGTCGAGCTGACGCCGCACGGCGCGCGCTCGTACGGCGGCAATTACGCGCTCTACCGCGCGCAGCGCGACGCGCAACAGGAGGCCGCGCACGCGGCGCTCGACCATGCGCGCACCGAGCGCGGACGCGTGCGGCGCAGGCTCGAACAGGAACACGACACGATCCAGCGCCACGCGGCCGCATCGCTGCGCGACGCGAAGACGGCCAACCTGTCGTCGATGGCGCGCCAGAGCCGCAAGGGCGCGGCGCGCGCGATCATGGGAACGGTCCGGCGTCATCAGAGCGACTTCAAGGCGACGCTCGACATACGCGTGCAGGAAGCGGCCGCGCGCGTCGAAGCCGACGCGCCGGTGCTCGTCTCGCTGCCCGGCACGGAAGTCAGCGCGCGCCGCCAGCTGTTCACGCTCGAACGCGCGCGATTGCCGTGGCGCGTCGCGGGCGACGCCGACACGATCACGTGGTCGGCGAGCGGCGCCGTGCGCATCGCGCTGACGGGCCCGAACGGCTGTGGCAAGTCGACGTTGCTGAGGATGCTCGCGGGCGAGCTCGCGCCGCGCTCAGGTATCTGCACGACGCACGTGAGCGCCGCGTATCTCGACCAGCGGCTCGCGCTGCTCGACCCCGAACGCTCGATCGTCGAGCAACTGGGCGCGCTCGATACGCCGCTCGCCGAAGGCGACCTGCGCAGCCGTCTCGCGCTGCTGCAGCTCGACGCGGCGCGGGCGACGCAACCGGCGCGGCAACTGAGCGGCGGCGAACGGCTGAAGGCCGCGCTCGCGTGCGCGTTGTGGCGCGGCACGCCCGCGCAATTGCTGCTGCTCGACGAGCCGACCAATCACCTCGATCTCGAATCGGTGCGCGCGATCGAAGCCGCGCTGGCCGGCTTCCCCGGCGCGATCGTGGTCGCATCGCACGACGCCGCATTTCTCGCGGCGCTCGAACCGACGCACACGATGCAGTGGGATCGCGGCGGGTGGCGCTACGAACCCGCCACATGAGTGAGGACTACGCTTGCTCGTCCGTCCGCGCATCGTCCGATGCGACGACAAACAGCCGGGCGAAGAGACGCTCCGACGCACGCAAGCCTTCATCGGTGAGGACGACGGATTTCGCCTTGTTGAGCGGATCGACGATCAGCCCGCGCTCGTGCAATCGATTCAACGCATGCCAATCGAAGCTTTTCCACGCGCGATTACCGTCGTGCAACGTCAGATGAAGAAGCGCGAGCACGGTGTCGTCGACGGCCCGCACATCGATATTCATCTCCATCTACCCTCCCTTCCGCCGGCCGCATCACGCGCCGAGCTTCTCGAGCAGCTTGATGAAGTTGCGTTTCGCCCGGTAGGTCTTGCGAATGGTTTCCAGTTCCGCGTCGAATGCCGCCTCCTGACGATGCGCAACCCGGAGCCCACGAATCTCGCGCACGATACCGAATGCCTCGTCGTACCGCGCACTGCCCGCGCCATGGTCGAGCGCGAACGGCAGATACCGGTGATACAGCGCGATCGCGTCATCCGGATGCGTCTTCGCGCGCGCCGCCGCCATCGTCGGCCATACGAGGGTATCGACCGGCCCGCCCTGGAACGCCTCCCACGCTGCGTCGTCATCCCGCTCCGCAAGCAAAAGCTTCACCAGTTCGGTGCGCGGCGGCGGCTCCCAGCTTCGTGCGCCGACGCTCGGCCGCCCCGCCGATTCCCGCTCGCGGGCAAGCGACTGGAAATGCGAGATCGCACGCGCTTTCACGGCGGCGTCTCGCCTGATCCGCTTCGCGACCTTCATCAACGCGCGAAATGCCTCCGCCGTCGGGTAATGCGCGAAGCGTTGCCACGCAAGCTCGTCCGCCCGATCGAACGCGCGTCGGCGCACATGCTCTTCGATGCAGAAGCCAAGCAGGCGGTCGTCGTGCCGATCCTTCAGCTCGCGCATCCCGCGTTCGGCCCATGCGAGTCCCTCGTCGAAACGACGGTGCGCCGCGCACAATTCGGCGATCTGCGCATACCGGTACGACGCCGACAGGTCCTTCGACCAGATGCGTATCAGCGCGTCGACGTCGCCGTCATGTTTCGCGAGCGTCTCCATCGCATGTTCCAGATTGTGGCGCACCGTGTCATGTGCGTACTCGTCGCGCTTGTTCGCCGGCTGCGCGGGCAGCACGGCCCAACTCTCCTCTACCCGCTCCCGATAACGGCTCAATCCCGCGTCACCGAGTACCTCCGCGTACGCCGGCAGCACATCGCGGAACGTATCCCACTGGCCGCCGGCTTGCAGACGAAACAGCCGGTCGGCCAGCTTCACCGGATCCGGCCGCGTCTGAATGCACGCATCGAGATGCAGAGCGGCCAGTTCGCCGATGCCGGGCGCGACGCTGCCGTCCGAATCGTCGATCTGTTCGAGGCTCGCTTCCGCGTCGGCAATCGCCAGCTCTGTCAGCTCGACGACCTGCGCTGCATGAGCGCCCGCCAGTTGTCGGCGCAGCATGTCGGCGAGTTCAAACAGCCCTTCTCCAAAAATGTGCGCTTCGTCCCAGCCAAGCGGCCGTGACACGCGGGCCATTTGCCGGACGGCGGTGCGCAGGCTCGCGATGTCGTCGGCATTCGCGGCACGTGCGTCGAACAGCAGCCTGTCGCGCAACGATCGGTCGCGCTCGGCCGCGTCGAGCAGGTAACGGCGCAACGCGTGCTCGTCGAGCGTCTCCAGATGATCGCGAATCAGCTCCGCGTGCGTCTTGCGCTTGCGCCGCGGCCGCGCCGGCTCGGGCGCTTCGTCGTGAAAGACCGCTTCGCCGCTGTCGCCCAGCCACGACAACGCAACCGCCACCGCATGCTTGCAGAACGCGCCGCCGTCACCGACCGGGCAATTGCACGCGTAGTCCAGCGTGTCGTCGTCACCCACCGCGAATGCGACGCGATAGCGATACGTGCCGCGCACGGTCGCCGACAGTTCGCCGTCGCGTTCGGTCAACCCCGAAACGGCGCCGTCGTGATAGTAAGCTCGGCCGCGCTCGAAGGATTGCGGGTCGGCCAGTGTCCGGATGGCCGACAGCGTGATGAGGTCGGAGAGACTGACATTGCGTGGCATGACTGATAGAGCGTATCGGCGCTGAATCGGAAATGATGGACAAACTGTTCCCACTCCGCAACCGGCGAACTCAGGCTAGCGCGAAGCGAATCACCCCGTCGTCTCCCTGCTCGCGCACGAGTTCGCCCGCGAGCCACGGCAGGTTCAGGTGCGCGAGCGCCTCGCCGAGCGCGAAGGTCATCTGGTGGATGTCGAGCTCGCGGCGGCGGAACATGATCGGCACGACGTCGGCCGCGCTCATCGGCTGCTCCGCGCACGCGACGCGCACTTCGGCCAGGCGCGCATCGTGGTGTTCGCGCAGTTGCGCGATGCGCGTGCGCACGCCGCGGAACGGCTTGCCGTGCGACGGCAGCACGAGCGTGTCGGGCGCCATCGTCTCGTAGCGGCCGAGCGATTCGAGGTACAGCGCGAGCGGGTTCGCTTCCGGTTCGAGATCGAACACCGACACGTTCGTCGAGATGCGCGGCAGCACCATGTCGCCGGAAATCAGCACGCCGTCCGCTTCGCTGTGGAGCGCGCAATGTTCAGGCGAATGGCCGAAGCCGGTAACGACGCGCCACGTGCGCGCGCCGATCGCCACCGCGTCGCCTTCGCGCAGGCGCCGGTAGCGCGGCGGCACGGCCGGCACGAGGTCCGAGTAATAGCCGCGGCGGTTGCGCAGCTGGTCGAGCGCGGCCGGATCGGTCAGCCCGTGGCGCGCGAAGTGCTCGGCGGCGGCCGCGCCGCCCGCGTTCGACCCGTTGCCGGCCGCCATCAGGCAGCCGAACATATATTCGCCGAGCGTCATCCACAGCCGCACGTTCCAGCGGCCCTTGTCGCCGCCTTCGCACAGCCAGTTCGCGAGGCCGAAGTGATCGGGGTGGCAGTGCGTGACGAGCACGCGCAGCACGGGCAGGCCGTCGAGATGCGCGTCGAAGATCTGCTCCCAGTGCGTGCGGATCGCATCCGACGCGATCCCGCAATCGACGATCGTCCAGCCGGCCTGCCCGTCGATCTCGTCGCGCAGCAGCCAGAGATTGATGTGGTCGAGCGAGAACGGCAGCGGCATGCGCAGCCAGCGCACGCCGGGCGCGACCTCGAACGTGTCGCCCGCGGCGGGCAGCGTGTCGGCGAAGGGGTACTCGAGTTGATGTTCCAGGGCGTTCATCGGTGGGGCGTCTCGTCGTTATCGGTGCGAATGCGTGCCGGCGGCAGCGCGCGGCGGGCGGTGCGTCGATTCTATCGCCGCCGCGCGAAACGGGTGCCCGACGCACGCCGGCCCGGCAGAAAAAAGTTCGTGTCAGAATCGGTTCCGTACCCGTATCTTTACGCGAAGATGCATCGAACGGCGCCCAACGGCGATCAACGCGCCGATTGACGGCCGTTCGCGCGTCACCGCGAAAGTCATTGAAACGCCGACTTGGGCGCTAAAATGGCGAGTGCTTACAGCCCCTTGAACGAGCCTGCACGCGATGAATCACTTCCCCAAACTGCTGTCGTCGCAGATCGGTTTCGACGTCGCCCAGACGATGCTCGAATACTTCGATCGCCATTACCGGATCTTCCGCGAAGCGGCGGTCGACGCGAAGACGCTGTTCGAGCGCGGCGACTGGCACGGGCTGCAGCGGCTCGCGCGCGAGCGGATCACGTCGTACGACGATCGCGTGAAGGAATGCGTCGAGGTGCTGGAAGACGAATACGACGCGGAGAACATCGACGACGAAGTGTGGCAGCAGATCAAGCTGCACTACATCGGACTGCTCACGTCGCACCGCCAGCCCGAGTGCGCGGAAACCTTCTTCAATTCGGTGTGCTGCAAGATCCTGCACCGCTCGTATTTCAGCAACGATTTCATCTTCGTGCGCCCGGCGATCTCGACCGAGTATCTGGAGAACGACGAGCCGGCCGCGAAGCCGACCTACCGCGCGTACTATCCGGCCACCGACGGCCTCGCGGTCACGCTCGAGCGCATCGTCACGAACTTCCAGCTCGAGCCGGCGTTCGAGGATCTCACGCGCGACATCGGCTGCGTAATGCAGGCGATCGACGACGAATTCGGCCACTTCGACGAAGCGCCGAATTTCCAGATCCACGTGCTGTCGTCGCTGTTCTTCCGCAACAAGAGCGCGTACATCGTCGGCCGCATCATCAACGCCGACCGCGTGCTGCCGTTCGCGGTGCCGATCCGCCACGTGCGCCCGGGCGTGCTCGCGCTCGACACCGTGCTGCTGCGCCGCGACCTGCTGCAGATCATCTTCAGCTTCTCGCACTCGTACTTCCTCGTCGACATGGGCGTGCCGTCCGCATACGTGGATTTCCTCTGCACGATCATGCCGGGCAAGCCGAAGGCCGAGATCTACACGTCGGTCGGGCTGCAGAAGCAGGGCAAGAACCTGTTCTACCGCGACCTGCTGCACCATCTGTCGCATTCGAGCGACCGCTTCATCGTCGCGCCCGGGATCAAGGGCCTCGTGATGCTCGTGTTCACGCTGCCGTCGTTCCCGTACGTGTTCAAGATCATCAAGGATTACTTCCCGCCGCCGAAGGAAACGACGCGCGCGCAGATCATGGAGAAGTACCAGCTCGTGAAGCGCCACGACCGCCTCGGGCGGATGGCCGACACGCTCGAGTATTCGAGCGTCGCGCTGCCGCTCGCGCGGCTCGATCACGCGCTCGTGCGCGAACTCGAAAAGGAAGTGCCGTCGCTGCTCGAATACGAGGACGACAAGCTCGTGATCGAGCACCTGTACATCGAGCGCCGGATGACGCCGCTGAACCTGTACCTGCAGAACGGCAGCGACGCGGACGTCGAGCACGGCGTGAAGGAATACGGCAACGCGGTGAAGGAGCTGATGAAGGCGAACATCTTTCCCGGCGACATGCTGTACAAGAACTTCGGCGTCACGCGCCACGGCCGCGTCGTGTTCTACGACTACGACGAGATCGAGTACCTCACCGACTGCAACGTGCGGCGCGTGCCGCCGCCGCGCAACGAGGAAGACGAGCTGTCCGGCGAACCGTGGTATACCGTCGGCCCGCACGACATCTTTCCGGAGACCTACGGGCCGTTCCTGCTCGGCGACCCGCGCGTGCGCGACGTCTTCATGAAGCATCACGCGGACTTTTTCGATCCCGCGCTGTGGCAGGCGAGCAAGGACAAGCTGATGCAGGGCGAATTGCCCGATTTTTATCCGTACGACACGGCCCTGCGCTTCAGCGTGCGCTACCCCGCGCGCTTCGACGCGACGGGCCGGAACGACGGCGCGGGCGACGCGCAGCGCGCCGCCTGACGCCGGTGCCCCCACCGATATCGACTTGATTTCCGCCAACGGGATCCACACCGATGACTACCCAAGACAATCCGCTTTCACATCTGTTCGACAACAACGATGCCTGGGTCAAACGCCAGCTCGCCGACGATCCCGATTTCTTCGCACGGCTCGCCGACCAGCAGGCGCCGGAATATCTGTGGATCGGCTGCTCCGATTCGCGCGTGCCGGCGAACCAGATCATCGGCCTGCCGCCGGGTGAAGTGTTCGTGCACCGCAACATCGCGAACGTGGTCGTGCACAGCGACCTGAACTGCCTGTCGGTGATCCAGTTCGCGGTCGACATCCTGCGCGTGAAGCACATCATGGTGGTCGGCCACTACGGCTGCTCGGGCGTGAACGCGGCGCTGCACAACCGCCGTGTCGGCCTCGCGGACAACTGGCTGCATCACGTGCAGGACGTGCGCGAGCGCCATGCGGCGCTGCTCGACGAATGGCCGGTCGGCGAAGCGCGGTATCGCCGCCTGATCGAGCTGAATTCGATCGAACAGGTCGTCAACGTGTGCCGCACGACGATCGTCAACGACGCGTGGGCGCGCGGCCAGTCGCTCACCGTGCACGGGCTCGTGTACGGCGTGCACGACGGCCGGATGCGCAACCTCGGGATGTCCGTGTCCAACTTCGACGCGCTCGACGAGACCTACAAGCGCTGCGTGGCCGCGCTGACCGCACGCGGCCAGCACGCGCCGGACAACGACATGGTCGCGGCGGATGCCGCGCGGCTCGAAGGCGTCGCGCAGGCCGTCGCCGCCACGCTGAAACCGTGCGACGACGCGCAGTAACGTGCGGTGACGCGCCCGCCGCCCGGCGGCGGCCACACGGGCGCGGCGCGCCTCGAACGGACTGACACCGGCACCGCCACGGCGGCGCCAATCCAAGGAGCGACGGGTATGAAAACCGTATTGATCGTCGGCGCATCGCGCGGCCTCGGCCGTGAATTCGTCCGGCAATACCGGCGCGACGGCTGGAACGTGATCGCCACCGCGCGCGACGCGGCGTCGCTCGATGCGCTGCGTGCGCTCGGCGTGCAGCCGCATGCGCTCGACATCGCGCAGCCCGCGCAGATCGCGGCGCTCGGCTGGAAGCTCGACGGCGAGCGGCTCGATGCGGCCGTGCTCGTGTCCGGCGTGTACGGGCCGCGCACCGAAGGCGTCGAGACGATCACCGAAGAGGATTTCGACGCGGTGATGCATACGAACGTGCGCGGGCCGATGCAGTTGCTGCCGATCCTGCTGCCGCTCGTCGAGGACGCGCGCGGCGTGCTGGCCGTCGTGTCGAGCCGGATGGGCAGCATCGCCGAGGCGACCGGCACGACCGGCTGGCTCTACCGCGCGAGCAAGGCCGCGCTGAACGACGCGCTGCGCATCGCGTCGCTGCAGACGCGCCATGCCGCGTGCATTTCGCTGCACCCGGGCTGGGTGCGCACCGACATGGGCGGCGCGCAGGCCGCGATCGATCCGGAAACGAGCGTGACCGGCATGCGTCGCGTGATCGCCGAATCCGCTTCGGACGTGTCCCAGGCGAACGGCCGGTTCTTCCAGTACGACGGCATCGAGCTGAGTTGGTGAGCGGCCCAGCCACCGATCGTTGTTAATTCATATTACGCATGACTTTGAATCGACCTGACGCGTGCCCGTGCGGCGGCGCGTCCGCAGCGCCCGCCGGCAACGCGCCGGCGCCGCGCTACGCGGCCTGCTGCGGCCGCTTCATCGACGGCGGGCAAGCCGCGCCGACCGCGCTCGAATTGATGCGCTCGCGGTACAGCGCGTACGTGCTCGGCGCGACCGACTACCTGCGCGCGACGTGGGCCGCGCGCACCTGCCCGCACGATCTCGACACCGATCCGGACGCGCCGGACGCGCCGCGCTGGCTCGGCCTCACGGTCAAACGGCACGTACCGCTCGACGACCGGCATGCAGAGGTCGAATTCGTGGCCCGCTACAAGGTCGGCGGACGCGCTTACCGGCTCCACGAGACGAGCCGTTTCGAGCGCGACGAGCAGGGTTTCTGGCGCTATGTCGACGGCGAAGTAAGTGAACGCTGACAAATAGTTGCCATGTCAGACGCCGGGTAATTCCCGCATTGCACAACCTGATTTTGTCGGGCTACGATGGGTTCGACTTGGTCATGTTGCGTGGCAGGGCTTACGGATGGCGTTCAGCAAGGTATTGGTGGGATGGATGGCGGCCTGCGCGCTGTCGGCCGCTCAGGCCGGTACGCTGCCGAGCGCCGATACGGGCGCGGGCGCCAGCGGGTCGCTCGCTCACGCCGAGCATTTCGACTACGCCGACTCGAACCTGCCGCAGGTCGCCGCCGATCTCAACGAGCAGATCCTCCGCATTCCGGCCGACGCGTCGGGCGCCATCACGCTCGAGGCGACGCTGTTCAAGCCGAACGGGCCCGGCCCGTTCCCGCTCGTCGTCTTCAACCACGGCAAAAATACCGGCGATCTCCATCTGCAGCCGCGCAGCCGGCCGCTCGCGTTCGCGCGCGAATTCGTGCGCCGCGGCTATGCGGTGATCGCGCCGAATCGCCAGGGCTTCGCCGGTTCGGGCGGCACGTATCAGCAGGAAGGCTGCAACGTCGGCAAGAACGGCCTCGCGCAGGCCGCCGACGTCGATGCGACGGTGCGCTACATGTCGCGCCAGCCGTACGTCGATGCGTCGCGCATCGTCGTCGCCGGCACGTCGCACGGCGGGCTCGCGTCGGTCGCGTACGGCACCGAAGCCGCGGCGGGCGTGCGCGGCATCATCAACTTCTCCGGCGGCCTGCGCCAGGACCTGTGCGACGGCTGGCAGCGCAACCTCGTCGACGCATTCGACCAGTACGGCGCGCACACGGCCGTGCGCTCGCTGTGGCTGTACGGCGACAACGATTCGGTATGGACGCCCGCGCTCGTCGCGCAGATGCACGATGCGTACGTGTCGCACGGCACGCAGGCGCAGTTCGTCGATTTCGGCCGCTACAAGGACGACGCGCACCGGCTGATCGTCGATCGCGACGGCGTGCCGGTGTGGTGGCCGGCCGTGCACGCGTTCCTCGCCGAACTGAACCTGCCGACCGCGGTGCGCTATGCGGTCGCCGACCCGCACGAGCCGAAAGCGACCGGCTACGCGTCGATCGACGCGGTCAACGCGGTGCCCTACGTCGACGAAGCCGGCCGCGAAGGCTATCGCCGCTTCCTGAACCAGCATCCGAGCCGCGCGTTCGCGGTGTCGTCGGAAGGCGCGTGGTCGTGGGCCGAAGGCGGTGACGACCCGATGGCGCTCGCGCTCGACAACTGCGCGAAGCAAGGCGCCGGCGCGTGCCGGCTGTATGCGGTCAACAACCGCGTCGTGTGGAACGCCGACACGACACAGACGGCCGACAACGGCGATCGCGCCCGCGATACCGATACGCGCGCACTGGCTTCGCGCTGACGCGCGGCTGCCTTTCCTCCTGCTTCCCTTCGCGCGCCGTCGATTCACGCTCACGGCGGCCCTCCCCCGCCTGCTCGTCAAATCGCGCATACGCTACGTAATGCTCGTTTTTACGAGCAATCGACTTGAATTCGCGCCAGATCTCCTCCAGTCGTCCGGCCTTGCGCCGCCCCATTGATCGGACAATCCGCGGAGCAAGGTCGCCCCGTTGTCGCCACCAACACCGCCCGTCATCGTTCCCCCTATTTCGCCACCCCGGCCGCACCCCGTCCCACGATTTTTTCTGTCGGGGGGTGTCACTCGAACGTCGTCATCTGCGCGCATTTCTCCCGATCCGCCGCGTTCCGTCCCGAGCACCCACGAACTGCGCCGAACTCCCGCCCAGCAAGGCTTTGCGGCGTTTGTAACCGCTAGTGCAACGTCCGGCGGAACACGCTAATCTCTGCGCGTTTCGTATCCCGCCGCGCGGCATTCCGTCGATGCCGCGCGGTCGTTTTACCCCCGGAGTCGCCTTGAGTACGCCAGCCACCGACGACTGGGTCGCGCGCAGCCTGCGCGCGGTCTGGCATCCCTGCACCCAGATGAAGCACCACGAGCGCCTGCCGCTCGTCCCCGTCGCGCGCGGCGCGGGCCTGTGGCTGTACGACCGTGACGGCCGCCGCTACTTCGACGCGATCAGCTCGTGGTGGGTCAACCTGTTCGGCCATGCGAACCCGGACATCAACGCCGCGCTGAAGGACCAGCTCGACACGCTCGAGCACGCGATGCTCGCCGGCTGCACGCACGAGCCCGCGATCGAGCTCGCCGAACGGCTGCATGCGCTCACCGCGCGCACGCTCGGCCATGCGTTCTTCGCGTCGGACGGCGCGTCGGCCGTCGAGATCGCGCTGAAGATGAGCTTCCACGCGTGGCGCAACCGCGGCCGCGCGAACAAGCAGGAATTCGTCTGCGTCGCGAACAGCTATCACGGCGAGACGATCGGCGCGCTCGGCGTGACCGACGTCGCGCTGTTCAAGGATGCGTACGACCCGCTGATCCGCCACGCGCACGTGGTCGCGTCGCCCGATGCGCGCGGCGCGCTGCCGGGCGAGACGGCCGCCGACGTCGCGGGCCGCGCGCTCGCGGACGTGCGCCGACTGTTCGTCGAGCGCGGCGACCGGATCGCCGCGCTGATCGTCGAGCCGCTCGTGCAATGCGCGGCCGGCATGGCGATGCACGATCCGTCGTACGTGCGCGGGCTGCGCGCGCTGTGCGACGAATTCGGCGTGCACCTGATCGCCGACGAGATCGCGGTCGGGTGCGGGCGCACCGGCACCTTCTTCGCGTGCGAGCAGGCCGGCGTCTGGCCCGATTTCATGTGCCTGTCCAAAGGCATCAGCGGCGGCTACCTGCCGCTGTCGCTCGTGCTCACGCGCGACGACGTGTTCGCCGCGTTCTACGACGACGACACGACCCGCGGCTTCCTGCACTCGCATTCGTACACCGGCAACCCGCTCGCGTGCCGCGCGGCGGTCGCGACGCTCGACCTGTTCGCGCGCGACGACGTGCTCGCGAGCAACGCCCGCAAATCGGCGACGCTGCGCGCGGCGCTCGCGCCGCTCGACGCGCACCGCCAAGTGCGCCACCTGCGCGAGCGCGGCACGCTGTTCGCGTTCGACGTCGCGCTCGACGGCGACGCGGCGCGCGGCTTCTCGCGGCGTTTCTTCGAACACGCGCTCGAACGCGAACTGCTGCTGCGCCCGATCGGCACGACCGTGTACCTGATGCCGCCGTACGTGATGAGCGACGACGATATCGCGTGGCTCGCGCAGCGCACGCGCGACACGCTCGACGCGACGCTGGAGGGCCTCCGCCGATGAGCCTGCTCGACACCCTGCAACGCGGCCTCGCCGACCTCGACGCGCAAGGGCTGCGCCGCGTGCGCCGCATCGCCGACACCGCGTGCGACGCGCGCATGACCGTGAACGGCCGCGAGATCGTCGGCTTCGCGAGCAACGACTACCTCGGCCTCGCCGCGCATCCGGCGCTCGTCGCCGCGTTCGCCGAAGGCGCGCAGCGCTACGGCTCCGGCAGCGGCGGCTCGCACCTGCTCGGCGGCCATTCACGCGCGCACGCCAAACTGGAAGACGAACTCGCGGGCTTCGCGGGCAGCTTCTCCGATGCGCCGCGCGCGCTGTACTTCAGCACCGGCTACATGGCGAACCTCGCCGCGATGACGACGCTCGCCGGCAACGGCGCGACGATCTTCTCCGACGCGCTGAACCACGCGTCGCTGATCGACGGCATGCGGCTGTCGCGCGCGAACGTGCAGGTCTATCCGCATGCGGACATGGCCGCGCTCGCCGCGCTGCTCGACGCATCGAATGCCGAAACGAAGCTGATCGTCAGCGACACCGTATTCAGCATGGACGGCGACCTCGCGCCGCTCGCCGAACTCGTCGCGCTGGCCGAGCGCCACGGCGCGTGGCTCGTCGTCGACGATGCGCACGGCTTCGGCGTGCTCGGCCCGCAAGGCCGCGGCGCGCTCGCGGCCGCCGCGCTGCGGTCGCCGCATCTGGTGTACGTCGGCACGCTCGGCAAGGCGGCCGGCGTCGCCGGCGCATTCGTGATCGCGCATGAGACCGTGATCGAATGGCTGATCCAGCGCGCGCGAAGCTATATCTTCACGACGGCCGCGCCGCCGGCCGTCGCGCATGCGGTATCGGCGAGCCTGAAAGTGATCGCGGGCGACGAAGGCGACGCGCGCCGCTCGCACCTCGCCGCGCTGATCGATCGCACGCGCGCGCTGCTGCACCGCACGCGCTGGCAGCCGGTCGATTCGCACACGGCCGTGCAGCCGCTCGTGATCGGCAGCAACGACGCGACGCTCGCGGCAATGCGCGCGCTCGACGCGCACGGCCTGTGGGTGCCGGCAATCCGGCCGCCGACGGTGCCGGCCGGCACGTCGCGGCTGCGCGTGTCGCTGTCGGCCGCGCATTCGTTCGACGATCTGGCAAGGCTCGAAGCGGCGTTGATCGAAGCGAGCGACGAGGCAGCAGCATGACCACCGCCCCGCTCTCCGTTTTCATCACCGGCACCGACACCGAAATCGGCAAGACCTTCGTGTCGGCCGCGATGCTGCACGGCTTCGCGCGGCACGGCCTGCGCGCGGCCGCTTTGAAGCCGGTCGCGGCCGGCGCGTACGAACGCGACGGCGTGTGGCGCAACGAGGACGCCGACCAGCTCGATGCCGCCGCGAACGTCGTGCTGCCGCCCGAACTGCGCACGCCGTTCCTGCTGAAAGCGCCGGCCGCGCCGCATATCGTCGCCGCGCAGGAAGGCGTGACGCTCGACCTCGACACGATCGTCGCGTGCCATCGCGAAGCGCTGACGCGCGCGGACGTGGTCGTCGTCGAAGGCGTCGGCGGTTTCCGCGTGCCGCTGAACGACACGCAGGACACCGCCGATCTCGCGGTCGCGCTCGGCCTGCCCGTCGTGCTCGTCGTGGGCGTCCGGCTCGGCTGCATCAGCCACGCGCTGCTGACGGCCGACGCGATTCGCCGGCGCGGCCTTACGCTCGCGGGCTGGGTCGCGAACCACGTCGACCCGGCCATGTCGTTCGCCGACGAGAACGTCGCGACGATTCGCGACTGGCTCGCGCGCGAGCACCGCGCGCCGCTCATCGGCCGCGTCGCGCACATGACGCCGGCCGCCCCCGAATCCGCCGCGGCGATGCTCGACATCGCCGCGCTCGTCGAATCGCTGCGCACCGCGCGGCATTGACTCAACCGATCCCCCATCCCGCCAGGACAGGAAAACGAAATGACCCAAGCCCAGACCGCCGCCGTGCAACCCGACGCGATTCCCGTGGCGGCGCCGACGCCGCAGCGCTGGCGCGTCGCCGACGTCGTCGCGCTGTTCGAGCTGCCATTCAACGACCTGATGTACCGCGCGCAGCAGGTGCATCGCGAGCACTTCGACGCGAACGCGGTGCAGTTGTCGACGCTGCTGTCGATCAAGACGGGCGGCTGCGAGGAAGATTGCGGCTATTGCTCGCAGTCGTCGCATCACGACACGGGCCTGAAGGCCGAGAAGCTGATGGACGTCGACACGGTGCTCGACGCCGCGCGCGCGGCGAAGGCGAACGGCGCGAGCCGCTTCTGCATGGGCGCCGCATGGCGCAACCCGAAGGAGCGTCACATGCCCGCGCTGACCGAGATGGTGCGCGGCGTGAAGGAACTCGGCCTCGAGACCTGCATGACGCTCGGCATGCTGGAAAACGAACAGGCTCGGCAGCTCGCCGACGCGGGCCTCGACTACTACAACCACAACCTCGACACGTCGCCGGAGTTCTACGGCCAGGTGATCTCGACGCGCACGTACCAGGACCGTCTCGACACGCTCGACCGCGTGCGCGACGCGGGCATCAACGTGTGCTGCGGCGGCATCATCGGGATGGGTGAATCGCGCCGCGAGCGCGCGGGCCTGATCTCGCAGCTCGCGAACCTGAACCCGTATCCGGAATCGGTGCCGATCAACAACCTCGTCGCGATCGAAGGCACGCCGCTCGAAGGCACCGCGCCGCTCGACCCGTTCGAGTTCGTGCGCACGATCGCGGTCGCGCGCATCACGATGCCGAAGGCCGTCGTGCGCCTGTCGGCCGGGCGCGAGCAGCTCGACGATGCGATGCAGGCGATGTGCTTCCTCGCGGGTGCGAACTCGATGTTCTACGGCGACCAGCTGCTGACGACGAGCAACCCGCAGACGCAGCGCGACCGTGCGCTGTTCGAGCGCCTCGGCATCCGCGCGAGCCAGGCCGACATGCTGGCGGAAAACGCGTAAGCGGTCACGGCCGGCGCGCCGCGCCCGCCAACGGAGAAGCCGGGGCATGCCCCGGCTTTTTTCATCCGATCGTCTGCACCGGATTGCCCTGCGCGTCACGGATCACGGTCTTCTCCACCCGCCAGCGCACGCCATCGAGCCCTTCGATCGCGTACTCGCCGGCACGCGGCTTCAGCGTGCGCGCCAGCGCCTGGACCGTCGCATCGGTGAGGCGCAGCGTCGGCGTGCCGTCGTCGTCGGTCACGCCGTTCGCGTCGCCGCGCACGAACCGCACCGCGCCGTCGTGACCGACGAGGCGAAACGGCCGATCGAACGGCAGCCGCAGCGGCAACAGCGTGACGAGTTCGTCGACCTGCCGCGCGCCGACGGTGATCTCGATCACCGGCACGCGCAGCAGCCGCTTGCGGGTTTCCCAGCCGAGCACGTCGGTGAACAGGTAGCCGCTCGCCGAGCCGTCGCGCTGCGTGCCCGCATCGACCTGCTCGCGCACGTCCGCGCGTTCGAGCAGCGACGCGCGGCCGAGATCGGTCACCCACAGCGGCATGTGCGGCAGCAGCGTGTCGAGCAGCGCGCGCGTGCGCCAGCGCTTCGCGGCGCGTTCCTCGTCGAGCGTCAGCCCGACGACCTGCAGGAACGCGAGACGGCCGTGCGGCGTGTCGATCGCCGGCAGTTCCGGATCGAACGCGAAGCCCATCGAGCAGAGCGCCGTATCGGTATCGAGCGCGATCGGGCCGTTGGCCGTCATCCAGTGGCCGTCGTCGAACGCGTTGCCGCTCTGGAATACGTAGCGTGCGAGATTCTGCAGGAAGCTGAACACCCAGCGCGGCGGCTCGTCATCGCCGGCCGCGCACGCAACGCGCATCGTCAACTCGAAGCCGAAGCCGCTGACGGCCGGATCGTCCGACTCCTTCGCATACAGCTCGCTCAGCCCATACGTGACGAAATGCCAGTGCGGCACGGGTTCCGCGCGCTGCCACACGCTGATCCCGTCGAGCGGATCGGGGCCGCCGAGGCGCCACTTGACCAGCGTGCCGTAGTGCTTCGGCGCCTGGCCCGGATAAAGGCGCGCGAGCGCAGCGTCGATCGCGTCCCAGCCGGGCGCGGCATCGTCGTTCGCGCCGTCTTGCGTGTCCTGCGTGGCGTCCGTCATGTGGCCCTCTCTTCCCGATGATGTCGTGTTTTGTGGTGTCGGTGCGTGCGTCACACGTGCGACGCCGCGCCCTCGAGCGCCGCGCGCACGCGCTCGACGCGCTGCGCGTCGACGGGCGCCAGCACCTCGCCGCGCGGCCGCACGCCCGAGCCGAAATGCACCGCGCGCACGCCGGTGGCGCGCACGAAATCGCCGACCGCATCGACCGTGAGCCCCGAGCCGGCCAGCACCGTGCAGGTCGTGCCGGCCGCCTGCCGCACGAGCCGCGTGATCGTCGCGACCGCGTCGAGCACCGACGGATGGCCACCCGACGTCAGCACGGACGTGACGGCCGGCACGCGCAGCAGCGCGTCGAACGCGGCATTGAGATCGCGCGCGACGTCGAACGCGCGGTGGAACGTGAGCGCGCGCCCGTCCGCGGCGGCCGCGATCCGGGCCAGCGCGCCGAGATCGACGTCGCCGTGCGCATCGAGCGCGCCGAACACGACGCCGTTCGCGCCGGCCGCGACGGCCGCGCGCACGTCGCGCTCGATCACGCGCAGATCGTCGGCGTCATAGACGAACGAGCGGCTGTGCGGACGCACGATCACGTTGACGGAAATCGGCACGGCGGCCACGACGGCCTCGATCAGGCCGACGCTCGGCGTCAGCCCGCCTTCGGTGATCGCGGTCACGAGTTCGAGACGGTCGGCGCCCGCGCGGGCGGCGACCTTCGCATCGCCGACGGTCGTGGCGATCACTTCGAGAAGAACGGAAGAAGCGGCATGTCGGTTCATGGGCGGCCCGCGAATCGTCTGGACAATTCGCGCATCCTAGCCGAGCCGCGTGACGGACGCCAGCGGCCGGCGGCCGCGTACTTCACCCGCGTATTTCAGCCCGGTACGTCAGCCGCGCCGCACGAGCCAGACGCCGACGAGCGCGGACAACGCGGTCACGCCGGTGCCGGGCATGAAGCGGAACATCCGCGCGTCGAAGTACGCGCCCTGCTGCTGCATCACGTCGACGATCGCCGGTGTGAGCACGAGCATCCCCCAGCTCACCATCCCGAGCGCGGTGGTCGCGGCCGCGGCGAGCAGCACGATGCCCGCGCCGCGCGCACGCGGCCGGAATGCGCCGGCAAACGCGCCCGCGGCCAGCAGCATGGCGGACACCACGAACAGCACGGCGACGACTATCGCCGTCGCGCCCGCCTGCCCGACTTTCAGGAACGCGGCCGTTTGCGCGGCGATCACGCAGAAGCCGGCGATCGAGAACAGCACGATCGCCAGCGCGTTACGCACGACGCTCATGCAAGGGCCTGCCTGAAATACGCGGTCGCGGGGCGCCGGAACAGCAGGTAGACGAACACCGCGAACAGCAGGACGCCCGGGACCAGCACCATGAGCATCGACGCCGGCATGTTGATCAACGAGAACCCCATGCCGAATACGAACGTCACGATATAGGCCTTGCGCGACCATTCGCGTCCCTTGAGGATCGCGATGCCGATCACGACGTTGGCGGCTTCGACGATCATGCTGATGCCGAACGTGGCCCATACGGGCAGCAGGTAGTGCGACAGCAGCGCCTGGGTGGCCGGCATGCCGATCGAGAACGGCGTGTAGACGCAGGTGATCGCGTTGGTGACGATGATGATCCACGCGAGGATGGTCAGCGAAATCGGTCTTTTCATGGTGTTTTCCTTTTTATATTCGCCGCCATGGTGGCCCCCCGGACGGCGCGCGCGGTCACGACGGCCGCGGTCGCGCCATTGTCGGGGAAGCGCGCGGCGAATGCAACGGCCGCCCCCGCGCCGTCGGTCGCCGCATCCGGACCGTGTGCCGCTACGCCGCTTGCGCGTCCTCGTCGATCCAGTCGATATCGCCGCACAGCACGCGCTGCGTATCGCCGACGCGCACGGCCACCGACAACGTCACGCACGGCTGCGCCTCGTTGATCGACAGGTACGGCCGCGTGACCTGCACGCGCCCCGGTTCGGTGATCGCCGAGCGGAAATACGGCCGGCGCAGCCAGTTCGCGCCCTGCGCGTCCGCCAGCGGCGAAAAGCGCGCCTCGGCGAGCGCGCGGTCGGCGCGCAGCACGACGTTACGGCCCGACTGCCGGCCCCGCGCATCGAGCAGGAAGCAGCGCGCGGCCGCATCGAGCGCGAGGAAGTTCCAGCACACCTCGTCGAGCGGCTCGCCGGCCGCGAGACGCTCGGCCGCCCGTTCGAACGCACGCAGGTACGGTGCGAGCCGCTGCGCGTCGCGCCGCTCGCGCGCTTCGGTCTGCTCGCGAAAGCGCTCGGTCAGCTCGCCGATGCAGCCGGTCGCGGCCGCGCTGTCGGGCAGCCCCGGCGCCGGGCGGCCGAAGTAGTAGCCCTGCACGAAATCGGCCTCGCACGACAGCGCGATCTGCGCTTCGTGCTCGGTCTCGATCCCTTCGACGAGCACCAGCTTGCCGGCCTCGTGCAACAGCGTGACGAGCCCGTGCAGGATCGCGGTGAGCCCCGTGCGGTGCGCCGCGTGCGACAGCATGATCCGGTCGAGCTTCACGATGTCCGGGTTCAGCTGCCAGATCCGTTCGAGGTTCGAATGGCCCGCGCCGAAATCGTCGAGTGCGATCAGGAAGCCGTGCGTGCGGAACTCGCGCACGGCCTCCGCGAGCCGCTCGACGTCTTCCGCGCGCTGTTCCAGCACTTCGAGCACGATGCGCCGCGGCGGCATGCCGAGCCGTTTCAGGTTCGCGAGCAGCGCGGCCGCCTGGAACGGATCGGTGAGCACGCCCGGATGGACGTTGAGAAACAGCCACTCGCGCTCCGCGCCGAACAGCGCGAAGTTCTCCAGATGCAGCGCCTGCGCGAGCCGGTCGAGCTGCAGCAGTTCGTCCCGGCGCGCGGCTTCGCCGAACACGTCGAGCGGCGACACGGGGCGGTCGAGCGCATCGTGTGCGCGCAGCAGCGCCTCGTAGCCCACCGCGCGCTGGTGCGACAGGCTGAATATCGGCTGGAACACGGTCGTGAGCGTCAGGTCGCGGTGCTGCGTCGCCAGCCGTTCGAAGCCCGAGCTCATCTCCCGCTCGAACCGGTACGGCGACGCGGCGGCCGGACGCTCCTGTTGCACGATCGTCATGCCTTCCTCCTGGTGATGCAGTCGAACGCGACGCCCAGCGTCCGGCGAAAAACGACGAACGGGACGGCGCGCCATGTCATTGGTTGGACCCTCGGTTACCCGGCGCAAGCCGGGCGGCTGCTCTCCCTCAAGCAAGCTCCGTGCGAGGTGCCGCCAACCCGTGCGCGGTGCGGCTGTGCGGGGCTGCCGCACCACCGTGGCGCGTGTTCGACGCACCATTCCCGTGCGCACGCACCGGCCACTCGAGCGCACCCGTTACGTCGGCACGCTACACTCCGTACGATCGTTTCATTCCGCGTTATTCGCCGTCTCGATGGAAATCGTTTTCACAGTCCTCATTCTGCTGCTGACCGTCGCGCTGTCCGGCGCCGTCACGCGTCTCCTGCCGTTGCAACTGCCGCTGCCGCTGATGCAGATCGCGTTCGGCGCGATGCTCGCGTGGCCGAAGCTGAACCTGCACGTCACGTTCGACCCCGAGATCTTCATGCTGCTGTTCATTCCGCCGCTGCTGTTCGCGGACGGCTGGCGGATTCCGAAGCGCGAGCTTTACCTGCAGCGCCGCGCGATCCTGATGCTCGCGTTCGGGCTCGTGTTCATGACGGTACTCGCAGTCGGCTACTTCGCGCATTGGCTGATTCCCGAGTTGCCGCTGCCGATCGCGTTCGCGCTCGCGGCCGTGCTGTCGCCGACCGACGCGGTCGCGCTGTCCGGGATCGCCGGCAAGGGTCGCATTCCGCCGCAACTGATGCACATCCTCGAAGGCGAGGCGCTGATGAACGACGCGTCGGGCCTCGTCGCGCTGAAGTTCGCGATCGCGGCCGCGTTGACGGGCGTGTTCTCGCTGCGCGCCGCGTCGGTCACGTTCGTGATCGTCGCGGCCGGCGGGCTCGCGACGGGCGCGATCGTCGCGTGGCTGTTCAGCGCACTGTCGACGCGCTTCCTGAATGCCGAGCAGGAGGGCGACCCGGCCCCCGGCATCGTGATGACGCTGCTGGTGCCGTTCGCGGCCTACCTGTTCGCCGAGCACCTCGACCTGTCGGGCGTGCTCGCGGCCGTCTCGGCCGGGATGATGATGAACTACACGAGCTTCTCCCGCAAAAGCACCGTCGCGTCGCGCGTGCGCGCCGAAAGCACGTGGGCGCTGATCGAGTTCGTGTTCAACGGCATGGTGTTCATCATGCTCGGGCTGCAGTTGCCGCACATCATAGGCCGTGCGCTCGTCGACGCGCACCATACGAGCGACGCGCTGGTCGGCCGGATGATCTTCAACGTGTGCGCGATGATGCTCGCGCTGTATGCGATCCGCTTCCTGTGGGTGTGGCTGCTGCGCTGGTTCGCGAGCCGCCGCGCCGCGCGCCATGGCCTCGCCGGCACGATGGCCGGCGTGCGCACGATCGCGGTGATGACGGTGGGCGGCGTGCGCGGCGCGGTCACGCTCGCCGGCGTGCTGTCGATCCCGGTCGCGCTGTCCAACGGCGCGCCGCTGCCGGGCCGCGACACCGCGGTCTTCATCGCGTCGGCCGTGATCCTCGGCTCGCTGATCGTCGCGGTGATCGGCCTGCCGCTGCTGCTGCGCGGCGTGCGCTCGTCGCGCAACCCGCTCGGCGATGAGGAGCGCATCGCACGCTCGGCCGCCGCGCAGGCCGCGATCCGCGCGATCGATGCGTCGCACGACGCGATCTCGGCCGATCTCGACGAATCGGGCGCGGCGCGCTGCGCGGACATCTCCGCACGCGTGATGGATCAATACCGCCGACGGCTCGCCGCGCTGGCCGACGACGGCCCCACGCCGCGCGCGCAAGCGAAGCAGACCGAAACGATGGAATTGCAGATGCGGATCGCGGCCGTGCGCGCCGAACGCTCGGCGCTGTACCGGCTGCGCGGCGACAGCAAGATTTCCGACGAGACGCTGACGAAGCTGATTCGCGAAATCGACCTGTCGGAAACCGCGCTGTCGACGCGCAAGAAAGGCATTGTTTGACGGGCCGGCGGCGGCCTGCGCGCCGCCACCGAGGACCATAAAAAACGGCGACGCCCACACAGAGCATCGCCGTTTTCACATCCGCCCGCCGCGACGTTACTTCGCGACGACGACCGGAATCCCCTTCAGCATCCCCGCGCCCTTCAGCTCGTCGAGCGCATGCTGGACGGCCGCGCTCGTCGCCGCGTCGATGCCGAGCTGCAACGCGAGCTCGCGTTCCGCGCGCTTCACGCCGGCCAGGTTGCGCACCTTCACGTGACCGAAGCCGCGCACGCGCGCGTGCAGGTCGGCCAACTGCGCGACCTGCGCCGCGTTGCCGGCGGTCATCGCGGCGAGCGCGCGCGTGAGCGTGGTCTCGTAGTCGTCGGCCAGCGCGCGCTCCATCTTGCGCTCGACCGTGCGGCCGAACGGATCGAGCCACGTGCCGCGCAGGCTGTGCACGCGCGCCAGCACGCCGAACACCGGCCACATCCACTGGCCGAACACGCGTTTCTTCGGCGTGCTGCCGTCGCTGCCGGCCTTCGCGAGCGTCGGCGGCGCCAGGTTGAACTTCACGCGGTACGTCTGTCCCGGCACGCCTTCGAACTGCGCTTCGAGCGCCGTGCGGAAGGCGTCGTCCGTGTACAGCCGCGCGACTTCGTATTCGTCCTTCACCGCGAGCAGCCGATAGAACGTCGTCGCGACCGCGCGCGTCAGCGCGTCGTCGCCCTTCGCCTGCGCCGCGCTTACCAGCGCACGGTAACGCTCGACGTAGCGCGCGCCGCCGTACGCGTCGAGACGCGCCTCGCGATCGGCGATCAGCTCGGCGAGCGTCTGCGGCGCGGCATGCGCGGCCACCGCGTGCCGTGCGTTCCACAACGCGTCGAGGCCCGCCGCGTCGCCGGCCGCCATCCGGCCGATCGAGAACGCGAGCTTGTTCATCGGCACCGCGACGTTGTTCAGCTCGATCGCGCGCATCATCGCGGCGAGCGACACCGGCACGAGGCCGAGCTGCCACGCGTAGCCGAGCATCAGGATGTTCGCGCCGATCGAATCGCCGAGGAACTTCGCGGCGAGCGCCTGCGCGTCGCAGCTCGACAGGTAGCCGTCGCCGGCCGCGTGGCGCATTTTCTCGAGCAGCGCGTCCGCATGCAGGTTCGCGTCGGGGTTCTGCACGAACGACGCGTTCGGGATCCGGTGCGTGTTGACGACGATCCGCGAACGCGCGTGACGCACCGTCTGCAGCGCCTCGGCGCTCGCGCCGACGACCATGTCGCACGCGAGCAGCACGTCCGCCTGCTGCGTGTCGATGCGCACCTGGTTCAGCCAGCGGTCGCTCGACGCGATCCGCACGAACGACAGCACCGAGCCACCCTTCTGCGCGAAGCCCATGAAGTCGAGCACCGACGCGCTCTTGCCTTCGAGGTGCGCGGCCATGCTGATCAGCGCGCCGACCGTCACGACGCCGGTGCCGCCGACGCCCGTCACGAGCATGTCGAACGGCGCCGCGTCGAGGTGCGTCGCCGGCACCGGCAGCGCGTCGACACGCGCGGCCAGCGCCGCTTCGTCGAATGCGGCGCCGGCGGCCTTCTTCAGCGCCGCGCCTTCGACCGTCACGAAGCTCGGGCAGAAGCCGTTCACGCACGAATAGTCCTTGTTGCACGACGACTGGTCGATGCGGCGCTTGCGGCCGAGCGGCGTCTCGAGCGGCTCGACCGACAGGCAGTTCGACTGCACGCCGCAGTCGCCGCAGCCTTCGCACACCGCGTCGTTGATGAACAGGCGCTTGTCCGGGTCGGGGAATTCGCCCTTCTTGCGGCGGCGGCGCTTCTCGGCCGCGCAGGTCTGGTCGTAGATCAGCACCGTGACGCCCGGCGTTTCGCGCAATTCGCGCTGCACCGCGTCGAGTTCGCCGCGGTGATGGAACGTCGTGCCGGCGGGGAACTGCCCGTGATGGCCGTCGTACTTCTCCGGTTCGTCCGACACGACGACGAAGCGCGACACGCCTTCCGCCTCGACCTGCCGCGCGATCTGCGGCACCGAGATGCTGCCGTCGACCGGCTGGCCGCCCGTCATCGCGACCGCGTCGTTGTAGAGGATCTTGTACGTGATGTTCGCTTTCGCGGCGACCGCCTGGCGGATCGCGAGGATGCCCGAGTGGAAATAGGTGCCGTCGCCGAGGTTCTGGAACACGTGCTTCGTGTGGGTGAACATCGCGTGCGCGGCCCAGTCGACGCCTTCGCCGCCCATCTGGATCAGCCCCGTCGTGTCGCGCTCCATCCACGACGCCATGAAGTGGCAGCCGATGCCGGCCTGCGCGATCGAGCCTTCCGGCACCTTCGTCGACGTGTTGTGCGGGCAGCCCGAGCAGAAGTACGGCGTGCGCTTCACCGCGTCCGCCTCGTTCGACAGGATCTGCGGCGCGACGAGATCGACGACGCGCTCGCGTCGGTCGAGCGCCGGCTTGTGCCGTGCGAGCCATTCCGCGAACACCGGCAGGATGCGCGACGGGCGCAGTTCGCCGAGTTCGGACAGCAGGCATGCGCCGGCCGCGTCGTGCTTGCCGAGCACGCGCGGGCGCGCGCCGTCCGCACGGTTGTACAGGTAGTCCTTGATCTGCTGCTCGATGACGGGGCCCTTCTCCTCGATCACCAGCACTTCGGCGAGCCCGTCGACGAAGCTTTCGACGCGGGTCATTTCGAGCGGATACGACAGGCCGACCTTGTAGATCCGCACGCCGGCCGCGTCGAGATCGGCGACCGTCAGGTCGAGGCGGCGCAGCGCTTCCATCAGGTCGAGGTGCGCCTTGCCGCAGGTGACGATGCCGACGTTCGCGTGCGTGCTCGGCGCGATCCACTTGTCGATACTGTTGGCACGTGCGAAATGGCGGACCGCATCGAGCTTCGCCGCGAGGCGCGCCTCGATCGTGAGGCTCGGCAGGTCGGGCCAGCGGTTGTGCAGGCCGCCCGCCGGCGGCGTGAAGCCGGCCGGCGCCGGCCAGCGCGTCTGCAACGCATCGAGGTCGACGGTGGAGCCCGATTCGACCGTTTCCGAGATCGCCTTGAAGCCGACCCAGGCGCCCGAGTAGCGCGACAGCGCCCAGCCGTACAGGCCGAATTCGAGCATGTCGGCGATGTTCGACGGGTTCACGACCGGCATGTGCCACGCCATCATCGCGAAGTCGCTCTGGTGCGGCATCGACGACGACACGCAGCCGTGATCGTCACCCGCGACGACCAGCACGCCGCCGTGCGGCGACGAGCCGTACGCGTTGCCGTGCTTCAGCGCGTCGCCTGCGCGATCGACGCCCGGGCCCTTGCCGTACCACATCGCATACACGCCCTCGACCGTGCGCTCGGGGTCGGCCTCGACCCGCTGCGTGCCGAGCACGGCCGTGCCGCCGAGTTCCTCGTTGATCGCGGGCAGGAAGCGCACGCCGCTCGTGTCGAGCAGTTTCTTCGCCTTCCACAACTGCTGGTCGACCATGCCGAGCGGCGAGCCGCGGTAGCCGCTGACGAAGCCGGCCGTGTTGAGCCCCTGTTCGGTATCGACCGCGCGCTGCATCAGCAGCAGGCGGATCAGTGCCTGCGTGCCGGTCAGGAAGATCCGGCCGCGCGTCGCGGTCAGGTTGTCGGTCAGGCGGTAGTCGGACAGGGCAGGCGGGCCGTCGACGGGCAGGCGGGCGGTCATGTGGGGAAGTCTCCGGATTGTGCTGTTCTGAGCGTGCGCGGCGGGCGTCGGATGACGCGCGGGGGCCGGCAGCGAATGACTCTATTTTTTCGCGCGCTGCCGAGAATGTTTTTCCTCATCTTGCGCGGAGCGGCCCGTGGCGAGAAAAACTGCGCAGCTTTTTGGAGGAATTTGAGATAGTTTTGGCGCGGGGCGCTGGAGGGTTGATGGGGGTGCGTTCCGGCGTTCCGGCGGTCGGGCGTTCCAGCGGTCGGGCGTTCCGGCGGTCGGGCGGTCGGGCGGAAAAGGCGGCGCGGGCGGGCGCGCGGCTGGGTCGAAGAATGGCGCTTGAGCCCCGTGCGACAAGGGTTTCGGCGGCATCGGGCCGTCACCCTCACCATTGAAATGCACAGCGTTCCGATTGGTTGGTGGCGACGGATGTCCACAATGTCGCCCCCTTCGGCTGATCGGGCTCGCGCGCTCACCGTTCGATTGCACAGCGTTTCGAGTGGCGTCGGGAGCGGGATGTCCACATCCGGAATCGGGCTCCAGAGCGCTCGGCCGGCGACGCTCACCGTTGAAATTCACAGCGCGGCGAGTGGGTCGCGGCGGTGGATATCCACATCGGAAATCCCGGGTTTCGTCGGTCCTCTTCTTACGCTCACCACGCGAATACACAGGGGCGAGGATGGTTTTGCCGACCGAATATCCTCGTCTGAACACGCAGGCCGTGTGGTTGCCGACTCGCACTCACCTCTGAAATACACAGGGGTTCGACTGGCTGCCGTGGCAGTTGTCCACGTCCGGAGTTTGCGTTGCCTCCCGGCCATCCGCTCACCCTCACCGTTGAAAACCACAGCGCTTCGAGTGATCGATCAGGCCAGATATCCACATGGACGAGCGTTCTCCGATCAATCACCGACGCGCGTTTCGAAGGACGCCGACGACTGGCAATCCATACTGGAAGCGGCTCATCACCCGATCAGGCGCCGATGCTCACCGTCGAAATACACAGTGCCGCGAGTCGTTTCCACGGACGGATATCCACACGGGAACGCGCGTAGCCGTTGCTCGCAACCTTGCCCTGAGCCTGACAGGAATACCGCTTCGCGCGGCATCGGCGAGCGCACGGCCGCATCCCGACGGGTTGCGCGCCGATTGCCGACTCACGCTCACCATCGAATTGCACAGCGCGCCGAGTCGCTGGAAAAGGCGGAGATACGACGTCGAAATCCGCATGTCGCGAACCACGCGCCTGCACTCACCGTTAGAATGCACAGCCCTTCGATTGGGGGCCGGAGCCGGATATCGACGTCGCGGGGCTCGCATCGGATCGTCACGCACTCGCGCCATTCGGCTAGAATGCGCGTCGCCCCGAACCGCGGCAACGGCCGGAAACCCGCGCCGGTGCGGGCGCACCGCCCGCTCGGGCATGACACTCACCGTTGGATTTCACAGCATTTCGCTTCGTCTTGCCGCGAGTTGTCCACACCTCGCTTCATGTCTCGCGCAGTTTCCGGTCATCCTCACCTGTGAAAACCACAGGGCGCCGAGTCGTTTCGAGGCCCGGATATCCACAACCGGGCGCCCGACCGGATCTTCATCCGCCGATCGACGGACGACTCGGCGCGAGACAACCTGAAAGCCGCAAAGGCTTGTCCCGACGGCCTCGGCGGCACACTCACCGTTCAAATGCACAGCGTTTCGACTGGCTCCGAGGGCGAGTTGTCCACATCCCTCCGCCAATGTTTCATCGCGCCGGCACGCGCGCCGAGACGACTTTATTCCGCAATCGATCGAATGATCTTCGCCGGATTGCCGCCGACCAGCGTATTCGGCGGAACGTCCCGGGTGACGACGGCCGCGGCCGCGACGACCGCGTTCTCGCCGATCGTCACGCCGCCGATGATCGTCGCGCCCGCGCCGATCCATACGTTGCGGCCGATCACGATCGGCTTCACGACCACGCAGTCGCGCCGCCGCGAAGGCTCGACCGGATGACCGGACGTGATCAGGCTGACGTTCGGGCCAATCATCACGTCGTCGCCGATCTCGAGCCCGCCCAGGTCGTAGAACGTGCAGTTCTGGTTGACGAACACGTTGCGGCCGACCTTCATGCCGGTGCCGCCCGTCGCGTAGAACGGCGGGATCAACGTGAAACCGTCGTCCACCTGCGTGCCGATCAGTTCACCGAACAATGCGCGTACGTCCGCCGCGTCGTCGAACGTCAGGCGGTTGAGCCGCGCGGTGATCGCCATCGCCCGTTTGACCTCAGCCACCATGGCCGCCGATTCGGGCGTTCTGCGCGGAATGATCGTGATGCGATCGTCGTTGGCCATGCGTGACGGGGCTCCGGTGAAGTGCGGCGTTGCGAGTTGCGTCGGCGATCGCGGGCGCCGATCGCGTTCCTCTGTGCGGGGACGGCGGAATGGGGCGGCCACATTGTAGTCATGCCGATTTCCGCCGCGGCGTCGGCGAATTTTAATAACTAGTTTGCACATAACTAGTTAGCCTCTGAACTTCCATTAGGCCAGGCTTTGCGGGGTATTTCGCCCGATTCACCGCATGCAATCGAACGGGACGCCCCACGCCGCAGGCCCCGCTCGCCCGGCGCCCTGTCCCAACCGCCTGCGCTCGGGTACGCTTGAGCATCGACCGCTGCACCCAATCCGGAGGCGCGATGAAGCTCTACTACTGGCCGAAGACCCGGGCATTCCGGGCGCTGTGGATGCTCGAGGAAATCGGCGTGGTGTACGAACTCGTGCCGATCGACCTGCGCTCGCACGAACAGGGCAGCGATGCGTTCGTGCAGGTCAACCCGATGGCCAAGCTGCCCGCGCTCGACGACGGCAGCGCGCCGTTCGCCGAATCGGGCGCGGTGCTGCTCTATCTCGCCGACCGCTGTCCGGCTGCCGGGCTCGGCGTCGTGCCCGACGATCCGCTGCGCGGCCGTTTCCTCCAGTGGATGTTCTTCACGCCGACCTGCCTCGAACCGGCGATGGCCGAGAAATTCACCGGCGCGTCGGGCAACCCCGTCGCGTTCGGCTGGGGCAACATCGCGCGCGTTCAGCGCGCCCTCGCGCAAGCGCTCGCCCCTAGCCGCTGGCTCGTCGGCGAGCGCTTCACCGCCGCCGACCTGCTGCTCGCAAGCACGCTGAAAATCGCGTTCGACGCGCATCTGCTGCCGCACGACGGCGTGCTCGGCGACTACGTCGCGCGCGCCGAGGACCGCGACGCGTTCCGCCGCGCGGTCGCGATCGAACAGCGCGAAGCGGCGCGCCTGCCGCACGCGTGACGCGCAACGAGGCCGCGCCCCGCCGCCCGCGATCACGCCTGTCCGGCCGGCCCCGACGACGCCGCGTCCGCGTCGATCACCACGCCCGGCGAACCGCGTTCGTCGGTGTCGTCGTCGGCATCGATCGGCACGATTTCATGAAAATGCGTGTAATCGATGTGCGTGATGCCGTCCTCGTCGTGCATCAGGTCGACATAGCGGTGGCGCCAGCGGATCTCGCCATGCGCCCACGCGTGGCGCGCCTGCATGACCTGCGCGGTCGTCTCGTCCGAGCCCTCGATCGTGATCAGCAATTGCGCGTCGCGCGCGGCGAGCGATTCCGGCGTCTCGCCGAACAGCGCGCTCGACTCGTCGATCACGTGCATCAGGTTCCAGCCGAGCAGGAAGATCGGATGCTCGTTGCGCACGAGCGGCAGGTCGTGAATCTTGCGCAGCGCATAGCCCTCGTGCGTGCCTTCGACGCGCATCAGCCGCAGTTTCGCCTGCGCTTCGGCAATCACGTTCTGGCGGGCATTCGCGGCGCGCACCATCAGCGTCATCCGGCCGTTCAGCGGCCGCACGATCGCGTAGCGCGCGAACAGGATCTTCGCCTGCGGCCGCGAAAACCGCGCGAACACGAGCCCCGTGGCCAGCGCGATGCTCGACATCCCGACGAAAATCTCGAACGTCGCGACGAGATGCGCATAGACCGTCTGCGGATGCATGTCGCCGTAGCCGACGGTCGCGAGCGTCTCGACGCTGAAGAAGAATGCGCCGCCGAAGCCGGCCGGCGCCTGGTTCGCGATCGGCGCGTCACCGAGCAGATAGAGCAGCGCGAAGCCGCTGTTGAGCAGCAGGAACAGCACCGCGAGCGACAGGAAGAACACGGGCCAGCTCACCGTCAGCGCGCGGTGATAGAAGTCGCGCCAGCCGAGCGGCGGCATCCCGTATGCGATCACCGGGCGGGTGCCCGACCAGATCTTGCGGCCACGGCCGCGGGAAGCTGGGGAAGACGAATCGACGTTCATCGCGGGGCGCCGGTTGCAGGAAGGCGATGAGCGTAGCACGCGCGGCGGCGGCCGGGAACGCGGGCCGGTCGGGAACGGCAATGCGCCGCGCAGCCGAAAAAAAGCCGGCCGCACGAGCGGCCGGCTACGTCGTCATGCGCGCGCGTGGCGCGCGCCGCGGTCACTTCCGGTCGACGATCACCTGGTCGAACGTGCCGCCGTCGGCGAAATGGGTCTTCTGCGCGTTCGCCCAGCTGCCGAAGACCTGCTCGACGCTGAACGTCTTCAGCGCCTTGAACTCCGCCGCATGCTTCTTCAGCACGGCCGCATCGCGCGGGCGCAGATGGTGCTGCGCGATGATCTCCTGCGCTTCCGGCGTATACAGGTAGTCGAGATACGCCTGCGCGACCTTGCGCGTGCCCTTCTTGTCGACCACCTTGTCGACGACCGCGACGGGCGGCTCCGCGAGGATGCTCGCCGACGGATACACGGCGTCGAACTGCGCGCCCGATGCGCCCGTATCCATCAGCGCGACCTCGTTCTCGAACGTGACGAGCACGTCGCCGATGCCGCGCTGCGTGAACGTCGTCGTCGCGCCGCGGCCGCCCGAATCGAGCACCGGCACGTTGCGGAAGATCGCCTTCTCGAAGTCGAGCGCCTGCTGGTCGGTCGCGCCCTTCTGCTTCTGGAAGCCCCACGCGGCGAGATACGCATAGCGGCCGTTGCCCGACGTCTTCGGGTTCGCGATGATCACCTGCACGCCCGGCTTCGCGAGATCGGTCCAGTCCTTGATCGCCTTCGGGTTGCCCTTGCGCACGAGGAACACCATCGTCGTCGAGTACGGCGAGCTGTTGTCCGGGAAGCGCGCGCGCCAGTCCTTCGGCAGCAGCTGGCCGCGCTCGGCGAGCAGGTCGATGTCGTTCGGCTGGTTCATCGTCACGACGTCGGCCTGCAGACCCTGCAGCACCGACAGCGCCTGCGCGCTCGACGCGCCGTGCGACTGCTTGATCGTGACCGTCTCGCCGGTCTTCTGCTTGTAGGCCGCGGCAAAGCGCGTGTTGATGTCCTTGTACAGCTCGCGCGTCACGTCGTACGACACGTTCAGGATCGACGTGTCCGCGTGCGCGGCCGTCGCCGCCACGACCAGCGCCGCCGCCGCGCCCGTGTGCAGCCAGCGGCCGATCCCCTTGATGCTTGCCATCGTGATATGCCCCGTTTCCAGTGGTGGTGAATGTGCGTGACCGCCCGCATACGCGCTGTCGTCGAAACGTAAGCGGGCATTCTAGCGGCCAGCCGCGGCCCGCCTTCCAATCAGTCGTGGAAAGCAAATCTCGAATTCTGCTAAACGACGCCGGGGCTCGCGCACGCCGCCGCGCCGGTGTTAAGATCGCCGCTCAGCCCATTCACGGTTCATCCATGTTCGCTACCCTGCGCTCGCCCTCGATCCTCGCCGCCGTCGCGGCAGGGGCGCGCGCGGCCGGGCTGAAACTGAAAAAACGACTCCTCGACTGACGGGGACGTCGCGTCCCGTCAGGCGAATGCCGGACGGGATGCCCGCAGGTCGTTTCTTTCTCCTTGCACGCACGCCTCGCTCCGGCACTTCGCCGGCGGAACGGTTCCTTCCCACTCCGTTTCCACCATGAGGCTTTGCATGAACACACGTTTCGAAGGTATCTGGCTGCCGATCATCACGCCGTTCCACCACGGCGAGGTCGACCACGCGGCGCTCGCGCGGCTCGCGCGCCACTATGCGGCCGCGGGCATCGCGGGTTTCGTCGCGGGCGCGACGACCGGCGAAGGCGTGCTGCTCGACGCGCGCGAACAGGACGCGGTGTTCGCGACGCTGCGCGACGCCGTGCCCGCGCTGCCGATCGTCGTGGGGCTGACCGCGAGCGCGACGCACTTCGCGGCCGCCCGCGCACGCGAACTCGCGGCGCTGCGCCCCGACGGGCTGCTCGTCACGCCGCCCGTCTACGTGCGGCCGACGCAGGACGGCATCCGCCGCCATGTCGAAGCGATCGTCGACGCGGCCGACCTGCCGGTGCTCGTCTACAACATCCCGTACCGCACCGGCGTGAACGTCGAACTGGACACGCTGCAGGCGCTCGCCCGCGACTCGCGCGTTGCCGGCATCAAGGAATGCGGCGGCACGCTCGACCGGATGAGCCGGCTGGTGCACGACACGCCGCTCGCGATCCTGTCCGGCGACGACAACCAGAACTTCGCGGCGATGTGCGCGGGCGCGCACGGCGCGATCGCGAGCAGCGCGCACGTGCTGCCCGAATGGCACGTGCGGATTCACGCGTGGCTGCGCGACGGGCGGCTCGCCGACGCGCGGCGCCTGTCGGTCGCGCTGCAGCCGCTCGTCGCGGCGCTGTTCGCGGAACCGAATCCCGCGCCGGTGAAGGCCGTGCTCGCCGCGCAAGGATGGTGCGAGGACGGGTTGCGGCTGCCGTTCGTACCGGCGAGCGACGGGTTGCGGGCGCGGTTGGACAAGCTCTGTGCGGAGCTCGAAGCGTCCGCGTCGTTGCTCCAATAGGCCGAACGTCCAGCCGCTCGATCACTGGCTTGCCGCCACCTGCGGGATCACGCCGCAAGCGCCCCCTCCGTCGCCCCCCGCACCGCCTGCGTCACGATCCGCGCGAGCCGGTCGACCGTCGGCGTCGCCGACGACGTGCGCCGCAGCAGGATCAGCGGCAAGCTCGGCAGCGCCGGCAGCCCGCACGACGCGGCGTCGAGCACGCGCACCGACGCGGGCAACCCGTAATGCGAGCGCACCGTCAGCCCGAGGCCGGCCGCCGCGGCCGCCCATAGTCCGGCCAGGCTCGGCGTCGTGAACGCGACGCGCCACGGCACGCCGGCCCGGTCCAGCGCATCGGTCGCCGCACCGAAGAACCGGCACGGCCGGTCGAACACGACGAGCGGCAACGGATCGCCCCTCCCACGCACGGCACGACCGCCGGTTTCGCCGACACCCTCCCCGCCCGCGTCTCCGCCAGCATCCGGCACCCCGACGCTCCCGCCCGCCACCGCGCCGATCCATTGCATCGGCACGTGCGCGACCGCTTCGCCGTCGATCCCCGCCCGCGACACGAGCGCCGCCGACGCCGGGTCGCCCCACACGAGCGCCAGATCCAGCTGGTTCGCATCGAGCCGGTCGAGCAGATCGGCGTTGCGCGCCACGCGCGCCTCGATCTTCACCTTCGGATGCGCGCGCGCGAACCGCCCGAGCACGTCCGGCAGGATCGCCTCGCCGAAATCCTCCTGCAGCCCGACCCGTACCCAGCCGTCGAGCTTCACGCCACGCACGGCCGCGGCCGCCTCGTCGTTCAGCTCGATCATCCGCCGCGCGTAGCGCAGCATCGCGTCGCCGGCGTCGGTCAGCGCGAGCCCGCGTCCGGCTTTCACGAACAGCGGGGTGCCGGCCTGCTCCTCGAGCTTGCGGATCTGCGCGCTCACCGCCGACGACGAGCGCGCGACGCGGTCGGCCGCCTTCGCGAAACTGCCGAGATCCACGCCTGCGACGAGGCTGCGCAGCGCCGCGACGTCGAAGTTGGGCCGCGCCAGCGCGGCATCGGCGCCCGCGAGCGGCTCGCCGCCGTCGCGGGGTATGGCTTGTCCGGACATCTCAACCATCCTGATTTATCGAACGATTCATCAAAAACTTTCCGATTTTCAGGATTAATGTAGGCCGGCAGACTGAGGCCGTCAACTTCGAATCGGGCTTGCCGTCATGGATACCTCGTGCATCGCTTCCCCCTCTTCGCCTGCCCGCGCCGCCCGCGGGCAGACCCATCGCTGGCGCGTGCTGGCGGCCGGCGTCGCCGCGAACATGAGCTTTTCGGCCGCCGCGGCCGGCATTCCGACCACGGCCGTGTGGATGCGCTCGGCCTATCACCTCGACAACGGCGCGCTCGGCCTCGTGCTCGGCGCGCTCGGCTTCGGCGTCGCGCTGTCCGAGCTGCCGTGGGGGATCGCCGCCGACCGCTTCGGCGATCGCCGCGTGCTGCTGACCGGGCTCGTCGCGACGGCCGCGATGCTCGCGCTGATGATGTGCACGATCGCCCCGACCGCGCACGCGGTGCCGCCGCTGATGCGCGTCGTCGCGGCCATGGGCTGCGTCGGCCTGCTCGGCGGCAGCGTGAACGGATCGAGCGGACGCGCGGTGATGCGCTGGTTCGGCGAGCGCGAGCGCGGACTCGCGATGAGCATCCGTCAGACGGCCGTGCCGCTCGGCGGCGGCCTCGGCGCGGCGCTGCTGCCGTCGCTCGCGTCGCATGCCGGCTTCGCCGCGGTGTTCGGTGCGCTGATGCTGCTGTGCGCGGGATCGGCCGCGCTCACCTGGCGCTGGCTGCACGAGCCACCCGCTGTGCCGGCGGCGGTGCACGTCGCCACGCCGCTCGCCACGCGTCTCGCCGCACAACGACCGCAGCCCGCCGGCCACGCGCGCAATCCGCTCGCGAGCGGCCCCGTATGGCGCATCGTGCTCGGCATCGGCTTGCTGTGCACGCCGCAGTTCGCGGTGCTCACGTTCGCGACGGTGTTCCTGCACGATTTCGGCCGGCTCGGCCTCGCCGGCATCAGCGCGGCGATGGTCGCGCTGCAGCTCGGCGCGATGGCGGTGCGCGTCTGGAGCGGCCGCCATACCGACCGGCACGGCAACCGGCGCGCGTACCTGCGCGGTTCCGTGTTCGTCGCCGCCGGGTCGTTCACGCTGCTCGCCGCAGCAACGGCCGGCAGCCCGCATGTACCGCTCGCCGCGATCGTCGCGATTCTCGTGTTCGCCGGCATCTGCGTGTCGGCATGGCACGGCGTCGCGTACACGGAACTCGCGACGCTCGCGGGCGCGAACCACGCCGGCACCGCGCTCGGGATGGCCAACACGGTCGTCTACCTCGGGCTGTTCGCGACGCCGCTCGCGATTCCGCCGCTGCTCGCCGCGAGTTCGTGGAGCGTGGTGTGGCTCGCCGCGGCGTTGATCGCCGCCGCGACCTATCCGCTGTTCGCGCGCTGACGGGCGCGCGGCGGCCGACGGCGTCGAGTGGCAGCCGCCGTCGCGCTGCGCGGTCAGAACTTGTACACGGCGGACAGCATCGCCGAACGGCCGTCGCCGAGCTCGACCGCCGACGACCGCGATTCGCTGCCCGACACCTGCCGCACGCGTTCGACGTACGCGCGATCGAACAGATTGTCGACGTTCAGCTGAATGCGCAGCCGGCGGCTCACGTCGTAGCTCGCCATCAGGTTGTGCACCCAGTACGCGCCGAGCTTGCCGTCGCCCTGCGACGTCACGTTGCGTCGGCCGACGAAGTGCGAACCGTAGCCGAGCGTCCAGCCCGCCGGCAACCGATAGGTCGTCCACACGTTGAACGCGTGCCGCGGCGTGTTGCCGAGCGCCTGCCCGTCGCGCCGCGGCGACGACGGCGAGCTGAGCGTCACGCTCGCCAGATACGTGTAGTTCGCGAACACGTCCCAGCGCGGCGTCACCTTGCCGGCGGCGCCGAGCTCCACGCCGCGCACGCGTTGCCGGCCCGCGAGCGCATAGCTGCCGTCGGCCATGCGTTCGCGCGCGTTCTTCTTTTCGGTCTGGAACAGCGCGCCGTTCAGCGCGATGCCCGCGAGTCCTTCCCATTTCGCACCGAGTTCGAAGCTCTCGTTTTTCTCGGGCGCGAGCGCGCCGGTCGCCGCGCTCACGCCGGAGCCGGTGGTCACGAGGAATTCGGCGGACGGGTTGAACGACGTGCCGTACGCGAAATACGCGCGACCGTTGTCGGTCGGCTTGAACACGAGCCCCGCGCGCGTGCTCAGATGTCGATCGGCGGTGTCCGCGCGCTCGGTCGGCTTGCCGGCCGCGGTCCCTTCCGACCACCCGTCGATCCAGTCGTGCCGCAGCCCGACGTCGATGTCCCAGTAGCGGCCGACCGAGATCGTGTCGAACGCGTACAGCGCCTTCACGACCAGCGCGGTGTCGTTGCGCGCGCTGTCCTGGCGCTGCGCCGGGCCGCGCCACACGCCGGGCGGCGCGGCGAGCGCGAAGCCGTCGGCCGGGTAGAAGCGGTTGAGCCCGTACGAATAGGTCGTGCGGCCGTACGTCTCGCGCGAGATCTCGAAACCCGTGACCAGCGTATGCCCGATGCCGAACGTCGAGAACGCGCCGGTGACGTTCGTCTGGTTCGCCCACATCGCGGTCGACGCATCGCGGCCATAGCCCTGCGGCCCGGCCGGCTTGTAGCGCCCCGGCGGCAGGCCCTGCAGGTTCACGTGCGACGCCGAAATCACCGTGTCGCGATTCAGGTGCGCATAGCGGCTCAGGTTCTGCACCTTCAGGCCGGACGACACGTCGTGTTCGGCCTTCACGGTGAACGTATCCGACGTGATGCGCTCGCGGTCGAGATTGCGCCAGCCGAAATAGCGGTCGCGCGGCACGCCGGCCAGCACCTGGCCGTTGTGCGCCGGCAGCCCGTAGTCGGGCAGGTTGTTGTCGTACTGGTGGAAATAGCCGAGCGTGACGCGCGTCGGCGTGCCGAGACCGAACGCGAGCGACGGCGCGATGCCCCAGCGCCGCTTGCGGACGTCGTCGCGGCCGGGCACGTCGTTGACGTGCGCCATCGCATTCAGGCGGAACGCCGCGCGGCCGTCGGAGCCGGGCAGCGGCCGGTTCGCATCGAGCGTCACGCGGCGGTAGTCCGATGTGCCGAGCATCGTGCCGGCCTCGGTGAACGCACCCGCCTTCGGTGTCTTGCTGACCAGGTTCACCGAGCCGCCCGTCGTGCCGGCGCCGCCGAACACCGAGTTCGGCCCCTTGATCACCTCGACCGCCTCGACGTTGAACAGGTCGCTGCGATTGTTCTGCGCGCTGTCGCGCAGCCCGTCGAGCTGCAGGTTCGCGTTCGCGCCGAAACCGCGGATATTGAACAGGTCGCCCGACCCGCCGCCGCCCTCGCCGGCGTTGAACGTGATGCCCGCGACGTTCGACAGCGCCTCGCGCAAGCTCAGCGCCTGCTGTTCGTCGAGCACCGCGCGCGGGACGACGGTGATCGTCTGCGGCACGTCGAGCAGCGGCGTCGCATATTTGGCGGAACCCGACCGGTCGACGCGCGAACCGGCGTCGCGCGCGCCGTGCACGACGATCGGGTCCAGGTGCGGCGCGTGGCGCGGCTCGCCTTCCTCCGCGCCTGCCGGCGCGGCCGCACAGGTCATCATCGCGAACGCGACGGATGCGGTCGCGCGCCGCGGCGGCGTCGCGCTCGACTGGATGCAACGGCTCATGTTCACTCCACTCCATTGATGAGAATGCTTCTCATTCAATAGAATTGGGCGCGACATGGCAATTGGACACGTCCGAACTTCGCGGTCCGAACGAACCGCCGCACGAAACGGCCGGGCTCGGCCCACGTGCGGCCGTCGGCGAGCTCGGCTTCGATCGATGCGCTTCACCGACGCGAACGTGCTGATCGACGCGGCGCTGCAAGGCCGCGGCGTCGCCCTCGCGCGCCGCTCGCTGATCGAGCCCGAACTCGCGGACGGCACGCTCGTGCGCATATCGACGGTGCGCATCGCCGACGTGTACGCGCACTACGTCGTGTGGCGCCCCGACCATCCTCACGAAGCGGCGATCCGCGCGTGGCTCGACTGGCTGCGCAGCGAAGTGCGGCGCAGGACGCCGCGGCGCTGACGCCCACGCCGGCGCCGACGCCGACGCCGACGCTCACGCGCGCATCGGCATCGCCACCTTGTCGAGCGTGATCGGCAGATCGCGCACCCGCACGCCGGTCGCGTGATAGACCGCATTGGCGATCGCGGCCGGCACGCCGGTGATGCCGATTTCGCCGATGCCGCGAATGCCGAGCGGATTGAAATGCGTGTCGCTTTCGTCGACGAAACTCACGTCGAGCTCGCCGATGTCCGCGTTCACGGGCACGTGATATTCGGCGAGATTCGCGTTCGTGAAGCGGCCGTGCCGCACGTCGAGATGCGAGCCCTCCTCGAGCGCGGTGCCGAGCCCCCACACCATCCCGCCGATCAACTGGCTGCGTGCCGTTTTCGCGTTGAGCAGGCTGCCGACGCTGTAGACGCCGACGATGCGCGGTACGTGAATCGTGCCGAGCTCGGCGTCGACGTGCACTTCGGCGAATACCGCGCCGAACGAATGGGACGCATAACGCGACTTCTCGTCGCCCGGCTTCGTCGTCGCCTGCGCGTCGATCGGCCGGCCGCCCGCGCGCGCGATCACCGCCGCGGCCGGATCGCGCCGCGACGGCTCGCCGCGCTGCACGACCCAGCCGTCGTCGACCGTCACGTCGTCGGCCGCGGCGCCGTGCAGCGGCGAACCCGGATCGGCGATCGCCAGCGCGATCAGCTTCGCGCGCGCCTGCAGCGCGGCCTCGCGCACGGCGGGCGCCACGCTCGCCGCGGATTGCGAGCCGCCCGATACCGGCGCGCGCGGCAGGCTCGAATCGCCGAGCACAAAGCGCACGTTCTGCGGCGCGAAACCGAGCGCATCGGCCGCGACCTGCGTCATCACCGTGTAAGTACCGGTGCCGATGTCCTGCGTGCCCGACGCGACTTCGGCCGTGCCGTCCGGCAGGATGCGCGCCCGCGCCGACGCTTCGCTGCGGTTCGCCGGATACGTGGCGGCCGCCATCCCGAGGCCGATCAGCGTGTCGCCGTCGCGCATCGTGCGCGGCGCGCCGGTGCGCCGCGACCAGCCGAAGCGCCGCGCGCCGACCTCGTAGCATTCGCGCAGCTTGTTGCTCGACCACGGCTTGCCGTCCTGCGGGTCGACCTCGGCGTAATTCGCGAGCCGCAGCGCGACCGGGTCCATCCCGAGTTGCCACGCGAGCTCGTCCATCGCCGATTCGAGCGCGAACGAGCCCGACGCCTCGCCGGGCGCGCGCATGAACGTCGGCGTGCCGACGTTCAGCGACACGATCCGGTGCGTGGTCGCGTGGTTCGGCACCGCGTACATGATCCGCGACGGCATCCCGCACATCTCCATCCAGTCCTCGAACGTCGACGTGGTGGCGATCGTGTCGTGGCGCATCGCCGTCAACGTGCCGTCCCGGCGGGCGGCCAGCACGATGCGCTGTTCGGTGAACGGCCGCCCGCCGACCGGGCCGAACATCTGCGGCCGCGTCAGCGCGAGGCGAACCGGGCGCCCGACCTGCTTCGCGGCCATCGCGCACAACGACACGTGCGACCACGACGAGCCCTTGCAGCCGAAGCCGCCGCCGAGGAACGGCGAAATCACGCGCACGTGTTCCGGTGCGATGCCGAACACGGCGGCCACCGCCGTGCTCGCGCCCGACACGCCCTGCGTCGCATCGTGCAGCGTGAGCGTCGGGCCGTCCCAGCGCGCCATCGTCGCGTGCGGCTCGATCGGGTTGTGGTGCTGCATCGGCGTCGTATAGGTCGCGTCGATGCGCACCGCGCCTTCGCGCAGGCCCGCGTCGACGTCGCCGCGCCGCGTATCCATCGGGCGGCCCTGCTGCTTCGGCGGCACGCGCGCGCCGCGCTTCGCCTGCGCGAAATCCGCGACGGCATCGCTCGCGCGATAGCGCACCTGCACGGCCTGTGCGGCGTCGGTCGCCTGCTCGAGCGTTTCGGCGACGACGACCGCGACCGGTTCGTTGCTGTAGCGCACCGTGTCGTCCTGCAGCAACGTAAGCCGGCGCCCGGCCGGCGGCGACAGCGGCGGCCGACCGCCGTCGGGCAGCCGCATCGCGTTCTCGTGCGTGATCACGATCAGCACGCCCGGCATCGCGCGGGCGCGCGCCGCATCGATCGACTCGATGCGCCCGGACGCGATCGTGCTCGTCACGAGCACCGCGTGCGCGAGCCGCGCATCGGAGAATTCGGCCGCGTAGTGCGCGCCGCCCGTCACCTTCAGTACCCCGTCGACACGGTCGAGCGGTTGTCCCGTCATCGTGTTCATGCGGCCCCTCCTGTCGTGGCGGCTGCCGTTCCGACCGCTCGGACGATCGCCCGCTGGGCGAGCGCGACCTTGAAGCCATTACCGTCGAGCGGCCGCGCATCGCGCAACGCCAGCGCGGCCGCCTCGCGCAGCGTCGCGTCGGTCGGCGTGCGGCCAACGAGATGCGCTTCCGCCTCCATCGCCCGCAACGGCTTGTGCGCGACGCCGCCGAGCGCGATGCGCGCGTCGGCGATGCGCGGACCGTCCATCCGCAAGGCGGCCGCGACCGACACCAGCGCGAACGCGTAGCTCGCGCGATCGCGCACCTTCAGATAGTGCGCATGGTCGGCGAAGCGCGGCGGCGGCAGGTCCACCGCGGTGATCAGCTCGCCCGGTTCGAGCGTCGTGTCGAGATCGGGACGATCGCCGGGCAAGCGGTGAAACGACGCGATCGGAATCTGCCGTGCGCCGCGCGGGCCGCTCACCTGCACGACGGCGTCGAGCGCGGCGAGCGCGACGCTCATGTCCGACGGGTTCACCGCCACGCACTGCGGACTGGCGCCGAGGATCGCGTGCATCCGGTTGTGACCGCCGATCGCCGCGCAGCCGCTGCCCGGCGCGCGCTTGTTGCATTGCGCGAACGCGGGATCGTAGAAATACGGGCAACGCGTGCGCTGCATCAGGTTACCGCCGACGGTCGCCATGTTGCGCAATTGCGCGGACGCGCCGGCGAGCAGCGCCTGCGACAGCAGCGGATAGTCGGCGCGCAGGTGCGGATGATCGGCCGCCTCGCTGTTGCGCACGAGCGCGCCGATGCGCACGCCGCCGCCGGGCAGCGCGTCGACCGTATCGAGGCCCGCGATGCGCGTGATGTCGATGAGCGCGACGGGCCGCGCGACGCCGCCCTTCATCAGGTCCAGCAGGTTCGTGCCGCCGCCGATGAAGGCCGCGCCGGGCCGCTGCGCCGCGCGCACGGCGCCGGCGACGTCGGTCGCGCGTTCGTAGGAGATCGCTTCCATTGCCGTGGCCTCCGCGCCTAGCCGCGCGCCGCATGCGCGGCGCGCACGGCGGCGACGATGTTCGGGTACGCGCCGCAGCGGCACAGGTTGCCGCTCATGCGCTCGCGGATCTCGTCGTCCGACAGCTGCACGGGACGGCGCCGCACGTCGTCGGTGGCGGCGCTCCCGGCCCCCGCCGCGAACTCGTCGAGCAGCGCGGTCGCCGAGCAGAGCTGGCCGGACGTGCAGTAGCCGCACTGGAACGCGTCGCATTCGACGAACGCGCGCTGCACCGGGCTCAGCTCGCCGCCGCGCGCCAGCCCTTCGACGGTCGTGATCCGCGCGCCTTCGTGCATCACCGCGAGCGTCAGGCATGCGTTGATGCGCCGGCCGTCGACGAGCACCGTGCACGCGCCGCACTGCCCGCGATCGCAGCCCTTCTTCGTGCCCGTGAGCCCCGCGTATTCGCGCAGTGCGTCGAGCAGCGTGACGCGCGGTTCGAGTTGCAGCGTGTATGCGCGCCCGTTGATGTTGAGGCGCACGGGCTGCGCCGGCACCGCGTCGCGGCGGGGCGCGGCCGGCGTGGATGCCGCGTGCGGCGGCTGCGGATGAACGTGCGATGCGGCGCTGACGGTCGCGGCCGCCGCCGCGGATTGCAGGAAACGGCGCCGCGCGGCGCTGGACGGCGTATCGGGCGGCAACGGCGGCGCCGCCGCTGAACGGCCCGGCCCGAGCGGCGACGGGGCCGCATCGCGCGCCGGTTCGGCAGACGGGGAATCGGATCGATCGCTGGACATGACTTCTGCTCGCTCCGTGGTTGATGGACGCGGATGTGCGCCGCGTGCCCGGATGGCAGCGCGGTCGGCACGCGCATCGGCAAAGAGCAATTCGGGTGCCGCGAAACGGCGGGAGCCGCGTACGGGGGCAGGGCCGGCCACCGTGAGCGGCGCGCACCGGGCGGCAGACGGGGCGAGCCGGCGGTGATAGCGCCGTCATGACGCCACGCTGGCGCGCGGCTGGCCGTTCGCTGACGAAGCGGCAATAACGCCCGGTTTTCGGGCGTGGCCGGGCGCGCATCGGTCACAAGTTGCCGGTCGCATTGGCCATGCCGCGCAGGGCGGCCGCGTCGGCCGTGGCCGGGTCCCGACGTGGCGCGCCGTGTAAATGCGCGCAGCATCGGCCTCTGCTGGAAAATTCCGCCATGGGTGGGAGGAACGCCGCGACAGCATTCGATCACGCTGACGAAACCATTTCGCGATCACTCGCGATCACGCCGGAATCGCAAACGATTCACCGAAACGTCGCATCGCGGCGGCATACTCGAAAACGTTTCCCGATCAGCCTGTCAGGAGAGAAGTCATGCGTCGCGTTTCCGTCGCCGTCGTTCTGTGTGCCGCCGTGTTCGTCGCCGCGTGCAGCGACGACGCGCCGCACGACGCCAACGCGACCGACGCCGCCCAGCAGGCCGGCGCGTCGAGCGGCGTCGCCAGCGCGTTCAACAGCGACGCGACCGCGAACGCCGCCGCGTCCGATGCCGCGCCGCTCGCGCCGCCCGTCGTGCACTACCCGCCCGATGACGACGACGACGCGAAGCCCTCCGCGAACGCAGCCGCGTCAAGCGCCGCCGCGTCGCCGCCGGGCTGATCCCGCCGCCACGTGACAGGAGTCGCCCCTGTTCAGGCAGCGCAGTGGACGCGCGCGTCGAGCCGCTGCTGACATGACGTAATGGTAGGCGACGGCGCGAACGGCACGGTATCGCGCCGCTTCGCGAGCCACGTCGAGCATGGCCGGCCGAGGGATTCGCACCCGGCCGCCGTCAGGCAGGGCCGCCTGCGCGTTGCACGCGCGACGGCCCGCCATGCCGCGACCGCCACCGCGCGGCACGCGCCGTGCAACCCGCCCGTCAGACCGCGAGCGCGCGCTCGACGAGCGCGGCGTCGAAGCCGTCGTCCGCGTCGCGAAAACGCAGCGGCGCCGCGCAATGCACCAGCGTGTCGATGAAGTATTTCGCGCGCGGCCACGGCCCGTAGCCGGCCGCCGTGTTGATGTGCCCGGCATCGCCGAGGTTCACGAACGCGCTGCCCAGGCGCTGCGCGAGCATGCGCGCATCGGCGAGCGGCATCCACGGATCGGTCTCGCTGCCGATCACGATCGACGGCACCGCGAGCCGGCGCGCGTCGAACGGCCCGGCAAACGTGAATTTCTTCGGGCTGGCCGGCGCGACGAACAGCACGCCCGCGACATCGCCCGCGTGCGGCGACTGCGCGAGCGCATGCGCGGCCGCGAGGCAGCCGAAGCTGTGCGCGGCGAGCACGAACGGGCCGCGCTCGCGATCGAGCAGCGCGCGCACCGATTGCGCCCAACCCGCGAGATCGGGTGCGTCCCAGTCGTGCTGCTCGACCCGCAACGCGCGCGGAAACTGCCGCTCGAGCCAGGTCTGCCAGTGAGCGCCTTCGCTGCCGTGCAGGCCCGGAACGGTGACGAGCCGCGGCGGCCACGCCGATTTGCTGCATGCGCGCATGATTGCCCTCGCTTGCTTGAAGACGAGGTTCGATTGTGGCGTCGGGCACGCGGCGGCCGAACCAATATTTTGTGCTTTGCTTTTGCGCGGCGACCGGAGGCGGCCGCGCCACCGCGCGACGGCGGCCCGCGCCGGCCGCAAGGCCCGCACCGACGGCGCAATGTGCCGCGAAACCGTAGAATGTGGGCTTCCCGTCAGCTTCACACGGAACCGGTCCCCGCGCCGACGCGCCGGGCCGGTCGTCAGGAGTCGCCCGATGTCCGCTACATCCGCCGGCGCGCCGCGCCCGGCTTCGCTCGCCGTTCCCGTGACGCGCCTCGCCGGCGCGCGCGCCGTCACGCAATGAAGATCCTGTTCCATTCACCGCATCAGGAAGCCGTCGCCTGGCGCGACGAAATCGCCCGCGCGCTGCCCGAAGCCGAACTGCGCGCATGGCAGCCGGGCGATACGGCCGCCGCCGACTACGCGCTCGTGTGGCGCGCGCCGCGCGAGTTCTTCGCGCCGCGCGACGGCCTGCGCGCGGTCTTCAACCTCGGCGCGGGCGTCGATGCGCTACTCGCGCTCGAGCGCGCGCATCCGGGCACGCTGCCCGCGCACGTGCCGCTCGTGCGGCTCGAGGATTCGGGCATGGCGCGGCAGATGGTCGAATACGTGACGCACGCGGTGCTGCGCTACCTGCGCCGCTTCGACGAATACGACCTGCAACAGCGCGAACGCCGCTGGCAGCCGCTCGAACCGCATGCGCGCGCGGGCTTCACCGTCGCGGTCCTCGGCCTCGGCGTGCTCGGCGCCGAAGTCGCCCGCGCGCTCGCCGCGCTCGGCCTGCCGGTGCGCGGCTACAGCCGCAGTGCGAAGCAGCTCGACGGCATCGCGACCTTCGCCGGCGACGGCGCGTTCCACGCGTGCATCGACGGCGCGAAAGTGCTCGTCAACCTGCTGCCGAGCACGCGCGACACCGACGGCATTCTGTCGGCACGCGCGTTCGCACGGCTCGCGCGCGGCGCGTACGTCGTCAACGTCGCGCGCGGCGCGCATCTCGTCGAAGCCGATCTGCTCGACGCACTCGCGAGCGGCCAGGTCGCCGCGGCCACGCTCGACGTGTTTCAGCACGAACCGCTGCCGGACGACCATCCGTTCTGGCGCGCGCCGCGCATCACGATCACGCCGCACAGCTCGGCCGAGACGCTGCGCGCGGAAGCCGTCGAGCAGATCGCCGGCAAGATCCGCGCGTTCGAGCGCGGCGCGCCCGTCAGCGGCATCGTCGACTACGCGCGCGGCTACTGAATTCCGCCCGAGATAAAACTGGAGACAACCATGACGTTCCCCACCGCCGTCAAGATCGTCGAAGTCGGCCCGCGCGACGGCCTGCAGAACGAAAAGACCTTCGTGCCCACCGACGTGAAGATCGCGCTCGTCGACAAGCTGTCGCGCGCCGGCTTCCGCAACGTCGAGGCCGCGTCGTTCGTGTCGCCGAAATGGGTGCCGCAGATGGCCGACGGCGCCGACGTGATGGCCGGCATCGAGCGCCGCGCGGGCACCGTGTACTCGGTGCTCACGCCGAACCTGAAGGGCTTCGAGAATGCGGTGGCCGCCCGCGCGGACGAAGTCGTGATCTTCGGCGCGGCGAGCGAAGCGTTCTCGCAGCGGAACATCAACTGCAGCATCGCCGAGAGCATCGCGCGCTTCGAGCCCGTCGCGCAGGCCGCGAAGGACGCGGGCCTGCGGCTGCGCGGCAGCGTGTCGTGCGCGCTCGGCTGCCCGTATCAAGGCGAGGTGCCGGTCGCGTCGGTCGTCGACGTCGTCGAGCGGTTCGCCGCGCTCGGCTGCGACGAGATCGACATCGCCGACACGATCGGCGTCGGCACGCCGAAGCGCACGCGCGAGGTGCTCGCGGCGGTCACGCGCGTGTTCCCGCGCGAGCGCCTGTCGGGCCACTTCCACGACACCTACGGCCAGGCGCTCGCGAACATCTACGCGGCGCTGTTCGAAGGAATCGAGATCTTCCACGCGTCGGTCGCGGGCCTCGGCGGCTGCCCGTACGCGAAGGGCGCGACCGGCAACGTCGCGACCGAGGACGTGCTGTACCTGATGCAGGGCCTGGGCATCGAGACCGGCATCGATCTCGCGCAGGTCGTCGCCGCCGGCGACTTCATCTCGAACGCGATCGGCCGCGCGAACGTGTCGCGCGCCGGTCGAGCACTGCTTGCCAAGGCGCAAAGCGCGGCCGACGCCGCGAACTGCGTCTGATCACGCCATTCCACGGATTCCTTTCCATGACGACACCCGCTTCATTCGATTCCCTCCCCGATTCCGCGCGACGCGTCGCGCTGCTGCTGCGCGAGCGCGGCCATGCGAAAGGCATCGTGATGCTCGCCGAAACCGGCAAGACGTCGGCCGAGGCCGCGGCCGGGCTCGGCTGCTCGGTCGCGCAGATCGCGAAGTCGATCCTGTTTCGCCGGCAGGCCGACGGCGCGCCCGTGCTGGTGATCGCGAGCGGCGTGAACCGCGTCGACGAGCAGAAGGTCGCCGCGCAGGTCGGCCCGGTCGGTCGCGCGGACGCGAAGTTCGTGCGCGACCACACCGGCTATGCGATCGGCGGCGTGTGCCCGATCGGCCATCTGGTCGAACCCGTCACGCTGATCGACGCCGACCTGCTCGCGCTCGACAGCCTGTGGGCCGCGGCCGGCCATCCGCACGCGGTGTTCAACCTGTCGCCGCACGAACTCGTGTCGCTGACGGGCGCGCCCGTCGCGGACGTCGCATTGCGGGCGTCCGCATGAGCGACGTGACGATGCAGGTCGCCACGGTCGCGTCGCCGTGCACCGACGTCTGCCGGATCGATCCGCGCACCGACTGGTGCGCGGGCTGCCTGCGCACGCGCGGCGAGATCAAGGGATGGCGTGAGTCGGACGACGATGCGAGGCGCGCGCTGCTCGCACGGCTGGACGCGCGTCGGCGGCTGATCGCGGGCAGCGAGACATAAAAAAAAAGCCGTTCAGCCTCACGGGCGAACGGCATCGAGATCGGAATCCTGTGAACGTGATCAACGTCACAGCCCGCATCATACGAGCGACGCGGGCGCATCGCATCGGGTGTTTCCCTACAGCTTCTTGCAGCGCTTTTCATCGATGCGCACGACGTCCGCGCGACGTCGTTGCGCAGGCAATCTGCATCCCCGACACGCGCCTTCGACGTGCCGCGGCGTGAGCGCGCCGGCGCGCCGAATCGTCCGACCGTTTCAGTTGCCGACCGTCGCGCGACGGGCCGGCACGATGCGCCAGCCGAGGTTCACGCCGGCCGCCGCGAGAAGGATCAGCAGCGCGCCGAACACCTGCGTCCATGCGAGCGTCTGCCCGAACGCCACGCGATCGACGGCGATCGCGACGACCGGATAGACGAACGACAGCGCGCCCGTCATCGCGGTCGGCAGCTTCTGGATCGCGCCGTACAGCAGCACGTACATCAGCCCCGTGTTGACGATGCCGAGCACGATCAGGTCGGCCCATTGCCCGGCCGTCGCCGGCAAGGTGTCGAACTGCGCGAACGGCGCGAGCAGCACGATGCCGAGGCCGACCTGCAGCAGCGCGAGCAGATGCGGCGGCGTGCCCTTCAGGTGCTTCGTGATGATCGACGAGATCGCATACAGGAATGCCGCGCCGAGCGACAGCGCGACGCCTTCCAGATATTCGCCGGGCACCGCGAGCACGGCCGGCTCGACGCGCACCACGAACACGAGCCCGGCGAACGCGAGCGCGAGCCACGCGAGCGTCGACGCGGTGATCCGCTCGCGGAACACGATGGCGCCGAGCGCGACGAGCATGAACGGCTGGGTGTTGTAGACGGCCGTCGCCATCGAGATCGACGCGCGCGAATAGGCGGCGAACAGCAGCAGCCAGTTCGCGACGATCGCGAGGCTGCCGAGCGTCGTGAGCGCGAGCATCCGCGGCGAGAACAGCGAGCGGCGCAGAAAGCCGAACGCCGCGCAGACGATCGCGAGCGTCGCGGCGCCGAACACGCAGCGGAAGAACACGACATTCGTCAGCGGCTGCCGCGACGACATCACGAGCCAGCCGATCGTGCCGGACATCAGCATCGCGACGATCATCTCGGCGGCGCCGCGGCGCATTTCATTCGAGGCCATCAAGAACTCCGTTGAATAGCGGGGATGACTTCGATTCTAGAAACTTGCTTCCGCCGAAACCACGGCTAAACTGAAGTGAATCAGCCGATTCACCTTCAAAAGCAAAGCGATCATGCCGAAACGCCTTTCTCCGCCCGCGGTCGCGTCGCTCGACGCGACCGACCGCGCGATCGTCGCCGCGCTGGCCGACGACGCCCGCATCGCGACCAGCGAACTCGCCCGGCAGATCGGGCTGTCGGCGCCCGCGACCGCCGACCGCGTGCGGCGGCTCGAGGCGCAAGGCGTGATCGCCGCGTTCACCGTCGAGCTCGACCCGCGCGCGCTCGGCTACACGCTGCAGGCGATCGTCCGCGTGAAGCCGCTGCCGGGCCAGTTGCATCTGGTGGAGGAGTTGCTGCGGCGCATTCCCGAATTCGTCGAATGCGACAAGGTGACCGGCGACGACTGCTTCATCTGCCGGCTCTACCTGCGCACGATCGAGCACCTCGACGACATCCTGTCGAAGGTCACGGAGCGCGCGGAGACGAGCACCGCGATCGTGAAATCGACGCCCGTGCCGCGCCGCCTGCCGCCGCTCGTCGAGGACGACCACGCGCACCGCTAAGCCGCGCGCGGCGCACGTCGCCGAGCCGCGAACAGCGCGCGCCATCGGGCCGCAGGCGGCACGCGCCGCCGCCCGCCCCGTCACGCGGCCGCGTCGCGCGCGTCGAAGAACGCGAGCAGTTCGCCGATCAGCGCGGCGGGCGCCTCTTCCGGAATGTAGTGCCCGCAATCGAGCGCGCGGCCGCTGACGTCGCGCGCGACGCGCCGCCACTCGTCGAGCGGATCGAAGCAGCGGCCGACGACGCCGTGCTCGCCCCACAGCACCCGCAGCGGGCACGCGATCTTGTTGCCGCGTTCGAGATCCGCGCGATCGTGCTCGAGATCGATCGTCGCCGAGGCGCGATAGTCCTCGCACATCGCATGCACGGCGCCCGGCTGCGCGAGCGCCGCCCGGTACGCGTCGAGCGCCTCGGGCGCGAACGGCGCGAGCCCGGCCGACCGGTTGCCCATCACGCGCTCGACGTACGCGTCGGTGTGCGCGCCGATCAGCGTCTCGGGCAGCGGCTCGGGCTGGATCAGGAAGAACCAGTGGAAATACGCGGTCGCGAACGCGCGATCGGTTTTCTCGTACATCGCGAGCGTCGGCGCGATGTCGAGCAGCATCATCCGCTCGACGGCCTCCGCGTGATCGAGCGCGAGCCGGTGCGCGACCCGCGCGCCGCGATCGTGCGCGCACACGTGGAACTGCGCGAAGCCGAAATGCCGCATCACGGCGACCTGGTCCGCCGCCATCGCGCGTTTCGAATACGGCGCGTGCCGCGCGTCGCTCGGCGGCCGGCCCGAGGCGCCGTAGCCGCGCAGGTCGGTGGCGATCACGGTGAAGTGATTCGCGAGCGTCGCGGCGACGCGATGCCAGATCATGTGGGTCTGCGGATGGCCGTGCAGCAACAGCAGCGGCGGACCCGCGCCTCCTTTGACACCGAAAATGTCGGTGTCCTGCACCGTCACGCGAAACGGTGCAAACGCCTCAAACGACATGGTTTATTTCTCGTTGGTTTGTTATGGCGGCTATTTTAGGAGCGCCGGCGCGTCTTCACAGCGGGGTAAGCACGCGAAACCGTAGAAAGAGAACACTCACTCGATTGCCGGCCCACCGCCGAGTTTGTTAAGCTCGCGTAGAATCGCACGACCGTTCGTATTAATATGAACGAACGCGTTCCGCCGCTACACTCAATACACGCAAATCACCGTCCGCCCGCAACGCCCCCGGAGACTGGAGACATCACATGGCATTGCCCACCGTCCTGCAGAACCTGACGCTGCCCGTCATCGCGTCGCCGATGTTCATCGTCAGTTACCCCGAACTCGTGCTCGCGCAATGCAAGGCGGGCATCGTCGGTTCGTTTCCCGCACTCAACGCGCGTCCGGCCGAACTGCTGGACGAGTGGCTCACGCAGATCCAGTCGGAACTCGCCGACCACAAGGCGAAACACCCCGATGCGGTGATCGGCCCGATCGCGGTCAACCAGATCGTCCACCAGTCGAACACGCGGCTCGAGCACGACGTGCGCGTGTGCGTCGAGCACAAGGTGCCGATCTTCATCACGAGCCTGCGCGCGCCGGCGCGCGAGATCGTCGACGCGGTGCACGGCTACGGCGGCATCGTGCTGCACGACGTGATCAACCTGCGCCACGCGCAGAAGGCGCTCGAAGCGGGCGTCGACGGGCTGATCCTGGTCGCGGCAGGCGCCGGCGGCCACGCGGGCACGACGTCGCCGTTCGCGCTGGTCGGCGAAGTGCGCAAGATCTTCGACGGCCCGATCGTGCTGTCCGGCTCGATCGCGAACGGCGGCTCGATCCTCGCCGCGCAGGCGATGGGCGCGGATTTCGCGTACATGGGCACGCGTTTCATCGCGACGCAGGAAGCACACGCGATCGACGACTACAAGCATGCGATCCTGAATGCGAAATCGTCGGACATCATCTACACGAACCTCTTCACGGGCGTGCACGGCAACTACATCCGCGAGAGCATCGAGAAGGCCGGCCTCGATCCGGACGCGCTGCCGGAATCCGACAAGACCAAGATGAATTTCGGCAGCGACAAGACGAAGGCGTGGAAGGACATCTGGGGCGCCGGCCAGGGCGTCGGCCTGATGGACGATCTGCCGAGCGTCGGCGCGCTCGTCGAGCGGCTCAAGCGCGAGTACGACGACGCGAAGGCGCGACTCGGCATCCCGCGCTGACGGAGGCGGAGGCCGTCGCGGCCGCCCTCGACGCGAGAATCGTCCAGCCAAACGAAAAGCGCGAACCGCAATGGTTCGCGCTTTTCGTTTGGGCCGCCGCGGCGGGAAACGTCGCTCAGACCGCGCGCTTCATCCGCGTGATCGGCAGCACGCGCAGGCGCGATTCGATCGACGGGCACAGCGACTGCCCTTCGAAACGCGCGGCCAGGAAATCGACGAACGAGCGCACCTTCGCGGACACGTGGCGGCGGCTCGCATACACCGCATAGATCGGCGCCTCGTGCGGCGGCACGGAATCGAGCAGCACCGGCACGAGCCGGCCCGATTCGATGTCGTCGCCGACCACTTCGGTGCCGAGCAGCGCGATGCCCGCGCCGGCGAGCACGGCCGCGCGCAGCCCTTCGAGATGATTGACGATCAGGTTGCCGTTCAGGCTCACGCGCGACGCGGCGGCCGCGTCGATTACCAGCGAATCGAGCATCGTCGAATTCGAATCGCGCCGCAGGTAGTTGTGGTGCGCGAGATCGGCGATCGTCTGCGGCGTGCCGTGCTTCTCGAGATACTCGGGCGACGCGACCAGCAGGATGTGCGCGGTCGCGATCTGGCGCGCGACGAGCGACGACGATTTCAATCCGTTCGGCGCCGCGCGCACCGCGACGTCATAGCCTTCCTCGATCAGGTCGACCACGCGATCGGACAGCGTCATGTCGACGGTCACGTCCGGGAACCGGCCCGCATAATCGGTGACGGCCTGCATCACGTGCCGCAGCCCGAACGCGGACAGCGACGTCACGCGCAACCTGCCCTGCGGCACCACGCTCGCGGCGCCGACGGCCTGGCCGGCTTCGTCGAGTTCGGACAGCGCCTGCACGAGGCGCTCGTAGTATTCGCGTCCCGCCTCGGTCGGCGCGACGCGTCGTGTCGTGCGATGCAGCAGCCGCGCGCCGAGCTGCTGCTCGAGGTGCATCACGTGCTTGCTCGCCATCGCCGCCGACATCTGCATGCGCTCCGCCGCGCCGACGAAGCTGCCCACTTCGACGACGTAGCGAAACACATTCATGCTGACGAGGGTATCCATCGAACTAGCTCGCAATCCCGGGGAATCAACCAATTACGAGATAGGGTAACAAAGGCGTGGGAACAGAAAGGTCAAGAAAGGCAAAACGGCGCCGCGGGTGACGGCGCCGCTTCGGGCCGGAAATGACGGGCGCGAAAACATGCAGTCGGCACGCGTGATTGACGCGCGCGGCCGGCGCTTCGATCGCGCGCGTGGGTCAGAACTTCGCGCGAATGCCTGCGCCGAACGTGTTGCCGGTCGACAGGCCGCTGATATGGTCGTTCATGTAGGCCGCGTAGACGTCGGTGCGCTTGGACAGCGGATAGTCGTAGCCGACGGCCCAGGTCTGGCGCGTCTGGTCGAGGCCGCCCGCGTCGCGCGAGTATGCATACGACGCCATCGCGTTGCCCACGCCGATCGGCACCGACACGCCGCCCTGCGCGGTGTTCACGTGCCAGCTGCCCGCGACCTGGTCGTTCTTCGTATACATGTACTGGCCGAACAGCTTCACGAGCTTCAGGTCGTAGGTCGCGCCGACCAGCGCGATACCCTGGCTCTTCATGCCGGTCACGAGCGCGCTCAGGTCCTGCGGGCCGTTGTTGAAGTTCACGTACTGATATACGGCGGTCGCCGCGAACGGGCCGTTCGCGTAGTTGAACTGCGCGCTCCACTTCTTCGAGCGGTTGTCGCCGGCCTGGTTGCCAAGGGCGTACATCGCGCCGAAATTCAGGCCACCGAACGAAGGCGACGTGTAACCCACCGCGTTGTTCCAGCCCGAATCGCCGACGGCGCCCTGGTCGCTCGGATAGGTCGGGAACGTGCCAAGGCCGAGGAACACGTGATACACCATCGGCGAGAAGGTGTACGAGTCGTAGAACGGGTTGAACAGGATCGTCGACAGGAACAGGTGCGTCGTCAGGCGGCCTGCCGTCACCGTGCCGTACGGCGAGCTGATGCCGACGTACGCGTTGCGCGCGAAGAACGTGTCGCCCTGGAAGCGGCCGTACTGGCCGTTCTGCGCGCGGAAGAAGCTCTCCAGCGTGAAGATCGCCTTGTAGCCGTCGCCGAGATCCTCGGTGCCGTGCAGGCCCCAGTACGACGTCGACATCCCGCCGCCCGACACGTTCCACGCACGATCGCCGCCCGGGAACTTGGTGGCGCCGACCCATTCGTCAACCTGCCCGTAGAGCGAGACGCTCGACTGCGCATGGACGGGTGCGGCGGCCGCCACGCAGGCGGCTGCGGCGATCAGCTTGACGGACGTGCGCGACGCACGGCGGGCGAATGCTTTCATGGGATCTCCAGGTTTTGTCGGATAGTCGATAAGTGGCGCGAGCGTTGTTGTTTGGAGCCGAGTGCTTGCGTCGTATGGGGCGCAGCCATCTTTACGGATCATTCGTCCGGTCAAAATTGCGCACACTTATTGCGGGTATAGCGCCTGCATTAACTTCGCGGCATGTATCCATGGCCGGATGCACGGCGGCGGCCCGGCGCGAATACGGTCGCACCGGCGGACGGCGGCGCGGCATGCGCGCACCGGGCGCGAAAGATAGCGCAATGCGGCGGGAAAATCAGCGGAAATCTGCGCGCGACTGTGGCGAATTCGCATCAGCCGGCAAGGGGACGAGCGCCGGGGGCGCTCAGTTTCGGTAGAACGGGGAGAACGAAGGCGAGTGTGCAGGCTCTTCCTGCGAGCGGGGCGGCGGCATCGGGCGACCGCCGCGCTCCTCGTTGTAGCGGGCGACGTCGGCGCGGATCGAGCCGGCCCGCAGCGGGACGTTGCCGCCGCCCGGCGGGCGCGGCATCTGGCGGACTTCGGCGCTGATCGGCCGATACGGGCTTTGCGCGGCGTAATGGCCGTACGACGGCGTCGGGCGCAGCCCCCAGCGGGAGCCGGCGCCGCTCACGCCGCCGGCACGTACGCCGGCAGGCGGTGCGACGTGACGCCAGCCCGGACCGCCGCCGGGGCCGCCGGCCGGCCGGCCGTACGCGCGCATGTCGCCGCCGCCGAAGCCGTGGCCGCCGAAGCCGTGACTGCCATGGGGCGGCTGGGCCAGCGCGAGCGGCATCAGCAGCGCGCCGAGCGCGCCTGCCACCCATCGTCCGATCTTCCGTTTCACCCGTTCCGTCATCGTTCCGTGCCCATCGACGCCCGCCGTCGGTTCCTTTCGGCCGACCCAAGGCTTTCAGCAGTAATTTATGAGCGGGGGGAAAGTGTGTCGAGCCAAAAAGTGTTAGGTCGCCGGCATCGGTGTAACACCATGTTACTGCTAGGTTTTTTCGCTTCGGCACGCGATTGCGGCAGAACGTTCTTCTGCGGTTTCGAGCATGGCCGGGGCGACGCGGCGGCCTTCGCGTCATGCAATCGATTCATCAATCGATTCACACAATGAATTTGTTTGGTGAATCGCCAACCCGGACAATAACGCCATCCGCGCGCGCGACGCGCGCCTTCGCCGTTTCCAAATCGAGTTCCCGATGGCCCGTCCCCGTTTTCTGCCCGACAACTTCACGCTCGCGCTCATCGGCACCGTCGTGCTCGCGAGCCTGCTGCCCTGCCGCGGCCCGGCCGCCCATGCGTTCAACTGGGCGACCAACATCGCCGTCGGCCTGCTGTTTTTCCTGCACGGCGCGAAACTGTCGCGCGAAGCCGTCGTCGCCGGCGCGACCCACTGGCGGCTGCACGCGATCGTGCTGCTCAGCACGTTCGCGCTGTTCCCGCTGCTCGGCCTCGCGCTGAAACCGGTGCTGCAACCGCTCGTCACGCCGACGCTGTATGCGGGCGTGTTGTTTCTGTGCGCGCTGCCGTCGACGGTCCAGTCGTCGATCGCGTTCACGTCGATCGCGAAAGGCAACGTGCCGGCCGCCGTGTGCGCGGCCTCGGCGTCGAGCCTGCTCGGAATCTTCGTCACGCCGGCGCTCGTCGGGCTGATGATCACGTCGCAGTCGGCCGCGGCCGCGTCGCCGTGGAGCACCGTCGGCAGCATCGTGATGCAGTTGCTCGTGCCGTTCATCGCCGGCCAGTTGCTGCGGCCCGTGATCGGCGGCTGGATCGACCGCAATCGCGGCGTGCTGCGCTTCGTCGACCAGGGCTCGATCCTGCTGGTCGTCTACGTCGCGTTCAGCGAGGCCGTCAACGAAGGGCTGTGGCACCAGATTCCGCCGCGCGCGCTCGGCGGCCTGCTCGTCGTCAACCTCGTGCTGCTCGCGATCGCGCTGCTGCTGACCGCGTTCGTCGGCAAGCGGCTCGGCTTCAACCGCGCCGACCAGATCACGATCATCTTTTGCGGGTCGAAGAAGAGCCTCGCGGCCGGCGTGCCGATGGCGAAGGTGATCTTCTCGGCGAACGCGGTCGGCGCGATCGTGCTGCCGCTGATGCTGTTCCACCAGATCCAGCTGATGGCGTGCGCGGCGCTCGCGCAGCGCTGGGGGGCGCGCGACACGAGCGGCGAGCACGACGAAGGCGACACGGCAGCCAGGTCCGGCGCGCTGAGCGCGGGCAAGCGCTGATGCGCTGATGCGCTGATGCGCGGGGGCGCGGGGGCGCGATGGCCGCCGATGGCGGCCTTCCGCCTTCCGCCTTTCTGCTTCCCGCTTCCCGCCTCTCCCGCCCACCTCCCTTCCACCCCTCGCCCCGATGCGCATCCGGCTCGCTGCACCGGCAACACGTGTCGTGTCACACAATCTTCATTCAATTCTCCGCCAGCGGTGCCGTTAAGCCGGTCGTCCCGTCGATTCGGCTGCCTTCGCCAATGCCCGCGTCCTCCTCCGATTCCGCCGCCCCCCGCACCACGCGCCTGATCGCGGATCGCGCGCTCGCCGCCGTGTTCCAGCCGATCGTCGACCTCGGATCGGGGACAGTCGTCGGTTACGAAGGGCTGATCCGCGGCCCGCGCGGCACCGACCTCGAGCCGCCCGCCGCGCTGTTCGCGCAGGCCGCGCGCGAAGGCGAAACCATCGCGCTCGAACGAGCCGCCGCGCTCACCTGCCTCGACGCGTTCGCCGCGCTCGGCTGCGACGGCAAGCTGTTCCTCAATTTCAGCGCGGGCGCGATCCTCACGCTCGCCAGCGAACGCGAGCGCACACGCCAGTTCCTCGGCCGCGCGCGGATCGGCGCCGAACGCATCGTGATCGAACTCACCGAGCAGAACGCGATTCCCGATCTCGCGGACATCGGGCCGGCGGTCGCGTCGCTGCGCGACGCCGGCATCCAGTTCGCGCTCGACGACTACGGCACCGCGAATGCAAGCATGAACCTGTGGCTGCGCCTGCACCCGGACGTCGTGAAGATCGACCGCTTCTTCATCCACGACATCGCGCACGACCCGCTCAAGTTCGAAGCCGTGAAGGCCATGCAGCACTTCGCGCAGGCGAGCGGCGCGAAGCTGATCGCGGAAGGCATCGAGAACGAATGCGACCTGATCGTCGTGCGCGACATGGGCATCTGCTGCGTGCAGGGCTTCCTGCTCGGGCGGCCGAACGCGCAGCCGTCGCGGGTGGTCGCGCCGGCCGCGCGCGACGCGATCCGCGCGCCGCACATCGCGGTGTTTCCCGGCGTGACGCGCGCGGTGCGGCCGGCCGGCACGATCGCCGGCAAGATGCTCGTGCCCGCCCCGGCGCTGCCGCGCGACGCGACCAGCAACGACGTGATCGACCTGTTCAACCGGATGCCCGATCTGCACGCGGTCGCGCTCGTCGAGCGCGGGCGGCCCGTCGCGCTCGTGAATCGCCGCAGCTTCATCGACCGTTTCGCGCTGCCCTATCACCGCGAGGTGTTCGGGAAGAAGCCGTGCCTGCAGTTCGCGAACGATGCGCCGCTGATGATCGACAACGCAACCACGTTCGAGCAGCTCGCGACGCTGCTCGCGCGCCACGACCAGCGCTATCTCGCGGACGGCTTCGTGATCACCGAACACGGGCGCTATGTCGGGCTCGGCACCGGCGAGAGCCTCGTGCGCGCGGTGACCGAGATGCGCATCGAGGCCGCGCGCTACGCGAATCCGCTGACCTTCCTGCCCGGCAACATTCCGATCAGCGCGCACATCGACCGCCTGCTCCAGCGCGACGCCGGCTTTCACGCGTGCTACGTCGACCTGAACCAGTTCAAGCCGTTCAACGACCAGTACGGCTACTGGCAGGGCGACGAAGTGCTGAAATTCGCCGCGACGGTGCTGGCCGGCGTGTGCGATCCGCAGCGCGACTTTCTCGGCCATGTGGGCGGCGACGATTTCCTCGTGCTGTTCCAACGCGACGACTGGCGCGAGCGCGCCGCCGACGCGATCGCACGCTTCAACGACGGCGCGCAACTCTTCTACACGCAGGCGGACCGGCAGGCGGGCGGGCTGCGCGGCGAGGACCGCCACGGCAACCCGGCGTTCTTCGGGTTCGTGACGATGGCGATCGGCGCGGTCGGCGTGCCGGCCGGCGCGCACGGCGCAAAGCGCTACGGCAGCGACGAGATCGCGTCGGTCGCGGCGCTCGCGAAGCGGCGGGCGAAGCAGCAGCCGGACGGGCTCGCGGTCGTCGATCTCGATGCCGGCCGCGCCGCGCTGCGCGATCGCGGCGAACCGCCGGCCGTGGCGATCGCGGCGGGCTGAACGGCAGGCAGCCGCAGGGTGCGCACGGAAAGCGCTCGCGCACCGTGCGGCGGCACCGATGCCCGGCCGGCGCAAGGTTCGACTATTGCGCAACGGCATCGCTCGTTGCAGGGCCGCGGCCACAGCGCGGCGCGCCCCCACGCTCGCCTCGGCCCGCAGTCCGGCTGCCCCTCGCGGCCCCTTTTCGGCACTCCGTCGGCACCGGCAGACAATCCGCACACCCACCTTGCCTTTTTCGCGTTTTGTTTAGTATTTTTAGTAACGGCGTTTTCGCAGATTAGCGCCTGAAAACCCGTTATTCGCGGGTATTCCCCGGTTATCCGGCCCGAATTCCGCGATACGTTTTACTATACAATCGCCTCCACCCTAAACAAACGGACCCCGAACGATGGGTACGACCATTCGCGACGTGGCGCGGGCGGCAGAGGTCTCGATCGGCACCGTCTCCCGCGCGCTGAAAAACCAGCCCGGCCTGTCCGAAGCCACGCGCGCGCGCATCGTCGAGATCGCGCGGCAGCTCGGCTACGATCCCGCGCAGTTGCGGCCGCGCATCCGCCGGCTCACCTTCCTGCTGCACCGCCAGCACAACCGCTTTCCGGCAAGCCCGTTCTTCTCGCACGTGCTGCACGGCGTCGAGGACGCATGCCGCGAGCGCGGCATCGTGCCGACGTTGCTCACGGTCGGCCCGAACGACGACGTGCTGCGCCAGATGCGCCCGCATGCGCCCGACGCGATCGCGGTCGCGGGCTTCATCGAGCCCGAGACGATCGAGGCGCTCGCCGCCACCGGCCGGCCGCTCGTGCTGATCGACCTGTGGGCGCCCGGGCTGCGCTCGGTCAACATCGACAACGCGACGGGCGCGGCGCTCGCGATGCGCCACCTGCTCGCCACCGGCCGCTCGCGGATCGCCTTCATCGGCGGCTCGGCCGCGCACTACAGCATCGCGCAGCGCGCGATCGGCTATCGGCGCGCGTTCTTCGAAGCCGGGCGATTGTTCGATCCCGCGTACGAAGTGACGATCGACGCGGGGCTCGACCCCGACACCGGCGCCGCGCGTGCGATGGAGCAACTGCTCGACGCGCCCGGCCCGCGCCCCGACGCGGTATTCGCGTACAACGACGCGGCCGCGCTGGCCGCGCAGCGCGTGTGCGTCGCACGCGGCCTGCGGATTCCGGACGACATCGCGATCGTCGGCTTCGACGACATCCCGGCCGCCGCGCACGCGAACCCGCCGCTCACGACGCTCGCGGTGGACAAGGAAGCGCTCGGCCGCCGCGGCGTCGAACTGCTGCTCGCGGAATCGCCCGAGCGCACCGAGATCTCCCTGCCCGTCGAGCTGATCGTGCGGGCCAGCAGCCAGCCCGCCGGCTCCCCGGCATTCGATACCGCCACTGTCCAAGAATCATGAACATGCCCCCGGCCCACTCCCGCGCCGCCGCGCCGGCCAGCCACGCGCAAGCGGCACCGTTCGTCGCGAGCTTTCGCGACCCGTCGTTCCTGCTGTCGCATATCGAAGACACGCTGCGCTTCTACGCGACGAACGCATTCGACCCGACGGGCGGCTTCCACCATTACTTCCGCGACGACGGCAGCGTCTACAACCGCACGTCGCGCCACCTCGTCAGCACCTGCCGGTTCGTCTTCAACTACGCGATGGCGTACCGCCATTTCGGCGATCCGCGCCACCTGGAATACGCGCGCCACGGGCTGCGCTTCCTGCGCGACGCGCACTGGGACGACGCGCTGCAGGGCTACGACTGGGAGCTCGACTGGCGCGACGGCGCGAAGCACGCGACGCTCGACGGCACGCGCCACTGCTACGGCCTCGCGTTCGTGCTGCTCGCGGCCGCGCACGCGACGATGGCCGGCATCGACGAAGCGCGCCCGCTGATCGCCGCCACCTACGAGCTCGCCGAGCACCGCTTCTGGGATGCGGCCGCGGGCCTGTATGCGGACGACGCGACGCCGAACTGGATCGTGTCGTCGTACCGCGGCCAGAACGCGAACATGCACATGACGGAGGCGCTGCTCGCCGCCTACGAGGCGACCGGCCACCTCACGTACCTCGATCGCGCGGAGAAGGTGGCGTCCCACGTCACGCAGCGCCAGGCCGCGCTGTCGGGCGGGCTCGTGTGGGAGCACTACCATGCGGACTGGTCGATCGACTGGGATTACAACAAGGAAGACAGCTCGAACATCTTCCGTCCGTGGGGCTTCCAGCCCGGGCACCAGACCGAATGGGCGAAGCTGCTGCTGATCCTCGAGCGGCACCGCCCGCTCGACTGGCTCGCGCCGCGCGCGGCCGAGCTGTTCGACGCGGCGCTCACGCACGCGTGGGACGCCGATCACGGCGGCCTGTGCTACGGCTTCGGCCCCGACTTCACGATCTGCGACCACAACAAATATTTCTGGGTGCAGGCGGAAACCTTCGCGGCCGCCGCGATGCTCGGCGCGCGCACCGGCAGCGAGCGCTTCTGGGACTGGTACGACGAGATCTGGCGCTACAGCTGGGCGCATTTCGTCGATCACCGCCACGGCGCGTGGTACCGGATCCTGACCTGCGACAACCGCAAGTACAGCGACGAGAAGAGCCCGGCCGGCAAGACCGACTATCACACGATGGGCGCCTGCTACGACGTGCTCGCGACCCTCGCGCGCCTGCAACGCAGCGAGCCGACGCAATGAGCGGCGGCACGTTTCCGGCTTTCGTGTCGGCGGGCGACATCCTGACCGACATGGTGCGCGCGGGCGACGCGCAATGGACGTCGGTGCCGGGCGGCGCCGGCTGGAACGTCGCGCGCGCGGTCGCGCGGCTCGGCATCCCGAGCGCGCTCGCCGGCTCGATCGGCGAAGACTGCTTCTCCGACGTGCTGTGGCGCACGAGCGAAGCGGCCGGCCTCGACCTGCGCTTCCTGCAGCGCGTCGCGCGGCCGCCGCTGCTCGCGATCGTCCACGAGACGCGCCCGCCCGCGTACTTCTTCATCGGCGAAGCGAGCGCCGATCTCGCGTTCGATCCCGCGCGGCTGCCGGCCGGCTGGACCGAGCACGTGCAATGGGCGCATTTCGGCTGCATCAGCCTCGTGCGCGAACCGCTCGCGGGCACGCTGGCCGCGCTCGCGGCCGACCTGCACGCGCGCGGCGTGAAGATCAGCTTCGATCCGAACGTGCGGAACCTGATGACGGCCGCGTACCGGCCGACGCTGGAGAAGATGGCCGCGCTCGCCGACCTGATCAAGGTGTCGGACGAAGACTTGCGGCACCTGTTCGGCGGCGACGGCCCCGACGCGATCGCGGCGGTGCGCGCGCTGAACCCGCGGGCGGCCGTGCTCGTCACGCGCGGCGCGCAGGCGGCGACGCTCTACGCGGAGGGCGCCGTGCACGAAGCCTGCCCGCCGCGCGTCGAGGTGGCCGACACCGTCGGCGCGGGCGACGCGTCGATCGGCGGCCTGCTGTTCAGCCTGATGGCCGCGCCGCAGCGCGGCTGGCGCGAGCATCTCGCGTTCGCGCTGGCGGCCGGCGCCGCCGCGTGCCGGCATACGGGCGCACATGCGCCGACGCTCGACGAGGTCGTCGCGCTGCTCGAAGGTTGAACGGACTGTGAAGGGCGCGCAGGCGGGTGACCGGCCGCCGATCGGTCACCGATAAACCGCGTTCCCCATGCTGCGCCGCAGTGCTACGATGAAGCGTCCTTTTCGCGGGAGAGCACGATGGACACGAACACGTTCACGAAAGGCATCTACACGGCCAAGGCGCATACCCAGCATGCGGGCAACGGGCAGTTCCAGGGTTACGTGATCCTCGCGCGCGACGACGGGGACGACACCGAGAACATGCGCTACGACGTCCACTCGACGAGCCCCAGCGAGGAAGAAGCGTTCGACGAGGCGAAGGCGCTCGCGCACCGGATCCTCGGCGAGATCGAGCTGTGACGCGCGTCCTCTGTTCGGCGCGGCTCAGAGCAGCCGCGCCACCATCGATACCAGCATCGTCAGCACCAGCGTCGACATGAACGGGAACGGGTAGCGCCGCCCGCCGAGCGTCAGCGTGACGTCGCCCGGCATCCGCCCGATGCCGAGCTTGCCGAGCCACGGCCAGCAGCGCGTGAGGATCATCACCGCGATGAACGTCGTCAATAGCCAGCGCAGCATGCCGGGTTCCCCGTCAAAGCGCGTGCGAGCGGTCGCCGCGCGCGAACGCGTCGAGCGTGCCGTCGATCCCGCGCGAAAACGCGATCACCTTGAACAGCTCGCCCATCTCGGCTTCCGAGATCAGCTTCTGCACCGCGTTCGCGGCCGGCAGGAACTGATGGACGTCGGACGGATCGATCGCGGCCAGCGCGTCGGTGATGCCCGCGTTCAACAGGAAGCGTGCCTGCGACGTGTAGCCGAGCAGATCGGCGCCGGTCGCGACGCCCGCGTCGTAGATGCCGGTGAATTCGACGTGCGCGGTGATGTCCTGCAGGCCCGGGTACACGAACGGATCGTCGTGCGCGTGGTGCCGGTAGTGGCACATCAGCGTGCCGCGGTCGCGCTGCGGGTGGTAGTACTCGTGCGCCGGAAAACCATAGTCGATCAGCAGCACCGCGCCGCGCGCGAGCATCGTGCAGACGGTGCGCGTGAACGCGAGCGCGGCCTCGTGCGTTTCGGTCACGTAGCCGTCGCCGACGTCGAGCGTCGCGAGCACCGCCGGCAGGCCGGCTGCGCCGACCGGCCGGTCGTCGAACACGAACGCCTGCCGCGCGTCGAGCGCGACGCCGCGCTCGCGCCACGCGCCGTCCGCCTTCGCGAAGAGGCGCACCGGCATCGCGTCGAGCACCTCGTTGCCGACCACGACGCCGTCGAACCGCTCGGGCAGCGCATCGAGCCAGCGCACCTTCGCGGCCAGCGCCGGCACCGCGGCTTCGATCGTGTCGCGCTGCCGTTCGCGCAGTTCGCCGGACAGGTCGACGATCAGGTATTCGTCGAGTTCGACGCCCGTCGCGTCGAGCGCGGCGATCAGGCCGGCCGCGAGCTTGCCGGTGCCGGCGCCGAATTCCATCACGCGACGCGTGCCGCTCGCCGCGAGCGCTTCGGCGATGGGATTCGCGAGCGTCTGCGCGAACAGCGGCGACAGCTCGGGCGCGGTGACGAAGTCGCTGCCGTCGTCGGCGCGGCGCCCGAACTTGCGCGCGCCGCCGCTGTAATAACCGAGGCCCGGCGCATACAGCGCGCGCTCCATGAAGCGGTCGAACGGCAGCCAGCCGCCGGCCGCCGCGATTTCGTCGCGCAGTTGCGCGGCGAGGGTTTCGGACTGCGCGAGCGCGTCGGGGCCGGGAGCAGGTAAACTAGCGGGTTCGTGAGCTTTCGGGTTCATCCCGGCATTGTAAATGACCGTTTCAGCCGATACGTCGACCCCACGCGTGGTGCTCGTCACGGGCGCCCTGGGCAGCGCGGCCGACGCCGCGTCGATCGGCCGCGCGCTCGCGACGGGTTTCGCCCGCCGCGGCTGGGACGTCGCGCTGCAGCGCAGCCCGGGCGCGCCGCGCGCGGCCGCCGATGCGCTCGTCGCCGAAGTCGCCGCGCACGGCCGCCGCGCGGCGGTGCTCGACGCCGATCCGGCCCTGGAAGCCGATGCCGCGGCCCTCGTCGCCGCGTGCGGCGAAGCGCTCGGCCGGCCCGCGTGCGCGGTATTCGTCAGCGCCAGCGCCGGCGCCGACGACGCGCACACGGTCGATGGCGCGTCGCTCGCCGCCGCGCTCGCGCGCAACGTGACCGCACCGCTGGCGCTGGCCCGCGCGCTCGCCGACGCGACACCGGACGCCGCGCGCGACGACGAAACGCTGCGCGCGTGCGCGATTCACGTACTGGATCAGGCCCTGTTTCACCCGGCGCCGGCGCAGTTGTCGCATGCGCTGATGCAGGCCGCGCTGAACCGCGCGACGTCGGCGCTCGCGCTGGCGCTCGCGCCGAAGGTGCGGGTCGCGGCGCTCGTGCGCGGCCACGCGCCGCACGCGGACGACATCGCGGCGGCCGCCTGCTATCTCGCGAGCGCGCCCGGCGTGACGGGCGCGACGCTGACCGTCGACGGCGGCGAGCACCTGGTGCCGCCCGCCGCCGGCCCGAATGAATGAACCGCGCGGGCGCGGCCTGACAGCCGCCGCCCGCGCCGCTTTGCGTGCGCGCACGCCAATTTGACTGGGACGACCATGTTTTCCGCTCTCCTGCACCCCCGCCTCGCGGATTGCCGCAGGCTCTACCTGCGCGACTACGAGGTGCACATCAACATCGGGGCCTTCGAACACGAGAAGCGCGGCGAGCAACGCGTCGTCATCAACATCGACCTGTTCGTGCCGCTCGCGCTGTCCACCCCCGTCGACGACCGGCTGCACGAAGTCGTCGACTACGACCTGATGAAGCAGAGCGTCGCGCAGTGTCTGGCGCGCGGCCACATCCACCTGCAGGAAACGCTGTGCGATTCGATCGCCGCGCACCTGCTGGCGCACGACACCGTGCGCGCGGTACGCGTCCGTACCGAGAAACCGGACGCCTATCCGGACTGCGACGCCGTCGGCGTCGAAGTCTTTCGCATCAAGGACGAGGAGCGCGCATGAACGCCCCCCACATGAACGACACGGCGGCCGACGCCGCCACCGCCGAAACCGGCCGCCCCGCGCTGACGCGCCGCGAGCAGAAGGAAGCGTACGAGAACAACAAGCTGTTCAAGCGGATCGTGCGCCAGGTCGGCCAGGCGATCGGCGATTTCAACATGATCGAGCAGGGCGACAAGGTGATGGTGTGCCTGTCGGGCGGCAAGGACAGCTACGCGATGCTCGACGTGCTGCTGCGCCTGCGCGAGCGCGCGCCGATCGACTTCGACATCGTCGCGGTGAACCTCGACCAGAAGCAGCCGGGCTTCCCCGAGCACGTGCTGCCCGAATACCTGAAGCAGGTCGGCGTGCCGTTCCACATCGAGAACCAGGACACCTACAGCATCGTCAAGCGGCTCGTGCCGGAAGGCAAGACGACCTGCTCGCTGTGCTCGCGGCTGCGCCGCGGGATCCTGTACCGCGTGGCCGGCGAGCTCGGCGCGACCAAGATCGCGCTCGGCCATCACCGCGACGACATCGTGCAGACGCTGCTGCTGAACATGTTCTACGGCGGCAAGCTGAAGGGGATGCCGCCGAAGCTGCAGTCGGACGACGGCAAGAACATCGTGATCCGCCCGCTCGCGTACGTGAAGGAAACCGATCTCGAGAAATACGCGGAGCTGCGCGAATTCCCGATCATCCCGTGCAACCTGTGCGGCAGCCAGCCGAACCTGAAGCGCGCGGAAATGAAGGCGCTGATCCGCGACTGGGACAAACGCTTCCCGGGCCGCGTCGACAACATGTTCAACGCGCTCGCGAAGGTCGTGCCGTCGCACCTGATGGACACGACGCTGTACCCGTTCCAGTCGCTGCGCGCGACGGGCGAGGCCGATCCGCAAGGCGACATCGCGTTCGACGAGGAGCCGTGCGCATCGGGCGACGATGCGGCCGCGCCGGGCGCCGCCCAACCGATCTCGATCGTCCAGTTCGACGACCTGTAAGCAGGGACCGAACACCCGCCGAGACCGGGGCCGGCGGCCTCGTTTCGGCGGTGTCGCCGCGCCGCGACAGGCCCGGAGCGACAAGGGCCGCATGCTAAAATGGACGGCTTCGAACTCTGACCCACGCGCGCGCCATGAATATCGTGATTTTGGCGGCAGGCACCGGCAAGCGCATGCGTTCCGCGCTGCCGAAAGTGCTTCACCCCCTGGCCGGCAGGCCGCTCCTTTCCCACGTCATCGACACCGCGCGCACGCTGCAGCCGTCCCGGCTCGTCGTCGTCGTCGGCCACGGCGCCGAGCAGGTCCAGGCCGCCGTCGCCGCGCCCGACGTCCAGTTCGCGGTGCAGGCCGAGCAGCTCGGCACCGGCCACGCGGTCCGCCAGGCGCTGCCGCTCCTCGATCCCGCGCAACCGACGCTCGTGCTGTACGGCGACGTGCCGCTCACGCGCGCGTCGACGCTGCGGCGCCTGGTCGACGCCGCGCGCGACGGCCGCTACGGGATTCTGACCGTCACGCTCGACGACCCGACCGGCTACGGCCGCATCGTGCGCGACGCGGCCGGCTTCGTCACGCGCATCGTCGAGCAGAAGGATGCGTCGCCGGACGAACTGCGGATCGCCGAGATCAACACCGGCATCATCGTCACGCCGACGGCCCAGCTGTCGATGTGGCTCGGCGCGCTGAAGAACGAAAACGCGCAGGGCGAGTACTACCTGACCGACGTCGTCGAACTCGCGATCGAGGCCGGCTTCGAGGTCGTCACGTCGCAGCCCGACGACGAATGGGAAACGCTCGGCGTGAACAGCAAGGCGCAGCTCGCGGAGCTCGAACGCATTCACCAGCGCAACGTCGCCGATGCGCTGCTCGTCGACGGCGTGACGCTCGCCGATCCGGCGCGCGTCGACGTGCGCGGCACGCTGCGCTGCGGCCGCGACGTGTCGATCGACGTGAACTGCGTGTTCGAAGGCAACGTGACGCTCGCCGACGACGTGACGATCGGCCCGAACTGCGTGATCCGCAACGCATCGATCGGCGCGGGCACGCGTATCGACGCGTTCACGCACATCGACGGCGCCGAGCTCGGCGCGCACACCGTGATCGGCCCGTATGCGCGGTTGCGCCCGGGCGCGCAGCTCGCGGACGAAGCGCACGTCGGCAACTTCGTCGAGGTGAAGAACGCGGTGATCGGCCACGGCTCGAAGGCGAACCACCTCACGTACATCGGCGACGCCGACATCGGCGCGCGCGTGAACATCGGCGCGGGCACGATCACCTGCAACTACGACGGCGCGAACAAGTTCCGCACCGTGATCGAGGACGACGTGTTCGTCGGCTCCGACACGCAGCTCGTCGCGCCCGTGCGCGTGGGCCGCGGCGTGACGATCGCGGCCGGCACGACGATCTGGAAGGACGTCGCCGAAGGCGTCCTCGCGTTGAACGAGAAGACGCAGACCGCGAAGAGCGGCTACGTCCGCCCGGTCAAGAAAAAGAGCTGAACCATTTGCGGGCGCCCGCGCGGCGCCCGCTTCGACTGACAGGATTGACCATTCATGTGCGGCATTGTCGGCGCAGTTGCGCAGCGTAATATCGTTCCGGTGCTGATCGAAGGATTGCGGCGCCTCGAATACCGTGGCTACGACTCGTGCGGCGTCGCCGTGCTCGAGCCGGACGCACCGAAGCGCGCGCGCAGCGTCGCGCGCGTCGCCGATCTCGATGCGCAGGTGCGCGACACGCACCTCGAAGGCGCGACCGGCGTCGCGCACACGCGCTGGGCCACGCACGGCGCGCCGGTCACGCACAACGCGCACCCGATCTTCTCGTCGAACGCGCTCGCGCTCGTGCACAACGGCATCATCGAGAACTTCGAGACGCTGCGCGAAGCGCTGCGCGCGAAGGGCTACGAATTCGTGTCGCAGACCGACACCGAAGTGATCGCGCACCTCGTGCACAGCCTGTATCGCGGCAACCTGTTCGACGCGGTGCGCGAAGCCGTGCAGCAACTGCACGGCGCGTATGCGATCGCGGTGACGCACAAGGACCAGCCGCACACCGTCGTCGGCGCGCGCCAGGGTTCGCCGCTCGTCGTCGGTCACGGCGACGGCGAGAACTTCCTCGCGTCCGACGCGCTCGCGCTGGCCGGCAGCACCGACCGCTTCACGTTCCTCGAGGAAGGCGACGTGTGCGAGCTGTCGCTCGACGGCGTGACGATCGTCGACCGTCACGGCGCCACCGTGCAGCGTGAAATCCGCGTGGTCAGCGCATACGGCGGCGCGGTCGAGCTTGGGCCCTATCGCCACTTCATGCAGAAGGAAATCTTCGAGCAGCCGCGCGCGATCGGCGACACGGTGCCGCAAACCGAAGCCTTCGACGCAACGCTGTTCGGCGATGCGGCACCCGCCGCGTTCGCGGCGATCGACAGCCTGCTGATCCTCGCGTGCGGCACGAGCTACTACTCGGGCCTCACCGCGAAGTACTGGCTCGAATCGATCGCGAAGATCCCGACCCAGGTCGAAATCGCGAGCGAATACCGCTACCGCGAATCGGTGCCGAACCCGCGCCAGCTCGTGCTGGTGATCTCGCAATCGGGCGAGACGGCCGACACGCTCGCCGCGCTCAAGCACGCGCAGTCGCTCGGCCACACGCATACGCTCGCGGTGTGCAACGTCGCGACGAGCGCGATGGTGCGCCTGACCGAAATGCAGTTCCTGACGCACGCGGGCACCGAAATCGGCGTCGCGTCGACCAAGGCGTTCACGACGCAGCTCGTCGCGCTGTTCGTGCTGGCCGCGACGCTCGGCAAACTGCGCGGGCACGTCGACGCCGCGCAGGAAGCGCAATTCCTGAAGGAGCTGCGCCACCTGCCGGCCGCGCTGAACAGCGTGCTCGCGCTCGAGCCGCAGATCATCGCGTGGTCGGATGAATTCGCGCGCAAGGAAAACGCGCTGTTCCTCGGCCGCGGGCTGCACTACCCGATCGCGCTCGAAGGCGCGCTGAAGCTGAAGGAAATCTCGTACATCCACGCCGAGGCCTATCCGGCCGGCGAGTTGAAGCACGGGCCGCTCGCGCTCGTCACGGAAGCGATGCCGGTCGTCACGGTCGCGCCGAACGACACGCTGCTCGAGAAGCTGAAGTCGAACATGCAGGAAGTGCGCGCGCGCGGCGGCGAGCTGTACGTGTTCGCGGATGCCGACACGCAGATCGTCAACGACGACGGCCTGCACGTGATCCGGATGCCGGAGCACTACGGGCAACTGTCGCCGATCCTGCACGTCGTGCCGCTGCAACTGCTCGCGTATCACACCGCGTGTGCGCGCGGCACCGACGTCGACAAGCCGCGCAACCTCGCGAAGTCGGTGACGGTGGAGTAACCAGGCGACGGGATGGCCCCGTGCCGGGTCGTCTCGACCGCGTGCGGGCGCAAGGCAGGCCGTTTGGCCAGGTCGAAATATGTACCACGTAGTGGTATATAATCCTGTGCTAATTCGACCGGTTCGACATGTCTGCTTCCGTACGACGCGTCTTCAAGACGAAGTGGTTTCACAAGGCAGCCGGGAAAGCGGGAATCGCCGACGACGAGCTTTGCCGCGCGGTGCGGGAGCTGGCCCGCGGTCAGGGCGTCGATCTCGGCGGCAACGTCTGGAAGAAGCGCCTCGACGGCAATCGGCAGCGCGGGATCGTGCTGGGCAAGGTCGGGCACACGTGGGTGTTCGTGTTCCTGTTCGCGAAATGCGACCGCGACGACATCGACGCACGCGAACTGCGCGCCTTCAGAAAGCTCGCCGCGGATGTCGGCCGACACACCGACAGCGACATCGCGACGCTGGTTACCCTGAAAGAGTGGGTGGAGATTTGCAATGGCTAAGAGTCGATTCAAGAGCGACGCGACGGAGGCGGTCCACAGCGCCGCGTCGGGCCTTTATCGTGCGCAACTGATCGACAAGAAGACGATGCGCGAATACGACGATCTCTGCATCGAAGCCGCGCCGCAATTCGATCCGGAAGCGATCGCCCGCATCCGCAAGTCGGTCAACGTCAGCCAGAGCGTGTTCGCGCTCTACCTGAACACGACGACATCGACGATCCGCCAATGGGAACAGGGCGACAAGCGGCCGAGCGGCATCGCCGCGCGCATGCTCCAGATCGTCGAGAAACACGGGCTCGAGGTGTTCTCCTGAGCCGGCATTCCCCGAATGCCCCTGCACGGCCCCGGCTGGACGCGCGCCGCAACGAATATGACGGAGAGACAATGGTAAGACTGTTTGGATGCGGATTGCTGGCGCTGACGTTCGCGTCGTCGGGCTGGGCCGCCGAGCACTACGTCGAGGTCTGGAACCCGCCCGAGGCGCGGCAGCCTGCGGCGCGTACGCCAGGTGCCCGCACGGGCGCCGACGCACGCACCGGCAAGAGCGCGGAGAAGCACGCGAGCGCCACGCCGAAACCCACCGCGAAACCGCACAAGCGCCGCGTCGCGCAGGCCGTGAAAGCCGGCGCGCACCGCCCGGCCACGGCCGACACCCCGGCCGCCCCGCGCCCCGTCGCGCAACCCGCACCCGGGCGTCTCACGGTGATGCAGCCTGCCGCACCGGACGCGACGCGCGCACTCACCTTCTCCGACATCCCGCGTCAATACACGCCGGACGGCAACGTGCTGCAGGTCGGCACGCACGGCCGCTCCGCGGAGGTGACTCGATAATGGAAGCGCAGACCTACCACGGCTACCAGATCTGGGGCCACGCGATCCTGCAGCAGGACGAGATCATGCAGCCCGAGCGCTTCGCGGCGAGCGGCACGATCACGCAGAACAACCGGCTCGTCGAGGCGTCGGGCGTGCTCGGCGTGTTCGACACCGAAGACGACGCGCGCGACGCGGGGCTCGAATGGGCGCGCGCGTGGATCGACAACCACAGCTGACCGAACCCGGCAGCGCGCATCCGCGGCCGCCGTCGCCGGCGCTGCGCCGGGGCGTCGCGCGTCGCAAATGAACGAAGGGGCGTCGATGACGCCCCTTCTTTCGTTCGCCCCCGGAAGCCCGGAACACTCACGCCGCGGCGTGCGGCGGCCTCACCGTCTGCCGCGGCCGGCCGACGAGCCGTGCCAGCACGAGGATCGCCACCAGCGTCGCGACGTACGCGGCGATCTGGATGCCTGCCGGCCGCGCCGTATAGCCGATCAGCGTATGCAGCGCCTTGCCGACGATGCTCGATTCCTTGAGCAGCCACGACGTGTCCCAGACCACGTCGCCCCAGGACGGCACGAAGCCGGCGGCCAGCAGGAAGCCGACGCACTGGCTCGCCATGCCCGCGGCGAGCAGCACGATCAGCGCGTTGGTGACGGAGAACAGGCGCTTCAACGGGATCTGCAGCAGGCCCGCATACATCGCGTAGCCGAGCCCGGCGCCGCCGAGCACGCCAAGCAGCCCGCCGGCGATCATCTGCGGCGTCTGCCCGGGCTCGCCCGCCGCGATCCCGTACAGGAACAGCACGGCCTCGGAGCCCTCGCGTAATACCGCGACGCCGACCACGATCGCGAGCCCGGTCAACGGCCGGCTGCCGGCCGCGACCGCGCGGCCGACCTCGCCCATGTGCAGCGCCATTTCCCGGCCGTGGCGGCTCATCCAGATGCAGTGCCACGCGAGCATCAGCGTCGCGACGAACATCACGCCCGCGTTGAAGACTTCCTGCCCCATGCCGGATGCCCATTGCGAGATCACGTCGGCGAACGCCGCGATCAGGCCGGCGCCGACCACGCCGCCGACCAGCCCGCCGCCGACCCACCAGCCGCGCCGCGGCACGCCCTTGGTGGCGGCCATCACAATCGAGACCACCAGCGCAGCCTCGAGCACTTCACGAAAGACGATCAGGGCAGTGGACAGCATGTCGGTATCGGCTTACTTGACGGTCAGGTGCGTCTTCGACTGCGCTTCGTGATACTCGTCGTGGAACTCGTAGGTGCCGGCCTTCAGCGGCCCGACCAGGATCTCGACCGACTTGCCGGCCGGCACGACCTTCTCCGCCTTGAAGTCGTCGCTTTCGAATTCCGCGGGCGTCGCGTCGAGGTTCTTCACGACGAACTTCACCTTCTTGCCGGCAGGGATCGTCACGCCGTCGGGCGAAAACTTGTGGTCCTTCAACGTCAGGTTGACGACGTCGTCGGCCGCGAAAGCGGACGTGGCCGAGGCGCCCAGCAGGGCCAGCGCGAAACCGATAGCGAAACGGGTCATGGGTGTAATGAGCGGAAATATGGAAGGGAATCGATACTAAGATCGATTCGCATTTTCACCTCGGAGTACCCTTACATGGAGCATGGAGATCATGCTCCATCGATCCCGCGTGCGCGTGGCCACGCAAGGCTTCGCCGGATTTCGCCGACAATGTGCAGTCGTCAATCGGGAAAAATTCCGACTGACGCGCCTACACCAATGGCTATTCGTCAGACTTCAGCATGACAAACGACTGATGCGATGTGCATCACCGCATGCGGCGCTTGACCTTCCCACCATGGCAAGCTTCATGCTGAACATACTCATCCACCACCTACCCGGGAGAACACGATGGAATTCGAAGTCCAGGACATGACCTGCGGCGGCTGCGCCAACGCCATCACGCGCGCGGTGACGGCTGCCGACCCCGCCGCGAAGCTCGACATCGACGTCGCGGCGAAGATCGTCAAGGTCGACTCGGCGCAAGGCGCCGAGCGCGTGCAGTCGGTCATCGAGGCCGCCGGCTTCCATCCCGCGCTGCGCACCGCGTAACGCGCGCCGAAGGCCGCGGGCGCAGCGCCGGACGGCGCGCGCCCGCGCCGGGCGGCGTGTCAGCGCAGCCGGATCAGCGTCGACTTCAGTTCGGTGTACTTCTCGAGCGCATGCAGCGACTTGTCGCGGCCGTTGCCCGACTGCTTGTAGCCGCCGAACGGGAAGTTCATGTCGCCGCCCTCGTCGTAGCAGTTCACCCACACGGTGCCCGCACGCAGGCGGCGCGACACGTCGTGCGCGGTCGTCAGGTTCGACGTCCACACGGCCGCGGCCAGCCCGTATTCGGTGTCGTTCGCGATCCGCACGGCCTCGTCGACGTCGTCGAACACGATCACCGACAGCACCGGCCCGAAGATTTCCTCGCGCGCGATCTTCGCGTCGGGCTTCACCTCGAACACCGTCGGCTCCACGTAGAAGCCGCCCGTTTCCGCGTTCACGCGCGCACCGCCCGTGACGAGCCGGCCTTCGCCGCGCCCCGCCTCGATGTAACCGAGCACGCGCTCGAGCTGGATGCCGTCGACGATCGCACCCATCGATACCGACGGATCGAGCGGATTGCCCGGCACGTACGCGCGGGCGGCCGCGACGAGCTTCTCGATGAACGCGTCCTTGATGTCGCGATGCACGAGCAGCCGCGAGCCGGCCGTGCACATCTCGCCCATGTTGTAGAAGATCGCGCCGGCCGCCGTTTGCGCCGCGCGGTCGAGATCGGGGCAATCGGGCAGCACGATGTTCGGCGACTTGCCGCCGAGCTCGAGCCACGCGCGCTTCAGGTTCGACTGCGCCGCGTACTGCATGATCAGCTTGCCGACCGCCGTCGAGCCGGTGAACGCGATGCAGTCGACGTCGCGATGCAGCGCGAGCAGCTTGCCCGGCTCGCCCGCGCCCGGCACGACGTTGAACACGCCGGCCGGCATGCCGGCCTCGAACGCGAGCTGCGCGACGCGGATCGCGGTCAGCGGCGATTTCTCCGACGGCTTCAGCACGACGCTGTTGCCGGCCGCGAGCGCGGGGCCGAATTTCCATGCGGCCATCAGGATCGGGAAATTCCACGGCACGACGGCGGCCACAACGCCGACCGGCTCCCGCGTGACGAGACCGACGAGATGGTGATCGGCCGGCGCGACCTCGCCGCCGACCTTGTCGATCGCCTCGGCGAACCATTCGACGCAGTACGCGGCGCCCGGCACGTCGACCGTCGTCGTGTCGCCGATCGGCTTGCCCGCGTCGAGCGTCTCGAGCAGCGACAGTTCGTCGAGATGCTCGCGCATCAGCGCGGCCCAGCGCAGCAGCACGGCCTTGCGCGCGCGCGGGTTCAGGCCGGCCCATACCCCTGCGTCGAACGCGCGGCGTGCGGCCGCGACCGCGGCGTTCACGTCCGCTTCGCCGCAGTCGGCGACCTTCGCCAGCACGCGGCCGTCGATCGGGCTCACGCAGTCGAACGTCTTGCCGCCGTGCGCGTCGCGCGACGCGCCATCGATGAATGCGCGCCCTTCGATCTCGAGCGACGCCGCCTTGTGTTGCCAGTCAGCCAAAGTCAACTTGTTCATCAGGATGCCTCAATGTGGTGACATTCGCGATGCGGCACGCCGCGCGCGTGGCGCGCCGGCGGCCCGCCGCGAATGCAGTGACGCGCGGTCAGAAGGTTGCCGGCGAATTGGCCGACACGACCTCGCAGATCAGTTCCGCGCTGGGATTGCGAAAACGATGCGGCAAACGGCTTTCGAAGTAGTAGCCGTCTCCGGGGTCGAGCAGCCACGTCGCGCTATCGACGGTCAGCTCGAGCCGGCCCGACACGACGACGCCGCCCTCGTGCCCCGCGTGCACCAGCATCTCGGGCCCGGTGTCGGCGAGCGGCTGGTAGATCTCGCGCAGGATGCACATGTTGCGATCCTTCACGTTCGCGCCGACCAGATGAAACGCGAGCGTCTCGTTGCCGAGGTTCGGCATCTCGTCGCGACGCGACACGACCGCGCGCGATTCGACGAGCTCGAACGTGAAGAACTCCGCGAGACTCATCGGGATGCATTCGAGCAGTTTCTTCAGCGAGCCGACCGACGGGCTCACGCGGCCCTGTTCGATCAGCGAGATCGTGCCGTTGGTGACGCCGGCGCGTTTCGCGAGTTCGCGCTGCGACAGGCCATGCTTGTTGCGCACGAAACGCAGGCGCTCGGCGACTTCGGTGGACATCGATTCGGTTTCGGACACGATAAGTGCGATGACAAAGTGAAACGACGCGGTGGACTGCCGTTGAATATTCTAATCACTTTATGCCGCACATCAGCGGGGAAAACCCTGAAAGGCGTTCGAAATAATGGACGGCGCGTCGATTATTCCTTTTGCGAATCTTTTGTTCGTATTGCTCGGGAAAGCCCTGATGCAGGACCGATAAAAAACATTTGACGCCGTTATTGGCTCGTATATGCTGGCTCTCAGGTCAGCGTCATCAGGCTTTCACAGGCGTCGAAAAGCGTTATCGCAACGCAACAATCGACGCCCGTGAATGTAAATGATGCCGGACCGGCGCCTCGATTATTTTAAACGCCCCGCGCGTCGAAACGATCAGGTGTTCAATACTTTCAACAAACCAGTCGAGTGTAATCGTGAGAGTCCGTGGCCCTCTGGTGAGGTGGGATCGAGGCGATGTGCGAAGTTTGCGCAGCGCCGTTCCCGCTTCCGACGGCAGTTGCGGCTGGCATAGTCCTCGCCTGCTTCACCTGTCGATCTACACCATCCTGTCCCGTCGTTCCGTTCGGCGCCACAACGCCGTTTCCGCACGCGCATTCGTCGCCGTCGATACCGACGAAGTGGCGTCGCTGCTGCCGTAGCGCCTCTCCTTTCTTCACGTCGTTCGTTTTTTCTGTCGATTCGCCAACCGCATCGTCCGTGCGGTGACGGCACGCGTTCGCGCATTCGTTGCCGCGTCGCGTATCGCAATGAAACGAACGACGGCCTGACCGTCGCGCGCAGCGCGGATCGCCACGCCATCCCGTTGCGCCCATTCACCAGCGGCCCCGCGCTCAGCGCCGGGCTGCGGGGTCGTGTCGCGCCCGCGTTTCGCCGCATTCGGGCCGACGCGCGTCACGTCCCTACGGATTACTGATTGACGTCATGGAAAGGAAACCTCTCGTCGGCATCACCGCCGACCTCACCCAGATCGGCGCGCACGCGTCGCATACGGTCGGCGACAAATACGTCGCCGCGATCGTCGACGGCGCGCATGCGCTCGCGATGGTGCTGCCGGCGCTCGGCGAGCGGCAGTCGACCGCCGACGTGCTCGACGCCGTGGACGGCCTGCTGTTTACCGGCAGTTACTCGAACGTCGAGCCGCATCGTTACGGCGGCGAGCCGAGCGAGCCCGGTACGAAGCACGACCCCGCCCGCGACGCGACGACGCTGCCGCTGCTGCGCGCGGCCATCGCCGCGGGCGTGCCCGTGCTGGCCGTGTGCCGCGGCTTCCAGGAGCTGAACGTCGTCTGCGGCGGCACGCTGCACCAGCGCGTACATGAAGTGCCCGGCTTCGCCGACCACCGCGAGGACGACGGCGCGCCGATGGACACGCAATACGGCCCCGCGCACGTCGTGCGCCTGACGCCCGGCGGCAAGCTGCATGCGCTCGCCGGCGGCCGCGACGAAGTGCACGTGAACTCGCTGCACAAGCAGGGCGTCGCGCGGCTCGGCGCCGGCCTCGCCGTCGAGGCCGTCGCGCCGGATGGGCTGATCGAGGCCGTGAGCGTCGTCGACGCCCCGGCGTTCGCGCTGGCCGTGCAGTGGCATCCGGAATGGCGACACGCGCAGGACCCGCTGTCGAGCGCGATCTTCCGCGCGTTCGGCGATGCGTGCCGCGCCCGTCGCGTCGAACGCACCCGCGCCATGGCCGCCGCCGCGCTCGCCTGAGCGCGCCCACCAGACAACGAGAACAGACATGCAAGACATCGAAGACTTTCTGAAGCAGCACCGGATCACCGAGATCGAAGCGATCATTCCCGACATGGCCGGCATCGCGCGCGGCAAGATCACGCCGCGCAACAAGTTCACGTCCGGCGAATCGATGCGCCTGCCGCAGGCCGTGATGGTGCAGACCGTCACCGGCGACTATCCGGAAGACGGCTCGCTCACCGGCGTGACCGATCCCGACATGGTGTGCGTGCCCGACACGTCGACGATCCGGCTGATCCCGTGGGCCGTCGACCCGACCGCGCAGGTGATCCACGACTGCGTGCACTTCGACGGCTCGCCGGTCGAGATCTCGCCGCGCTACGTGCTGCGCCGCGTGCTCGACCTGTACAAGGCGAAGGGCTGGAAGCCGGTCGTGGCGCCGGAGCTCGAGTTCTATCTGGTCGACATGAACAAGGACCCCGACCTGCCGCTGCGTCCGCCCGTCGGTCGCACGGGCCGCCCCGAAACGGGCCGCCAGTCGTATTCGATCGAGGCCGTCAACGAGTTCGACCCGCTGTTCGAGGACATCTACGAATACTGCGAAGCGCAGAACCTCGACATCGACACGCTGATCCACGAAGTCGGCGCCGCGCAGATGGAGATCAACTTCATGCACGGCGACGCGCTGTCGCTGGCCGACCAGGTGTTCCTGTTCAAGCGCACGGTGCGCGAGGCCGCGCTGCGCCACAACATGTACGCGACGTTCATGGCCAAGCCGATGGAAGACGAACCGGGCTCGGCGATGCACGTGCACCAGAGCATCGTCGACGAGGAGACGGGCCAGAACCTGTTCACGTCGCCGGAAACCGGCGGCGCGACGTCGATGTTCTACAACTACCTCGCGGGGTTGCAGAAGTACACGCCGGCGCTGATGCCGATCTTCGCGCCGTACATCAACTCGTATCGCCGCCTGTCGCGCTTCATGGCCGCGCCGATCAACGTGCAGTGGGGTTACGACAACCGCACGGTGGGGTTCCGCATCCCGCACTCGGGGCCGGCCGCGCGCCGCATCGAGAACCGCATCCCGGGCGTCGACTGCAACCCGTACCTCGCGCTCGCGGCGACGCTCGCGGCCGGCTATCTCGGCATGACGCAGCGCCTGGAGCCGACCGAGCCGCTGGTGAGCGACGGCTACAGCCAGCCGTACCAGTTGCCGCGCAACCTCGAGGAAGGGCTGACGCTGATGGCCGCGTGCGAGCCGCTCGGCGAGATCCTCGGGCCCAAGTTCCTGAAGGCGTATTTCGCGCTGAAGGAAACCGAATACGAAGCGTTTTTCCGCGTGATCAGCTCGTGGGAACGCCGCCATTTGCTGCTGCACGTTTAAGCGCGCATCACCGCATACGGAATCACGGAGGAAACATGACTTACCGCAACGAATCTGCCTGGATCCAGCCGGCCGCGCCGACCGCCGCGGCCGCCGCGCCGCGCGCGACGCAGGCACGCACGACCGCCGAATACCGCGCGCTCGACGCCGCGCACCACATTCACCCGTTCTCCGACATGGGCGCGCTCAATCGCGCCGGCAGCCGCGTGATCGTGAAGGCCGACGGCGTCTACCTGTGGGACTCCGACGGCAACAAGGTGATCGACGGGATGGCCGGCCTGTGGTGCGTAAACGTCGGCTACGGCCGCAAGGAACTCGCCGACGCCGCGTATCGCCAGATCCAGGAACTGCCGTTCTACAACACGTTCTTCAAGACCACGCACCCGCCGGTGATCGAGCTTTCCGCGATGCTCGCGGAAGTCACGCCGGCCGGCTTCAACCACTTCTTCTATTGCAACAGCGGCTCGGAAGGCAACGACACCGTGCTGCGCCTCGTGCATCAATACTGGCGCGTGCAGGGCCAGCCGCAGAAGAAATACGTGATCTCGCGCAAGAACGGCTATCACGGCTCGACGATCGCGGGCGGCACGCTCGGCGGGATGGGCTACATGCACGAGCAGATGCCGTCGAAGGTCGAGCACATCGTGCATATCGACCAGCCGTATTTCTTCGGCGAAGCGCAGCCGGGCGAGACGCCGGAAGCATTCGGCCTCGCGCGGGCACAGCAGCTCGAAGCGAAGATCCTCGAACTCGGCGCGGAGAACGTCGCGGCGTTCATCGGCGAGCCGTTCCAGGGCGCGGGCGGCGTGATCTTCCCGCCGTCGACGTACTGGCCGGAAATCCAGCGGATCTGCCGCAAGTACGACATCCTGCTCGTCGCCGACGAAGTGATCGGCGGATTCGGCCGCACCGGCGAATGGTTCGCGCACCAGCACTTCGGCTTCGAACCGGACCTGATCACGATGGCGAAGGGCCTCACGTCGGGCTACGTGCCGATGGGCGCGGTGGGCATTCACGAGCGCGTCGCACGCCCGATCATCGACAACGGCGAATTCAATCACGGCCTCACGTATTCGGGCCACCCGGTGGCGGCGGCCGTCGCGGTCGCGAACCTGAAGCTGCTGCGCGACGAAGGCATCGTCGAGCGCGTGAAGACCGACACCGGCCCGTACTTCCAGGCGCTGATGCGCGAAACCTTCGCGCGTCATCCGATCGTCGGCGAAGTGCACGGCCACGGGATGGTCGCGAGCCTGCAACTGGCCGAAGCGCCGGCCGAACGCCGCCGCTTCGCGAACGGCGGCGACGTCGGCACGATCTGCCGTGACTTCTGCTTCAACGGCAACCTGATCATGCGCGCGACCGGCGACCGGATGCTGCTGTCGCCGCCGCTCGTGATCTCGCGCCAGGAAATCGATGAACTCGTGTCGAAGGCGAAGAAGGCCGTCGATGCGACCGCCCAGCAACTGGGTGTTTCGTAACGGTTTTGCCTACAGGCGTGCGGCGGGCGCCGCACGCCGCCATAACCCAAGGGAATTCCACCATGCGTGCCTGCTATCTTCGCCAAGCCTGTTCCGTTGCCGCCCTCGCCGCCGCGGCAGCGTTCACGTCGGTCGCCAGTCCATCGGTGCATGCCGAAGACCTGAACGTCTACAACTGGTCCGACTACATCGCGCCGGACACGATCCCGAACTTCCAGAAGCAGACGGGCATCCACGTCAAGTACGACAACTACGACAGCGACGACACGCTGCAGGCGAAGCTGCTGGCCGGCAGCTCGGGCTACGACATCGTCGTGCCGACGTCGAACTACATGGCCAAGCAGATCCAGGCCGGCGTGTACCAGAAGCTCGACAAGTCGAAGATCCCGAACCTCGCGAACCTCGACCCGCTGCTGATGAAGATGATCGCGGATGCCGACCCGGGCAACCAGTACGGCGTGCCCTGGGCGTACGGCACGGACGGCATCGGCTACAACGCGCAGGCGGTGAAGAAGGCGCTCGGCGACAAGGCGCCGGTCGACAGCTGGGCGCTGGTGTTCGATCCGGCCAACATGGAGAAGCTGAAGAGTTGCGGCGTGTCGTTCCTCGACCAGGCCGTCGACGTGTTCGCCGCCACGCTGCAGTACATGGGCAAGGACCCGAACAGCAAGAACCCCGGCGACTACCAGGCTGCATTCGAAATCCTGAAGAAAGTCCGTCCGTACATCACCCAGTTCAACTCGTCGGGCTACATCAACGACCTCGCGAACAACGACGTGTGCGTCGCGCTCGGCTGGTCGGGCGACGTCGGCATCGCGCACCGTCGCTCGGCCGAAGCGAAGCGTCCGTACGACATCAAGTTCTCGAATCCGAAGGAAGGCGGCCTGCTGTGGTTCGACGTGATGGTGGTCCCGAAGGACGCGCCGCACCCGGAAGCCGCGATGAAGTGGATCAACTACATTTCCGACCCGAAGGTCAACGCGGCGATCACCAACACGGTGTTCTACCCGACCGCGAACAAGGCCGCGCATCAATTCGTCACGCCGGCCGTCGCGCAGGACCCGACCGTCTACCCGCCCGAAGACGTGCTGAAGAAGATGGTGCTGATGAAGCCGATGCCGGCCGACATCCTGCGCCTCGAGAACCGTCTGTGGGCCCAGTTGAAGACGGGGCACTGATCGCCATGCCCCACGGCGGCGCAGGCATCGCGGTACGCCTGCCCGCCTGAAATTCGCGGACCTTCGTCCGCCCGCGCGCCGCGCGCGCTGTTCCATCCGGCACGAGCCGTTGCTCGCGAGTCGCGTTGCGCGCCTCGCGCGGGGACGCTCGCGCCTGCAATCCGTGAAGAACGAATGGTGACTCCCATGCAATCGATACCCTCTTCCGCCGCTGCACGCCAGACCCAACCGGCCGCCGCGCCCCGTACGCAAAACGACGCGTTCGTGCGCATCGAAAACATCGTGAAGAAATTCGGCGACAGCACGGCCGTCGACAACGTGAACCTGACGATCGCGAAGAACGAGCTGTTCGCGCTGCTCGGCAGCTCGGGCTGCGGCAAGTCCACGCTGCTGCGCATGCTCGCCGGGCTGGAAACGGCGACCTCCGGCAAGATCTTCGTCGACGGCGAGGATCTCGCGTCGCTGCCGCCGTACCGCCGCCCGGTCAACATGATGTTCCAGTCGTACGCGCTGTTCCCGCACATGACGGTCGAATCGAACGTCGCGTTCGGCCTGAAGCAGGAAGGCACGCCGAAAAACGAGATCAGGGAACGCGTGGCCGACGCGCTCGCGCTCGTGCAGATGAGCAAGTACGCGAAGCGCAAGCCGCATCAGCTGTCGGGCGGCCAGCAGCAGCGCGTCGCGCTGGCCCGCTCGCTGGTCAAGCGCCCGAAGCTGCTGCTGCTCGACGAGCCGATGTCCGCGCTCGACAAGAAGATCCGCCAGAAGACCCAGCTCGAACTCGTGAACATCATCGAGAAGGTCGACGTGACCTGCGTGATGGTCACGCACGACCAGGAAGAGGCGATGACGATGGCGAGCCGCCTCGCGGTGATGAGCGAAGGCAAGATCGTGCAGATCGGCTCGCCCGGCGAAGTCTACGAATACCCGAACAGCCGCTTCTCGGCGGAATTCATCGGCTCGACCAACCTGTTCGAGGGGCGCGTGGTCGAGGACGAGCCGGATCACATCTTCGTCGAAAGCGACGACCTCGAGAACCGCATGTACGTGAGCCATGGCGTGACCGGCCCGCTCGGGATGCCGGTCGGTATCTCGGTGCGTCCGGAGCGCGTGCACGTGTCGCGCGAGAAGCCGGGCGCGAGGCACAACTGGGCGCGCGGCGTCGTCACCGACATCGCGTACATGGGCAGCTATTCGCTGTACCACGTGCGTCTGCCGAGCGGCAAGACGGTGGTGTCGAACCTGTCGAGCTCGCACCTGATGAACGACGGCGCGCCGGCGTGGAACGACGACGTGTTCGTGTCGTGGTCGCCGGCCAGCGGCGTCGTGCTGACGCAATGAGGACGCCACGATGAGAACCTCCGCTTCCACGCCTTCCGCACCGGTGCCGACCGGCACGACCGCCGCGCCCCAGGCTAACAAGCGCCGCGGCCGCTTCGCCGCGCTGTCGCGCTTGCTGCCGTCGGGCCGCACCGTCGCGATCGGCGTGCCGTTCCTGTGGCTGGCCGTGTTCTTCGCGCTGCCGTTCGTGCTGGTGCTGAAGATCAGCTTCGCCGACCAGGTGATGGGCATCCCGCCGTACACGTCGCTCGTCGAGTTCAAGGACGGCGTCGTGCACTTCGCGCTGCAGTTGTCGCACTACGCGTTCCTGCTGCAGGACGACCTGTACATCGCGACCTACCTCAGCTCGCTGAAGATGGCCGCCGTGTCGACGGTGCTGTGTTTGCTGATCGGCTATCCGATGGCGTACTACATCGCGCGCTCGGAGCCGAGCCGCCGCAACGTGCTGATGATGGCCGTGATGCTGCCGTTCTGGACGTCGTTCCTGATCCGCGTGTACGCATGGATCGGCATCCTGAAGGACGACGGCCTGCTGAACCACACGCTGATCGCGCTCGGCATCATCCACACGCCGCTGCGGCTCTATCACAGCGATGCGGGCGTCTATATCGGGATGGTCTATTCGTACCTGCCGTTCATGGTGATGCCGCTCTACGCGCACCTCGTGAAGATGGACCTCACGCTGCTCGAAGCCGCGTACGACCTCGGCGCGAAACCGTGGGTCGCGTTCACGCGCATCACGCTGCCGCTGTCGAAGAACGGGATCATCGCCGGCAGCCTGCTGGTGTTCATCCCGGCGGTGGGCGAGTACGTGATTCCCGAGCTGCTCGGCGGCGCCGACACGCTGATGATCGGCCGCGTGATGTGGGATGAATTCTTCAACAACATGGACTGGCCGATGGCGTCCGCGGTGACGGTCGCGATGGTGCTGCTGTTGCTGGTGCCGATGGCGCTGTTCCAGTACTACCAGGTCAAGGAACTGGAGGAAGCGAAATGATCAAGCCGAGCAAACCGCTGTCGACGGGCGTTCTCGCCTTCGGCTTCCTGTTCCTGTACATCCCGATCATCAGCCTCGTCGTGTATTCGTTCAACGAATCGAAGCTGGTGACGGTGTGGTCGGGCTTCTCGCTGAAGTGGTACGCGGCGCTGCTGGACGACGACGAGCTGCTGACCGCCGCATGGCTGTCGCTGAAGATCGGCTTGCTGACGGCCACCGCGTCGGTCGTGATCGGCACGTGGGCCGGCTTCGTGCTCGCGCGCTTCGGCCGCTTCAAGGGCTTCACGCTGTACACGGGGATGATCAACGCGCCGCTGGTGATTCCGGAGGTGATCCAGGGGATCTCGCTGCTGTTGCTGTTCGTCGCGCTGGAACAGATGTTCGGCTGGCCGAAAGGGCGCGGGATGCTGACGATCTGGATCGGTCACGTGATGTTGTGCGTGTCGTACGTGGCGATCATCGTGCAGTCGCGCGTGAAGGAGATGAACAAGTCGCTGGAAGAGGCCGCGCTGGACCTCGGCGCGACGCCGCTCAAGGTGTTCTTCGTGGTGACGCTGCCGCTGATCTCGCAGGCGCTGCTGTCGGGATGGCTGCTGTCGTTCACGCTGTCGATCGACGATCTGGTGCTGTCGGCGTTCCTGTCCGGGCCGGGCTCGACGACGCTGCCGCTGGTGGTGTTCTCGCGCGTGCGGCTGGGCCTGAACCCCGAGATGAATGCGCTGGCGACGCTGTTCATCACGGCCGTGACGATCGGCGTGATCGTCGTGAACCGGATGATGATCGCGCGCGAGCGGCGCCGGATGGCCGACCTGAAGGCCGCGTTCGCGCTGGCGTGACGACCCGCTTTCGCTTCGAAGATAACAAGCAGTGCAGACAAGCATGACGCGCTGCCCCAGGGGGGGCGCGCGATTCGATCCCGTTTTGACAAGCGCACGACTAGGAGAATCCGCAATGAAGAAGAAACTGATCTGCCTGCTGGTGGCCGGCGCGTTGCCGGGCGTCGCGCTGGCCGGTTCCACCTCCGCCGAAATCAAGGCGCTGCAGGCGCAGGTCGCGGCGCTGCAGAAACAGATGAAGGCGATGCAGGCGCAACTCGCCGCGAAGCCGGGCGGCGCGGCGACTGCGACGGCCGGCGCGAGCGGCGGCATGGCCGGCGGCGGCAACGCCGCCGCGGTCGCCGCCGATCCGTCCTCGCCGGATTACGGCAAGGCACGCGCCACGCTGACCAACGACGAGGTCAGCGAAATGAAGCAGCAGATCGCGAACCAGCAACTGAAGGTCGACTCGCTGACCGACGCGGCCACCACGGGCCCGCTCGCCGGCCTGTCGGTCACGGGCTACATCGATCCGACCTACATCTACAACCGCGCGGCCGGCACGTCGTCGTTCCTGTTCGCGAACCACGAGAACGCGTACAACTACTTCAACAGCACGTTCGGCGATCTCTACCTCGACATCAAGAAGACGTTCGGCGTCGGCCCGATGGCGCCGTCGGCCGAAATCACGTTGATGCCGAACCGCGGCAACGGCATCACGCTGCTGCAGAACTCGCGCGGCTCGATCACCGACAACCTGCTGAACACGGCGGTCATCAACGTGCCGATCACCGCCGAGACGACGCTCGTCGCCGGTTTGATCCCGAGCTTCGGCGGCTACGAGGTGCAGCAGTCGAACCAGATGCTCACGCTCACGCACAACCTGCTGTACGATTTCTCCGATCCGGGCAGCTACGTCGGTGTCGGCGCGAACTACACGAAGGGCAACTGGGCGTGGAAGTTCTTCCTCGGCAACGAGCAGTACCGCACGTACGGTTCGGTCACGCAGACGGGCACCAATGCGCTCGGCGACCCGATCACCACCAGCAACAAGGTGCCGACCTTCACCGCGCGCGCGGACTACACGTGGTCGAGCGCGCTCGATATCGGCGGGTCGTTCAACATCGGGCGCCAGACGCTGGCGAGCGCGATCGACTCAACCACGGGCGCCGTCAGCTACGGCCCGGGCGGCGCGGCGCCAAGCGCATACGGTTCGTTCTTCTTCGGCGAACTCGACGCGACCTACACGCTCGCCGACATTCAGTACAACGCCGAAGTGGACTACGGCCGGCAGCAGCATGCGGCGTTCAACGGCGGGCTCGCGCAGTGGTACGGCCTGTCGCTGCTCGCGCACCGCAAGTTCAACGCGCCGGTGGTCGGCCGCATGGGCGTGACGCTGCGCTACGACCTGCTCGCGAACTCGAAGAACGGCGGCGGCGGCGGCGGCATCGCGCTGAACGGCAACGGGATGGACCCGAGCAACGGCTTCGGCGTCGACGCGGACTGCCTCGCGCAATCGAAGGCCGGCGGCGGCCTGGGCTTCGAGTGCAAGGGCGCGGTGCGCCAGGACGTCGCGCTCGACCTGCTGTTCTATCCGACCCAGCAGATAACCGTGAAGGTCGAATACCGGCACGACTGGGCGAACAACAAGGTGTTCCTGCGCAACGACGGGTCGTACGGCAAGTCCAACGACCTGCTCGCGACGCAGTTCATCTATTCGTTCTGATGCGGCACGCGCGGGGCGCCGTGCCGCACGCACGGCGTCCCGCGCCGTTTTCCGGCTGCGCGCTGATTGCAGCCTTGTCGAGGGAGTCGGTTTGATGACGCAGTCTTTCACCCGCCGCGCCGATGCGCTCGCGCGCGACTCGTACTACGAAGCCACGGCCACACGGCCCGTGACCGACGATCCGATCCTCGAGGAGACGATCGACGTCGACGTCTGCGTGATCGGCGCCGGTTTCGCGGGCCTGTCGACGGCGCTCGACTGCCGCGCGCGCGGGCTGTCCGTCGCCGTGATCGATGCGCACCGGCCCGGCTGGGGCGCGTCGGGCCGCAATGGCGGCCAGGCGATCACCGGCTTCGCGAAAGACGAGGTGATCGAGAAGCAGCTCGGCGCCGACGGCGCGCGCGCCGCGTGGTCGCTGTCGCTCGACGGCGTCGCGCTGATCGCCGAGCGCATCGCGCGCTACGGGATCGACTGCGACTTCACGCGCGGCTACCTGACGGTCGCGACGAAGCCGCGCCGCGTCGACGACCTGCGCGCGTGGATGAACGCCGCGACGTCGCGCTGGGGTCATCCGTCGCTCGCGTGGCTCGATACCGGCGAGATCCACGCGCGCATTGCGTCGACGCGCTATCTGGCCGGCGTGCACGATCCGCTGTCGGGCCATCTTCATCCGCTCAAGTATTGCCTCGGCCTCGCCGATGCCGCGCGCCGCGAAGGCGTCGCGCTGTATGCGCACACGCCCGCGCTCGACGTCGTGCGCGGCGCACGGCCCGTCGTGCGCACGCCGTCCGGCGAAGTGCGCTGCCGCTTCGTCGTGTCGTGCTGCAACGCGGGCCCCGGCGGCGTGCTGCCGGCCGCGACCGCCGCACGCATCGCGCCGATCGCGTCGTACATCATCGCGACCGAGCCGCTCGGCCGCACACGCGCCGACGCGCTGATCGCCCGACGCGAAGCCGTGTGCGACAACAACTTCTTCCTCGACTACTTCCGGCTGTCGGCCGACCACCGGATGCTGTTCGGCGGCCGCGCGAATTCGGCCGGCGCGTCGCCCGCCGTGCTCGCCGAAGCGATCCGGCAGCGCATGGTCGGCGTGTTCCCGCAGCTTGGCGACGTGCGCGTCGACCATGCGTGGGGCGGCTTCGTCGACGTCACGCGCAACCGCGCGCCGGACTTCGGCGCGATCGATCCGACCTTCTTCTACGTCCAGGGCTTCAGCGGACACGGCGTCGCGCTCACCGGCATTGCCGGCCGTGCGATCGCCGGCGCGATCGCGGGCGACACCCGCGCGTTCGACCTGTTCGCACGCTTGCGTCACCGGCGCTTTCCCGGCGGCGACGCGTGGCGGCAGCCGGCGCTCGAACTCGGGATGCTGTACCACCGCGTCCGCGAGCTGTTCTGAGCCCTTTCACTCCGTTTTCCTCATCATGCAGACATTCGCCAACCAGCCGCACGTCGCGTCGTACTACGCGGCGACCGCCAACGACACGACCCGCCACGCGCCGCTCGCCGGCACGATCGACGCCGACGTGTGCGTGATCGGCGCGGGCCTCACGGGCCTGTCCGCCGCACTCAACCTCGCCGAGCGCGGCCATTCGGTGACCGTGCTCGAAGCGTCGCGGGTCGGATGGGCGGCGAGCGGCCGCAACGGCGGCCAGTTGATCGGCGGCTTCGCGTGCGACATCGACACGTTCGCGCAGTTCATGCCGGAAGGCGACGTGAAGCGGATCTGGGACATGGGGCTCGAAACGCTGTCGCTCGTGAAGTCGCGCATCGCGCGGCACGACATCGACTGCGCGCTGGTGCCCGGCTACCTGACCGCGGCCAATACCGAGCGCGACGCCGATGCGCTGAAACGGTGGCGCGACGAAGCCGCGAAGCGCTTCGGCTACGACCGCTTCCACTACGTCGAAGCCGACGAACTTGGCGACTACGTGCAATCGGCCCGCTATCGCGGCGGCCTGTACGACCCCGACAGCGGCCACCTTCATCCGCTCAACTACACGCTCGGCCTCGCGCGGGCGGCCACCGAAGCGGGCGTGCGCATCCATGAGGACAGCTGCGTGACGCGCGTGCGCGACGTGTCCGGCGGGCACGTCGTCGAGACGAGCGGCGGCAACGTGCGGGCGCGCTTCGTCGTGCTCGCGTGCAACACCTACGTCGGCACGCTCGCGCCCGCGTTGTCGAGGAAGATCATGCCGGTCGGCACCTACGTGATCGCGACCGAGCCGCTCGGCGAAGCGCGCGCCGCCGCGCTGATGCCCGCGCGCGCGGCGATCTGCGACAGCCGGTTCGTGCTCGACTATTTCCGGCCGGCGCCCGACACGCGGCTCGTGTGGGGCGGCAAGGTCAGCTACTCGACGCGCGAGCCGCGCGAGCTCGCCGCGGCGATGCGCGCGGACATGCTGAAAACGTTCCCGCAGCTCGCGGACGTGAAGGTCGACTATGCGTGGGGCGGCTTCGTCGACATCACGATGAACCGCGCGCCGCATTTCGGCCGCATCACGCCGACGACCTACTTCGCTCAAGGGTTCTCGGGGCACGGCGTGAACACGACCGCGCTCGCGGGCAAGCTGATCGCCGAGGCGATCGACGGGCAGGCGAGCCGCTTCGACCTGTTCGACAAGATCCGGCATCGCGACTTCCCCGGCGGCGAAGCGCTGCGCACGCCGGCGCTGGTGCTCGCGATGGGCTGGTACCGGCTGCTGGACGCGTTCGGCGTGCATTGAGCCCGCCGCACGCACGATACCGACGCACGACGAAAAACGGCCGCGCGTGCGCGCAGCCGTTCGATCGGATCGCGGCGTGCCGGCGCAACGGACACCTGCCGATACCCGCGCGCCGCATGCACCGGTCAGTCCGTGCCGTACTTCGGCGAATGCGGGCCGTACAGCAAGCCGGCCGGCGGCCCGGCCGACAGCAGGCGGCTGCTCGTGAACGCGGCGACGTCGTGACTCTGGTCCATCAACGTGTTCGCGATCTGCTTGACCGCGGCCACCACGAGCATGCCGATCAGGCCGCCGCCGCCGTTGTTGCCGCCTTCGTCGCTGCTCGCGCTCGCGCGGCCCTGCCACAGCACGTCGCCGGTGCGCAGGTCGACGAGCTTCGCCGACGCCGACACCACCGTCGCGCTCGCGAGAATCCGGTAGACGGTGCCGTACTGCGACACCTTCGAATACAGCGCGGCGTCCGCGCCGAAGATCTCGCGCAGCTTCGCGGGCGACGTCTCCTGGATTTCGGCCGCATTGGTCAGGCCGTTCTGCTTGAAGGTCTCGTCCATCACGGCGACCGGCACGACGTAGTAGCCCGACTCGGCGAGCGGCAGCGTCATCTGCGACAGCAGCCCGTAGGTCGCGCCCACGTCGGAGGTTGCGTTGACGGGCGGCAGCACGAGGATCGAGCGCGGCTGGCTCTTCTTGAACGCCGCGTAATCGGGCCGTTTCACCGGCTGCGCGCAGGCGCTCAACAGCGCGACGAGCGACAGCACGGACAGCAGCTTGAATGAGAGGGTCTTGAACATGGCTGGCGCGTCGCTCACTGTTTGGCGGTGGTCGGATCGGCGTTCTTCTGGCCGGCGACCGTCTGGTCGGCAGTCTTCTGGCCGGCGGCCTTCGGGTCAACCGCCTTCGGGTCGGCCGCCTTCTGCGCGCCGCCTTTCTTTTTCAGCAGGAAATCCATGTAGGTCGCGGATTCCGGAAACAGCTGTTTCTCGGCCTGCAGTTCCTGTTCGGCCTGCTGCTCGCTGCCGATGCTCGCGTACAGCATGCCGAGATGCGCATGGAAGCCCGGCGGCGGCATATGGCCCTTGCCGCGAATGTCCTGCAGCGCTTTTTCGAGCGCGTCGATCTGCTCCTGCGGCGACTTCTGCCCCTTGAAGTATTCGTACACCTGCGGCTGATAGCCGGTCCACTGATAGAGCGGCGGCGTGGAGCTCGCGCAGCCGGCGAGCAGCAAGGCGGCGGCCGTCGCCGGCAGCCAGTTACCCCGTTTCATGGTCTTTTCTCTTTTGATGTCGTGGTGAATCGTGCAAGCGGCGCCGGCCCCGGCGCCCGCTGCGGCGGGTTGCGACGCTTACTGCGCGACGCTTACCGCGCGACCTTCAATGCGCCGGCGTCCACCTGCTCCGCCAGATGGTTCACGGCTTCCTGAATCGCGAGGTCCAGCACCTTGCCGTTGAGCGTCGAGTCGTAGCCGGCCGTGCCGCCGAAGCCGATCACCTCGCGGTTCGACAGGCTGAACTCGCCCGCGCCCTGGCTCGATGCGACGACTTCCGACGTCGTCGTGTCGACGATGTTCAGGTTGACCTTCGCGTACGCGACCTGCGTCTTGCCGCGGCCGAGAATGCCGAACAATTGATGATCGCCGACGTCCTTGCGGCCGAACTCGGTCACGTCGCCCGTCACCACGTAGTTCGCGCCCTTCACGGCCTGCGCTTTCTTCATGAAGCCCGCTTCCTGCTTGATCTCCTCGAGGTTCTCGCGATCGAGCACGTTGAAGCGGCGGCTCTGCTGCAGGCGCGTGACGAGGATCGTCTTCGCCTGTCCGCCGAGGCGGTCGATGCCGTCGGAGAAGATGCCGCGCATGTAGCTCGAGCGGTTGTCGAACTTGCCGACGGCGATCGCGACGGGCTTGCCCGCATACGGCTTCTGCGCGCTGCTGACGGCCGGCACGTCGAGCGTGCGCGACGATTCGGTCGCGCAGCCGGACAGCGCCGCGACGACCGCTGCCGCCACGAGGACGGTGCGTCGTGTCTGAATGTTCACTGCTGGTCTCCTTGCGTGGAAAAAATGCCCGATGCGGGCGCGCCGGCTCGCGAACGATCCGGCGCTCGAAACGGCTGCGGCGCGACCTCACGCGTGCGCATCGGCGCGATGCGCGCGTGTGCGGTCAGCGCCGGGCCGGCGATAGCGGTATGTGAAGGCGGGGCGCCCGCAACGGATCGGTTGCGGTACGAAGCGGATGGGCAATGCACGACGCGACAGGCTCGCGCGCGCCGGTTACCCCGTTGTTCTGATTGCTGCGCTGTTGATCGCGCATGATACGGCCCCGTGTGTGATTTTTCGCGATCATACCAAGTCCGCTTGTCGACACGGGGATTCTTGAGAAGAATCGACGACTTTTCGACTCATGGGAGACACGCGATCGATGCCGGCACGCAACCGCATACGGGTATTCAGCCTTGCCGTGAATGCACGATCGATCGGCGCGATACGCGCCCCGGCACGTCGGCCGCACGCGCGCGGGCGCCGCTGCCGACGCGCGTGCGGTTTCGCGGTGTGCGCTAGTCGCCCACCTTCTGCCGCATCGTCACGAACTCTTCGGCCGCGGTCGGATGAATGCCGATCGTGTCGTCGAACTGCGCCTTCGTCGCACCCGCGCGAATCGCGATCGCGATGCCCTGGATGATCTCGCCCGCGTCGCGGCCGACCATGTGCGCGCCGATCACGCGCTGGCTGTCGCGCGCGACGACGAGCTTCATCAGCGTGCGCTCGTCGCGTCCCGACAGCGTGTGGCGCAGCGCCTTGAACGACGTGCGGTAGAGGTCGACGTCGCCCAGCGTGCGGCGCGCATCGGCCTCGGTCAGGCCGACCGTCGCGACCTCCGGCTGGCTGAACACGGCCGACGGCACGTACGCGTGATCGACCGCCACGCGCGAGCCGCCGAACAGCGTGCGCGCGAGCAAGCCGGCGTCGCGCGTCGCGACCGGCGTCAACTGCGGCCGCGACGTGACGTCGCCGATCGCGTGGATCGACGGCACCGACGTCGCCGAATACGCATCGACGGCAATCGCGCCGCGCGCATCGAGCAGGATGCCCGCCTGCTCGAGCCCGATCCCGTCGACGTTCGGCACGCGGCCGGTCGCATACAGCACCTGATCGTACGGCCCGTGCCGCGCGTCGCCGACGTGCACGAACAGCGTGCCGTCGCTCGCACGCTCGATCGATTCGATCACCGCGTGCGGATGAATCGTGACGCCCTGCTTCGTCATCTCGTCGGTCAGGAACTGGCGCACGTCGTCGTCGAAGCCGCGCAGGATCTTTTCGCCGCGATAGAACAGGTCGACGTGGCTGCCGAAGCCGTTGAAGATGCCCGCGAACTCGACCGCGATATAGCCGCCGCCGACCACCGCGATGCGTTTGGGCAGCGTCGCGAGCGACAGCGCCTCGCGCGACGTGATCGCATGTTCGATGCCGGGCCGCGGCGGCAGCGACGGGCGCGAGCCGGTCGCGATCGCGATGTGGCGCGCGCGGATCGTGCGCGCGCCGATCGCGACGGTATGCGCATCGACGAGCGTCGCGCGGCCGGCGTGCATGTCGACGCCCGATTGCCGCAGCAGGCTGATGTAGATGTCGCTCAGCCGGTTGATCTCGCGATCCTTCGCGGCGATCAGCGCGGGCCAGTCGAGCGTGCCGGCGCCGAAGGTCCAGCCGAAGCCCTTCGCGTCGTCGACTTCGTGCGGATAGTGCGATGCGTAGACCAGCAGTTTCTTCGGGATGCAGCCGCGCAGCACGCAGGTGCCGCCGATCTGCTCTTCTTCCGCTATGCCGACACGTGCGCCGTATGACGCGGACATGCGCGCGAGCCGCACGCCGCCCGAGCCGGCGCCGATGACGAACAGGTCGTAGTCGAAATCCATCGCATTCCCTCATCGCAGTTCGGATGGGGTGACGATAGCAAGATTCGGGGATCCGTGCGGCGCGTGGTGCGTGCCGCGCGCCCAATAAAAAACGGCGAGAGACGAGGCCTCTCGCCGGTCAAACCGGCTGGCGGTTGTGCCATGCGTCACCGATCGACCGCATGCCCGACCTGCCGATTGCGCGGCACCGGTCGGCCCGGCGCGCGAAGGGCGCGCCCGCGGCCGACCGGCCGCCATGCTCATGCCTGCGACGTGTCGCTGCCGTCCGTCGCCTGCGTATCGTCCGCCTGCTGCGGCTGCTCTTCCTTCTTCTCGAGCATGCCCTCGATCGCCTCGGCGCCCTTGAAACCGACGACGGCCGCGGCCGCCTTGGTCAGCAAGCCCGCATCCGGATCCAGCTTCTCCGCGCCTTCGACGGCGGCGACTGCGCCGGCGATCTCGCCCACGACGTTCAGGATACCCATCGTCATCCCCTTTCAAGAAAATCGTGAGCGCATCGTCCCACGAAAGAAACCGGCGAACCGCGTTTGTCATCGCCGGATACACAAGTTACGCACCTGGCCGGCCACGCTCGACGAGCACCACCGGAACGACGCGCGCGCACGCCGGACGGCATGCGACGCGCGATGCACGCAGCGTAGCGGAAAGCCCGCGCGGGGAACGTAAAAGTATGTTGTGGCTTGCCGACGGATCGCTTACGGCGCGGGACTTCCGCAATGGAGCGTTCGCCGAATGGTCGGGCGCGCGCATGAAGCGCGCATGACGAAAAAAAGAGGCGCCGCGGCGCCTCTTCGATGTGCGTCGGACGAAGCCGGCGCAGGCATGTTCCGACGTTCGTCAGAAGATATTGCGCAGGCCGATCGCGATGCCCGTCTGGTTGCTGCGGCCAGGCAGCTCGACGTTCGCCGCGCCGTTCGTCTTGTTGAAGTCGACGGTGCCGTAGATTTCGGTGCGCTTGCTCAGCGCGTACTCGGCGATGCCGACGATCGCGTAGCGGTTGCCGCTCGCGAGCGTGCCGTTCGTGGTCATCGCATTGCGCATGTGGTCGTAGTAGAACGCACCCGTCAGCGTCAGCGGCGCGCTGACCTGCCAGCTCACGCCCGCGAACGGACCGTCGTCGATGCGGCCCGTGCCCTTCGCGACCGGAATCGACTGCTGCGCGAGCAGGCTGTCGACGAAACCCGTGTCGTCCTTCGAGCGCAGGTAGCCCGCGTAGATCTTCGCCTTGCTGAACGCGTACACGACGTTCGCGTGATAGATCGTCTGCTTGCGCGCCGAGTTGTCGCTGTTCTGCTGCGCGCCGGCCGCGATGCTGAGCGGGCCCATCACGTATGACAGCGACACGCCCCACGCATTGCCCTTGCCGAGCGAGCCCGGAATCTGGCCCGAGAAGCCGCCGGCGCCGGTCGATTCGTAGTTGGTGCCGGTCGAGTACATCGCCTTCGCCGTCAGGCCCTCGAACTTGCCCGTGTACTTGATCTGGTTGTCCGCATAGAGGCCGCCGCCGAGTGCGACCGGCAGCCACGCGTTTTCGAGGTAGTTGCCGACGGTCAGAGGATCGTAGGTGTCCGACAGCAGGTCGAACAGCGGCGTCTTCTGGCGGCCGAGGGTCACGGTGCCGTACGGGCTCTGCAGGCCGACGTACGCCGCGCGGTTGAACAGGCGGCCGCTGTCGGCGAACGCGCCGTTCTGCAGGTTCACGCCGCTCTCGAGGTTGAACACCGCCTTCAGGCCGCCGCCGAGGTCTTCCGTGCCGTAGATGCCGAAGCGGCTGTTCGTGATCGCGCCGTTGGTCATCGACAGCAGGCCGTCGTTCTTCGCGTTGGCGTTGGTCAGGTAACGGATGCTCGCATCGGCGACGCCCCACAGCGTGACCGAGCTTTGTGCTGCTGCGTACTGGCTGGCGAAGGCCAGCGCCGCGCCCCCTGCGATGACGGCGAGTCGGGTGGTCTGCTTCATGAGCGTTCCTTTTTTAGGTGTCTCCATTCATGGCCAGCCGCGTGCGCAGCCGGGTGGCGATCGCCCACGCTCATGGCGCGCGCGATGTGGGCTGAATCATAAGACGAGTGCGAACGCTGAAAGAAATTGAAATAAGCGGCAATTGCGCGACTGTCGTCCGGGAACAACGGTTCGCGCGGCGCGCCTGTGTCGCGCGGCGGCGGCACGGGGCGCGGCGGCGCAGGCGGGCATGCGCGGCGCTGCAAGGTTCGGTGATGGTGCGGCGTGGTCACGCGGATCGCGGCGACATTGCCGGTGCGATCGTTGCGGGTTGCGGGTTGCGGGTTGCGGGTTGCGGGTTGAAGCTTGCCGCCTGCCCGCCTGCCCGCCTGCCCGCCTGCCCTCAGGCCGTTTGCGTCGCCCCGTCGCTGCCGCCCGCGTCGCCGTTACCGCCCTCGCCGCCCGCATCGCCGTTCCCCGCGCGACGCCACGCGCGCCGCACGATTTCCGCGAACGCGCCGACGAGCAGCAACACGGCGCCCCACAGCGCGACGTCCGGCACGAGCCGCGTCACGAGGCCGCCGACCACCGCGCCGCCCAGGAAACAGAAGCTGATCGTCGCGAGCAGCGCCGAGTCGTGCAGCGCGCCCGCGTCGTAGCGCGGAATCAGCCCGACGAACAACTTCTGCGCGGCGCGCCGCAGGTTGCCGGTCGTCATCACCGACGTGTACGACAGTTCCTCGAGATGGGTGAACGACAGCGTCTGCAGCGTCGCGACGAACGAGATGCCCGGAATCAGCCATGCGCTCGACGCGCCGACCAAGCCGCTCGCGGCCACGCCGAGAAACGCGATTTCGACGATCAGGCTCACGAACGCGGTATGCCGCATCCAGCCGCGTTGCGCGGCGAGGCCGAGCAGGTGCGCGACGAACACCGCGAGCACGAAGCCGCCGAGCGGCGGCACGTGATGCAGCGCGGCGGCCCATTCGCCGGCCGACAGGTTGATGCCGAGCAGCGCGACGTTGCCGGTCATCGTGTTCGCGAACACGTGGCCGTGGCCGACGTACGTGTACGCGTCGAGGTAGCCGCCGGACAGCGTCAGCAATGCGGCGACGGTGAGATTGCGGCTGGCGCCGTCGAGATCCATCGATCCTCCCGTGAAAAGTCGCGCCAGTATCGCGCACGGGAGGCCGGTTGTGCGCCGCTCACTGCCCGATGCCCGTGAGCCCGATCAGCGCGCCGCCCGCGAGCAGCCATAGCGGATGGATGCGCGTGCGCCACGCGAGCACCGCGCATGCGGCCGTGATGCCCCACTGGATCGCGGTGCGGTTCGACGCCTCGGAAATCAGCACCGCGCTCGCCGCGACGAGGCCGGCCGTCACCGGCATCATCCCCTGCTGCACGTAGCGGCGCCACGGCCGGTCGCGAAAGCGCTCCCACGCATGCAGCGCGAGCACGGTGACGATCGACGACGGCCCGAACTTCGCGACCGACGCGACGAGCAGCCCGGCCCAGCCGGCCACGTGCCAGCCGACCAGCGACACGATCATCATGTTCGGCCCCGGCGCCGCCTGGGCCAGCGCGAACAGCGCGGTGAACTCGTGCGCGCTCATCCAGTGGTGCACGTCGACGACCTGCCGCTGCATCTCCGGCAGGATCGTGTTGCCGCCGCCGAACGCGAGCAGCGACAACTGGCTGAAGATCGTCGCGATGGCGATCAGCGTGTCGCTCATGGCCGGCGCTCCTGTTGCGTGTGGGGCGAGTCGTGCGAATCGTGCGCGCCTCGCGCGGCGTTCGGCGCCGGCCGCGGCGTGCCGGCCTCGCGACGGCGCGACGCGAGCCAGATGCTGACGGGCGTGAGCACCAGCATCGTGGTCAGTAGCGGCAGTCGCAGCACCGCGATCGCGACGAACGCGAGCGCCGCGATGCCGGCGGCCGTGCGCGGCGCCCGCAGCAGCGGCGTCGCGACCTTCACGGCCATCGCGACGAGCAGGCCGGCCGCCGCGGCGGCGAGCCCCGCGAACAGGTGCTGCACGTGCGGATCGTTCTGCGTCTTCGCGTACAGCACGCCGAGCGCGACGACGACGAGCGTCGGGCCGGCGATCAGCCCGAGAATCCCGGCGAACGCGCCGGCGACGCCGCGAAAGCGCATGCCGACGGCGACCGACAGGTTGATCACGTTGCCGCCCGGCAGGAACTGGCACAGGCCGAGCAGATCGGTGAATTCGTCGGCGGAGAGCCACTTGCGTTCGTCGACGATCGTGCGCCGCGCGAACGGCAACGCGCCGCCGAACGACATCAGGCCGAGCGACAGGAAGCCGGTGAACAGCTCGGCGAGGCCGACGCTGCGAGGGGGCGCGGCAGGCGGCGGCGAGGCGGGCGGAAAAGCGGATTGCATGGGGCTCCTCATCAAACGGTGAACCGAGGTTACCGCCGTTCAGGATTCCGGCAAAACGATTTTATCGGCGCGCCCTTGTGATCTAGAATCACAAGTATGGCACGCGATCTCCCGCCCTTTTCCGCGCTTCGGGCCTTTGAAGCCGCGGCACGACATGAAAGCTTCAGCGCCGCCGGCGACGAGCTGCATGTGACTCACGGTGCCATCAGCCGGCAGATCGCCGGGTTCGAGGCGTGGCTCGGCAAGCCGGTGTTCCACCGCTACGGCAAGCGCGTGAAGCTCACCGACGAAGGCCGCCGCTACCTGGATACGGTGCGCGCGGCGTTCGACAGCATCGCGCACGCGACCGAGCAGTTGCGCAACACCGGCGCGGCGCGCGTGCTGCGCATCAACGCGCTGCCGACCTTCGCGATGAAATGGCTGCTGCCGCGCCTGTCGCGGTTCCAGCGCGACGTGCCGAACGTCGAGCTGAAACTGTCGACGTCGAACGCGCCGCTCGACACGCTGAACGGCTTCGACGTCGCGATTCGCCGCGGCCCCGGCCACTGGCCGAACTGCACGAGCGGCCACTTCCTCGACGAAAGCGTGATTCCGGTGTGCAGCCCCACGCTGCTCAAGCGCGCGCCGATCACGCGCGCGGACGATCTCGCGCGACACGTGCTGCTGCATTCGGATACGCGGCCGGAAGGCTGGCGCGACTGGTTCGCGGCGGCCGGCGTCGCGATGAAGGGGCGCAAGCGGCAGTCGTTCGACCACTTCTATTTGGCACTGCAGGCGGCCGTCGACGGGCTGGGCGTCGCGCTCGGCCCGCTGCCGCTGATCGACGACGAGCTCGCGAGCGGGCGCCTGGTGATGCCGCTCGACGGGCCGCGCATCGCGACGCGCAGCTACTGGTGGATCGCGCCGGGCGCGCCGGCCGACGATCCGCTCGTCGCGCAGTTCTGTGCGTGGCTGCAGGGGCAGTCGAATACCGGGGCGTAATGCAAGCGACCGGCGGCAAGCGCGCGGCGGCGTGGCGCTGTCGGCCCGGGTCAGACGACATGCGGCCGACCGCTTGGTCCGGGATGAGTCGGACCATCGCGCCGCCTCATGACGAGAATCCCGGCCGATTCGTTCAGATCAGCGGCTGCGTACCAGGCATGGCCGCGCCTCGCGTCAGTTCCCGGCCGGTCTGCGCCGAACGGACCACCAGTTGAACATAACTGTTCGTCGGCCCGTACGGCGCGAAGAACCGTTCGAGCAGTTTCGTGAACACGATCAGGCTGACTTCGCGCAGCGCGGATTCGTCCAGCCACAACATGATTTCGATGCCGCGCACGAACGACGGGAACTGATTATCCAGCGACATCCATTTCATTGCCGGCTTGTAGTCCAGATCGGTAATCGCGTCGATGCAGCGCTGCGCGAGCGGCGTCGTGCGCACCGCGTGGAGCCGCAGGAATGCTTTCAGCCCCGACAACCCGTCTCGTGTCAAGTCCAGCGGATGCGGCGATAACGTCGACAACACGCGCCACAATGCGCCGTTGCCGCGCGGCAGCTCGGCCGTCAATGTCGGTCGGGTGATCAACTGGATCGGACAATCCAGCGCCTTGCTTTCGAGCAGCAAGTCACCCACCGGATTGCCGATCGGCAAGCGTGCCGGCAGGTCACGATTCGTCACCGTCGTCACCACATCGATTTGAGGCAGGTTTGGCCGGACCGATTGTCCGTCCAGGCCGACCAGCGACAGCATCATGGTTTGACGACCGGGCGATCCCGCGTCGCGATCACGAAACGCAACCCAATAGACCGCCGCCGAATCAGCGCGTGGATCGTGATTCAGCGCCTGATACGGTCGCACCAAGGTTCTTGGCCGATCACTGTCGAGCGATACGTCCTCGTCTTTGTCCTTCTTGCGGGATAACTCGCCCAGATAGACCGCGTCGACCGAATACACACCGAGCGGCGAATGCTTCGTCAGTCGCACGGGCTCAACGGGGTAGGCGTCCAGCCCCTTCAACACAATGGGCTGGGCCGGTTGAGAAAAGAGATTCACAACCGGCGTGCAAAACAGCGTGAACGCCGTTGCATCGAGCGACGCAAGCGCCAGCGCAGCGACCGAATCGGAGGGCGTATCGCGCAGTACGACATGCAGTGTCAGTTCTCGCGCGTCAGGGGCGCTTGCTGCACGCCGCACGCGGCCGAAGTCGAGATCGACGAAATCGAACAGCTCGGGAAACGCGAAGTATTCCAGCAAGTAGCGGTAGGTGGTCGCGGTGCGGCTGGTGGTTCGGTCACCCGGCAGCAAGCGATCGTTATCAGCGAAACCGACCGGCTCAAACGGCACCTTCGATATGGCCCGCCAGCGCCCGCATTGATCGACCTCAACATACGTGGCGGCCGCGCGCAGCAGCAAAGCATCCAACAGCGACGAGACAAACGGCCGCTCGCCAGAGAGGTAGACACGTATGGGGCCGTCAGCAATGGCCGCCGTGAACGGACCGGCGGCCGACGTGAAACTGATCGACAGCACGCCAGTCGCGTCGGCGGGCAATCTTACGGCCGACGGAGCCAGCGTCGTCGGTGCATACCATGCGGAGCGGATTTGCAATGGCGAGATGGTCACGTCGTAGGCCGACCGGAATCGCACCGGGGCCGTACGTGCATTCAACTCCACGCCACGCGGCACGACGACAGGCTCGGTCAGTTGACCAACGATCGCCCGTGGTTCGAATCGGGCAATCGCGCACGATGGCACGGTTCGCAGATAGTGCGGGTGGACGACCTCGAGCAGTGCCTCGGTGAATTCGGGATAGTCGTCGGCCAGCTTCGAATCGAGGTGCGCGGCAAGAAACGAAAAGGTCTGAATCAGACGCGTCACATGCGGATCGTCGGTCCGGCCGCTCTGGATGCCGAGCCGAGCCGCGATCTTTGGATAGCGGATCGCAAAATCGCCCAGTGCCCGCGCGAACAACCCGAGTTCGTATTCGTAATGCGACAGCAGGTGATCCATTCAGCTACAGCCCCGGTCGGTCAGGACGCACTAGCGTCGGGCCGACGAAGATAAGTTTGCGCAATGCCGCTTGTGGGCCGTATGGCGGCATCCGGAAGTGCGGCCGCCGCCAGTGGCCGCTTACTTCCCGTTGTACGCTGTCCGATGGGACCGATCCGGCCGCTTCGGCGTCGAGAATCGCGGGGCCGACGACGTGGCGATCGTAGAGCTGTTCGATTTCGGCGAGCCGTTCCGTGCGCTTACGCTTGCCAAGTCCCGGAAAGTGTCGCGGCGCGTTCGAATAAGCGCGATCATGGACGACCTGCGCATCACGTGTGTTGAGGTACAACAACATCTTGATCGCGTAGTCCAAGGCGTCGCGCCAGAACCGCTGAGCGTCAGGCGGATCGGGCGTTCCGTCAGCCGCAGGCCGCTGGAACAGGTCGTCCACCAATTCACTGATCGTCTTGTCGGGGTCTTCCAGCGGCAGCGTAATCGAATCCATCGTCGCACCGTCATCAGGGCCGCCGGCCATGAGCCATGTCGCAAACCCGATCGACCGATCGTTCTTGAAGATCGCGATCGCCTCGATGTCGCCGGCCTGCTTCCAACGCGTGGGTTCGGGAATGATGCAGAGCGTGTCGGTCGGCATCTTGAGCATGCCAATCGGCACGTCCTCTGCGATATAGGCGGCGTCAAGCAGGCGGTGCAGCGGCGGGGTCGGCTCGTAAAACGCCCCGTTGCGTACCTCTAACGCGAGCCACACGGCGCTGTACTGAGCGACCCCGGCAAGTACGTCGGCTGGGCGGCCGTCAGCGCCGTGTGGCAACAGCTCCCGTGTGAAGCGATCGAAATAGCGCGTCAGACGCAGGATGCCATGCGAGCGCAGCATTTCGGTGAGCGTCGGCGACGCCACGCGATCGGTTGCGGCCTGCAGCGCGTCCCACGCGGCGAGCGCCCCTGTGACCCGATAGCGGACCGGTCCAGGCAAGCGAGCGAGTTTCGGATCGGTAACGGCGTCGCCCGAGCGCATCAGCGCAGTCACGAGCCGCTGACGAATGCCGGCGCGCAGCGCTTCACGTTGAGCATCGGATATCAAGACGAGGGTACGTGACGCCGCCCCCGGCAAAGTTACTTTTTCCACCCGACCGACCGAACCGCTCATGCGCGATACCTCTATTCAAGCGACGAGATCAGTCGCGCCCCGCACTCCGTCAGATCGTCGTGAAAGGCGACCGGCGTGCCGTGATGGTCGCGCGTGCTGTTTTGCGGAATGATCCTGAACTGCCCGCCGCACTTTGGACACCATGCCAGGTGATCCTTCAGCGCTACGGGCACGCCTAGTGCCGTCAGATCGTCGCTCGCGGTGATGACTTCGCCGCCGTGCGTCGTCTTATCGTGCAAGCGGATCACACCGCGTCCGTTTTCATCCTTCATCATCCTTTCCGCATCGTTTCCATTGTCATGCTGTCGAACCAGCGAGACCCGATTGGCACTGCATCTTGGTCAATCGTCGCTCTTTGGAGCGACTCCGCTAAAAGTCTTAGGATGCTGAGCATTGGCGCAGACTCGATTCCATCCGGAAAATTCAAACGCGGTCGCGTACCTACCTCCACTGCTTCCATCACGAATCCCATAATTCAACTCAGGCTTCTCCAGATTGAGCGGGCCATAGCCGGCGAAAGAGGGATCATCGGAATGGGCGACATAGATAAAGCGCACTCGACTTGGTTTGCCATCCTGGTTCTTGTAGGTGGCGTATCCACAAATGAACGTGCGCTTGTCGTTCGGCGTTTGACTTATTCCATGCAAATCGGGAGTGCTTTCGTATAAGTCGGAGAACTCGATGTCTCCGTCATCGGACAATGCTGCCCGAACCGCTTTTTCCGCCGCATCGTATTTTGCAGACGCACTTGGCGTGCATCCGACGAACAATGTAAGCGCGGTAGCTAGCGTTGCTACGATTCGCCTTTCTGTCATGCCCGAAACCCTCGTCATCAATCACCGTCAGCTACGGGCAGCCGCGTGCATCATGTTGGCATTGGGATTCTCGAGCCAAGCTGCTGCATACGTTCCACCATCAGGTTCTCCCACCCAGTCTTCGACCCGTGCTTTCGGATCATTCGGGTACTCGCCGCGCTGCTGGGCCAGCACGGTGTCTCCCCATCCGACTGGCGTTCCGGAGCGGGGTTCCGCGTAAAGGTCATCGGGCGCGATCACGGAGATTTGCTCGATCGCAGCGGGCCAGACGGGTTCGCGGCAGGTTGCATTCGCAAGGATTCGCATGACGGTGAAAACCAGAATCAGCGGCATCAGCAACAGACGAATGAAGACCGGCGCACGCATCCCGAAGCTATACAGCGAAAACAGGAACGACTCACGCGGCGTCTCATGCTGCGTGTGAAACAGCATCGGTTTGGGCAAACCGTTCGGACCATCGTTCATATATGCGCACCAGTAGTTCCACTGCGCGAGCGCCATTTCGACCTGCGGCTTGCCGGTCCATTCGCGGCCGATCGAGAACACGTGAGTGACATTGCCGTCGTCGTCGACCGTATAGTGTCGGATGTGGAAGATCGTGCCGAAAGACGTGTCCTCGCGGTGCAAACAGAAAATCGAATCATCTGTCCATGGCACCTCCCAAACGACGTCACCCTCGCCGGGCTTCGCGAAAAATCGGCGTGCACGAATCGCAAAGAGTTTGCGGGCCTCACGGTGAAAACGAATTGGGCGATGGCGTAGACCAAAGAACAGGCCTCTTCCAAGTTTCCAGACTATCGAACCGAAAAGGGCCACGGCCGCAAGCGCTAAGCAGTTCATTATGAAATCGCCGGACTCCCCGTTCGCATGCGTCAGAACATAGACGTATGGCCCGATGCCTATGCACAGGAAAGCGAGCAAGACACCAGTGACAAACCATTGCTTTTCGAGAAAAGACGGCTCGATCACGTCCATGTAGGTTGAATTGACGCTGAACGTCGAACCAAAATCTTGGACACCTGGACCGACGGATCGATTGATCGGCAAGCGATGCGCCAGATCCCAATCCGGCACAGGCCTGCCAGTGCACTTCTTCATGACACGCTCATCCATATTTCAACCTCCTGCGGCCGAGGTGAACGCCTTGAGTTCCGCCTCAAGCGAATCGTAGTGTTCGCCCGTGCCGAATTTGCAGCGTGATACCCAGTCTTTGAGTGCTGATGCCTTGAAAATCGCAATCGCGATACCGACCATAATCGAGAGGATCAAAACAGGCCAGAAGAGGGGCAGACTGAAGAGTGCTGCGGCGGCTGCATATGCCCCAAGAATTCCACTTGCCAAATAAAGCTTGGCGAGATTCTTTTCACCGTTACTCCACGCTTCAGGCATATTCTTGAAAATGTCATAGCCGGCCAAAAAGATGCCTGCGGCCGCGCCGAGTCCACGGCCAAACTTTACGCCAACCTCAGCGCCGCTCTGGGAAACGCCCCACGCCTTCATGAGATACGCTGACAACGGATGCACCGGCGTTTTCACTACGGTTTCCGACGAGTATTCGACGAGAGTTCCCATGATCGCAACAATCGCAGCAAGGCCCTTCATTGTGGTTTCGTTTCGATTGAACTGGTCCCGATCTTTCCAATCTAGGGCAGCAAACGTGATCGTCGCCATCTGAAAGATTACAGTCACCACGCCCAAATTGAACTCGGTCGACGAATTGAGCCATTTCTTTGCTGAGTCCACCCCAGGAACTTTAACGGCCTTGATCGCGCTGGCCTCCAGCTTCCCGTCCCGGACCAGGGCGTCGACGTCCATCTCGTAGGCGACGATATTCGGATCACTCGGTGGTGCCGTCCTCAGGACCTGCTTCCCGACTTGGGTCGCCAACGCGCGCTGTTCGGTCCGGTTGCCATCCAGTTTGACACCCAACTCCCGGGCTTGCTGTAAAGCCCAATCGCGAATGGCAAGCTTGCTGACTTGTGACGGTTTGAGTCGAACACCGGACTGAATCGCCAGACGGATGGTCACGAAGCCGAGTGCAGTCCCCCGTGTGGCCTTCGTGAGTACGCCGACGATCTGATTGGCGGTCGTCACGATGAGCCGATCGCGCAGGTTGGCCGCGTTGCCGAGTTTTTCGATCTTCTTGAATGCTTCCTTGTAGAGATTCAGGAAGTTCTCATACTGGATATCGGAACCGTGCACCTGTGCATCCGCCGCCTTCATCAGCGTGTCCTGATTGAACATCAGGGCGCGCACGTACAGATTACGGATACTCGAAGCCTGGCCGTTCAGCCAGTCATCGAGCACTTTCTTGCAAGCCTCGGTGCCGACAGCGGCACCAATGGCCTGTGCGCACGACTCACTGTACGCGTAGCCGCTCCGAAGATCCTGCGAATCGTGAACACCAGCCATCCATTCGGCGAGCAATTGCGACTTGAGCCAATCCGCATGCGCTTGCACTAGCGGCTGCCATTTCGGCTTAAAGGCGTCGAGCGCTTGCTGATACTCCTCCGGGAAGCGTTTCAACGCCTCTTCATCGAGTACGCTGGTTCGCTTCCCATCGGGACCGATCTTGAATGCTGCGTCCTCCCACGCCTCGTTCGCTGCATCTTCCTGTGTTGCGGAAACGTTCTCGGTCTTTCGGTCTTCCTCCTTCATCGCCTGGTCAAGACTTCCCGTCCTAATCCAGGAGCGCATCACATGGAAAAAACCAATCGCATCCGGCGCGATTGGTGCGCCGACCTTCATATTGACCGCATTGGCGTCTGCGATGGTTTTCGACGTTCCATAGGTCAGTCCGGTAACCGCCTTCGCATTCGCTCGGATTCCGGCTTCAGCGCGTTCGAGCAGTTGCGCCGAAGTCCACTTCCAATACATCTGTTCGTCGAAACCGTTGTTCAGGTTGGGAACCGTCAGTTCCGCGAGATCGTTAGTGAGGCCGACAGGGTCGTTGACCGCGACCACAAAACCTTTCTTGTTCGGAGATTCAGCCATCGCATCACCGATGCGTTTTGCGACATTGCGCTGACGTAGGCGAATCTCGTCCTTGGGCGCGCGGTTGCTAAAGCCAAACGCAGCCTTCATCGCCTGAGCATCCATAGCGAAATGCGCGATCTTGCTCTGGGTGGCTTGAAATTCGCCCGTATCGGTCGCACCCCCGGCCAGCATCGCGGGAACGTTGATGCACTGCATATGCTGCTTGCGCCAAACGGGATCATTGATTTTGTTGTGTACGAGGTCCTTGGTCCATCGCACATTCGACCAGCCAATCCAGAGGTTGGTCGCTTCGTCACTTCCGGGCGTGTGTTCGACGCTCACGCAACGGCCAAACGATTCGAAAGCCAAGTCTCCGTTCATCGCGCAGCCTTGAGTAAGCGCGTTCTCCGCGTCGCCCGGTGGCGGTGTCACGTCCGGGGGGGAAACTCCACATGATCCCGTCGTCAAGAACCATATAGGCGGCCAGCTTCTTCCGCTTCTCGTCGTACGTGTACAGATAGCCAGGGCGCAATGCGCGCAGCGTGTACTTGGCGGTGGCAACGGCCTGAGGAGCGCGCCCGTCGATGCGAAAATTGCCGGACAGATCCGGCGCTTTGGACGCGCCACGTGGACACGCGATCGCGTATCGGACGGGATAGATCAGCAGCGACTGGCGATCGCAAAGCGGACAGCCTTTAGTGGTCGGCATGGGTTGATCCTCGGAATTTCATGGTATGGAGTGACGGCCTTTATTCGGTCAGGAAAGCGTGCCGCATACGTTGAACCGCATCGTTGACAAGCTCATCGGTAGCCATCGCGTCCTGTCCGCCTGCCGAACACAATATCTGATCGAGCGCGGCCGGCAACTGTGCTGCCTGATCGACCGACAGCGCCGGTAGCCGCCGGCGAATCCGGTCGGCGATCTCGCTGCGATTGATGCGTGGCCACTGGTCAGGGCGCGGCCAGCCGAGCGGTTGATCGTCTGGCTGCACAATTTCGGCACCTAGGCCAGCGATGCGCCAGCGATGGCCGGCCCAAGCGAAGCACCATTCGTGGACGGGTCCCAAGAGGGCCAGCAGCTGGGTCGGATCGAACACCTCCAGCGTGAGGCTCAAGACACGCGGATCGTAGTATCGCCAGAACACTGGCTGCCCGTCCTCGCCGGGACCAACCAGATACCGCGCGATGTGTTCCGCAAGCGCATCGGCATCCACGGCGCTGTCTATCCATGCGCAAATTGCGGGCGGTCGTTCAACCTCCGGTTCCTCTTGCCATCGTTCGGTCGCAATCCGTCGCCCCTCCCAATCGAGGGCGGCGAGGTCGATCAACCGTGGCATCAGTTCTTCGCGATGGGCCAGCACGCGTGGGGTGCAGGCACGCATGTCGAACGCGGCCAGATCAGGCACGTGCGCGAGGGTCGCAGGCTCTACCAGCAGGAACCCGGTCGTCATCAGTTCCTGACGATCGGGTGCGGGCTGCATCGGATGCGCAGGCGTTTTCATTCGGTCATCCATCAGGCGAGCGCGATCGACGCTTGGCCAGTTTGTGCGGCACCGTCAGCCAATTGCGAGCACAAGTCCGAACCAGGGAACTGCGCCGGCATGCTCTGCGGGCCCACCGTATCGTGACTGCCCGCATGAACCTTGTTTTCACCGGGCGTATAACCGACGATGCCTTTCGCGCTGACTTCGAGCTGGCTGTTGCCGGCGGTCAAGCGAATGCCCTGCTTGGCGGTGATGTTGATCCAGTCCGTCGTGCTGATGATCGACAATACCTTCTTCGCCAGCAGCTCCAGCTCGTCGTTTTCCGCATGCACCTGCACCTTGCCGCTCGCCGCAATCAGCTTCATGCCCATCTTGTGCACGAACAACGAAAACTTGTCGGATACGCTGGCGAAAAACGATTTGCCTGTCGCAACCGACATGCTTTCCCCGGCCGTGACCGCTACGTGCTGGCCGCCCGTGACGTGCGCCGTTGCAGGCGTCGTGACGGCGATGCCAGCCGCGCCAGCCAGCAGCAGGTGCGCTTCGTTGAGTTCCGGGAATTCGCCCTTGTCGCTGCTGCCCGTCGCACCCGCGCCCTGGATACCCTCCACCTGCGATTTCAGCGCGTCGGCGATCGGTGTCTGGTCCGCGCCGCTGTCCTGCGCCTGATAGTGCTGCGCGAGCTTGCCGAGCTGACCATGTAACGCTTGCGCCTTGCTGAGCCGCGACGCCGGCTCGCTCACATCCGAAAGGTGCCCCTGCGCGGCAGGACGGACCTCGGTGCTGATCACCATACCCTTGCCGGTGCGGATCGCGCCGACCTCATCGGTGCGCAGCTCGAAGCCCTCGCCCCGAGCGTCCTTGCGCCCCTGCCAGTCTTCGATGCGCGTGATCTTGCCCAGCGAAAGCTGGCTCGCCGCATGGTCGGACCGGAGCTGTGCCTGAATGGCGTTCGCCGTGTCGTCGAAAATCAGGTGATTGCTGCGGCCGGACGACGCGTTGCCGTCTGCGCCGTTCAGTTCCCGGCTACGAATGCCCATCAGCGCATTCTCATCCGGCAGCTTCCACGACGGCACGTTGCGCGCGTTCATCACGCGGCCCGTGATAATGGGATGGTCCGGATTGCCGTCGAGCCACTGCACGATCACTTCGGAACCAATGCGGGGCAGCGCCGCCATCCCTTGGCCGCCGCCGGCCCAGCCGCTGGCAACTCGCACCCATGTCGAGTACTTGCCGTCACGATCCCAGTGGAATTGCACCAGCACGCGGCCGTGTTCGTCGGTATGAATGCTCGTGCCCGACTGGCCGACGACGGTCGCTGTCTGCGGTGCGAGGATTTTCGTGTCAACGCTGTTGAAGCCGCGCCCGGGCCGCCACGGCGTCGCCTTGGGAACGCACGTGAACTCGTTGCGGTATTCCGCGAGTACGCCCGTATCCTGCAAATAGTTGTTGGTCGCCACGTGCCGAACCGCGACGATCAGGTATTCATCGTCGCTCTGATCGCGGCTCAGCGCCTAGCCGTAACGATCCGTCAGTCGGAACCAGCGCCCCGGCTGTACGAAGCGATTGTTGCCCTTCGCGTCGAAGTGCCTGATCGTCGCCTCGATTTCCTCCATCCGGCGATTGGCGATCTGGTATCCGTGCTCCATGTTGCGATACCCGTATGCACCGGCATACTCGTTCCATTCGAGATGCGGCAGCGCGGTTTCGGGATTCAACAGACTCGTTTGAACGTGGGTCGGCGTCGGGCTCTTAAAGTCGAAACGGGAGAGTTCCGTATGTGTCGACGTGGTCTGCTGGAACGGCGACCAGCTCAGAATGCTGTCCGACTCCTCCGCACCCATGCCATTGTGAAAGCGGATTTCATGACCCTTGCCGTCGATCGCGGGTGCCGGACGCGTCGGGTCGGAAACGGTCAGTTTGTGCGACGTGGCCGTGTGCTCGTACCAGTACAGATAGCCCGCATGCTCCCAGCGCCGATGAACGTAGTTGTGATCGTCTTCATCGAACTGGCAGGCCATCGTCATGCGCGGATCGTCTTCGCCGACGTGCCATGCCCATTCCGGCAACACGCCGTAGTCCTGAAAAACCGTCGCTGTCTGGTCGTGCAGGTTTTGGTCGAGGAACAGGCGATTGTGCTGGCTGTACTTCAGGTAACGCAACCACGGGCCCGCGTGCGCCTCGTAAAAAACCCAGCCGCCGTCCGTGCGAACGTGCCGAAACGCGAAGATATGACCATTGAAATATCGCTGGCTTCCGTCACCGCGCGCCAGACTGATCGTGACGCGCTTGCCGATGAAATCTTTCGGTGCAAGGTGATCGTTATCCGACAGGATTTCGATCTTGTACGCGAAATCCTTCGATAACGCTTCAACCGCCTCGAATGCATTGGGCAGCAGGATTTTGTAAGGCGCGTTATCGTCCGGAAAGCTTATTTTCACTTGCCGGTTGTGTTGCGGGCCCAGCGCAAGGTCTCTCAGGGCTTGTGCCGTGTTCTGCATTGTTCTTGTCCCTCGATCCGGGCGCGCAATGCTGCCGGGCCGCCCGTGCACCCTGGAATACGCCTGCATCGGGGGGCGGGTCGTGCTCGCGCCCGTCCCGACGTGCAGCGATAAGCTCAGACGTATACCACAAAGCCTCTCGAAGGCACACGGGGAAAACTGTCAGGAATATTGAACGAATGGCGGTCGCGTGTAGTGAAAGCGAATGCCATATGCGCCGACATTGAATTCTTCATTGGGTGGGACACCGACGACCTTGTATCCGATACCGTTACTAATTGTGAAGTTAATAAAAACCGTGGCGCGCGAGAACCGCTGAGATATTTTCACCGACCTGACAGCGTTCGAAATGCAGCGGAGCCAGGCAGCACCACGACGATTTCAACGCAATGTTGCAATCAAGAGCCGGCGCATCCGTTGGCAGCAAATCGGGACCTGTTGGGGATCCCTTTCGATATACCTACACGGCGCAGGCGTCCAAGAGAACGCGCGCACGCCGCATGGGCTTACCGTTCATGTAAGCCCGCAGGCGGCATTGCACCGCCCGCTCCCGAATCACACCACCGGCCCCGGCTCCTTCTCCTTGCGCAGGATCGCGTACAGGATGATCGCGCCGAACGTCGCGGTGCCGATCCCGCCGAGCCCGAAGCCGCCGATCTTCAGCGAGAAGTCGCCGGCGCCGAGCACGAGCGTGACGGCCGCGACGATCAGGTTGCGGTTGTCGGAGAAGTCGACCTTGTTGACGACCCAGATCCGCGCGCCGGTCACCGCGATCAGCCCGAACACGACGATCGACACGCCGCCGAGCACGGGGCCGGGAATCGTCTGGATCACCGCGCCGAACTTCGGCGAAAAGCCCAGCCCGATCGCGATCAGCGCGGCGACCGCGAACACCAGCGTCGAATAGATCCGCGTGACGGCCATCACGCCGATGTTCTCCGCGTAGGTCGTCACGCCCGTGCCGCCGACGCTGCCCGATACGATCGTCGCGAGCCCGTCGCCGATGAACGCGCGGCCGACGTAGCGGTCGAGGTTGGTCCCCGTCATCGCGCTGACGGCCTTGATGTGGCCGAGGTTCTCCGCGACCAGGATCACCGCGATCGGCGCGAGCATCAGCATCGCGTGCGGATCGAACACCGGCGCACGGAAGCTCGGCACGCCGAACCAGGCGGCCTGCGCGACGATCGCGAAATCGATCGGCTTGCCGAGGCCCATCCCGTTGGTCGCGATCGCGTAGATCACGTACGCGATCACGAGCCCGACGAGGATCAAGAGGCGCTGCATCATCCCGCGCGCGAACACGGCGACGCCGCCGACGCACAGCACCGTGACGAGCGCCATCACCGATTCGAAGGTCGAGCCCGACACGCCCTTGACCGCGATCGGCGCGAGGTTCAGCCCGATCACCGCGACCACCGCGCCGGTCACGACGGGCGGCATCAGCGTCTCGATCCAGCGCGTGCCGATCGCCTGCACCAGCGCGCCGAGCGCGACGTATACGACGCCGCACGCGACGATCCCGCCGAGCGCGACCGGAATGTTCGGGTTCGGGCCGCTGCCGCCGTAGCCCGTCACCGCGATCACGAGGCCGATGAACGCGAAGCTCGAGCCGAGATAGCTGGGCACGCGGCCGCCCACCAGCACGAAGAACAGCAGCGTGCCGATGCCCGACATGAAGATGCACAGGTTCGGGTCGAAGCCCATCAGCAGCGGCGCGAGCACGGTCGAACCGAACATCGCGACGACGTGCTGCACGCCCATCGCGACCATCTGCGGCCACGCGAGGCGCTCGTCGGGGCCGACCACGCGCGAGGCCGCGCCGGTCGGTTGGACCCGCCAGCGCGGGAAGTAGGAATCGGACATGGGGAAAGCGCTCCTGTCGGTCGTCGGTCGCCGGCTGCGAAGGATGCGCCGGTCTGGAATCTGGCGCGAGTTTACGGAGCGGAAATGGGGCTGGCAAGCGAACCGGCGGGCGGGGCCGGCCAAACGACAACGCGGCAGGCCGCGCGAGAGAACCGGTGCGCGACCGCGCGGCCCCGGCGAAGCGCCCGTCCGCGCACGATGCGCGGCTGGCGGCGGCAAGCGCCGGCCGCGAAGTAAGCATGCGCTCACATCGCGGCCGGCGCCGCGTGCATCACGGATTGATGTACTGGAACAGCGACAGGTTCTGCAGCTGCACGTACGCCTTCTGCGCGCCGGTCAGCGCGTTCTGCACCTGCAGGTACTGGCTGATCGTCGTGACCATGTTGGTGCTGGTGAGGTCCGTCAGGTTGCTGGTCGTCTGCAGCGACGCGGTCTGGGTAACGGCCTGCATCGCCTTCACTTCCTGCTCGCGGCCGCCGACGGATGCCTGGATCGTCGTCACGTTGCGCATCGTGTTGCCGACCTTGATCGACCCGGTCATCAGCGCGTTCTTCAGCGACACGGCCGCGACAGGGTTGCCGGTCACCGGCATCTTCAGCGCCGCGATCGTCGAGTCGAGCGTCGAGAAGATGTCGGCGCCGCCGCTCGCCTGCGGGCCGGGCGTCACGGCGAACGTATCGCCGGTGCTCGGCGTGCCCGATACGGCCACCGTCATCCCGCTGCCGAGCGCGATCGACGCACCCGACGTGTAGGCCTGCGCGGGCGTCGTGGTCGGCGGCTTGGCCGAGCTGTCGGTCACCGTGTAGGTCGGCGCGGCGGGCGTGCCGCCGAACGTGATCGTGAAATGGTGATCGTTGGTCGCGGCGGACGGGTCCGTCACCGTCACCGCGCCGATCGCGCCGGTGCCGACGTTGCCGGCGCCGGCCGACGGAACCTGCGCGCTGCCGAGCGACGGCACGGACATGAACACCGCCGAACCGGTGTCGCCCTGCGACACGCTGCTCGAATCGGCGATCTGCACCTGGCGCGTGCCCGAGTCGCCGACGTAGCTGATGCTGCCGTTCGGGCTGGCCGTGAACGGCGCCGTCGAATTGTTCAGGCCGGCGAACAGGTAATTGCCGGCACCGTCGTTCGAGTTCGCGAGCGTCACCAGCTGGTCGCGATAGCCTTGCAGCTGCGTCGCGAGCGCCGAGCGGTCGCTGTCGGCCAGCGAGCCGTCGCCGGCACGCACGAGCAGCGTCTGCACGCCGGTCAGCACGCTGCTCACGCTCTGCAGCGCCTGGTCCTCGGCCTGCAGCGACGCGAGCGCGGTCGTCTGGTTGGTCGCGTACTGCGACAGCGTCGCCGACGTCATCGACAGCTGCACGGCCTGCGCCGCGCCGACCGGGTTGTCGGCCGGCGTCTGCAGGCTCGTGCCGCTCGAAATCTGCTGGTACAGCTGCGCGAGCTGCGCCTGCTGATCGTTCATCTGTGAAACGTTCAGCTGGAAGAACTGGGCGCTGGAAATTCGCATCGCTTCTATTCCTCGAATCCGGTCAGTTGAACAGGCCGAGCACGGTCTGGAACAGCGTCGCCGCCGTCTGGATCACTTTCGCGTTCGCCTGGTAAAGCTGCTGGTACTGCATCAGGTTCGCCGCTTCCTCGTTCTGGTTCACGCCCGACACCGACTGCTGCGCGGTCGTGATCTGGCCGACGAGCGAGGTCTGCGCGGCGCTCGACGACTTCAGCTGGCTCGCCGTGTTGCCGATCGCGTTCACGTAGTTCGCATACGCGCCGGTCAGCGTCGTCGTGCCGCCGCCGAGCGCCTTCGCGGTGACGAGCTGCGACAACGCTTGTGCGTTGGAGCCGTCGCTCGTGCCGCCCGCGTACGGTCCGATCGTGAACGTGTCGCCATCCGACGGCGCGCCGGACAGCGTGACGGTCACGCCGTTCATCACGCCCGCCGGAGCCGGCTGCGTGGTGCTGTTGATCGTCAGCTTCGCGCCGGCCGTCGCGTTGTACGGCACGCTGTCGGTCGGGCTCGTGATCGTCACCGAGGTCGGCGGGGTGCCCGCGATCGTCACCGTGGTGCCGGCCGGGAAGCCCGACAGCGACTGCGACGCCGCGTCGTAGGTCAGCTTGGTCGGCGTCGTCGGCACCTGGTAGCCGGCGCTCACCGCGCCTTGCGTGATCTTTGCCGTGCCGATGTTGGTTTTCGATGCCGCAGCGACCACCGGCGACGCGGCCGCGATCGCCGAGCCGCTCGTGGTCGCGAGGCCGAAGCCGGTCAGCGCGCCGCGCGTCGGCAGCACGGTGAACTGGTCGCCGGCATTCATCGCGCCGGACGAGAACGAGAAGTTCAGCCCGCCGAGCGAGACCGGCATCGGACCCGCCTTCTGGTCGACCACCGACCCGCTCGCGCGGTCGGTCAGCGTGTAGTTCGTGCCGTCGTACGACAGCGTGTAGTCGCTCGTCGTCGGCTGCGACGCACTGGCGAACGACACGGACAGCGACGCGTTGCCGGTGTTGCCCTGATTCGAATAGACGGTCGGGTTCGTCACCGTGAACAGGTCGCCGCCCGGCTTGCCCGCCAGATCGACGCCGAGCGCGTTCTGCGCGTTGACCTGCGCGGCGAAGCTGGTCGCGAGCGCGCCGAGCTGCGCCTGGGCCGGGTCGAGCGTCTGACGGCGGAACGCGAGCAGGCCGCCGAGCGTGCCGCCCGACAGCGACGCATCCGGCAGCGCCTGGTTCGGCCCCTGCGGATTCGCGCCGGCGATGCCCTGCGACACGACGGTGAGCTCGCTCGGATCGGACGGCGACGTGACGGTCGCAAGCTGGTAGCTCTTGTCGGCGACGACGAGCGGCTGGCCGCCCGCGAGGAATACGCTGTAGCCGCTGTCGTTGCGCACGACCTGCACGCCGGCGAGGGTCGACAGGTTCGACACCGCGAGATCGCGCTGGTCCATCAGCTGGTTCGGCGGCTGCCCCTGGCTGCTCGCCGCCGAGATCTGCTGGTTCAGCTGCGCGATCTGCGCGGTGTACGTGTTGATCTGCGACACGGTGCTGGTGAGCTGCGTGTTCACGCTCTGGCGCAACGCGTCGTATTGCTGGCCCGCCGCCTTCAGCTGGTCGCCGAGAATCTGCGCGTTGCTGATCGCGGTCTGCCGCACCGACGGATCGGACGCATTGTTCGCGACGTTCTGCAGCCCGGTGAAATAGCTCGTGATCGCGGTCGAGATGCCGGCCGTCGGGCTGCCGACGTAGTTGTTCAGCTGCGCGACGAGCGAATACCACGTCGACAGCGCGCCGCCCTGCGTCTGCGCGCCGTTCAGCTGGTCGCTCAGGTACTGGCTGTACTGCCGCTGCACGGTGACGGTGTTCACGCCCTGCGGCATGTAGCCGCTGCTGGTGTACTGCCCGCTCGCCTCGGCATAGACCGGGCGTTCGACCGAATAGCCCGGCGTCGCGGCGTTGCTGATGTTCTGGCCGGTCGTCGTGAGGCCCCAGAGCGCGGCATTCAGGCCGCTGACGCCGAGGTTCATGAGTGTGTTGGACATGCGCGATCCTGATGAGCCGGCCGCGCTGCGGCCGCCGGGTTGCGTGACTCCCGGTATAACGGCCGCGGATTGAAAAAATTGAGGAAAAAATGCACGCGCGGCGCACGGGCGTGCGTCGCCGCTGGAAGCGCCCGGCGCAAGGCGCCGGCGGTGCTGCGCGGGCGGCCCGCGGGGGGCGCCGGCCGGATGCGCGTCAGGCCCGCGCGAGCGAGCGGCGCTTCATTTCGAGCTGCGTGATCAGCCGTTGCAGCGTGTTCTCCGCGCTGCCCGGCAGCGACATGTAGCGAAAGCCGAGCTGGTAGCGGCGCGACCCGTTCGGCATCTGCGTCGAACGCTGCGACACCAGTTGCAGGTCGAGCGACAGCTTGCCGTGGCCGGTCAGCTCGAGCTCGACGTCCGGCAGCAGCGTGCCGACCTCGAGCGCCTCGACGCGCTCATCCGCCGTGCGCAGCCCCACGCCGCCGAGCGACAGGTTGTGCACCTCGAACAGGAAGCTTTCGCCGTCCGGCAGCTTGCCGCGGCACAGGAACGGATCGACGATCGGCGCGTCGACGCGGAAATATTCGCGGCGCTGGATGCACACCAGCACGTCGGGGAAATCGGCGACGAACGCGGGCAGCCCCTCGTAACGCGTCTCGCGCGGCGTGCCCGTGGTGAATTCGACGCGCACGCCCTCCGGCGCGGCCGCGAACGTGCAGTGCGACGCGCCGAGGATGCCGGCGTTCTGCTCGGACAGCGCGCCCCAGTCGAACGTGAACGTCCGCGCGCCGACGTCGACCTCGAGCAGACGCGTGACGAGCTGGCCGCCCGGGTACTGGACCGTCAGGAAATCGCCGCGGTTCACCAGGTTGCGCAACTGCACGCCGATTTCCAGCGGATTGCGGCGGGCATAGTCGGGCCCGGAGTGGCCTGCATCCAGGCTGGGGTCCGTCGACGTTTCGATATTCATGGCTAGCCGGTCTTTCTTGTCATGGGCGCCCGGGGCAACCGGTGCGCAATAAAACCGGGCCAGAACGGGGGCCCGGTCGCAGGTCTCTCACACTTAGCGGCAGTGCTGACCGAAAGTTTAGATCGAAACGGCGATTTATTTCTCGCAAACGTTGAAACCGCGCGCGGCAAGGTGCCGGGCGCGGTCCGAGGGGGGCCAACCGGTGGCGGGCGCGGCCGTCAGCCGATCTGCTGCATGATCGAGATCAGCTTTTTCGCGTAATTCGGGTCGGTGGCGTAGCCGGCCTTCTGCATCCCGTGCGCGAAGCCTTCGACGCTGCGGCTCGCGCTCAGCACACCCGCGTAGCGCGGGTTGTTCTTCAGCAGGTTCGCGTAATCGGTCATCGCGTGCTCGTACGAGTCGTACGCACGGAACTTCGCGACCACGCGGCGCGGCGTGCCGTTCACGTATTCGGTGGTCAGCGCCGACACGGTGCGGCCGGTCCAGCCCTTGTTCGCCTTGATGCCGAACACGTTGTAGCTGGTCGAGCCGTCCGTCGCGCGGATCTCGCGCTTGCCCCAGCCCGATTCGAGCGCGGCCTGGCCGACGATGAAACGCGCCGGGATGCCGGTCGTCGCACTGGCCGCCTGCGCGGGGCCCGCGAGCCGGTCGACGAACGCGTCCGCGCCCTGCACGCCGCGCGCGCCCTTGAGCGGCGGCGTCAGCGCGCTGTCGGCCGAGTAGCCGCGCGCGCCGGCAAGGCCGCCGTTGTTCGCCGCGTTCGCATAGGCCTTCGCCATCGCGTTCATCGCGGCGAGGCTGCCTTCGTTGCCGGCCGTGCCGAGGCCGCCGGCGCCCATGCCGCCCGCGCCGACGTCGGCTGCCGTGTCGCTGCCCGCGCCGGCGCCCGCATTGCGCAGCAACTGCTTCATCAGCGCATCGGCGACGCCGATTCCGTGCTTCGACATCTGCTGCGCGAGCTGCTGGTCGAGCATCGACGTGTACATCTTCGACGTATGCGAATCGAACAGCCCGCCGTCGGGCGACGCGTCGCGCATGCTCTTGAGCATCATCTGCGTGAACATCGCGTCGAACTGGCCGGCGACCGCCTTCGCGCCGGCCTGCGGCGATTGCTTCGCCTGCGCGCGCAGCGCGTCGAAACCCTGCACGTCGAGCGCGAAGCGCTGCGTGAGGTCGTTTGCGTTGGGGAGCGTGGCTGCCATTTAGATCACCTCCAGGTCGGCGCGCAGCGCGCCGGCCGCCTTCATCGCCTGCAGGATCGACATCAGGTCCGCGGGCGTCGCGCCGAGCGTGTTCAGCGCCTTCACGACGTCGGCGAGATTCGCGCCGGCCGTCACCATCTTCAGCGCGCCGTTGTCCTGCTTCAGCTGGATCTGCGACTGCTGCGCGACCACCGTCTGCCCGTTCGAGAACGGCCCCGGCTGCGACACCACCGGCTGCGTGTTGACGACCACCGACAGGTTGCCGTGCGCGACCGCGCAGCTTTGCAGCGTGACCATCTGGTTCATCACGATCGAGCCGGTGCGCGCGTTCAGGATCACCTTCGCCGCGGCCTTGTCCGGGCTCACGTCGAGGTTCTCCAGGCGCGCCATGAACGCGACCTGCTGCGCGGAATCGGCCGGCGCGGCGAGCTGGATCGTGCGGCCGTCGAGCGCCGTCGCGGTGCCCGGGCCGAAGCTCGCGTTGACCGCGGACACGATCCGCTGCGCGGTGCCGTAGTCCATGTCGTTCAGTTGCAGCTGCAGCACGCCGTTCATCTGCGCGACCGCGTTCGGCACCGAACGCTCGACGATCGCGCCGCCGACGATCCGGCCGGCCGCGAGCTGGTTCACCTGCACGCGGCTGCCGTTCGCGCTGGCGCCCGCGCCGCCCACCGCCATGTTGCCCTGCGCGAGCGCGTACACCTGGCCGTCCGCGCCCTTCAGCGGCGTGAGCAGCAGCGTGCCGCCGCGCAGGCTCTTCGCGTTGCCGAGCGACGACACGGTCACGTCGAGCGCCTCGCCCGGCCGCGCGAACGGCGGCAGCGTGGCCGTCACCATCACGGCCGCGACGTTCTTCAACTGCATGTTGTTCAGCGACGACGGGCCGCCGTTGGCCGAACCGTTGTTGATCGAGATGCCGAGGTTCGCGAGCATGTTCGCGAGCGTCTGCGTCGTAAACGGCGTCTGCATCGTCTGGTCGCCGGTGCCGTCGAGGCCGACGACGAGGCCATAGCCGATCAGCGGGTTGTCGCGCACGCCCTGGATCTGCGCGAGATCCTTCAGGCGTTCCGCGTGCGCGGGCGCGGCGCCGAGCGCGCACGCGGCCAGCACGCACGCGAGTGCACGAAACGACAGGCGGAGGAAAAGAGGCAGCTGCATCGTCATCACCACGGCGCGATGTTGAGGAAGAAGCGCTGCAGCCAGCCCATCGTCTCGGCTTCGTTGATGTAGCCCTTCGACGAGTATTCGATCTTCGCGTCGGCGACCTGCGTCGAGTAGACGGAGTTCGCGCCGGAAATCGTGTTCGGGTTGACGACCCCCGAGAAGCGCACGAATTCGTTGCCCTGGTTGATCAGCATCTGCTTCTCGCCGCTGACCACGAGGTTGCCGTTCGGCAGCACGTTGGTGACGGTCACGGTGATCGTGCCGTTGAACGTGTTCGCCGCGCTCGCGCCGCCGGTGGCCGCGAACTTGTTCGCGCCGGTCGCCGACAGGTTCGCCTTCGCGAACAGCCCGCCGAGGAAGCCGGCCGTCGGCACGTTGAAGTCGGTGTTGCCCTGCCGGTTCGTGTTCGCGCCCGACGACTTGGTCGCGTTGATGTTCTCCGCGATCATGATCGTCAGGATGTCGCCGACGTTGCGCGGGCGCTGATCCTCGAACAGCGGCCGCCCCGCGTAGCCGGGGTTGTAGATCGAGCCGGGCGCCTGCATCGACATCGGCATCGGCGGCTGCGCCGTCATCGGCTGCTGGATGATCGGATCGCGCGGAATCTGCGCGCAACCGGCGAGCGCCGCCACCGCGACCGCGCAGGCGGCGCGGACGGTGGCTGACGAGGGGAGGCGAACCTGCTTCATGGCTGCGACGGGACGTTCCGGTTAGCTCTTCATCTGCGTGACGGTCTGCAGCATCTGGTCGGACGTCGTCACGGCCTTGCTGTTGATCTCGTAGGCACGCTGCGTCTGGATCATGTTGACGAGTTCCTGCACGACGTTCACGTTCGACGCCTCGACGTAGCCCTGGTTGAGCACGCCCGCGCCGTTCAGCCCCGGCTGCGACACGTTCGGCGCACCCGACGACGTCGTTTCCGCGAACAGGTTCTCGCCCTTCGCCTCGAGGCCGGTCGGGTTGATGAAGGTCGCGATCTGCAGCGAGCCGATCTGCACCGCGTTGCTCGAGCCCGGCTGCGTGACCGACACGACGCCGTCCTTGCCGATCGTCAGCGACTGCGCGTTCTGCGGCACGGTGATCGCCGGCAGCACCTGGTAGCCGCTCGACGTGACGAGCTGGCCCTGCGCGTTGGTCTGGAACGAGCCGTCGCGCGTGTACGCGTTGGTGCCGTCCGGCATCAGCACCTGGAAGAAGCCCGCGCCGTTGATCGCGACGTCCTTCGAGTTGCCGGTCTGCGTGAGGCCGCCCTGCGTGTACAGGCGCTCGGTCGCGACCTGCTGCACGCCGGTGCCGAGCTGCAGGCCCGACGGCAGCTCGGTCTGCTGCGTCGAGTTCGCGCCGGGCTGGCGGATGGTCTGGTACAGCAGATCCTCGAACACCGCGCGCGACGCCTTGAAGCCGTTCGTGCTGGTGTTCGCGAGGTTGTTCGAAATCACGTCCATCTGCGCCTGCTGCGCATTCATGCCGGTCGCGGCGATGTAGAGCGAACGATTCACTTGTCAGGTCTCCTGCGTGGGCTGGCGCGGGCGCTCAGCTGAAGTTGAGCAGCTGGTTGGCCGTCTGCTCGTTCTGGTCGGCCGTCTGGATCAGCTTCGACTGCAGCTGAAACGCCCGTGCGTTGTCGATCATCGCGACCATCGCGGTCACCGGGTTCACGTTGCTGCCTTCGATCGAATTCGGCGTGACGACCACGTTCGGATCGGCGTCGGCCGGATTGCCGTCGGCGGTGCGGAACAGCCCGTCGTTGCCGCGCGTGAGGGTGGCCGGATCCGGATTGACGAGCTTCATCTGATCGACGATCGCGACCGCGGTCGGCGGGTCGCCCGGCATCAGCGCGGACACCGTGCCGTCCTTGCCGATCGTCACTTCCGCGTTCGGCGGCACCGAGATCGGGCCGCCGTTGCCGACCACCGGCAGGTTGCTCGCGTTGACGAGCTGGCCGTTCTCGTCGACGTGCAGGTTGCCGGCGCGCGTGTACGCCTCGCCGCCGTCGGCCGTCTGCACCGACAGCCAGCCCGCGCCCTGCACCGCGACGTCGAGCGGATTGCCGGTGCGCGTGATCGGACCCGGCGCGTAATCGGCGCCGGGCGTCGACGCGAGCACGTAGGTGCGCGTCGTCGTCGGGTCGATGTTGCTGCCGTCGCCGAAATTCATCGGCACCGCGCGATACGTCGCGAGCTGCGCGCGAAAACCCGTCGTCGACGCGTTCGCGAGGTTGTTCGCGACGATCGCCTGCTGGTCGAGCGACTGCGACGCGCCCGTCATCGCCGTATAGATCAGTCGGTCCATGGCTGCCGGTTGTCCGCGCTTACAGGTTGATGAGCGTCTGGTCGACGGTCTGCTGCGTCTTGATCGTCTGCGCGTTCGCCTGGTAGTTGCGCTGCGCGGTGATCAGGTTGACGAGCTGCGAGGTCAGGTCGACGTTCGAGTTCTCGAGCGCGCTGCCCTGCAGCGTGCCGTGGTTCGTGCTGCCCGGCGCCGACACCTGCGGCACGCCCGACGCCGCCGATTCGGCGTACTGGTTGCCGCCGAGGTTCACCAGCCCGTTCGGGTTGTTGAAGTTCGCGAGCGCGATCAGGCCGAGCACGGCGGTCTGGCCGTTCGAGTAGTTGCCGGTCAGCTTGCCGTCGGAGCCGATCGAGTAGGTGGTGAGCGTGCCGCTCGCGTAGCCGTCCTGCGCGAGATTGTTCACGCCGTCCTTGCCGCCGTACTGCGTCGTGCCGGTCAGGTCGAGCGTGAGCGCTTGCGGCGTCGCCGAGCCGTCGGTGTTCGGCACGGTGAACTGGAACTGGCCGAGCGACGCGGTCGGCGCGGCCGGCGTGCCCGTCGTCGTGCTCTTGATCGCACCCGACGTATCGAACGTGATCGTGCCCAGATCGGTCGTCGTGCCGCCCTGGACGCCCGCGTACGCTTCCCACGTGCCGGCCGCCGACTTCACGAAGTACATGTTGACCGCCTGCGAGCCGCCGAGCGAGTCGTACACCTGGATCGCCGTCGAGTAGTTGTACGTCGTGTTGTCGGTCGCGTTGAACGGCGTCTTGGCCGGCACCGTGTCCTGCGAGTTCAGGTTGAACTGGCCGATGATCTTGGTCGTCGCGGTCGGCGCGATGTTGTTGGTCGGCGCCTGCAGCGGCACGGTCTGCGCGGTGTTGATCACGCCGCCCGCGTTGGCCGCGTAGCCCATCAGGTTACGGCCCTGCGCGTCCACGATGAAACCGTTCTTGTCGCGCTGGAACGTGCCGTCGCGCGAGTACGTCGTCACGCCGTTGTTCGACATCTGGAAGAAGCCGTTGCCGTTGATCGCGACGTCGAGCGACGAGTTCGTCGTATTGATCGTGCCCTGCCCGAAGCTCTGCTGCACCGAATTCAGCGCCGTGCCGATGCCGATCTGCGTGTTGACCGTCGTCGCGACCGAGTTCGCGTACATGTCGGCGAACTGCGCGGTGCTCGACTTGAAGCCGACCGTGTTCGCGTTGGCGATGTTGTTGCCGATCACGTCCAGCGCGTTCGATGCGCCGGCGAGGCCGCTCAGACCCTGTTGATAACCCATTTCGTTCTCCGTGACGAGAAAGCTCGATCAGTTGGTGGTGGTGTCGCCGGTCGAGGACGACTTCGTGTTCGGGAAGATCGACGCAACCTGGGTGAGCCCCACCGTCGTGCCGTTCGACAGCACGAGCCCCGCGGTGCCGTCCGCCTGCTTGACCACGCTCTGCACCTGCGCGGCCGCGAGCGTCGCGGCCGCCTGCGGCGTGCCGTTGCTGTCGGTATACGACGCGCTGACCGTGTACTTGCCGTCCGGCAGCGCGTTGCCGGCCGCGTCGGTCGGCGTCCAGTTGAACGGCACGGTGCCGGCCGACTGCGCGCCCGCGTTGATCGTGTTGACGACGGCGCCCGCCGAGTTCTTCACGGTGATCGTCAGGTTCGACACCGAGCTCGCGAGCGACACGCCGAACGGCGACGCCGCGCCGCTCTTCACCGCGACGCCGTTGCCCGGCGCGAGCACGTTCGTGCCGATCAGCAGCGCGGCCTGCGTCTGCTGGCCGGCCGCGAGCTGCGACGACAGCGACGTGAGCGACGTGTTCAACTGCGCGATGCCGCTCACCGTGTTGATCTGCGCGAGCTGCGACGTCATCTGCGAGCTGTCCACCGGGCTGGTCGGATCCTGGTTCTGCAACTGCGTGACGAGCAGCTTCAGGAACGTCGCCTGCAGGTCGCTCGCCGACGTGCCGTTGGTCGACGACACGTTGTTGGTGTTCATCGTGTCGGTCGGCAGCGTCGACACGTTGGTGCCGTTGCCGCCGATCGTCGTGTTGGAGGAAGTCATCCTGGGTGGCCTTCTGTCGGAACTGTCGGTCCGGGTCTCGGTAGGAAAAGGTCGGGCGGCGCGCGGCTTACGAGCCGATCGTCAGCGTCTTGAGCATCAGCGTCTTCGCGGCGTTCAGCGTCTCGACGTTGGCCTGGTACGAGCGCGACGCGGAGATCATGTTCACCATCTCCTGCACCGGATCGACGTTCGGCATCTGCACGTAGCCGTTCGCGTCGGCGGCCGGGTTCGCCGGGTCGTAGGTCGATTTCATCGGCGACGGGTCGTCCATCACCTTGGTCACGCGCACGCCGCCCACGCCCTGGCCGGACGCGCTGCGCGCGCCGCCGATCGGGTCGGTCGCGAACACGACCTGCTTGGCCTTGTACGGCTTGCCGTCGGGGCCGGTCGCGCTGTCGGCGTTCGCGAGGTTCGACGCGGTCACGTTCAGGCGCTGCGATTGCGCGGACAGCGCCGAACCGGCGACGCCGAAGATGTTCATCAACGAAGGCATGGAGGCTCCTTGTGCTGGGTTCCGGATTCGGACGCGGCGCTTACGCGTGCGTTACGAGTTCGTCGTGATCGCGGCGATCATCGCCTTGATCTGCTGGGTCATCACGGTCATCCCGGTTTCGTAGTGCAGCGCGTTGTTCGCGAACTGCACGCGCTCGACGTCGAGATCGACCGTGTTGCCGTCGAGCGAAGGCTGCAGCGGCATCCGGTATTGCGCGCGGCCGTAGTCGTCCGACGGGCCGCCGGTCGGGATCAGCTTCACGGTGCCCGCCATGTGGCCCGGCTCCGTCGACACCATCGACATGCCGCTGGTCACGCCGGCCGGCTGCGCCATCGGCAGTTGGCCGGCGTTGCTGGGCGCGAGCCCGCCGCCCGCCTGCTTCAGCGAGCGCGCGAGCGTCGACGCGAAATCGACGTCGCGGGCCTGGTAGCCGGGCGTGTCGGCGTTCGCGATGTTCGACGACAGCAGTTCCTGCCGATAGGCGCGCACGTCGAGCGCCTGTCGGCCGAACGCGAATTCCGCATCGAGTTTGTCCAGCATGTGTGCGTCTCTCCGTATGAAGCGCTGCACGCCCCTCGCACCGGATGGCGACCCGAGAGGCTTTTTTCCATGACAGCGATGGTAGGCGCGGGACGCAACCGGCAATCGGGCGAATAACGCGGCAAAGGCCCCCTCTATTCATCGTTTGCGCGACGCCCCGGCTCCCTAGAATGCGAAGCGGATCAACGGATCGGGGGCATGGCGATGACAGGCGGCGCACTTCGCGACAGCAACGGGCGGCTCACGCAGGTGCGGCGTGCGTTCGCGCTCGCCGCGGCGCTGTGGATCGCCGCGCCCGCCGCGCATGCCGCCGACGGAATGATCGTGATTCCCGGGCGCGGCGAGACGACCGAAACCGCGCTCGCGCACGCCAATGCGGCGAGCGGCGGGCAGTTCGGCGGGAATGCGGGGATGGCTTCGGCTTCGGGCGGACAGCGCGCGGTCGGCACGGCGAGCGCCGCGACCGGCGACGGCTATGCGGCGCAACCGGCCGGCCAGATGGTCCTGACGAGCGTCCCGCCGCCGGCCGCCGCGCCGCTCCCGACCTACGCAGCCGCCCGCGCGAACGCCGGGTACGGCGCGACGCCGCGCGCGGCGGACCCCGCCGCCATCGCGACGGTCATCGCCGGCACGGCCGAGCCTGCATCGGCTTTCGCACGGCCGGCGCCGCAATCGGCGGCCTCGGCCCGCCTCGCGGCGGCCCGTGCCGCGTCGGTCGCGGCGGCCCCGCGCACGGCAGCCGCTTCCGCCAACCCGACGGCGGCCCCGGCCCAGCCGGCGACGCCGCCCGGCCAGCAAGACCCCGAAACAATCCAGCGCGCGGCGCTCACGTTCCTGCAGCAGCAGATCGCCGGCCTGCCCGGCAAGACCACCGCGACGGTCACGACCGCCTTTCCGCGCGGGCTCGCCGCGTGCACGACGCTCGAACCGTTCCTGCCGACCGGCGCGCGCCTGTGGGGCCGCACGACGGTCGGCGTGCGCTGCGCCGGCGCGCGACCGTGGACCGTCTACCTGCAGGCGAAGGTCGCCGTACAGGCCACCTATTACGTCGCCGCGCGCCAGATCGCGCCCGGCGAGCCGCTCTCCGCGGCCGACCTGATCGCGCGCGACGGCGACCTGACGGTGCTGCCGCTCGCGGTGATCACCGATCCCGCGCAGGCCGTCGGCGCGACCGCGCTCGCGCGCATCTCGGCCGGGCTGCCGCTGCGGCAGGACATGCTGAAGAGCGCGGCGTCGGTGTCGGCCGGCCAGACGGTGCGGGTCGTCGCGGCCGGCCCCGGTTTCACGATTTCGGCCGAGGGCAGCGTGCTCGCGAACGCGGCGCCCGGCCAGTCGGTACGCGTGCGGATGGCGGCCGGGCAGATCGTCACGGCGATCGTCAAGGACGCCGGCACCGTCGAAATTCCGCTGTAGGGACGGATCGGCCGCAAAAATGTAAAGAATTGTTTATTCGGAGCATTTCGGGTTCGCGATGCTAAAGTTCGGGCCGACCCGGCCGTTATCTGGGTCAAACCGTACAGGAAACCCATCGTGAAAATCGATTCCACTCCGAAACCGAGCCCCCTCGCGCCGACCGGCAACGGCGCGGCCCGTGCGCCGTCCGGCACGGCCGAGTCGTCCACGCAGGCAGCCGATGCAGGATCGAGCGGCGGCGACACGACCGTGAACCTGTCGGGTCTGTCCGGCCAGCTGCGTTCGGTATCCGCGTCGGGCGGTGCCGATATCGACACGGGCCTCGTCCAGTCGATCAAGGACGCGTTGAACGACGGCACGCTGACGATCGACGCGAACAAGATTGCCGACGGCGTATTGAACACCGCCCGCGAACTGCTGCAGCAGCAGCGCCCGCAGGGCAGCTAAGCCCCGGCCTCGTGGCCGGGTCACCCGGTTTGCCGGCGCGCGCGACACCGCACGCACCGGCGCGACGAGCATGACGCGATGAGAGAAGAGCTGCTGGCCACGGTCAACGACGAACACGCGACGGTCGAGGCGTTCGCGTCCCTGCTCGTCTATGAGGAAAAGGCGCTGACGACGGCCGAGCCGCTCGAGATGCTGCCCGGCATCGTCGAGAAGAAAAGCGAACTGATCGACCGGCTCGCGCAGCTCGAACGCACGCGCGACACGCAGCTTTCCGCGCTCGGCTTCCCGGTCGGCAAGAAAGGCATGGACCAGGCGGCCGAGCGCGATGCGCGCCTCGCCAGCCGCTGGCAACTGCTGCAGCAGGCCGCCGAACGCGCGCGCCAGGCCAATGCGAACAACGGGATGCTGATCCGGATCCGGATGGACTACAACGAGCGCGCGCTCGCGGTGCTGCGCTCGGCGCCCGCGCCGGCCGGCGTGTACGGCCCCGACGGACGCGTATCGGCGCTCACGCGCTGACCGGCTGACGTCGCCGCGCGGCCGCCCGGCGGCCGCGCCCCCGCCCTTCCCTTCGTTACAGCAGCGGACACGCGGTGACTTGCGTGCCGCGTTCCACGCACAGCCGCTCGTAGTCGCGCAGATACGCGCGCTCGGCATCGTCCAGCAGATCCAGGTCGATCAGGTCCCAGTCGTAGCCGACCGTCACGATGTTCTCGAACGTCACGGTGTCGGGCTGCGCGTCGTCCGGCCGCACGATCACGATGTTCTCGATCCGCACGCCGCCCTTGCCCGGCAGGTAGATGCCGGGCTCGACCGAAATCACCGCATTCGGCACCAGCCCGTACTGCGCGCCCGGCGCGAACCGCACGCCGCCCTCGTGCACGTGAATCCCGACGCCGTGCCCGGTGCCGTGGCCGAAATCGTGGCCATGATCGCGGCACACCTGCCGCACCAGCGCATCGACGTCGCCGCCCGTCGCGCTCGCCGGAAAGCGCGTGACGAGCCCCTTGATGCAGGCCTTCAGCGCGACCGTGTAGATCTCGCGCTGCCACGGCTGCGCGACCGTGTCCGGCTGCGTGCGGCGCAGCACGACGCGCGTGCAGTCCGTCGCGAAGCCGGCTTCGTAGTACGCGCCGCTGTCGAGCAGCACGAGCTCGCCTTCGGTCAGCTCGACGTCGGCGCTCGCCGCCGTGTAATGCGCGAACGCGCTGTTCGCGCCGTTCGCCGCGATCGACGGAAACGACAGCGCGACCGCCGAACGGGCGCCGTATGCGTCGTTGATGGTACGCGCGAGGTCGTACTCGGTGTGGCGCACGCCCGGCTCGCCGGTCTTCGCCCAGCGCATCGTCTCGGCGATCGCCGCGGAGCTGCGCACGAACGCGTCGCGGAACTGGTCGAGCACCGCCGGCGTCTTGCTCGCCCGCATCGCCTCGACCGGGTTGAAATCGGCATGCCGCGCGTGCGGCCACACGCGGTTCACCGCGTCGACGAGCGCGCAGTTCACCGATTCGAAGCCGTAGCACACGTGCTCGACCGCGAACTGCGCAAGGAAGCGTTCGAGCGCCGCGACGTCGCGCCGGATCACGTGCAGCGCCGGATACGAATCGAGCGCGACCTCGCAGCGGTCGCACCCCTCCGGCAAAAACAGCGCCATCTGCGCGCCGATCGCGAACAGGAAGCCGAGGTGCGACGACGCATTCGGGATGTGATAGCCGCGGCTGTTCAGCAGATACGCGAGATCGTCCGACGCGCAGGTGAAGAACGCGGTCTTGCCGTCCGCCGCGCCGGTATGCGCGGCGAGTTGCCGGTTCAGCGCGTCGAGGTTCTGCGCGACGCTCAGGCCGGTCATCGTGGCGGGAATCTCGAAGATCGGCCGCTCGACGTTCCAGCCCGGCAGCGCGATCGCGTGGTCGATCTCGCGATCGGCGAGGCTCGCCCAGTCGAGCGTCGCGGCCCGCGTCTGCTCGAACAGCCGGTTGCGCTGCGCGACGCTGATCCGCCGCGCGTCGTAGCCGACCCGCGCGAGCCGGTTCGCGTGCGCGACGAGCCAGTCGGCCATCGCCTGCCAGATCGTCGTGTCGATGCCGAGCTTCTCGACGCGCACGCGCGCCGGATCGCACTGCTCGTCGGCCTGGAAGTGATAGCGGCCGTCGACGAACAGCACGAACGGCGGCACGCCGAGCGCCTGCGCGGTCGCCGCGCTCAGGAAGATCCCGCAGCCGGCCGAACCATCGAAGCCGGACACCGCGTAGCGCGGGTTGTTGCCGCGCGGCAGGTACTCGGTCACGTAGTCGTCCTGCGACGTGATCACCACCGCGTCGAGTCGCGCGGCATCGAGCAGGCGCGACAGGCCGGCCTGGGTCTCGGCGACGGACGCGTCGTACGGGGGAAGGCCGGAGAAGCTGTATTTCAGTCGATCGATCATCGGATGCCCGTTATTCATTGTTGTCGGCGGCCGGCGGCGTGTCGCGGCATCGCGCCTGCCCGCCCCCGCACGTCGGTGCGACGCGCGGCCCGGCCGCACCGCCGTTCCAGCGGCCGCCCTCGGGAAATTTTCGTCTCACTTAACTTTGTTTGATGCGCGACAGAATCTAGAGCAGGCCGAAATCGAGGTCAAGCCAAAATTTTCGTAGGACTAAAATCGGCGCGCAGCCTGCGGATCCCGGCACAGCGCCGCTTCGCCCGGCGGTGCCGCGCGGTACAATGCGCCGGCCTCCGCTCCGGCGACCGCATCGCCGCCGCGCCCGCGCCCCGACTCGTTGCCACGAAAGAGATTCATGGATTCAGACCTCATGCGTATCGGCCAGCGCATTCGCCGCCTGCGCCGGGAAGCAAAGAAGACGCTGCTGGAAGTGGCGACCGAAGCGAAACTGTCGGTCGGGTTCCTGTCGCAGGTCGAGCGTCATCTGACGGGCATCTCGCTGTCGTCGCTCGTCAACGTCGCGAAAGCGCTGGGCGTGCCCCTCGGCACGCTGATCGAGCAGCCGCGCCAGCCGCAGCCCGATTCGCACGAGGGCAGCCGCAAGCCGTATGCGCTCGACGCCGCGTCGCAGTGGTACGAGCGGCTGTCCACCACGTTCGACGGCAGCCAGATCAATGCGCTGAAGGTGCAGATGATGAAGGGCTACCGGTCGGAATGGGTCGCGCACGGCGGCGACGAATTCGTGTACGTGCTGGCCGGCCGCGTCTGCTACACGGTCGGCAAGAAGAATTACCCGCTGGCGCCCGGCGACTCGCTGCATTTCGACGCGCGCAAGCGGCATCGCGTGGCCAATGTCGGCGACGGGCCGGCCGAGCTGATCAGCGTCAGCACGCTGCCGCTGTTCGACGACAGTTCGGCGGAATTCGCGGCCGCGACGACGGAAAGCACGCAGTCGACGCCCGGCGAGCCGCGCGTGAGCCGCCGCGCGCCGGCGCCCGGAAGGAATGATCGCGACGGCGCCGCGGCACGGCCGTCCAAGGTCGACGCAGCCCCAAAGAAAGGTGCGGCGAAGCCGCGCGCGGCCGCCGGCAAACGTCCGGCGGCGGCGACTCCGGCGCGCAGGAAGAAACCGTAACGGCCGACGGGCGCCCCTGCCGCGCGCCCGGTTCCGCGCCGACGACTCGCCGACTATTCGCCGATCGCGAGCGCCTGCGCGACGGCCTGGATCCGCGCGCGATGCACGGCTTCCTTGATCTTCTCCGTGTCGCTGCCGATGCCGCGCGCGATCGCGCCGGCATCGACGCTGCGCGCGGCCGCGAGCGCGACACGGAGCCGCTCGGCCTGCGGATACGGCTGCGCATCGAGCCCGAGCCGGCCGCGTGCGTCCGATTCGCACGCCTGCAGCAACTCGGCGAAGCGCGCCGGCTTGCGCAGCGCGTCGCTGCGCTCGAAGAGCCGCACCAGCGCGGCCGCGCCCATCTCCATCACGCGATGCAGGTTGCCGTGCTCGCGCGCGACCACCAGCGCGAGATCGCGGCACTCGTTCGGCACGCGCAACCGCTCGCACAACGGCTTGAGCAGCTCGACGCTGCGGCTTTCGTGGCCGACGTGGCGCGGCAGCACGTCCTCGGGCGTGGTTCCCTTGCCGAGATCGTGCGTGAGCGCCGCGAAGCGCACCGCCAGCGAATAGCCCTGCTTCGCCGCGTAGTCGACGACCATCATCACGTGCACGCCGGTATCGACTTCCGGGTGGTAATCGGCGCGCTGCGGCACGCCCCACAGCGCGTCGACCTCGGGCAGGATGCGCGCGAGCGCGCCGCAGTCGCGCAGCACCGCGAACATCCGCGACGGCTTCGCCTCCATCAGCCCGCGCGCGATTTCCTGCCACACGCGCTCGGGCACGAGCGCATCGACCTCGCCCGCGTCGACCATCCGCCGCATCAGCGCGAGGGTTTCGTCCGCGACCGTGAAATCCGCGAAGCGCGCGGCGAAACGCGCGACGCGCAGGATCCGCACCGGATCCTCGACGAACGCGTCGCTCACGTGCCGGAACACGCGTGCGCGCAAATCGGCCTGCCCGTCGAACGGATCGATCACGGGGCCGACCAGCGTGCCTTCCGGGCTCACCTCGCGCGCCATCGCGTTGATCGTCAGGTCGCGCCGCGCGAGATCCTCGTCGAGCGTCACGTCCGGCGCGAAATGAAACTGGAAGCCGTGATAGCCGGCCGCCGTCTTGCGCTCGGTGCGCGCGAGCGCGTATTCCTCCTGCGTCTGCGGATGCAGGAACACCGGGAAATCCTTGCCGACCGGCCGGAAGCCCTGCGCGGCCATCTGCTCGGGCGTCGCGCCGACCACCACGTAGTCGCGGTCCTGCACCGGCACGCCGAGCAATGCGTCGCGGATCGCTCCGCCTACTGCGTAGATGTTCATGGGTTCGGTTCGTATTCGGCAATCACGTTGGTTTCGCGGCGCGCGGCATCGATCCACCGCTGCACGGCCGGCAGCGCCGTCACGCGCGCCGCATAGCCGGCCGCCTCCGGCGACAGCGCCGGCGCATACGTGTTGAAGCGCATCACGACCGGCGCATACATCGCATCGGCGATCCCGAATTCGCCGAACAGGAACGGCCCGCCCGACGCCTCGGTGCATTCGCTCCACAGCGCGTCGATGCGCGCGACGTCGGCGAGCGCCTCGGGCGTCGCGCCGCGCCCCGGCATCGACGCGCGGATGTTCATGCCCATCTGCGTGCGCAGCGCCATGAAGCCCGAATGCATCTCGGCGGACACGCAGCGCGCCTGCGCACGCGCGAGCGGGTCGGCCGGCCACATCGGAAACTGCGGATAGCGCTCGGCGAGCGTCTCGGCGATCGCGAGCGAATCCCAGATCGCCGCGCCGTGATCGTCGACGAGGCACGGCACCTTGCCGGTCGGCGAGTATTCGCGGATGCGCGCGGCCGAGTCGTCGCGGCGCAGCTCGACCACGATCTCGTCGAACGGGATGCCGAAATGCGCGAGCAGCAGCCACGGCCGCATCGACCACGACGAATAGTTCTTGTCTCCAATGACGAGCTTCATGGCGAAATTCCGGAAAACGCGAAAAAGAAAAAGAAAGAGCCGACCGGCGGCGGGGCGCTAGCGACGCGAGCGGAACCAGTCGAATCGCGAGCGCTGCGTCGCGTCGCCGAGATACGCGGGCGCAATGCTTTCGAGACTCGCGGGCGAGAGCCCGAGTTCCGGCGCGAGCGGCCCCGACAGCACGTTCGGCACCGACATCGTCGCGAGATTGTCGCGCGTGAGCACGGGCTCGCCCGGCAGGCATTCGAACACGCTCGCCTGCAGCCGCGCAAGCGCGTCGGGCAGCCGCACGATGCGTGCCTGCCGGCCGACCAGCGTGCCGCAATAGCGCACCAGTTGCTCGAGCGTGTAGACGGTCGGGCCGCCGAGTTCGTAGGTCTTGCCGTGCGCGCCCGCCAGATCGAGCGTGTTGACGAACGCGCGCACGACGTCGCCGACGAACACCGGCTGGAAGCGCGCGTCGGGCATCGCGAGCGGCAGCACGGGCACCGTGCGCTGCAGGTTCGCGAACGTATTGAGGAAGGCGTCGCCGGGTCCGAACACGACCGACGGCCGGAAGATCGTCAGCGCGAGCGAATCGGTGGCCGCGATCGCATGCAGCGCGGCTTCGCCGTCGCCCTTCGAGCGCTGGTACATGCTCGCGCCGTGCGAATCGGCGCCGAGCGCGCTCATATGCAGCAGGCGCCGCACGCCGACCTCGGTGCAGGCGGTCGCGAGCGCGGCCGGCAGCGCGACGTGCGCGCGCTCGAAGCCGGGCCCGTACGGCGTGCCGCGGCCGCCGTGCAGCACGCCGACCAGGTTGATCGCCGCGTGCGCGCCGGCGACGAAGCGCGCGAGCGTGCGCGTGTCGAGCGCATCGAGTTCGACGATGTCGATCGGCAGCATCTGCAGGTGGCGCGCGTGGTCGCGCCGCCGCGTGCCGATCCGCACGTGCTTGCCGGCGTCGATCAGCGCATTGACGAGCCGGCTGCCGATGAAGCCGGTGCCGCCCAGCAGCGCGACGGTCTGGCGATCCATGTTCCGAACCTCAAAAGAACACTGCCGCGTCTCGCGCGGCAGTTCGGTGTATCAGGGCGAGATCATGCCGAGACGTTTCTTCAACGACTGCGGTTTGCCCTCGAAGAGCGCCGCGTAGTAGACGGTGTTCGACAGCACGTTCTTCACGTAGTCGCGCGTCTCGTTGAACGGAATCGTCTCCGCGAAGATCGCGCCTTCGACCGGCCGCGTCAACACCTGGCGCCACTGGCGCGGCCGGCCCGGGCCCGCGTTGTAGCCGGCGGTGGCGAGCACCGGCGAGCTGTCGAAGTTGTTGTAGATGTCCGCGAGATACCAGGTGCCGAGCTGGATGTTGGTGTCGATGTCGTGCATCTGCGCACGCGAGATCGTGCCCATGCCGAGCTTCTTCGCGACCATCTGGGCCGTCGCCGGCATCAGCTGCATCAGGCCGCCCGCGCCCACCGACGAACGCGCGCTGATGATGAAGCGCGATTCCTGGCGGATCAGCCCGTACGCCCACTCGACGTCAAGGCCGGTCGATTGCGCGTAGCGCTCGACGGTCGTGCGGTACGGCGACGGATAGCGCAGCGTGAAATCGTGCTCGGCCTTCGTGCGGTCGGCCGTGTTGACCGTGCGGTCGAGCAGCTCGACGCGCTTGCCGTATTCGGCGGCCGCGAGCAGCTGGCGATCGGTCATCCCGCGCAGCGGCCAGTTCCATTCGCGATTGCCTTCGAGGCGCAGGTTCAGCGCGTAGAAGCGTTGCGCGAGCGCGAAGCCCGGAATCTTGCCCATCGCGTCGATCTCGGCGTCGCTCACCTTCGTGCGCGGCGGAATCGTCGTGCGCTGGCCGAGCTCTTCGCCGGCCAACTGCCCGTAGAAGTTGAACTGGCCGGCGACCTGCTCGAATTCCTGGTTCGCCTGCAGCGTGTCGCCGCTCTGCTTGAGCGCGCGCGCATGCCAGTAGATCCACGCCGGATCGTCGCGCAGCGACGGCGGCATCTGCTCGATCGACCAGCGCACCATCGGCCAGTTGCCGGCGAGCAGCGCGGCGCGCGTGCGCCATTCGTAGCCCGGGTTCGACAGCGGCGCGTTCGCCGATTTCGCATACCAGACCGACGCCATCGGCGAGCGCTTGATCGCGCCCTGGTAGCCGATCGCGCCCCACGCGATCGCCTGTTCCTGCTTGGTCAGCGAAGGCGCGAGCGTCGTCAGCATCCCGGCGGCGGCGTCCGGATCGTTGCGCGCCATGCGGCCGAGCGCGATCAGCGCGAGCTGATGCGATGCGGCGTCAGCCCCGACGCCGCGCGCGAGATACAGCGGCGGCGCGCTCGTCGCCTGGTCGAAGCCCGCGGGGCGCGGGCCGAGCGCGTCGACGATCTTGCCGCCGAGCGTCGTGTAGTTCTGCTCGTACGCGAGGCGCGCCTGCTGCCACACGTCGTCGCTCGTGAACTGCTGGTTGACGGCGAGCGCGGTGATCAGGTCGACGCACGCATCGCCGTAGTTCTTCGGCTCGACGAGCAGCGCGCGCGCCGCGTCGGCGACGTTCTCGTTGCGCGCCGCGCGCGATTCGAGCGCATAGCACTTGACCTGCGTGTCGTCGTCAAGCACGAAGCGCTTGTACTGGTCGTCGAAATTGCGCCAGTCGTGGCGCGCGCCGAGCACGAGCAGGTAGTCGTTGCGCAGGCGATCGGCGATCGCCTGGCCGTCGTAGCGCTGCAGGAACGACTGCACGGGCGCGTCCGGCGCATCGACGCGCGCGCGGCCCGTCGAATCGAACAACTGCGGCTTGATCTGGAAATACTCGACGTAGGACGGCACCGGATAGTTCGGGATCATCGATGCGAGCTGCGCGGCCTTCGCGGCGTCGTTGCGGCGTGCGGCTTCGCGAAGCTGCACGAAGATCTGGTCATCGCCGGGGAGCGTGTCGTCGTTCGGTGCGGCGCATGCGGTCGTGCCGGCGACAAGCGCGGCGGCCGAAAGCGCGAGCGCGACCGCGCGATATACTCGGAAAAGGCTGTTAGACATCGTTTTGAATGGAGCACGAAGTGAGCGAAAGCATAGCATGCAACCCTGTGCCGAACCCGAAGGTTGCGCTGCGCAAAACGCTGTCCGGCGCCCGTCGCGACGCCGCGTCGCAGCCCGCCGCGAACGCCGCGCTCGATGCGCGGCTGCGCACGCTGCTCGATCGCCTGGCGCCGTGCACGGTCGGGTTCTACTGGCCGCTGCCGGGTGAATTCGATGCGCGCGAGGCCGTGCTCGCATGGTGCGCGACGGGCGCCGGCCGGTGCGCCGCGTTGCCGGTGATCGGCGAGCGTCACACGCCGCTCGCGTTTCATGCGTGGGACGCGCACACGCCGATGCGCGAAGGCCATCACCGGATTCCCGAACCGGCGTCGGGCATCGTCGTCGTGCCCGATCTTTTGCTGATTCCGTGCGTGGGATTCGATGCGCAGCGCTACCGGCTCGGCTACGGCGGCGGCTACTACGACCGCACGCTCGCCGCATGGCCGAGCGACACGCCGCCCGTGACGGTCGGCATCGCGTACGAAGCGTGCCGCGTCGATGCGCTGCCGGCCGAGGCGCACGATCTCGCGCTGCGCTGGATCGTCACCGACGGTGCGCTTTACCCGGCCGCCGAATGATGGCGCGCGCGTCGCGGCGACCGACCGTTTCCGCGATCGTTTACAGCGACGCCGCCGCGCGCGCGGCCGTGTCGTAGAGGCCCGATGCGTTGCGCAGCAACTGCGCCGCGTCGCCGATCTGCTCGTTGGTGAGCCCGCTTTCCTTCAGCGTCTCGATCAGGCAATGCTCGCGCACCTCGCGGTACTTCAGGCACAGCTCGCGGCCCGCGTCGGTCGCGAAGAAGAACGCTTCCTTGCCGCTCTTCTCGCTTTTCACATAGCCGCGGGCGATCAGTTTTTTCAGCGCATAGGTCGCGACGTGCGTATCCTCGATATTGAGCACGAAGCAGATGTCGGCGAGCTTCTTCTTGCGTTCGCGATGGCTGACGTGATGCAGCAGCGAGACCTCGACCGCCGTCATGTCCTTCGCGCCCGCCGCCGACATGCAGCGCACCATCCAGCGGTTGAACGCGTTGCCGGCCATGATGAGCCCGTATTCGAACTCCGACAGCTCCGCGCTCGAATCGGAAACGAGGTGTTCGGATGACACGATCTTGGTCGCAGGACGCTTCATGGAAAGGCGGCGCAAGCCGGATGACAGGATGTGCCCGAGTGTACGCCAGAAGCCCCGGCCGACGAGCTAGGCGAAAACGCTTATTGAGAAGTTGTCGATATTTTATTGACAATGTGCGCTACCATTGCCGTCCGAACCGTGCCAGTCCGATGACGCCACCCCGCATTTATCCGCTCGGCGATGCCGCCCTCGTCTGCGAGGTCCCGCCGCCCGCCACGCTCGATTGCCAGCGCCGCGTCTGGGCCGTGGCCGCGGCCGCGCGCGCATGGCCCGACGTGATCGACGTCGTCCCCGGCATGAATAACCTGACCATCGTGTTCGACCCGCTCGCCGCGACGGCCGACTCGCTCACGCCCGCGCTGCGCGACGCGTGGGAGACGGCCGACGTCGAGCACACGGACGGCCGCGAGGTCGAAATCCCGGTCGAGTACGGCGGGGCCGCCGGCCCCGATCTCGCCGCCGTCGCCGCGCACACGGGCCTGTCGGCCGACGAGGTCGTCGCGCGCCACGCGGCCGGCGCCTACGTCGTGTTCTTCGTCGGATTCCAGCCGGGCTTCGCGTATCTGGGCGGCCTCGACGCGTCGCTGCATACGCCGCGCCGCGCGGCGCCGCGGCTCGAGGTGCCAGCGGGCTCGGTCGGCATCGGCGGCGCGCAGACGGGCATCTACCCGGCTACGTCGCCCGGCGGCTGGCAACTGATCGGCCGCACGTCGCACCGGCTGTTCGATCCGGCGCGGCCGCAGCCGACGCTGCTGCTGCCCGGCGACCGCGTACGCTTCACCATTGCGGGAGTCGACGCACGATGACCCAGAGCAACGCACCGGGCACCGTCGAGGTCGTGCGGGCCGGCCCGCTGTCGACCGTGCAGGATCTCGGGCGCCGCGGCATGCGCCATCTCGGCGTCGCGCAAGGCGGCGCGCTCGACGGCCTCGCGCTCGAAGTCGGCAACCGGCTCGTCGGCAACCGCCCCGACGCCGCGGCCGTCGAAATCACGATCGGCCCCGCCACGTTCCGCTTCACGCGCGCCACGCGCATCGCGATCACCGGCACCGAATTCGGCGCGACGCTCGACGGCAAGCCCGTGTATTCGTGGTGGAGCCTGCCGGTCGACGCCGGCCAGACGCTCGTGCTGCCGGCCGCGAAGCGCGGCATGCGCGGCTATCTTTGTATTGCGGGCGGCATCGACGTGCTGCCGATGCTCGGCTCGCGCAGCACCGATCTCGCGTCGCGCTTCGGCGGCCTCGGCGGCCGCACGCTGCGCGACGGCGACCGGCTGCCGGTCGGCGTGCCGCCGGCCGGCGCGGGCTGCCTCGCGGCCGACGCGCCCGAATTCGGCGTGAAGGCGCCGGCGTGGTGCGCGTTCGTGCGCGTCGACGAGCCGCCGCGCCGTCACCGCCCCGCCCATGCGCCGTGGGCGATGCCCGTGCGCGTGCTGCCGGGCCCCGACTACGCGTCGTTCGCGGCCGATTCGCAGCAGGCGTTCTGGGACGAGGAATGGCTCGTCACCGCGAACAGCAACAGGATGGGCTATCGCCTCGCCGGCGCCGAGCTCGTGCGCGAGCGGCCGGTCGAGCTGCTGTCGCACGCGGTGCTGCCGGGTACGATCCAGGTGCCGCCGAACGGCCAGCCGATCGTGCTGATGCACGACGCGCAGACCACCGGCGGCTACCCGAAGATCGGCACGGTGATCCGCGCCGACCTGTGGAAGCTCGCGCAGGCGCGCCTCAACCTGCCGATCCGCTTCGTGCGCACGACGGCCGACGCCGCGCGCGCCGCCCTCGTCGCGGAACGGGCGTACCTGCGGCAGATCGACGTCGCGATCGAGATGCGCGAGGAAGCGCGCCGCCGCGCCCAATCGCGCGCGGCGTGACAATGGCGGAAGCAGGAGAAGGACGGGCCACGCAACCAGTGGACGAGGAACATATGGAAATCGATCTGAATGCCGATCTCGGCGAAGGATGCGGATCGGACGAGGCGCTGCTCGACCTCGTCACGTCGGCGAACATCGCATGCGGCTGGCATGCAGGCGGCGCGAATGCGATGCGCGACTGCGTGCGCTGGGCCGTGCAGAAAGGCGTGTCGATCGGCGCGCACCCGAGCTTTCACGATCCGGAGAATTTCGGCCGCAAGGAAATGCAGCTGCCGGCCGGCGACATCTATGCGGGCGTGCTGTACCAGCTCGGCGCGCTGTCGGCGATCGCACAGGCCGAGGGCGGGCGCATCGCGCACGTGAAACCGCACGGCGCGCTGTACAACCAGGCCGCGCGCGACCCGCTGATCGCCGACGCGGTGGTGTCCGCGATCCACGACTTCGATCCGTCGCTCGCGGTGTTCGGGCTCGCGAACAGCGTGTTCGTCGCGGCCGCGCGGCAGGCGGGGCTCGCCGCGGTGGAGGAAGTGTTCGCCGATCGCGGCTACCGCGCGGACGGCTCGCTGGTGCCGCGCAGCCAGCCTGGCGCGTTGATCGACGACGAAGACGCGGTGCTCGCGCGCACGCTCGACATGGTGCGCAACCGGCAGGTGCGCGCGCTGAGCGGCGAATGGGTGCCGCTCAATGCGCAGACCGTCTGCCTGCACGGCGACGGGCCGCATGCGCTGGCGTTCGCGAAGCGGATCCGCGCGGCGCTCGAGGCCGCCGGCGTCGACGTGGTTGCGCCCGGGGCGGTGCAGGCCGACGAAGGCGCGTAGCGAAGCAGTCGGCACCTGCCTGCGCGCCGCACGTTTTCGTCGCACCAAAGAAAAAAGCGCCCTCGTGGCGCTTTTACGTTGATGCAATCGCCGCGGCTTCGCCGTCTGTCGATTCATCCCCCGAAACCGTCTTTCGACGGTGACCGGAAAAATATTCCGGATTAAAAAACGTCCGCCGCCGCCCGATCACTGCCTTCCCCGGTCAGACGACGGAACGTCGCTTATGTGCAAGTCGACCTGCATGCATGTGTTGTTCGACGACGATTGGCCCCGCCGTGCATGCAGACTCTCCGCGGCCGGCACGTGCTTCACGTGCCGGCGACGCTCACCCCGCGCTTTATTTCTGCTACCCCGTAGAACTTATCTATTCTTTTCATTTTTTCAACTTGTGGGATGAAGAATAGATATCGGCCGAACGGGATGTCAATCGTTTTAAACGCTATTTTCCGAAGTTTCGAGGGTTTTCCTTATCGACCGCTGCCCGCGCGCAAGCGCTTCGCGCGTGGCGCGCGACGTCGATCAAACAGGGGACGATCGGTGCGGGCGGCCGGACGCGATCAGTTCGCGTCGACCCGGTATCCTTGCTGGCGCAACAATTCGAGCACGCCGCGCGAGCCACCCAGATGCAGCGCGCCGATCGCGACGAACAGCGGCCGGTTTGGCGCGGCGATTGCCGTCATCCGTGCAACGAAGCGCCGGTTGCGCTCGTACACGATCTTGTTGTCGAGCGACGCCGACAACGCCTTCGAACGCGCGAGCCGTTCGCTCTTCGCGACGGCCCACGCGGCGATCGCATCGGCGTCGCCAATTCGCCACAGTCGATGCAGCGCCTTGATGTCGTCGGCGTTCTGCGCGGGTGTCTGCACCATGTCCTGCGCGAGCATCTCGCGCTGCTCGGCGAGCGTCAGCCCGGTGAACGCGCGCATCTGTTCGGCGAGCGTCTCGAGCCCGATCACGCGCCCGCCTTTCTTCTTCAGGAATACGTTCTGCAGCTGCGCCTCGGTGCCGTATTCGGTCTGCAGTCCGGCCGACAGCGAATCGTAGGTCTCGACGACGAGCGCCGCGAGCCACGGCCGCATCTTGCGGATCTCGGCGAGCGCGGCCGGGTTGCCGCGCAGGCGCGCCGCGAGCTGCTGCCACAGCGGCTCGGAAAGCAGGCGCTGCAGGCACGGGTAGCGGCACACGCCGTACTTCGACACGTCGTCCTGCGATTCGAGCAGATCGTCGGGCGACAGCTCGAGCGCGAGCGTCGGCGATGCGGCGAGCGCCGCGAGGATACGCGGCCGGAACGGCTGCGCGCTGGGGTAATCGGACGGATCGCCCGTATGCAGCGTGCCGAGCACGTAGAGCGTGACCTTGCCCTTGGTCGCCACGTAGAACGGCATGCGCGCCGGCTGCACGCGCACGGTGCCGCGCGACACCGTGCCGTCGGACACGGCCGGCGCATGGAAGCCGGGCAGGCTCATGCCGGGCGGCGGCACCTGCGACGGATGAATCGGCGAAGTGGCCGGCGCACGCCCTTCGGCGCGTGCCGGTTCGACGGGAACCACGACGCTGGCCGCCACGCACGCGCCGGCCAGCGCCGCGCCCGTGACGGTACGCACGCTCCAGCGCCGCGCGTAGCGATACGCGCGCATCGCGCGCGCGCCGCCGGCTCCCGCACGGCGCACGCCGGACACGCGCGCCGCCAACGCTTCAGGCATTCTCCTCCCCGACCTCCTCGGCGCGATGGCAGGCCACGCGCCGGCCGTCGACTTCGCGCAATGGCGGCTCCTCGACGCGGCACCGCTCGACCGCGTACGGGCAGCGCTGGTGGAACGCGCAGCCCGACGGCGGATTGAGCGGCGACGGCAACTCGCCCTGCAGCTTGATCTGCACGCGGCGATCTTCCTCAAAGATCGCCGGCGTCGCCGACATCAGCGCCCGCGTGTACGGATGGCGCGGCCGCGCGTAGATCGTCGCCTTGTCGCCGAGCTCGGCGACGCTGCCGAAGTACATCACCATCACGTCGTCCGCGACGTGCTCGACCACCGACAGGTTGTGCGAAATGAACACGTAGCTCGTCTTGAACTGCTCCTGCAGATCCATGAACAGGTTCAGGATCTGCGCCTGGATCGACACGTCGAGCGCGGACACCGGCTCGTCGGCGACGACGATGCGCGGATCGAGGATCATCGCGCGCGCGATCGCGACCCGCTGGCGCTGGCCGCCCGAGAACATGTGCGGATAGCGCTTCGCGTGCTCGGGGCGCAGACCGACCGTGCGCATGATCTGCGCGATGCGCGCGGCGCGCTCGGCGGCCGTCAGGTTCACGTTGATCTCGAGCGGCTCGGCGAGCGTCTGCTCGACGGTCTTGCGCGGGTTCAGCGACGCGAACGGGTTCTGGAACACCATCTGCACGCGGCGGCGCAGATCGGCGACCGTCTCGCGGTTCGCGCCGGCGACGTTCTTGCCGTCGATCACGAGGCTGCCCGCGGTGGGCGTCTCGATCATCGTCAACTGGCGCGCGAGCGTCGACTTCCCGCAGCCCGACTCGCCGACGACGGCGAGCGTCTTGCCGCGCTTCAGCGAGAACGACACGCCGTTCAGCGCCTTCACCGTGCCCTGCCCGAACATCCCGCGCTTCACCGTGTAGTGCTTCGCGAGGCCGTCGGCCACCAGTACCGCTTCCTCGTCGTGCGATGCGCGAGGCGTTTCGTTGACAGCATTCATCGTGCGCCTCCCGTCAGGTCGAGGTTGGAAAGATTGAGCGGCTTGATGCAGCGCGCGCGCATCGCGTCGTTGCCCGACACCAGCGCGTCGAGCGCCGGCCGCGCCTTGCGGCAATCGTCGACGACGTACTTGCAGCGCGGCGCGAACAGGCACCCGGACGGGCGATCATCGCGGCCCGGCACCATGCCCGGCAATGCGGCAAGGCGACGCGCCCCCTGATTGTGCTCGGGAATCGCCGCGAGCAGCGCTTCGGTGTACGGATGATGCGGCGCGCGGAAGATGTCGGGCACGCGATTGGTCTCGATGACTTCGCCCGCGTACATCACCGCGACGCGATGCGCGACCTCCGACACCACGGCCAGATCGTGCGAGATCAGCACGAGCGCCATCCCGCGTTCCTTCTGCAGCTTCACGAGCAGATCCATGATCTGCGCCTGGATCGTCACGTCGAGCGCGGTGGTCGGCTCATCGGCGATCAGGAGCTTCGGGTTGCACGCGACGGCCATCGCGATCATCACGCGCTGGTTCATCCCGCCCGACATCTGGTGCGGGAACGACGCGATGCGGTTCTTCGCATCGGGAATGCCGACCTGGTCGAGCAGTTCGAGCGCGCGCCGGTGCAGCGCGTCGCCGCGCAGCCCTTCGTGCAGCTTCAGCACTTCCTTGATCTGGTAGCCGACCGTGTAGCTCGGGTTCAGGCTCGTCAGCGCGTCCTGGAACACCATCGCGATGTCCTTGCCGACGATCTTGCGGCGCGCCTTCGGCGATGCCTTCAGGAGATCGACGCCGTCGAACGTGACCTCGTCGGCCGTCACCTTGCCGGGCGCGTCGATCAGGCCCATCAGCGCCATCATCGTCACGCTCTTGCCCGAGCCCGATTCGCCGACGACGCCTACCACCTCGCCCGGCGCGACCGACAGGTTGATCCGGTCGACCGCGGGCAGGCCGTTGAAGTTCACCGCGAGATTGCGGATGGTCAGGAGATTCTGGGTCATGTCATCCTCCGCCGGGTCGCCCCACCAAGGAGGATGACCGCCCCCTTGGGGGGCAACGAACGAAGAGAGTGTGGGGGTCGTTTCATATCACGCCATCCGCTTCAGTTTGGGATCGAGCGCGTCGCGCAGCCCGTCGCCGAGCAGGTTGATCGCGAGCACCGAAATCAGGATCGACAGGCCGGGCATCGTCACGATCCACCACGCGTTGTCGATGTAGTCGCGCGCGGACGCGAGCATCGCGCCCCACTCGGCGGTCGGCGGCTGCACGCCGAGGCCGAGGAAGCCGAGCGCGGCCGCGTCGAGAATCGCCGACGAGAAGCCGAGCGTCGCCTGCACGATCAGCGGCGCCGTGCAGTTCGGCAGCACCTGCGAGAACATCAGGCGCAGCGTGCCGGCGCCGGCCACGCGCGACGCGGTCACGTATTCCTTCTGCAGCTCGCCGAGCGCCGATGCGCGCGTGAGACGCACGTAGGCCGGCAGCGCGACGATCGCGATCGCGAACATCGTGTTGGTGAGGCCCGGGCCGATGATCGCGACGACCGCGACCGCGAGCAGCAGCGACGGCAGCGCGAGCAGCACGTCCATGATGCGCATCACCGGCGTGTCGGCCCACTTCTGGAAGAACGCGGCGACGAGCCCGAGCACGATGCCGGGGATCAGCGCGAGCACGACCGACACGAAGCCGATCCAGAACGACATCCGCGCGCCGAACATCAGCCGCGAAAGGATGTCGCGGCCCGCTTCGTCGGTGCCGAGGATGAATTGCCAGTTGCCGCCGGCGAGCCACGCGGGCGGAATCTTCACGTAGTCGCGATATTGCTCGACCGGGCTGTGCGGCGCGATCAGCGGCGCGAGCAGCGCGACTGCGATCAGCACGATCACGACGATGCCCGCGCCGACGGCGCCGCGGTTGCGCGAGAAGTTGGCCCAGAACTCGCGCAGCGCGAGCGCACGGCCGCCGGCCGGCGCGGATTCGGTCGGCAGGGTGTTTTGCAGATTGCTCATGGGATTACCTCGTGTGGCGGATGCGCGGATTCAGCACGCCGTACAGCAGGTCGACGACCAGGTTCACGACGATCACGAGCGTCGCGATCAGCAGGATGCCGCCCTGGACGACCGGATAGTCGCGGCGGCCGATCGCATCGATCAGCCACTTGCCGACGCCGGGCCACGAAAAGAGCGTCTCGGTCAGCACGGCGCCAGCAAGCAGCGTGCCGATCTGCAGGCCGATCACGGTGACGACCGGGATCAGCGCATTGCGCAGCGCATGCACGACGACCACGCGCACGGGCGACAGCCCTTTCGCGCGGGCGGTGCGGATGTAGTCCTCGCGCAGCACTTCGAGCATCGACGAGCGCGTCATCCGCGCGATCACCGCGAGCGGGATCGTGCCGAGCACGATCGCGGGCAGGATCAGGTGGCTCACCGCCGACTTGAACGAGCCTTCGTCCGGCGCGAGCAGCGCGTCGATCAGCATGAAGCCGGTCGGGTGCGGGAAATCGTATTCGACCGCGATGCGCCCGGACACGGGCGTCCAGCCGAGATATGACGAGAACACCATGATGAGGATCAGCCCCCACCAGAAGATCGGCATCGAATAGCCGGTGAGCGCGGTGCCCATCACGCCGTGATCGACGACCGAGCCGCGCCGCAGCGCGGCGATCACGCCGGCCGGCAGCCCGACCGCGAGCGCGAACACGAGCGCGCACAGCGACAGCTCGACCGTCGCAGGGAAGCGCGCGAAGAACTCGCCCGCGACGCTCGTGTTGGTGATGATCGACATGCCGAGGTCGCCATGCAGCGCCCGGCCGATGTAGTGGAGATACTGCAGGGGCAGCGGCTGGTCGAGCCCGAGGCGTTTCATCGCCTCCGCGTGCATCGCGGGATCGACGCCGCGCTCGCCCATCATCACTTCGATGGGGTCGCCCGGTATCAGGTGAATCAGCGCAAACGCCAGGATGGTGATGCCGATGAAAGTCGGGATCACCATCCCCACGCGGCGCAACACGAATCTGAACATGATGCGTCTCGTATTTTCTTGTGGGAAATGTGCGACCGGCGACGAAGGGCTTCTGGCCCCTCGCCGCCGGATGATTTCAAGCCGGTTTTCTCAATGACGACAGCTTACGCCAGCCCGGTTACTTCACGCTGACACCGTCGAAACGCGCATAGCCGAGCGGTTCGATACGCATGTCGACCACGTTCTTGCGCACCGGCTGGTAGACGGTCGAGTTCGCGATCGGCGAGAACGGCAGCTGTTGCGCGAAGATCTGCTGCGCCTGCGTGTAGAGCTTCGTGCGCGCGTCCTGGCCCGTCGTCGTGCGGCCCTTCTGGACCAGTTCGTCGAACGGCTTGTAGCACCAGTGCGAGAAGTTGTTGCCCTTGATCGCTTCGCAGCCGAGCAGCGTGCCGAGCCAGTTGTCGGGGTCGCCGTTGTCGCCCGTCCAGCCGATCAGCATCGTGTCCTGCTCGCCCGAGTGCGCGCGCTTGATGTACTCGCCCCATTCATACGTGACGATCTTCGCCTTCACGCCGATCTTCGCCCAGTCGGCCTGGATCATCTCGGCCATCAGGCGGGCGTTCGGGTTGTACGCGCGCTGCACGGGCATCGCCCACAGCGTGATCTCGAAACCGTTCGGGAAGCCTGCCTTCGCGAGCAGCGCCTTCGCCTTCGCGGTGTCGTAGGGCGGCAGCTTCAGGTTCTTGTCGTACGACCATTGGGTCGGCGGCATCGGCGCGTTCGCGGCCTGGCCGGCGCCCTGGTAGACGGACTCGAGGATCGCCTTCTTGTTGATCGCCATGTCGAGCGCCTGACGCACTTCGAGCTTGTCGACCGGCTTGTGCTCGACGTTGTACGCGAGGTAGCCGAGGTTGAAGCCGGCCTGCGACGGCATGTCGACGTTCGAATCGGCCTTCAGCGTCGCGATGTCGGCCGGGCGCGGATAGCTCATCACCTGGCATTCGTTGCGCTTGATCTTCTGCACGCGCACGCCCGGATCCGGCGTGATCGAGAAGATCAGCTTCGAGAGCTTCACTTCGCCCTTCTTCCAGTAATCGGGATTGCCGTCGAAGCGGATCGTCGCATCCTTCGTGTAGCTGCGGAAGATGAACGGGCCCGTGCCGATCGGCTTCTGGTTGATGTCGGCGGCCTTGCCGGCCTTCATCAGCTGGTCGCCGTATTCGGCCGACAGGATCGACGCGAATTCCATCGCCATGTTCTGGATGAACGGCGCGTTCGGCTCGGCCAGCGTGAACTTCACGGTGTACGGGTCGACCTTCTCGACCTTCGTGATCAGCTTGTCGAGGCCCATGTCGGTGAAGTACGGGAACGACACCGGGTACGCCTTGCGGAACGCATTGTTCGGGTCGAGCATGCGCTGGAACGTGAACAGCACGTCGTCCGCGTTGAATTCACGCGTCGGCTTGAAGAAGTCGGTCGTGTGGAACTTCACGCCGTGGCGCAGGTGGAACGTGTACACCTTGCCGTCGGACGACACGTCCCACTTCTCGGCGAGGCCGGGCTCGACCTTCGTGCCGCCGCGCTCGAATTCGACGAGGCGGTTGTAGACGGTGAACGTGGCGGCGGTGAAATCGACGCCGGTCGTAAATTGCGCGGAATCGAAACCCGCCGGGCTGCCTTCTGAGCAGTAGACGAGCGTTTTGTTCGGGATCTGTGCGAATGCAGAGCCCGCGACGCCGAGCGATGCCGCTGCCACGCCTGCCATGGCGGTAACACGCAGGGTGTGCAACAGACGGTTGTATTCCATGTTTCCTCCAGGTCTCCAGATCGGAACCGGTCCCGCCAGGGTCCGGCGTACGCGGATATTACTTGAGCTAACGATGCGGCAACAAGCTGGAGAAAAAACTCTTCCATATGCGCGCCGGGTTTTTGCCGATTTTTAGTGGGGGTAAAAAATGCGACAACGCGCGCGAGCGCCGATTCCGTGCATTTCGCGCCTGTTTCGTTCGACGACTAAACAATTCGGGTGCGAACACGACGGGGCGACGCACGATGTCCCCGCGTTCTGCAGTACATCATTGCGTTTCGCGAAACGATGGGATGAGCGTCTTCAAATCGTCATGTCGTCACGCCGGCGCGTCGAGGTCGGCGCTGCGGGCGGGCACGAACGCGACCGCGACGATCGACAGCGCGATTCCCGCCATCACGTAGTAGGTCGGCGCGAGCGGCGTGCCGGTCGCCTTGATCAGCCACGTGACGATGAACTGGCCGAAGCCGCCGAACAGCATCACCGCGACGTTGTACGCGATCGACAGGCCGGTCGAGCGCACGTTGGCCGGGAACAGCTCGGCGATCATCGCGCCGAACGGCCCGTAGTAGCCCGCGAGCGTCACCGACAGCACGGCCTGCACCGCGATCAGCCGCCCGATGCTCGGCGCGGCGTCGAGCCACGCGAACAGCGGATACATCAGCGCGAACGTCAGCACCAGCGACCACAGCGACAGCCCCTTGCGGCCGATGCGATCCGACCACGCGCCCGCGATCGGCGACAGCACCATCAGCAGCAGATTGCCGACGATCACCGCGTAGAACGATTCCGCATAGGGCAGCTTCAGCTGCTTCACCGCGAAGGTCGGCAGATAGCTGATCAGCACGTAGATCGTCACGGTGAGCGCGATCACCGAGCCGAGCCCGCACAGCACCTCGCGCGGGTGGCGCGTGAACACTTCGCCGAGCGTCGCGCGACGCGCGCTCTGCTGCGCATGCAGGAATGCTTCGGAATCGGCGAGATGGCGGCGGATGTAGAAGCCGATCGGGCCGATCACGAGCCCGAGGATGAACGGCACGCGCCAGCCCCAGCTGCGCAGCGCGTCGTGCGACAGCCCGCGCGTGACGGCCGCGCCGACGAGCGCGCCGATCAGCAGCGCGCCCGCCTGGCTCGCCATCTGCCAACTGCCGTAGAAACCGCGTTTCGAGAACGGCGCCGCTTCGATCAGCAGCGCCGTCGCGCTGCCGAATTCGCCGCCCGCGGAGAAGCCCTGCAGCAGGCGGCCGAGCACGATCAGGATCGGGCCGCCGATGCCGATCGCCGCATAGGGCGGCGCGATCGCAAGCAGGAAGATGCCGGCCGTCATCAGCAGGATCACGAGCGACAGCGCGGCCTTGCGGCCCGCGCGATCCGCGTACAGCCCGAACACGATGCCGCCGATCGGGCGCATGAAGAACGCGACGCCGAACGTCGCGGTGGTGAGCAGCAGCGACGAGTATTCGCTGGAAGTGGGGAAGAACAGCTCGGCGATCACGACGGTCATGAAGCCGAACACCGTGAAGTCGTACCACTCGAGCGCATTGCCGATCACGGCGGCCACCACGGCGCGCCGGTTCAGCGCGCGCTCGGGCCGGGCCGTTTTCGTTGAATTCGCAATCGTCGCCATGCGTGCCTCGTCCTCGTGAATTCGCCGTGTCGGGCGGTTCGGCGCGCGGGATGCCGCGGCGCGCTGGTGTGCAGCGAGTGTAGAAAGCGACGGAACCGTTTTCAAGCAATAAAAAACGCCCGCCATCGAACGACGGCGAGCGTGTTGCGGTTTTCGCCGCTTTGCGGCATCGCACGATGCCGCACGGGCCTCAACCCATCTTCGAGAAGGCGCTGCACCAGCCCTTCGCCGACACCTGCTTGCCGGGGAACGCGCCGCACGGGCCCGACGCCGAGCCCTTCTTGCCCTGGTACAGCATGCAGGCCGCGCAATCCTGGCCCGCTGCGTATTTCGGGTACTTCGTCTTGTCGACCTTCGTGGCATCGGCCTTGTAGCCGAGCGCCACCGCGGTCGGATCGGTTTCCGACAGCATCGGCGCATCGGCCAGCGCTTCGCGCGACAGCGCCAGCGCGGACACCGCACCGATGCTCGTGATCAGGAAACTCCGACGGGATGTTTTCATGGGGACTCGCTCCAACGTTATCGGTTTGAAAGCCGTTCTGGCGACGGCGTTCAACAGAATAACCGCCAAGCGAATAAATGTGCGCGCCGAAATGCCGGAGATAAGGGATTCCACACGGGCGTCACGCGGCCCGCACGCACGGCGGCGGGCCGTGCGTCACGCGCGCGACACCATGTCGCCGACGCGCTGCGCGAGCGCGAGCGACGCGGTGAGCCCCGGCGACTCGATGCCGAACAGGTTCACGAGCCCGCGCACGCCGTGTTGAGCCGCCCCCTGCACGATGAAGTCGGCCGGCGGCTCGCCGGGCCCCGCGACCTTCGGCCGGATGCCCGCGTACGCCGGCTGCAGCGCGTCGTCGGGCAGGCCCGGCCAGAATGCGCGGATCGATGCGTAAAACGTGCCCGCGCGCGCCGGATCGACTTCATAGCGCAGCGAATCGCACCACTCGACGTCCGGGCCGAAGCGCGCCTGCCCGCCGAGATCGAACGTCAGGTGCACGCCGAGCCCCGCGCGATCGGGCATCGGGTAGATCAGGTGCGAGAACGGCGCACGGCCCGACAGGCTGAAATAGTTGCCGCGCGCGAGATAGAGCGGCGGCACCCAGCGCGGATCGAGGCCGCGCGTGCGGTGCGCGAGCGCCTGCGCGCCGAGCCCCGCGCTGTTGATCACGCATGCAGCCTCGATCTCGGTCGGCGCGGCGCCGCCGGTACGCACGATGAAGCGCCCGCCGCGCAGCACGTCGATCGCTTCGACCGGAGATTGCAGCGCGCACATCGCGCCGTCGCGTTGCGCGTCGCCGAGCAGCGCGAGCATCAGCTGATGGCTGTCGACGATGCCGGTCGACGGCGAGAACAGCGCCTCCACGCATTCGAGCGCGGGCTCGAGCGTCTGCGCCTCGGCGCGCGTGAGCGGCAACAGGTCGAGCACGCCGTTTTCGGCCGCGCGCGCGCCGATCGCCTTCAACTGCTTCACTTGCGCGGCGCTCGTCGCGACCAGCAGCTTGCCGGTGCGCTGGTGCGGCACGTGATGCGTGTCGCAGAATTCGTACAGCATGTCGCGCCCATGCACGCACGACGTCGCCTTCAGCGACCCGCGCGGATAGTAGAGCCCCGCATGAATCACCTCGCTGTTGCGCGAACTCGTGCCCGTGCCGATCGCGTCGGCCGCCTCGAGCACGATCGTTTCACGCCCGCGCGCGGCCAGCTCGCGCGCAATCGCCAGACCGACGACACCCGCGCCGATCACGACACAATCCGTCTGCTCCATGGCTTTTCGCGCTGCTCGCGCGTCGAAGGGAGAGAAAAGAATTGTACGTCCCGGTTCGCCCGCTTGCCGAACGCGTGCGCATCGTGTCGCGACGATACGGACGGGGGTGCGGACAACGAAGTGGCCGGGCGTGCGATCCACACGCCGCGCACACCCCGCGCGCACGCCGCAGCGGTGCGCGCGGGGCGGCGTCAGAAGCCGATCGGGCGGCGCTTCGCCGCGCCTTCGTCGGCGCGGATGTCGGCCGGCCCGATCGCGTCGCGGCCGTCGAGCCGCGCGGCGCCGAACGCGTGCAGCAGCGCGCGGCGCATCGTGCGCGGCGGCGTCGCGGCCAGCACGTCGAGCGCATCGTCGCCGAGCGTCTCGGGGAAGCGCCGCCCCCACGCATGCGACGTGCGGATCTCGTCGTAGATCGTCTGCGCGATCCGGCGCGCGCCGGCCGCATCGGGCGCCGCGATCTCGTACACGTTCATCCGGTTGAGCAGCGGCTCCGGAATCGCGTGCGCGTCGTTCGCGGTCGCGATCCAGATCACGTTGCCCGCGTTGATCGGCACTTCCGCGAATTCGTCGACGAACGCGCGCGCGGTGTCGTGCTCGAGCAACGCATACAGCGCGCCGAGCGGATCGTATTGCGCATCGCTGCCGGCCTTGTCGATCTCGTCGACCGCGATCACCGGGTTCGCGTAGCTGCCGTTCACGAGCGCGTCGAACACCTTGCCGGGCTTCGCGTTCTTCCATTGCGACGACGCGCCCGACAGGATCCAGCCGGCCGTCAGCGAACTCATCGGTACGTAGTGGTACGCGGTGCCGAGCAACTGCGCGAGCGCCTTCGCGAAATGCGTCTTGCCGATCCCGGGCGGCCCGAGCAGCAGGATCGGCATCAGTTCGAGCCGGTCGTCCGTCTCGAGACACAGGGCGATCTGCTTGCGCACGTCGTCGAGCGGCTCGCCGAAATTCGGCAACGCCTCGCCGAGCGCGTCGAACGACGGCATCCGGTTCGGCTTCACGCAGAAGCGCAGATTCCCCGTCTTGAGCATCCGCTCGTAGGTCGAGCGCAGCGCGTCGCTCGCGCTCTCGTTCAGGTCGCCCAGCGCCGTCTCGACCTGCTCGAGGTCGTACACCGTGCTGAAGGACGCCACCGCCAGTTCCTGTTTCACCATCGCCGTCGTCATACCCACCTCGCTGCACTTGCCGTCACACGGTCATCAGACCCTTACGATTTCAGTGTAACGATCCCGCATCGCCGTGCAAGCAAGCAGCCGGAGCACTCTGCTGCTAACAGCGCGCGCCCGCTGCACGGCCGCGCGCCGCGGCGTATGATCGAACGTTCACGACGCACGCGCCGGGCTCGCCGATCGGGCCCGCGCATCGCCCGCACACAGCCCCGCACCTCGCCTGACGCCTCGCCGCCCGAAGGTATGCCGATGCCCGTCCACGCTGCTTCCCCGCGCGTCGATTCCGACGCGATCCGTTCCGTCGAGGCCGTCGACGCCGCGCTCAAGTCGCGCCGCGCGGTCCGCGCGTTCCTGCCGACGCCCGTGCCGCGCGACACGATCGAGGCGATCCTCGAAGCCGCGAGCCGCGCGCCGTCGGGCACCAACATCCAGCCGTGGCGCGTGTACGTCGCGACGGGCGCCACGCGCGACGCGCTCGCCGCCGCGCTCACCGCGGCCTACGACGACCCCGCGCGCGACGAGAAATACGTCGCCGAATACGACTACTACCCGCGCGAATGGGTGTCGCCGTATATCGACCGGCGCCGCAAGGTCGGCTGGGACCTGTACGGCCTGTTGAACATCGGCCGCGACGAGAAGGCGCGCATGCATGCGCAGCACGCGCGCAATTTCCGTTTCTTCGATGCGCCGGTCGCGCTGTTCTTCACGCTGGACCGGGTCATGACACATGGCGCGTGGCTCGATTGCGGGATGTTCCTGCAAGGCGTGATGACGGCCGCGCGCGCCCGCGGCCTCGATACCTGCCCGCAAGCCGCGTTCGTGCCGTTTCACCGGATCGTCGCCGAACATCTCGACATTCCCGCCAACGAGCTGCTCGTCTGCGGGATGTCGCTCGGCCAGGCGGACCCCGACGCGATCGAGAACCGCCTCGTCACCGAGCGCGCGAGCGTCGCGGAGTTCGCGCGCTTTTTCGCTTGAAAACGCATGACGCGGCCCTACCTGTCGAGCAGGACCGGATCGTGCTGCGAACCTGTCGCGGCACGCCCCGTCACATCGCGACCGAAATCGATCGGGCGTAAGATGTGCGTCCGTTCCCCGCTATCCCGCGTTTCCGGAGACGTTTCATGCTGAAACACGGCCTGGCCGTCCTGCTTGCGAGCGTCGTGCTCGCCGCCCATGCGCAGAGCCCCGCGCCGGCCGTCGTCGCATGGGAAATCCAGGTGGTGCGCGACGGTCAGACGATCGACACGTTCCAGCAAAACACCACCGTGGGCCAGTCCCGCACCGATACCCATCGCTACCCGGCCGCCGTGCCGGTGGGCTGCGGCAATGCCGCGCGCGTCGTGCCGACCGAGCGCTCGCGCTCGGTGACGGTCGCCCCGCTCGCCGTCGACGCCAGCGCGAACACCGTGTCGCTCGGGCTCGACGTGCAGGAAACGCTCGACGACGAAAACGCGACGCGCAGCGATCCGTGCGTGCCGGCGTCGCCGCGGCAAATCGTCGCGAGCCACCCCGGCCTGGCGGTCGGCGGCGACGCCTGGACCGACTGGACGCTCGTCGAGCAGCATCCGCATCTCGTGTACCGCGTGCGGGCGCACGTCGCGAAGGACTGAACGTCATGTCCGCCGATGCCCTCTCCTTGCCGTTCGCCGAGCCGCACGCCGCGCCCGACGAAATCACCGCCGTCAGCTGGAACCTGCACAAAGGGCGCTCGCCGCTCGGCTTCACCGCGTGGAACGCGATGCGCGACTGGATGCAGTCGACTCACGCCGACGTGTATTTCCTGCAGGAAGCGATGGCGCGCCGCATGCCGCGCCCGATGCTCGCAGCGGGCTTCGGCGCGCCGATGGACGACACGGTCGACGACGTGTGGCATTGCCAGGCCACCGAGATCGCGCAGGCGCTCGACTGGCAGATCGCGCTCGGGCCGAACGTGTTCAAGCCGTCGTGGCGGCACGGCAACGCGATCCTGTCGCCGCATCCGCTCGACCTCGGCGGCCGCTGGGACATCTCCGCGCACCGCTTCGAGCGGCGCGGGCTGCTGGTCGCGCGCGCGACGCTCGCGGGCGCCCGACCGGTCACGCTGCTGTGCGCGCACCTCGCGCTCACGCGCGCCGCGCGGCTGCGCCAGATGCACTGGATCGCGCACTGGATCGTGCGCAACGCGGGCGACGGCCCGCTGATGCTCGCCGGCGACTTCAACGACTGGCGCAACGATTCGGTCGCGCTGTTCGGCGAGATCGGGCTGTCCGAGGTCGCGACGCTGCTCGGCGAATCGGGCCGCACGTTCCCCGCGTTCTCGCCGGCGCTCGCGCTCGACAAGATGTTCGTGCGCGGCCTGACGCCGCTCGAATGGCGCGCGCCGTCCGGCGAAGCCGCGTGGCTGTCGGACCACCTGCCATACATCGCGCGCCTGCGCCTCGATCCGAAATAACGCCCGCGGCAGGCCGCGCGCCCGCCCGTCACGGCGCCGCCGGCGCCCGCCGCATTCGCCGCACCACGCGCGGCCGGCCACCGAAGGCCTATTGAAAGGATGTGTTGCGCCAAATCCGCGCAGCCGCGGGGGTCAAGCCCGCGATCCGCGTCGACAGGGTAAAATAACGAGTTCCTCAAACGTCTGTCATCGAGAAGGCGCGCGTCCGACGCGCGCCGGCCGGCCGATTCGCGATCGGGCCGTCGCACTCGGTTTTTGCCCATTTTTTGGGCCCGTTACACGCGTTCGCCACGCGCGTCCGTTTTCAAAGCCATGAGCAAATACGACACCGCCACCGTCCAATCCGTCCATCACTGGACCGACACGCTTTTCAGCTTCACCTGCACCCGTGAGGCGAGCCTGCGCTTCAACAACGGCGAATTCACGATGGTCGGCCTGGAAGTCGACGGCAAGCCGCTCGCGCGCGCCTACTCGATCGTCAGCCCGAACTACGAAGAGCATCTCGAATTCTTCAGCATCAAGGTGCAGGACGGCCCGCTGACGTCGCGCCTGCAACACCTGAAGGTGGGCGACACGGTGCTGATCGGCAAGAAGCCGACGGGCACGCTGGTCGCCGACAACCTCCTGCCGGGCAAGACGCTGTGGATGCTGTCGACGGGCACGGGCCTCGCGCCGTTCATGTCGATCATCCGCGATCCGGACATCTACGACCGCTTCGACAAGGTGATCCTGACCCACACGTGCCGCCTGAAGGGCGAGCTCGCGTACATGGACTACATCAAGCACGACCTGCCGGGCCACGAGTACCTGGGCGACATCATCAAGGAAAAGCTCGTCTACTACCCGACGGTCACGCGCGAAGCGTTCGACAACGAGGGCCGGATCACCGACCTGATCGCGACGGGCAAGCTGTTCACGGATCTCGGCGTGCCGGCGTTCTCGCCGGAAAACGACCGCGTGATGCTGTGCGGCAGCACCGCGATGCTGAAGGACACGACCGAGCTGCTGAAGCAAGCCGGCCTCGTCGAAGGCAAGAACAGCGCGCCGGGCCACTACGTGATCGAACGTGCGTTCGTGGACTGATCGATCCCCGAATTTGTGCCGCATCAAGAACCGGAGCGAAAGCTCCGGTTTTTTTTCGTCCGGACTTGGCGAATTCGTAACAAACTGGGACCATTCCATCTCAAATAGTTACATTTGGATACGCCGTCCCCGGGCGGTCGGGTGTCAGTGTTTTTCCTACAACACCTTCATTCCGATTATTCACATTTACCCTTAAATGTCCGCCTGACATGACCTTTTCGGAAATTTTGAGATATTATTCGGCGCGCGTGGTTGCCGTTCGGATGAGCGTGAAAGGGTCGGATGCAAGTGTTACAAGACGTAACTTTTGTTACTTCGGCATGGAGCGATTTTCCGGCGGCGACCGTCATCTAAACGGCAGCCAGCCCACGCAGCCAGCCGGTGTCTGAACCGCTTTCTGACAGCAGGGAGAGTCATGGATACGTCGCTTAACGCGCCCTCGGGCGCCCACGCCCCGTTCCCGTCGCGGCAGCGCATGCCTGGCCGCGCTGCTACTCCGCCGATGGCCGACGCCGCGTCGAAACGCGACGCGTCCGCCGCACGGATCGCGGCACTTTCCGCCCAGCTTCTCGCCGCCGACGAAGCGGCTCGCCGCCATCTGGCCGGCGAACTGCATGACGGGCTCGGCGCCGAATTGACCGCCGCCCGCTTCGCACTCGCAAACGTTCAAACGTGGCTGCCGGCCGATGCGCCGGAAGGCTGCCTGCGCGCGCTGGCGCTGGCGCAGCAGGCGCTCGACGCCGCGACCGACGCGAATCGCCGCCTCATCGACGAGCGCGACACGCCGGCGCTGGACGCCGGCATGGTCGGCACGCTGGCGTCGTGGATCGACACCCATGCGGCCCGCACGGGCCTGCGCACGAGCTTCGTGTGCGCGGCCGACGCCCGCCTGACGCAGCTTGCCGGCGCGAGCGCGCTCGCGGTGTTCCGCGTCGCGCAGGAAGCGTTGTCGAACGTCGCGAAACACGCCCGCGCGACGTCGGTCGACGTCCGGATCGCCACCGACGGCACGCACCTGTCGCTGAGTGTCGCCGACGATGGGACCGGTTTCGCCCGGCACCGCCGCAACGGCTACGGCCTGGCCGGCATGCGCGCCCGCTGCGAGGCGTTCGGCGGCAGCTTCGAGGCGGCCACGCCGGCCACCGGCCGCGGCACGCGCGTCACCGCACGCTTCGCGTGGGATTCGCTGCTCGCGGTGCCGGTCGCGGCACGCCGCGCGTCGCTTTCGTGAGGTCGCGATGAGCCTGAACATCCTGCTCGTGGACGATCACGCGATCGTCCGGCAAGGGATCCGCCAGTTGCTGATCGACCGCGGCATCGCGCGCGACGTGACCGAGGCCGAGAACGGCGGCGACGCGATGGCCGCCGTCGACAAGCAGGAATTCGACGTGATCCTGCTCGACATCTCGCTGCCCGACACGAACGGCATCGAGGTGCTCAAGCGCCTCAAGCGCAAGCTGACGCGCACGCCAGTGCTGATGTTCTCGATGTACCGCGAGGACCAGTACGCGGTGCGCGCGCTGAAGGCCGGCGCGGCCGGCTACCTGTCGAAGACGGTCAACGCCGCGCAGATGATCAACGCGATCCAGCAGGTCGCGGCCGGCCGCAAGTACGTGAGCCCCGCGATGGCCGAGGCGCTCGCCGAATACGTGTCGTTCGAGAACGAACCGCTGCCGCACGAGAAGCTGTCCGATCGCGAATACCAGACGCTCTGCATGCTCGCGTCGGGCAAGCGGCTCACCGATATCGCGAACACGCTGTCGCTGTCGGTGAAGACGGTCAGCGTGTACCGGTCGCGGCTGCTCGAGAAGATGCGGCTGTCGAACAACGCGGAACTCACGTTCTACGTGATGAGCAACCGGCTCGTCGACATGGCGCCCACGGCCGGCGCCTGATCCTCCGGCCAGCCCCGCATTCGTCCGATCGCGCGACGCGGCGCCCGCCGCGCCGCGCTTGGCCGCGCCCGCTTCGCCCCTCCCTTCGCACCCGTTTCGCGCGCAAACGCTTGTTTTTCCGGACGATTTCACGCCGCGCCGCTGCACCGCAGCGGGGCGTGCACGCCAAATCGGCTAAAATTATCGGTTTTCACTCAGTCGGCGCGCCGCGCCTGCGCGTGCCGGCGATTCATCCGCAATGTCTCTCTTCCGCAAGAAAAACGTCGATCGCATGATCGCCGGCGCGCAAGCCGCCGGGCTCAAGAAAGCGCTCGGCGCGATCGACCTCACGTTCCTCGGCATCGGCGCGATCATCGGCACCGGCATTTTCGTGCTGACCGGCACCGGCGCCGTGCAGGCCGGCCCCGCACTGATGCTGTCGTTCGTGATCGCCGCGATCGCGTGCGGCCTGGCCGCCTTGTCGTACGCGGAGTTCGCGTCGTCGATCCCCGTCGCCGGCTCGATCTACACGTATTCGTACGCGACGCTCGGCGAGCTCGTCGCGTGGATCATCGGCTGGGACCTGATGCTCGAGTACGGCCTCGCGTCGTCGGCCGTGTCGGTCGGCTGGTCGGGCTACCTGCAATCGCTGCTGCAGGGCTTCGGGCTGTCGCTGCCGACCGTGCTGACGGCCGCGCCCGGCGCGATGCCGGGCGTCACCACGTGGTTCAACCTGCCCGCCTTCCTCGTGATGATCGTGATCACGACGCTGCTGTCGATCGGCATCCGCGAATCGACCCGCATCAACAACATCATGGTGTTCATCAAGGTGTCGGTCGTGCTGCTCGTGATCGCGGTCGGCCTGTTCCACGTGACGCCCGCGAACTGGAAGCCGTTCATGCCGCACGGCTGGAACGGCGTGTTCGGCGCGGCCGCCGTGATGTTCTTCGCGTTCATCGGCTTCGACGCGGTGTCGTCGGCGGCCGAGGAAGTGAAGAACCCGAAGCGCGATCTGCCGATCGGCATCATCGCGTCGCTCGCGGTGTGCGCGGTGCTGTACGTGACGGTCGCCGCGGTCGCGACCGGCATCGTGCCGTCGGCCCAGTACGCGAACATCTCGCACCCGATCTCGTACGCGCTGCAGGTCGCCGGCGAGAAGTGGGTCGCGGGCTTCATCGATCTGGGCGCGGTGCTCGGCATGCTGACCGTGATCCTCGTGATGAGCTACGGCCAGACGCGCGTGATCTTCGCGATGTCGCGCGACGGGCTGCTGCCGGCCGCGCTGTCGCGCGTGCATCCGCGTTTTGCGACGCCGTTCCTGACGACCTGGCTGGTCGGCCTGTTCTTCGGGCTGATCGCCGCGCTCGTGCCGCTCAACGTGCTCGCCGAGCTGATCAACATCGGCACGCTCGCGGCGTTCTCGATGGTGTCGATCGCCGTGCTCGTGCTGCGCCGCACGCACCCGGAGCTGCCGCGCGCGTTCCGCTGCCCGGGCGTGCCCGTGGTGCCGATCCTCGCGGTCGCGTCGTGCCTGTTCCTGATGCTGAACCTGCAGCCCGTCACGTGGGCCGCGTTCGGCATCTGGCTCGTGATCGGCCTCGTGATCTACTTCCTGTACTCGCGGCACCACTCGAAGCTCGCGCACGGCCACCCCGACGCGCACTGATCGCCGCCGTGCCGCACGCGGCACGGTGCGCACCCGCGGGGCCGGTTACCGGCCCCCGCTCGCCCTCCCTTCTTCTGTTTCACGCATCACGCCACGTTGCCTTTCCTGCAACGATCCGCGCGTCAATTCCGATTTCCATTTGCCGTTTTTCGAATGCCGGTATATTCGATTTCGATCGAAAAATCGATCGATCTAAAATGTCATTGAATTGAATATAAATAGAAGAAAATAATATCGCGCCCAGCATTGAACTCTTGCATCGGCCAAACTAGTATTCAGTCGGCTGGCCGCGTTCCTCGCCCAGCCCCGATCGGACGGGGTTCTGCGCCGCAGCGGGCGCAACGCGATGCAATCGATTCAATCGAAGCGTCTTTTCATCAAACGGAAATTCATTGCACGCTCACAAGCGAATTTTTCAGAATCTTTTTAATTAAAAAATAAAACCGGATAAATCCGGTCGCTGGTATTGAATTGCCTCCATCCGGAGGCATGTCGCTGCACCTGTCCGAAGTTCAACAAAAACCTGAGAGGTCTTTCATGAGCAATACATTGGTCAACGTCACGGCGAAGGTCGAAATCAGCGCGACCAACCAGACGATTACGGGGCTCAAGGATTATCAGAGCAAGAACTGGGCGATCGGGCTGAACGGGGATACGCTGGCACCGGACGGTTTCCTGACGTTCTTCACCGAGCGCAACCTGCCGTTCAGCTACTACGTCCGCGCGCGTGGCGTCTCGGTCGGCGAGCCGAGCGCGTACCAGGCGAATATCGAAACGCTGACGCAGCACATCAACGCGATTCGCGCGTCGGAGACGAACCTCGTCCAGGCGACGATCCGCGAGCTCGAGCTGTACAAGTCGAGGAACTGGGCGATCGGCCTGAACGGCACGACGCTGCAGCCGGACAACTTCCTGCCGTTCTTCGGCACCCGCTCCGTGCCGTTCGAGTACTACGTGCGCAGCGGCGGCGTCGAGCTTGGCTCGCCGAGCGCGTATGACACCAACATCCGCAACCTGACGCAGTACCTGGGCTCGCTCTGACGCATCGCCCCGCCGGGCGGATGCATCCGCCCGGCGCCTGCCGACCGCCCCGTCACGGGCCGCGCTGCCCGCCTTCCTTGCCGCCGCGCCTCGCCCTTCCCCGTCTTGCCTCTTCCCCGTCGCCTGCACGCTTGCCCCGGCCGGTTCATAATCGCGCCATCGAACGGCGGCCCGCATCGGCGGTGTCGCCCGGCAACAGGAAGAAGATGATGGAAAGCGTCGATCTCGATGTATTGAAATCCAGTGCGCGCTGGCTCGAAGAAGGGCGTCGCGTGCTGCTCGTGACGGTCGTGAAGACGTGGGGCTCGTCGCCGCGCCCCGAAGGCGCGATGCTGGCGGTGCGCGAGGACGGCCTGGTGGTCGGCTCGGTGTCCGGCGGATGCATCGAGGACGACCTGATCGCCCGCGTGCACGCGAGCGGCATCGCGGCCGATGCGCGCCCGGAAGCGCTCAAGTACGGCGTGACGGCCGAGGAAGCGCACCGCTTCGGCTTGCCGTGCGGCGGCACGATCCAGCTCGTGCTCGAACCGCTCACGCGCGACAGCGGCGTCGCCGCGCTGTGCGCGGAAGTCGAGGCCGGCCGCCTCGTCACGCGCACGATGACGCTCGCGACCGGCCGCGCGTCGCTGTCGCCCGCGCAGGCGACCGACGGGCTCGCGTTCGACGGCGAACGGCTCGTGACGATCCACGGGCCGCGCTACCGGATGCTCGTGATCGGCGCCGGCCAGTTGTCGCGCTACCTGTGCCAGATCGCGGTGGGGCTCGACTACCAGGTGACGGTATGCGATCCGCGCGACGAATACACGGATGCGTGGGACGTGCCGGGCACGCGCGTCGTGCATACGATGCCCGACGATACGGTGCTCGACATGAAGCTCGATGCGCGTTCGGCCGTGATCGCGCTCACGCACGACCCGAAGCTGGACGATCTCGCGCTGATGGAGGCGCTGAAGACGCCCGCGTTCTACGTGGGCGCGCTCGGCTCGCGGCGCAACAACGCGGCGCGGCGCGAGCGGCTGCGCGAATTCGATCTGAGCGAAGTGGAACTGGCGCGGCTGCACGGGCCGGCCGGCATCTACATCGGCAGCCGGACGCCGCCGGAAATCGCGATCTCGATCCTCGCCGAGATCACCGCCGCGAAGAACAACGTGTCGCTGCCGACGATCCTGCAGGTCGAAGGCGCGAAGGCCGCGCGCGAAATCGCGGCGAACAGCGGCGCGGCCTGCGGCCTCTGACCCACGGCGGCGGGCGGCCGCGCGCTCGCCGTCGGGCGCAGGCCGCGGCCGGCGCGAACGTCGATCAGGTCAGGCCGGCAGCCAGCGCGGCGGCGACCGAACCGACCACCAGCACGACGCCGACCGTGCGGCGTTTGTTCAGCTCGGTCCACAGCAGCACGCCCGTCAGCGACAGCAGGATCAGCGAGCCGGCGATCGTATCCATCAGCAGCACCCAGCCGAGATTCATCCCGACGCCGCGATGCAGGTTGTTCAGCGTCGTCAGGAACGTGTTGCCCGTGCGCTTCACCGACACGTAGCCGTTGCCGACCCAATATTCGCCCTGCAGGTTCTGGTGCGGCCCGAACACGCCGAATTGCCAGTGCTCGGGCTGCATCACACGCTTGTCGCCCCACGCGACGGCCTGCGCGGGCTCCTTGCGCATGCGGCCCGGCTTGCCGTCGAAATGCAGCTCCTGCTGCAGCCACTTCGTCATCGCGGCGGGCGTCTTCGGCACCGGATCCGGCAGCGCGATCTGCATCTCCTCGACCTGCGGCTCGCCGGTCGAGATCTTCAGCGGCGGCGCGCGGTGGTTCAGCACCACGCCGGTCACGCCGAACAGCAACCCGAGCACCGCGCCCCACAGCCCGACCCAGCCGTGCACCTTGCGCAGCCACTTGATGAAGGTCGCGCGGCGCGAGCGCCGGCGGCGCGCGGCCAGTTCGTCGTCGTTCAGCGGGCGGCCCGCCGGGTGCAGCACGGTGACGCCGGCGCGCGGCATGCCCGTCTTGGGCGGGTCGATCGTTTCGGGCGCGTTCACGCGAAGGTATCCATTCGTTCAAAACGACGGGCGGCGCGCAGGAAATGCGCGCCGCCCGGGCAACATGAAAATGAGAATGGATATCATTACATAAATCGGAAGGCGGCTCAATCCGTGCGCGTACGGACCGGTAGGACCCACGCCGCGCACGAACGCGGAAAAAAGGATGCATTGCGACCCGATGGCGACCGATAGACGCAACATGTCGACCGAATGATCCCGCCGACCACGGACGGCCGTCCGTCGGAAGCCACCCGGCGGCAGGCCGTTCAGCGCAACGGCGGCAACGGGAAACGCGGCGCGGCGGCGTCCGGCGCGGGCTCGGTGCGATCGAGCGCGTACAGCCACGCGAGCAGGTCGGCAACCGCCTGATAGAGCTGCGGCGGAATCCGGTCGTCGAGATCGACCTGCATCAGCAGCGACACCATCTCCGGCGCCGTGTGCACGTACAGCCCCGCATCGTGCGCACGCGCGACGATCATCTCGGCGAGCACGCCATAGCCCTTCGCGACCACGCGGGGCGCCGCATCGCCGCCTTTCGGGTCGTAGACGAGCGCGGCCGCGCGCTTGCGGGACGTCATGCTCATCGCAGCGCCTCGTCATCGTCGCCCGGCGCCCGCACGTCGGGGCCGCCGGCCGCGCCGCGCGCATACGCGGCGGCGGCCGTCTGCGCGGCGAACAGGTCGAAGCCGTCCGGCCCGTCGTCGACCGCGCGGATCGACAGCCCGCCCACCGTGAGCCCCGAGCCTTCGAGCCGCTGCCGCAGCGCGGCTTCGTGGCGCGTGAGGCGATCGGCGCCCGTCTGGTTCGCCCGCAGCCGGGCGAGGAGCTGCGCGCCGTTCAGCACCAGTTCCGCATCGACCGTGCCGAGCGACGGCAGCGTCAACGTGAGGCGCGTGCGCCACGCGATGCCGTCGCCCGTGTCGTCGCCGCCGCCGCGCGGTGCGCGGTGGCCCGGGTCGTCCGGTTCGATCGTCCAGTCGAGCCGCGCGCCGGGCCACGCCTCGCCGGTCCAGCGAAACTGGTCGGTCGCGAGCGCATCGAGCTGCTGTCGAACGAGCGGCACGGCGGCCGGATGCACCGTCGCGAGTGGCTGCGCCTGCAGATCGGACGATGCGGCGGCCAGCTCGGCGCGCGCGGGCGTCCAGCGCGTATCGGCGTGCGCGGCCAGCGGATCGGCGGTATCGGGCGGCAACGACGCGCCCGGCCGGGTCGCGGCCGGTGGGGCCTGCCCCGGGTCGCGCGCAGGAGCGCCGCCCTGGGCCGGCGGTGGCGCGCTGGCCCGCGCGGCGGCCGGCAGCGGCGGCGGGCGCTGCGCGAGCAGTTCGTCGAGCACGTCGGTCGGTTCGTGCGGGACGGCTGCCGGGTCGGCCGGCGCGAGCGCGGTGGCGAGGCGTGCCTGCGGCTCGCGCATGAGCGCCGCGAGCGGACGTTGGCCGGCCAGCCACTGCGCGAGATGGGATTCGTAGAAGAGGCCGCTTTCGCTCACGGTCTGCGCCAACGCCGCGCGCAACGCCGCGACCGGCGGCGGCACGGCCGCTTCGCGCACCGCCGTGGCGGACGATGCCGGATCGGCAGCCGGCGTGGACGACGCTGCGGGACCGGGCGCAGCCGGCGCGCGCGCCGGCACCGGCGTATCGGTGAGCAGCACGGCGGGATCGGCGAGCAACGGGAGCCGGCCGACGATCGCCGGCGTCGCGTCGCCGCCCGAGCGCGAGATCGCGTCGAGCACGCGTCCGACATCGGACAGCGCGGTCTGCGTGGAAGCCGGGGGTGCGGCGGGCGGGCTGCCGGCCGGCGGCGGGGACGACGCGCCGGTGCCCGGCGTGCCGACCTGCGCGGTCGCGCCGCCGCCGGCGGGCGCCGCCACGGTGCCGGTCAGCAGGCTGTCGAGGCGGCTCGCCAGCAGCGCGGCCGCAACGGAGTCGATACCGGTCATGATCGGGGCCTGCTCAGCTCAGCCAACGGGTTGCGAATCCGTGCGCGGCACGCCGGTGCCGCGCACGGGAACAGCGCGCGCCGCGTGCGGCGCCGGGTGCCTCGCGCCGGTTTCCCGGCGAACGGCCCTACCCGCGCGCGCGATAGAGATCGGTCAATACCTGGGTCGAGCGCCGCGCCTCGAACAACGCGGACAGCCGCGCGACGTCCGGGCTCGCGAGATCGCGGATCGCGGCGTCGTCGGCCAGGATGCGGCGGATCAGGTCGAGCTTGCGGCCGAGATCCGATTCGTCGAGCACGACGCCCGGATCGGCCTGCTTCAACCCGTCGACAAGTTGCATGAATTCGGCCTGCAACTCCGGCAACGCGTTCCAGTCGGCGCCGCGCGCGGCGCACAGCATCCGGCCCGACACGGCGGCGAGCGCCTCGTAACGCTCGAAGTATTCGGCCTTGTGATTCATCGTGTTGCTTCCGCTACCTGTTGCGCGGCCATCCGCGCGACTTCCGGGGCGATGCCCGTCCATGCTTCCTCGAGCGTCGCGAGCAAGCCGTCGACCTCGACCAGCATCGCGTCGCTCGCCTGCGCGTTCGCTTCCAGCAGCCGCCGGCCGATATACGCATACAGCGCATTGAGCCGTTCGGCGATCTCGCCGCCCGCGTCGCGGTTCAGCGACGCCTGCAGGCCGCTCTCGACGATCCGGATCGCCTTGCCGATCGCTTCGCCGCGCCCGGCGACGTTGTCCTGCTGCAAATGCATGCGCGCCAGCGCGATCGCCTGCCGCGCGCCCTGGTACAGCATCGCGATCAGCCGGTGCGGGGAGGCGCCCATCACCCCGGTCTCGACGCCGACACGCGCATACGCATTGGCTCCAGCGTGTCCTGGGGAAAACATGCGCTTCTCCTTGTTATTTGCCTTGGCTAGTCGGGAGCCGCCGCCGTGCGTCGCACGGTGCGGCTTTCACCGGAGTTATCGGAAGGGATTTGGAAAGCTTTAGGTGCGCGGGCGCCGCGCCGGCGTCCGATGCCGGCTCGCCGGCCCCGTCGTGCAAGCCTGGAACCGTCTCTGGATGCCCGTCGCCGGTTAGCCGTCCCCGAATGCCCGCCCCCGGATGCCCGTCGCCGGATGCCCGTCGCCGGATGGCCGCTCAAACCGACATCTGCATGATGTCGTTGTAAGCGCTCACTAGCTTGTTGCGGACCTGGAGCCCGAACTGGAAGCCGATGTTGGCTTTCTGCATGTCGACCATCACGTCGTTCAGCGAGATGTTCGGCGCGCCGACCTCGAACGCCTTCGCCTCGCCCAGCGCGTGCTGCTGGTCGCCGCTGATCTTGTCGAGCGACGCCTTCATCGCGCTCGCGAACGTGCCGGCCGTCGCCGCGCCCGAGCCGGCCAGCGCCGCCGTCGGGCTCGCGACGCCGCCGGACGCCTGCGCGGCCATCGACTGCATCTGTTGCAACACCGAACCGATTCCGCTGACGTTCGCAGTCATGCTGTCCCCAGACATAGAGAAGAGACCCGGACGCACCGGGCGACCCGCCGGCGCCGCACCACGCGCACCATGCCGGATCGCGAAAAAGGATAGCAGCGCGGCGCGCGTCAAAGCCGCGAAAGTACGGGGGAAACCCCGCTCTTTTCGGTCGATCGGAGTGCGCCGCGGGTCACGATAATCGCATCGTGTCATTGTCCGCCCGCTCGTCCGAGCGAGCTCAGTCGTCCCGCTCCGGAGAAACTCGACGCATGGATTCGCAGGCCAACTCGCTGATCAACCCAGACGCCCGCGCGGGCCTCAGCCCGGCGCCAGGCGCCGCCGCGGCCGCCGCGTTGCCGGGCGCGGGCGGCGCAGGCGCGGACTTCGGGCTGGGCGGCTTCGCCGAACGCATTCCCGGCATCTCGCGGATGAAGGGCAACCCCAAGCTGCCGTTCGTGATCGCCGTCGCGTTCGCGATCGCCGCGATCACCGCGCTCGTGCTGTGGAGCCGGGCGCCCGACTACCGCGTGCTGTACAGCAACCTGTCGGACCGCGACGGCGGCGCGATCATCGCCGCGCTCCAGCAGGCAAACGTTCCCTACAAGTTCGCCGATGCCGGCGGCGCGATCCTCGTGCCGTCGAACCAGGTGCACGAAACGCGCCTGAAGCTCGCCGCGATGGGGCTGCCGAAGGGCGGCTCGGTCGGCTTCGAGCTGATGGACAACCAGAAATTCGGCATCAGCCAGTTCGCCGAGCAGATCAACTACCAGCGCGCGCTCGAAGGCGAACTGCAGCGCACCATCGAATCGATCAACGCCGTGCGCAGCGCGCGCGTGCATCTCGCAATCCCGAAGCCGTCGGTGTTCGTGCGCGACAAGGAAGCGCCGAGCGCGTCGGTGTTCGTCGACCTCTATCCGGGCCGCGTGCTCGACGAGGGCCAGGTGCAGGCGATCACGCGGATGGTGTCGTCCGGCGTGCCCGACATGCCGGCCAAGAACGTGACGATCGTCGACCAGGACGGCAACCTGCTGACCCAGACCGCATCCGCGTCCGGCCTCGACGCGAGCCAGCTCAAGTACGTGCAGCAGGTCGAGCACAACACGCAGAAGCGCATCGACGCGATCCTCGCGCCGATCTTCGGCGCCGGCAACGCACGCTCGCAGGTCAGCGCGGATCTCGATTTCTCGAAGATCGAGCAGACGTCGGAAAGCTACGGCCCGAACGGCAATCCGCAGCAATCCGCGATCCGCAGCCAGCAGACCAGCAGCTCGACCGAACTCGCGCAGGGCGGCGCGTCGGGCGTGCCGGGCGCACTGTCGAACACGCCGCCGCAGCCCGCTTCCGCGCCGATCGTCGCCGGCAACGGCCAGAATGCGCCGCAGACCACGCCGGTCAGCGACCGCAAGGACCAGACGACCAACTACGAGCTCGACAAGACGATCCGCCATACCGAACAGCCGATGGGCAGCGTGAAGCGGCTGTCGGTCGCGGTCGTCGTCAACTACCAGCCGGTCGCCGACGCAAAGGGCCACGTGACGATGCAGCCGCTGCCGCCCGCGAAGCTCGCGCAGGTCGAACAGCTCGTGAAGGATGCGATGGGCTACGACGCGAAGCGCGGCGACTCGGTCAACGTCGTGAACAGCGCGTTCTCGACCGTGAGCGACCCGTACGCCGACCTGCCGTGGTGGCGCCAGCCAGACATGATCGCGATGGCGAAGGAAGCCGCGAAGTGGCTCGGCATCGCGGCGGCCGCGGCGGCGCTCTACTTCATGTTCGTGCGCCCGGCGATGCGCCGCGCGTTCCCGCCGCCCGAGCCGGCCGCGCCGGCGCTCGCGGCGCCGGAAGACACGGTGGCGCTCGACGGCCTGCCCGCGCTGGAGAAGGCCGCCGACGAACCCGATCCGCTGCTGCTCGGCTTCGAAAACGAGAAGAACCGCTACGAACGCAACCTTGACTACGCGCGCACGATCGCCCGCCAGGATCCGAAGATCGTCGCCACCGTCGTGAAGAACTGGGTGTCCGATGAACGCTGAAGGCTTGACCAAGAGCGCGCTGCTGCTGATGTCGATCGGCGAGGAAGAAGCCGCGCAGGTATTCAAGTTCCTCGCGCCGCGCGAGGTCCAGAAGATCGGCGTGGCGATGGCCGCGCTGAAGAACGTCACGCGCGAGCAGGTCGAGGACGTGCTGCAGGAGTTCGTGAAGGAAGCCGAGCAGCACACCGCGCTGTCGCTCGATTCGAACGAGTACATCCGCTCGGTGCTGACGAAGGCGCTCGGCGAGGACAAGGCCGGCGTGCTGATCGACCGCATCCTGCAGGGCAGCGACACGAGCGGCATCGAGGGCCTCAAGTGGATGGATTCGGCCGCGGTGGCCGAACTGATCAAGAACGAGCATCCGCAGATCATCGCGACGATCCTCGTGCACCTCGACCGCGACCAGGCGTCCGAAATCGCGTCGTGCTTCACCGAACGGCTGCGTAACGACGTGCTGCTGCGGATCGCGACGCTCGACGGCATCCAGCCGGCCGCGCTGCGCGAGCTCGACGACGTGCTGACGGGTCTGCTGTCCGGCAGCGACAACCTGAAGCGCAGCCCGATGGGCGGCATCCGCACCGCGGCCGAGATCCTGAACTTCATGACGAGCGTGCACGAGGAAGGCGTGCTCGAAAGCGTGCGCCAGTACGACGCCGATCTCGCGCAGAAGATCATCGACCAGATGTTCGTGTTCGAGAACCCGCTCGACCTCGAGGATCGCGCGATCCAGATGATCCTCAAGGAAGTCGAGTCGGAAACGCTGATCATCGCGCTGAAGGGCGCGCCGCCCGCGCTGCGCCAGAAGTTCCTCGCGAACATGTCGCAGCGCGCGGCCGAACTGCTCGCCGAGGATCTCGACGCGCGCGGCCCGGTACGCGTGTCCGACGTCGAGACGCAGCAGCGCCGCATCCTGCAGATCGTGCGCAACCTGGCCGAGAGCGGCGCGATCGCGATCGGCGGCAAGGCGGAAGACGCGTATGTCTGATTCGGCGAGCGATCGCGTGGGCACCCTCACCGCTTACCAGCGGTGGGAGATGGCGTCGTTCGACCCGCCGCCGCCCCCGCCGCCGCCCGACGATGCGGCCGCCGCCGCCGCCGCGCTCGCCGAGGAACTGCAGCGCGTGCGCGACGCCGCTCACGCCGAAGGCCATGCGGCCGGCCACGTCGAAGGCCAGGCGCTCGGCTACCAGGCCGGTTTCGAGCAGGGCCGCGCCCAGGGTTTCGAGGCCGGCCAGGCCGACGCACGCGAACAGGCCGCGCAGCTCGCGACGCTCGCCGCGTCGTTCCGCGAAGCCGTGTCGGCGGTCGAACACGATCTCGCGTCCGACCTCGCGCAGCTCGCGCTCGACATCGCGCAACAGGTCGTGCGCCAGCACGTGAAGCACGACCCGGCCGCGCTGGTCGCCGCCGTGCGCGACGTGCTCGCGGCCGAACCCGCGCTGTCCGGCGCGCCGCATCTCGCGGTGAATCCGGCCGATCTGCCCGTCGTCGAAGCGTATCTGCAGGACGACCTCGACACGCTCGGCTGGAATGTGCGTACCGACGCGTCGATCGAGCGCGGCGGCTGCCGCGCGCACGCCGCGACCGGCGAGGTCGACGCGACGCTGCCCACGCGCTGGCAGCGCGTCGCCGCCGCGATCGGCAAGGTGAGCACGTGGTGACGCGCTCGCCCGACGCGCTCGCGCACGACGGCATGACGCCGCTCGAACGCGAGCTCGCGCTCGCGTCGTTCGGGCCGGCGGCCGCGTCCGATGCCGCGGATGGCGCCACACCGCGTGCGGCAGCCTCGGCCGCCGCCGTCCCGCGCGCGCCGCACAACCCGCATCTCGCCCACTGGCGCACGCACCTGAACGGGCTCGCCGCGCGCAGCCACCACGCACTGCCGCTGCGGCCGTGCGGGCGCCTCACGCGCGCGGCCGGCCTCGTGCTCGAGGCGATCGGGCTGCGCCTGTCGGTCGGCGCCGAATGCACGATCGAACTGCCGCCCGGCAGCACGCTGACGCACGCGGAAGCCGAAGTCGTCGGCTTCGCCGGCGACCGCCTGTTCCTGATGCCGACCACCGACGTCGCCGGCGTGCTGCCCGGCGCACGCGTGTGGCCGCGCGAAAGCGCGCCGGTCACCGATCCGCTCGCGGGCGCGAAGCGGCTGCCGGTCGGCTGGGAAATGCTCGGGCGCGTCGTCGACGCGTCGGGCCGCCCGCTCGACGGCCTCGGCCCGCTCGCGTCGAAAGTCGATGCGCCGCTGTCGGCGCCGTCGATCAACCCACTCGACCGCGAACCGATTCACCACGTGCTCGACGTCGGCGTGCGCGCGATCAACGCGCTGCTCACCGTCGGCCGCGGCCAGCGGATGGGCCTGTTCGCGGGCTCCGGCGTCGGCAAGTCGGTGCTGCTCGGCACGATGGCGCGCTACACGAGCGCGGAAGTGATCGTGATCGGCCTGATCGGCGAACGCGGCCGCGAAGTGAAGGAATTCATCGAACAGATCCTCGGCGAGGACGGGCTCGCGCGCTCGGTCGTCGTCGCGGCGCCGGCCGACGTGTCGCCGCTGTTGCGGATGCAGGGCGCCGCGTACGCGACGTCGCTCGCCGAGTATTTCCGCGACCAGGGCAAGCACGTGCTGCTGCTGATGGATTCGCTGACGCGCTACGCGATGGCGCAGCGCGAGATCGCGCTGGCGATCGGCGAGCCGCCCGCGACGAAGGGTTATCCGCCGTCGGTGTTCGCGAAGCTGCCCGCGCTCGTCGAGCGCACCGGCAACGGGCCCGAAGGCGGCGGCTCGATCACCGCGTTCTACACGGTGCTGACCGAAGGCGACGACCAGCAGGACCCGATCGCCGATTCGGCGCGCGCGATCCTCGACGGCCACATCGTGCTGTCGCGTGCGCTCGCCGAGGCCGGCCACTATCCCGCGATCGACATCGAGGCGTCGATCAGCCGCGCGATGACCGCGCTGATCGACGAAACGCATCTCGACCACGTGCGGCAGTTCAAGCAGATGCTGTCGCGCTACCAGCGCAACCGCGACCTGATCGCGGTCGGCGCGTACGCACCCGGCCGCGACGCGCAGCTCGACCGCGCGATCGCGCTCTACCCGCGCATCGAGGCGTTCCTGCAGCAGGGCTTTCGCGAATGCGCGCCGTTCGCATCGAGCCTCACTGCGCTCGATGCGCTGTTCGACGCTTACGGAGGCTGATCCCGATGGCCCACGGCTTTCCCCTTCAGTTGCTGCTCGACCGTGCGCAGGACGACCTCGACTCGGCCGCGAAGCAGCTCGGCACCGCGCAGCGCGACCGCACCGCGGCGGCCGAACAGCTCGACGCGCTGCTGCGCTATCGCGACGAGTATCACGCGCGCTTCGCGCAATCCGCGCAGAGCGGGATGCCGGCCGGCAACTGGCGCAATTTCCAGGCGTTCATCGACACGCTCGATGCCGCGATCGCGCAGCAGCGCACCGTGCTCGCGGCGGCCGAAGTCCGCATCGACGAGGCGCGCCCGAACTGGCAGCAGAAGAAACGGACCGTCGGCTCGTATGAAATCCTGCAGGCGCGCGGCGTCGCGCAGGAAGCGCAGCGCGACGCCCGGCGCGAACAGCGCGACGCCGACGAACATGCCGCGAAGATCCTGCGCATGCGGGCCGACGCGGCCCGTTCGTCGTAACCGACCACCGCATTCGAACGAGAGAATCGTCATGCCTCCCCTGCCCCTGCTCGGCGCGCTGCTCGACACCGCCGGCGCCGCACTCAAGGCCGCCCGCGGCTCGGGTGCGTCCGCCACCAACGATACGTCGGCCGCCACGAGCGCCGTGCCGTTCGCGCAGACGCTCAAGCAAAGCGTCGCCACGCGCGACGATACGGCCCACGCCGGCACGCCGGACGCGTCGACCAATCAGGCTGCGTCGAAGCCGGCCGCCGGCGCGAAACCGTCCGGCACGGACGACGACAAGGCGACCGACGACACGGCCGCGAACGCCGCCACCGTCAACCCCGACGCCGCCGCACTCGCGGCCGCCGCGGCCGCCGCGGCCGTGCAGGCGCAATTGCAGGCGCGCCCGGACACCGCGACGCCGGCCGACGCGGCGACCGCCGCGGTCGTTGCCGCCGCGGCCACGACGCAAAAGACGGCCGTGTCCGGCCAGCCGGACGCCACGGCGACGCTCGCCAATCATGCAACCGGGGATGCGGCCGCCCAGCCGACCGACCCGGCATCGAGCCGCGACGCGCTGCAAGCGGCGCTCGCCAAGCTGGCGGGTGGTGCGGGCGCGATTGCGATGCCGGCGACCGGCGCGAGCGCCGCCACGCCGACGGCGCCGGCAGCGACCGCGTCGAACGCCGCCGCGCCGCTGACGCCGAAAGTCCCGACGTTCGACCGCACGCTCGCCGACGCGAAAGGCGCGCTCGCCACGCAACAGACGCCGACACAGATCACCGCGCAGGCCCTGCAGGCCGACGCGAACGCGCAGTCCGGCGCCCAGCATGCGCTCGCGGCGGCCGCCAACGCGACGGACCCGGCCGCCAGCGCGACGCTCGCGGCCGGCGCAACGGCTGCCGCCGCCGCGCAGGCGAACCTGCAACTGTCGCCGGCCGCCGGCGCGATCGCCGCGGCCAACGCGCACGTGCTCGCGCCGCACGTCGGCACGGCCGACTGGACGGACGCACTGAGCCAGAAAGTGGTGTTCCTGTCGAATGCGCACCAGCAGAGCGCCGAGCTGACGCTCAACCCGCCCGATCTCGGGCCGCTGCAGGTCGTGCTGCGCGTCGCGGACAACCATGCGCACGCGCTGTTCGTGTCGCAGCACGCGCAGGTGCGCGACGCGGTCGAAGCCGCGCTGCCGAAGCTGCGCGAGGCGATGGAAGCGGGCGGGCTCGGGCTCGGCAGCGCGACCGTCAGCGACGGCGGCCTCGCGTCGCAGCAACAGCAGCAAAACCCGCAGCAGACCTTCGCCCACGGCCAGTCGCCGCGACGCGGAAACGGCGGATCGTCAGCCGTCGATGCACCCGTCGACGCCGCGCAATCCGCACCGGTCGCCGCGCGCGCGAGCCGCGCCGGCCTCGTCGATACGTTTGCCTGAGCATGGCCGTGGCCGCACGCGCCGCGTTCAGCGGCCGTGCACCGCGGCGGCCGCCTCGCCGCGCGGCACCCCGCCCTTGCGCGCGGCGACGATGAAGTCCGCCGCGCGCTCGCCGATCATCACCGACGGCGCATTCGTGTTCCCGCCGACCAGCGTCGGCATCACCGACGCATCCACCACCCGCAGCCCGTCGACGCCGCGCACGCGCAGTTGCGGATCGACGACCGCGCGCACGTCCGAGCCCATCCGGCAGGTGCCGACCGGGTGATAGATCGTGTCCGCATGCGCGACGATCGTCGCGCGCAGCTCCGCTTCGCTCTGGTCCGGCCGCGTGTACAGCTCGCGCCCGCCCTGCGACGCGAGCGGCGCCTGCGACAGGATGCGGCGCATCGCGTGCGTGCCGCGCACCAGCAGGTCGAGGTCGCGTGAATCGCTGAAGAAGCGCGGATCGATCAACGGCGCGTCGCGCGCATCGCCGCTCGCGAGCGCGACCGTGCCGCGGCTGAACGGCCGCAGCGCGCACACGTGCAGCGAATAGCCGAAACCCCAGTGCATCTTGCGGTTGTGATCGTCGACGAGCGCCGTGCAGAAATGCAGTTGCAGGTCGGGCCGCGCGAGCGACGGATCGCTCTTGATGAAGCCGCCGGCCTCCGCGACGTTGCTCGTCATCATCCCCGTGCGGCGCGAGAAATAGCGCACGAGCGCCGGCGTCATCTTCGCGATCCCGCGCAGGCACACGCCGACCAGTTCCGACGAATTCACGCGCGTGTTGATGATGAAGTCGATGTGGTCGATCAGGTTCGCGCCGACGTCCGGCGCATCCTGCACGACCGCGATCCCGTGCCGGCGCAACTGAACGGCCGGGCCGATCCCCGAACACATCAGCAGTTGCGGCGAATTGAACGCGCCGGCCGACAGGATCACTTCCGCGCGCGCGCCGAGCGTCTCGACGCGCCCGTTGCGCGACACGACGACGCCGACCGCACGCTTGCCGTCGAAGCCGACGCGCAGCACCGTCGCATCGGGGACCACGTGCAGGTTCGGCCGGTTGCGGCCGTAGATGTACGCGCGCGCCACGCTGCAGCGCGAACCGTCGCGATGCGTGACCTGATAGAAGCCGACGCCTTCCTGCGTCGCGCCGTTGAAATCGTCGTTCAGCGGATAGCCGGCCGCGTGCGCGGCCTGGATGAATCGTTCGGAGAACGGATTGCGAAAGCGCAGATCCGACACCGACAGAGGGCCGTCCGCGCCGTGCCATGCGTCGGCGCCGCGTTCGTTGCCTTCCGCGCGGCGGAAATACGGCAGCACGTCCTGCCAGCTCCAGCCCGTCGCGCCGAGCTGCGCCCACTCGTCGTAGTCGCCCGGGTGGCCGCGCGTGTAGATCATCGCGTTGATCGCGCTCGAGCCGCCCATCCCGCGCCCGCGCGGCTGGTAACCGCGCCGCCCGCCGAGGCCCGGCTGCGGCACCGTCTCGTAACCGTAGTTGGTGCCGAGCTTGAACGGCACCAACGCGGCGATGCCGACCGGCATGTTGACGAGCAGGTTGCGCTCCGTATGGGAGCCGGCCTCGATCAGCGCGATCGTCGCATCGGGGCAGGCATCGGCGAGACGGCCGGCGAGGCTCGAACCGCCCGAGCCGCCGCCGACGATGATGTAGTCGTATTGCATGTCACGTCTCCGTCGTGTCATGGAAGGCGCCCGGCACCGCCGCGCGAGCGTGTCTCCTCTTGTGTTCGGGCATTGTAGGAAGGGCCGTCCCGTGCGCGGCGCGCCGATTCAAGAGCGATTCCTCTAAACGCCCGCGTGAACTAAATTTAAGATGTATCGATGCGCGTCGCGCGATGTACCGGCCACGAGAAGCCGATTCGTCGCGAAACGGGAGGAACGACGATGCAGCGCCAGATCCCGCAGGCGGCGTGCCGGCCGGGTGATCCGGAAGTCGCGCGCACGGTCCGCATTTCATTTCAAACGGCGGCCCGCGCGACGATGCGCGGCGTCATGCGCGCAGTCGGTCGAAATCGAACGGCACGCGTCGTCGCCGACCGTTTGGACGGTGTGTCGCCGCCGCCGCACGATGCGCGGCGCCACGCCGTCGCGGCCAGCTCGCGCTGCGCTGCCGCGGTGCACCGGCAGACGCCCGCAAGACGGCATCGCGTGCCCGCGCGTCACCGTCTCGGCGCGTGCGCGCATGCCGTGCGGCACGACGTTCGGACGCGGAAACCGTCGCGTGGATACGACGCCTGCCGCATGCAGAAACCGCTTTTTCGAGCATCCGTCGCATCCGGCCCGCGCCGCGCGACACGCATTACCCGATCCGCGTTGCCGCGCTCGCCGAGCGTGCGCGTGCGGCGTGACGGCCGGCCGATCAGCCAGGCCCAACTGGAGGAGACGACATGAAGAACGACCTGCCCGAACTGGCCCCGCAAGCACTGCCGTCGGTCGATGCGCTGACGTCGCTGCTGCACGACCAGCGCGCGGCGTACCTGCGCGCACCGTACCCGGCATGGGACACGCGCGCGCAGCACCTGCGCGCGCTGCGCACGATGCTGATCGACCACGCCGATGCGCTCGCCGACGCGATCAGCGCCGATTTCGGCCATCGCGCGAAGCAGGAAGTGCTGCTGTCGGAAATCTGGATGGCGAAGGAAGAGATCGACGATGCGCTGAAGCACGGCAAGCGCTGGATGAAGCCGATGCGCAAGCCGATGAACAAATGGCTGCGCCCGGCGCGCGCGAAGGTGATTCCGCAACCGCTCGGCGTGGTCGGCATCGTCGTGCCGTGGAACTACCCGGTGCTGCTCGCGGCGGGCCCGCTGATCTGCGCGCTCGCCGCCGGCAACCGCGCGATCGTCAAGATGTCCGAACTGACGCCGCGCACGTCGGCGCTGTTCGAGCAGCTCATCGGCAAGACCTTCACGCGCGACCACGTCGCGGTCGTGAACGGCGACGCGGAAGTCGGCGCCGCATTCACCGCGCTGCCGTTCGACCATCTGCTGTTCACCGGCTCGACGCAGGTCGGCCGCCACGTGATGCGAGCGGCCGCTGACAACCTGACGCCCGTCACGCTGGAACTCGGCGGCAAGTCGCCGGCGATCGTCGGACCGAATGCGCGCTTCAACGCGGCCGTCGACGCGATCGTCGCCGGCAAGACGCTGAACGCCGGCCAGACCTGCATCGCGCCCGACTACGTGCTGCTGCCGCGCGGAATGGAAGGCGCGTTCATCGAACGCGCGCGCGCCCGCTTCGCGAAGCTGTATCCGGACCTGTCGACCAACGGCGACTACACGACGATCGTGTCGCCGCGTCACTACGCGCGCCTGCAGCAACTGGCGAGCGATGCGCAGGCCGCCGGTGCGCAGTTGCATCCGCTGTCCGATGCGCAATCCGATCCCGCGTCGCGCCGCTTCGTGCCGTGCGCGCTCACGCAGGTGCCGGCCGCGTCGCAACTGATGCAGGAGGAAATCTTCGGGCCGCTGCTGCCGCTCGTGCCGTACGAGCGGCTCGACGAAGCGATCGCGTACGTCAATGCGCGCCCGCGTCCGCTCGCGCTGTACCTGTTCGACGAGGATGGCGGCACGATCGACCGCGTGATGCGCGAAACGGTCTCGGGCGGCGTATCGATCAACGAAACGCTGATGCACATCGCGTGCGGCAGCTTGCCGTTCGGCGGCGTCGGCGCGAGCGGCATGGGCGCGTATCACGGCTACGACGGCTTCGTGACGTTCTCGAAGATGAAGCCGGTGCTCACGCAGGCGCGGATGAACGCGCGCAACCTGCTCGCGCCGCCGTACGGCAAGCGCTTCGCCGCGCTGATCAAGCTGATGCTGAAGTTCTGAGCCGCAGGAGCCGCGCGTCGCGGCCCTGGCCAACCTGCCGCGCGGCATGGATGCCGCGCGCGCAGCCGTTACACGTCACACGGGCCAGAGCGGCCCTTCCTGCATTGCGCCGATCTGCTCGCGCAATTCGAGCACGCGCGCTTCCCAGTAACGATGCGTGTTGAACCACGGGAAGGCGGCCGGAAACGCCGGATCGTCCCAGCGCCGCGCGAGCCACGCCGCGTAATGGATCAGCCGGAGCGTGCGCAGCGCTTCGACCAGATGCAGCTCGCGCGGCTCGAATTCGCAGAAATCCTCGTAGCCCGCGAGCAGGTCCGCGAGCGCGCGCGACGCGCCTTCGCGATCGCCGGGCAGCAAGAGCCACAGATCCTGCACGGCCGGCGCCATCCGGCTGTCGTCGAAGTCGACGAAATGCGGGCCGGCATCGGTCCACAGCACGTTGCTCGGATGACAGTCGCCGTGCGTGCGCAGCAGGCGAATCTCACCCGCGCGCTCGAACGCGGCCTCGACGCCTTCGAGCGCGAGCGCGACCGCGGTCTCGTATGCCGGTCTGACGTCATTCGGAATGAAATCGTGCGCGAGCAGGTAGTCGCGCGGCTCGTAGCCGAACGTGCCGATGTCGAGCACCGGGCGCGCGACATAGGGCTGCGTCGCGCCCACCGCATGAATGCGGCCGATGAAGCGGCCGAGCCATTCGAGCGTGTCGCTGCGGTCGAGATCGGGTGCGCGGCCGCCGCGCCGCTCGAAGATCGAGAAACGGAAGCCGTCGAACGCGTGCAGCGTGCGGCCGTCGAAGGCTCGCGCGGGCACCGCCGGAATCTCGCGCGCGGCGAGTTCGGCGACGAACGCATGCTCCTCGAGAATCGCGTCGTCGGACCAGCGCGCCGGACGATAGAACTTCGCGACGACCGGGGGGGCCGTCTTCGATGCCGACCTGGTAGACGCGGTTTTCGTAGCTGTTGAGGGCGAGCAGGCGCCCGTCGGTGCGCAGGCCGGCCGGCATCAGCACGCTGTCGAGCGCGTCGAGCACGCATTCGGGCGTGAGGCCGGCGAACGGCGGGCTGGCGGGAGAAGCGGGAGCGGAAGTGGCGTCTGTCATGCCCCGCATTGTGCCGCCAGCCGGACCGAAAGACGAGCCTTAGTGAAGCGCCGCGCCGGCCGGCAGAACGGATTCGCCGGTGTCGATCAGGTCCTCGAGAAAGAAGGGCTCGGTGTTGAGTTCTTTCGACTCACCCGGCACGCCCGCGTACCAGGTCACCATGGCCATGTCGCCCAGGAGGCGCTGGACGATGCCGCGTGCGCCCTTCGGCACCGCGATATGGGTAGTGCAGACAATCGACCCGATATGCATGATGGTTCCCCACTCTTGAATCTTGAAACCCGGCCCGCTGGCGAGCCGGCAAATGCGCGATCCGCGCCGCCCTCGGCGGAGCGTTGCGCGTGATCCCATTGTTCACGGTTTATCGAAGCGCGAAAAGAAGAAGAAGCAGGCGAAGTGCCGCGAATTCGTCGAATGTCTCCAATCAACCACTGCGCCGGACACGCACTTGCCCGCCCGGTTAACCCCATCATACCCTGTCGAATGTGACTGCCCGCCGAAACCGTCGGGCCACGCCGCGCGCACGCGATCGACGCAATACACGTACCGCTTCGCCTCGCCCGTGCGGGATCATAGGAGGATGCCCGTCACCCCCGCCGGCATCGCATCGCGCACGTCGCATGGCGATCGCGTTCTTCCGTTCGTCGAATGCTTGCATGCGCGGCGGCCGGCGCACCGGCGTCGGCCTGCATCGACACGACACGGTCGCCCGCGATGCGCAGCCGCCGACAGCAGTTGCGCGCAACGGCTGCCTTGCGGTACCTTTGGCTTTCATTCGCGTTCAATCGCATTCCGACACGATGCATCCGCTCACGTCCGCCCTCGCAAAATCCCGGCCGCAGTTCGACTCGCGGCCGCGGGCGTGCGCGCATCCGTCGGTCCTTCCTCCTCCTGTCGCACCGCCGCTCGGCCGCGCTGCGCCGCCCCCGCCGGCGGCACGCGCCGGCTGACTCGCCGGCTTTTCGTTTTCGTCTTCCATTCGCCCCCGTTGGCCGCAGGTACGTGCGTCATGACGCACGGCGTGTCGCCGCGCGCGCGGATGGAACGTTTCGATCCGTTCGACAGGTGGATTCACATGGTTTCGTTCAAACGCGCGCTCGCCGCGCATGGCGCGACGTCGCTCTTCGTGCTGCTGTGGAGCAGCGGCGCGATCTTCGCTGAACTCGGTCTGCGTCACGCATCCGCGTTCGTCTTTCTCACTGCCCGTTTCGCGCTCGCGTCGTTCGTGCTGCTCGCGCTGGCCTTCGTGCGCAAACGCTGGCTGCCGCCGCGCGGCGAGCGGCGCATGGCCGCGCTGACCGGCTTGCTGATGATGGGCGGCTATTCGATCTTCTATCTGCTCGCGCTCGAACGCGGCATCGCGCCCGGCGTGCTTGCGACGATCCTCGGCGTGCAGCCGATCCTCACGCTCGCGATCGTCGAGCGTCGCTGGCAACCGGTGCGCATCGCGGGGCTCGCGCTGTCGCTCGCCGGCCTCGCGCTCGTCGTGGGCCGCGGCGTGAGCGGCGGGACGGGCGGCCTGTCGGCTGCCGGCATCGCGTGCGCGCTCACGGCGCTCGTCGCGCTCACCGTCGGCTCGCTGCTGCAAAAGCGCGTACGCGCGGCGCCCGCCGACGTGCTGCCGCTGCAGAATGCGATCGGCCTCGCGCTGTGCGTCGCGATCGTGCCGTTCCGGCCGGTGTCGTTCGACCTGGGCTGGGCGTTCGTCGTGCCGCTGCTGTGGCTCGGCATCGTGATTTCGGTGATTGCGCAACTGCTGTTCTACCGGTTGATGCAGCGCGGCGATCTCGTCAACGTGACGAGCCTGTTCTATCTCGTGCCCGTCGTCACCACGCTGATGGACGCCGTGTGGCTCGGCAACCGGCCCGAGCCGCTCGCGCTCGCCGGCATGGGCGCGATCATCGCCGGGCTTGCGCTCGTGTTCCGCGCGCCGGCCGCCCGTCCGCAACCCGACCGCGCGTGAGCGGGCGGGCCGCCGCGCCCGCGGGTGCGGCGGCCCGCATCGGACACATACGACGATTCCGCGAAAACCGAAAGCAACGGGAAAGATGCGTGCAAGGCGTTCGTCTTGTTTGCCCGAAAAACGCGGGGTTCCCGGGGCTTTCCGCTGATTTTTAATGGTTCGGATAGCGAAAAACGCCGCCGGTTGCCTATACTCGAATTGACCGGCCTGCGTACGACGGGCCGGCCCAACTAGAAACACCCGGCATGGGGCCGGGGTGAGCGCATGCGTGCCGACTTCGGCCGATATCCCGAAAGGATGACGCCCAGGCAAGCGCTGAAGCGCCCACTTCGGTCGACACTGGAGACACGCATGACGACCTATTTCACGATCGGCGACTTCATCCTGTTGATTCCGATGGCGCTGGCCGGAGCGCTATTTCTCGGCGCGGTGCCGTGCGCCACGCAATTCCGTCACAACCTGCTGCGCGTACTCGGCGTCATTCTCGGCGTCGGCGTCGCGGTGTTGCTCGTTGAAGGCCTGCCTGCACTGATCTAGCGCCCACTCGCGCGTGACGCACCTCGCTGCACCGCAGCGAGGCGACGTACCGCATGCGCGTGGCCGACACGGCACGCGATGTTTCGCATGCCGTATCGACTTCCGGTCAGATCGCCTGATCCGTGGACGGCTTTTCCCACAGATTGATGCCGCCTTCCGTCGCGTAACGATCGATCTCCGCGAGTTCCTCCGCGGAGAATTCGAGGTTGCTCAACGCACCGACGTTCTCGCGCACCTGCTCCGCCCGGCTCGCGCCGATCAGCGCGGACGTCACGCGGCCATTACGCAACACCCACGCCAGCGCCATCTGCGCGAGGCTCTGCCCGCGCCGCTCGGCGATCGCGTTGAGCTTGCGCACATGCTCGAGGTTGTCCGCGCTCAGGTGGTCCTGCTTCAGCGAGCCGCCGCCCGGCTTGTTCACGCGCGCGTCGGCCGGCACGCCGTTCAGGTACTTCGACGTGAGCAGGCCCTGAGCGAGCGGCGTGAACGCGATGCTCCCCGCGCCGACGTCGTCGAGCGTGCCGAGCAGATCCTCTTCGATCCAGCGGTTCAGCATGTTGTACGACGGCTGGTGAATCAGCAGCGGCACCTTGTATTGCGCGAGCAGCGCGGCCATCTCGCGCGTCTTCGCGGCCGAGTACGACGAAATGCCGATGTAGAGCGCCTTGCCCTGCTGCACGGCCGATGCGAGCGCGCCCGCCGTTTCCTCGAGCGGCGTATGCGCGTCGAAACGGTGCGAGTAGAAGATGTCGACGTAGTCGAGCCCCATCCGCTGCAGGCTCTGGTCGAGGCTCGCGAGCACGTACTTGCGCGATCCGCCGCCGCTGCCGTACGGCCCCGGCCACATGTCCCAGCCGGCCTTCGTCGAGATCAGCAACTCGTCGCGATACGGCCGGAAATCCTCCTTCAGCAGCCGGCCGAAGTTGATTTCGGCGCTGCCGTACGGCGGCCCGTAGTTGTTCGCGAGGTCGAAGTGGTTGATGCCGAGGTCGAACGCGGTGCGCAGGATCTCGCGCTGCGTCGTGATCGGCGTCGAATCGCCGAAGTTGTGCCACAGGCCGAGCGACAGGGCGGGCAGTTTGAGCCCGGATTTGCCGCACGTGCGGTATTGCATGCCGGCATAACGTTCGGAAGCTGCTTCGTAGGCCATGAGTCTGTTCCGTCAGGACATCGGGGGAAGGGACGCGCGCCGGCCGCACCGATGGCGCGACGGCGGCGAAGGAGTCATACGACGACTATGGTAGCGAAACCGGCCGGATCGCGCACGGCGGCACGGCGATGGACGCGACCGCGGCGCTCGCCTACACTGCGGCGTCTCGAATCACCGTTTTAGCGAGGTTGGTATGTCCCGGGTCATCTCGGTTGCACTGCTCGTCGGCGGCGTCGTGCTGCTGTATTTCGGCGGCCAGTCGTTCCATTCGATCAACGACAACGTGTCGCGCTTCTTCACCGGCTCGCCCGCGACGAAGACGATCCTGCTGATCGTCGGCGGCGCCGTTGCGTCGTTCGTCGGCCTGATCGGCCTCGCGATGCCGGGCGGCAAACGCTGATCGCGCCGCACGCACCGCTCGCGATTGCATCGAGAGCGGCGCGGTCGACGATCCGGCCTACGGTGGCCGGATCGTCGTGCCGACATCACGCGCACGAGCCGCGTTAAACGAAACGGGCGGCCAGGCCGCCCGTCGTTTCATTCGCCCGCGACGCGCCGCATCGCGCGATCGCGGCGGCTTCGCCGGCCGCCGATCGGCCTAGAACTGCACTTCCGGCTTCGACGCCGAGCGCGTGCCGGGCACTGGCCGGTTGCTCGCGCCGTGATACGTATATACGAGCGAGAACTTCACCTGATCGGAACGGTTCTGCCCGGCCGAATGCAGCGTGTTGCTGTGGAAGAACACGACGTCGCCCGTCTGCAGCGACGGGCACGTGGCCGCGTCGATCATCTTGCGGTTTTCCGGCAGATCGCTGCGGAAGAATTTCGCGTCGTCGAACGCTTCCGGCCCGAATTCGGCCGTATGCGAACCCGGCACGAGCCACAGCGCGCCGTTCTCGTTGGTCTCCGGCCCGAGCGCGAGCCACACCGACACCATGTCCGGGCGCTCGAACGCCCAGTAGCGGAAATCGCGATGCCAGCCGGTCAGGCTGCCGTACGCCGGGTGCTTCGTCATCATGCAGTTGTGATGCGCGCGCGACAGCACCGGCTCTTCACCGAAATACTCGCGCATCCATGCGCCGATTTCGGGCGCGATCGCGCGCTCGGCGAACGCCGGATCGCGCGAGTACGCATCGAGCAGCCGTCGCACCGTATGCCCGCCCGGCGCGTGCTTCGACTCGGGCGCGCCCGGATAACGCAAGTCGGCCTCGAACTCGATCGGCTCGGCGGCCTCCCGCAACTGGCGCGCCGCGATCTGCCTGAGCGCCGCGCACTGCGCTTCGCCGACGAGGCCGCGCGCGACGACGAAGCCGCGCTCGCGCAATTCCGCGACTTGCGCGCGGATCGATTCCGACTGCAATGGAGACGACATGGGATGCCAGACGTTTATCGTGTGAATGTGACGATTGTAAATCGGCGCCGGATACCGCGAACAGCGCCATTGTCGTGCGCAGGGGCATGCCAATCGCGGATTTGATCCAGCGCAAGGGAACTGTGCGACGCGGCACCTGCCTCAGCGTCAGGCGGTGTGCGGCACACGCCTTGCGGCACAAGGGTTTGTCGCGACTTTTGCCCGTCACGAATCCCCTGTAGCCTGACGCGGCCTGTCAATTCTGGCGGGCGCGGCACGCAACGGGGTTCGGTAAGATTCGTTGCGTCATCCGAGGCCGTTCATACCAGTGCGCTCTGCAGGGCGCCACCCATACAAGCGAAGCATCGTTCACATGCCATTCCGTCTGACTTCCCGTTTCAACCGCGCTGCGAAGCGTGTCGTGCCGTCCGCTCCCGCCCGCTCGCTGCGCCACCACCGCGCACGCACGCAGGCGCTGGGCGAACGTACGCACACGCACAGCCGGCTGGACGGCATCCGTGCGTGGTTCCACGCGTTTTTCTCGATGATGAGCGCGCAGGCGTTCACTCGCCGCGCCGGCCTGCGCTCGCTGCTGCAAAAGCCGTCGTCGCTGCGCGCGCTCGCGCTGCGCCGCAAGCTCGGCCCGCAGCGCCGTATCAACCGCCCGCGCCGCCTCGCGGCCAGCAACGGCTGGTTCGGGTTCGGCGCGCGTTGAGCGGGTACCCGGCGGGCACGGCCCGCTTCGATCGCCGCCGTTACGCCGGCGACCGAAGCGCATAAAAAAACCCCGGCTTGGCCGGGGTTTTTCATTTCGGGCGAACGACGCTTACGCGACGCGTGCCGTCGTCTCCACGCCGGCCGCTTCGGCCAGTGCAAGCGCCTTGTCGGTCGCTTCCCACGAGAATTCCGGCTCTTCGCGGCCGAAGTGGCCGTAAGCTGCCGTCTTCTCGTAGATCGGGCGCAGCAGGTCGAGCATCTTGATGATGCCCTTCGGACGCAGGTCGAAATGCTCGCGCACGAGCTTCGTGATCACCGCATCCGACACGCGGCCCGTGCCGAACGTGTTGACCATCACCGAGGTCGGCTCGGCCACGCCGATCGCGTACGACACCTGGATCAGCGCGCGCGACGCGAGGCCGGCCGCGACGATGTTCTTCGCGACGTAACGGCCGGCATACGCAGCCGAACGGTCGACCTTCGACGGATCCTTGCCCGAGAACGCGCCGCCGCCGTGCGGTGCGGCACCGCCGTAGGTATCGACGATGATCTTGCGGCCGGTCAGGCCGCAATCGCCCTGCGGGCCGCCGATCACGAACCGGCCGGTCGGGTTCACGAGGAACTTGATGTCGCCCTTGATCAGGTCGGCCGGCAGCGTCGGCTTGATGATTTCCTCGATCACCGCTTCGCGCAGCGCGGGCAGCTCGATGTCCGGAGCATGCTGCGTCGACAGCACGACGGTGTCGATCGAATCGGGCTTGCCGTCGACGTAGCGGACGGTGACCTGCGACTTCGCGTCCGGACGCAGCCATTGCAGGCGACCGTCGCGGCGCAGGCTGGCCTGACGCTCGACGAGGCGGTGCGACAGGTAGATCGGCAGCGGCATCAGCTCCGGCGTTTCGTCGCACGCATAGCCGAACATCAGGCCCTGGTCGCCCGCGCCTTGATCGAGGTTGTCGTCGTGTGCGCGATCGACGCCCTGCGCGATGTCCGGCGACTGCTTGTCGTACGCGACGAGCACCGCGCACCCCTTGTAGTCGATGCCGTAGTCGGTGTTGTCGTAGCCGATGCGCTTGATCGTATCGCGCGCGATCTGGATGTAGTCGATGTTGGCCGTCGTGGTGATTTCACCGGCCAACACGACGAGACCCGTGTTGCACAGCGTTTCGGCCGCAACGCGGGAGTATTTGTCCTGCTCGAGGATGGCGTCGAGAATCGCGTCCGAGATCTGGTCCGCGACCTTGTCCGGATGGCCTTCGGAGACGGATTCGGACGTGAAGAGATAATCGTTTGCCACTTTTTCAGGCTCCTGTGTGGTTACGGTGGATTTCACGTAGCCAGCTTCGTTGGGCCTGAAGCGGCGACGCTTTAGCGGATTACCAGGACCGGGCAGCGTGTGTCGCGCCAGCCGGCTTCGCCCCGCAAGTTGTCAGTTAACTCGGCGAAGCCCGTATTATAGCGGCTTTCCTGAATTGTCACAGAGCGCCGCCCGTGCTGCATCTTCCGCTGTCTTACCACCCTGTTCGCAACGTGCCGGCCAGCCGGCCTTACGGAGATTCCGCATGCTAGGCCGCCTCGGCACGCACCTCGCCATCGGCTTGCTGAAGCTGCTCGCCGTGCTGCCGTACGGTCTGACCGCACGGTTCGGCGATGGCCTCGGCTGGCTGCTGTATCAGATCCCCAGCCGGCGAAAACGCATCGTACATACGAATCTGAAACTCTGCTTCCCCGACTGGAGCGACGAGCGGCGCGAGGAAGTGGCCGGCCAGCATTTCCGTCATGCGATCCGCAGCTACGTCGAGCGCAGCGTCCAGTGGTTCGGCTCGGAGAAGAAGCTCGCGAAGCTGATCCAGGTCGACAGCGCGGTCGATCTCACCGATCCCGACCTGCCGCCGACGCTGTTCCTCGGCCTGCACTTCGTCGGCATCGAGGCCGGTTCGATCTGGCTGAACCGGTCGTTGCAGCGTCGCTGCGGATCGCTTTACCAGCCGTTCTCGAACGCGGTGCTCGAGGAAGAGGCGAAGAAGGCGCGCGGGCGCTTCGACGCCGAGATGGTCGGCCGCGCGGACAGCGCGCGCGTCGTGCTGCGCTGGCTGCGCGACCGCAAGCCGGTGATGCTCGGCGCGGACATGGACTACGGGCTGCGCAACTCGACGTTCGTCCCGTTCTTCGGCGTGCCGGCCTGCACGCTGACGGCCGTCGGCCGGCTCGCGAAGACGGGCCGCGCGCAGGTCGTGCCGTTCATCGGCGAGGTGCTGCCGAACTACAAGGGCTACCGTCTGAAGGTATTCAAGCCGTGGGATCACTACCCGACCGGCGACGACGATCTCGACGCGCGGCGGATGAACGCATTCCTCGAGGAGCAGATTCCGCTGATGCCCGAGCAGTATTACTGGGTGCACAAGCGCTTCAAGACGCGCCCGCCGGGCGAGCCGAGCCTGTACTGACCCTGCCGCGACGTTCGCGGGTGCGCCGTCATGCGCGCGCCCGCGCCCTCGCCACCTTTGGCGCACCCTTCGCGCGCGCCTGCCCGAGATCGTAGGCCGACTGCTGCGCGAGCCACAGATCGGCCTTTCCCCCGTTTTCCTCGCCGAGCCACGCTTCGAGCCGCAACGCCATTTCCGGCGAGATGCCGGCATGGCCGTGCAGGATTCGCGACAGCGCGGCACGTGTCACGCCGAGCTGCGACGCGGCCTCGGTGACGGTCAGGCCGAGCGCCGGCAGCACGTCGTCGCGCAGCGTTTCGCCCGGATGGGGCGGATTGAAGATGCGGGTCATCGCTTGAATCACCTTAGTGGTAGTCCTGGTAATCGACCAGAACGACGTCGGGGCCCTCGAATCGGAATGTCAGCCGCCAGTTGCCATTGACGCCGACTGCGTAATATCCGTCCAGCCCGCCGACGAGGCCGTGAAAACGCCAGCCGGGCACATTCATGTCGTGCGGTTTGCCCGCGACGTCGAGACGCGCCAGCATGCGCCGCAGCCTGGGCGCATGATCGGGCCGAATGCCCGCCTTGCTCCCGGTGACGAAAAACGCTTCCAGGCCCTTGTGTACCCGTGACTTGATCATGGACCTCCCACACTCGAGCGCGACGTCGACAGCATGGCCCGACTGTGTATAGCCAAACTATACGAATCACTTGATTTCCTCGTCAATCTGACCCGTACGAAAACGTTCGTCCGGGTCACCTCATACCTTCGTCCTATGTTCGGGCACGCATCGCCGGTCCCACCTCCGTTGCGCACGCTACACCACGCCAATTTGTCCGCTCGCCACGTGCCCGACCAGTCGACCCATCGACATATGCCGCACACCCGGCCCGCAGCCGGGACCCGAAGCACCGTCCCCGCGCAGGACGCCCCTGTCGGCTGCATGTATCATTTGCGGTTGAGATCAGCACGACGAACGAGGCCGCCCGGCATGGCCGCCGGCCGTTCGTGTCGTGCCGACCGCCTTGTTCGCCATGGAATTCCGGACCCAGTGAAACTCTCGTTCACCAAGATGCACGGCGCGGGCAACGACTTCGTCGTGCTCGACGGCTACTCGCGCGCGCTGCCGCCGCTCACCGAAGCGCAGGTGCGCGCACTCGCCAACCGCCACTTCGGCATCGGCGCCGACCAGTTGCTGCTGGTCGAGAAGCCGACCGTCGACGGCGCGGATTTCAAGTACCGGATCTTCAATTGCGACGGCGGCGAGGTCGAACACTGCGGCAACGGTGCGCGCTGTTTCGTGAAGTTCGTCAGCGACCGCGGCCTGACCGACAAGCGCAGCGTGCGCGTGCAGGTCATGAAGGGCCTGATCACGCTGACGCTGCAGGACAACGGCGAAGTCGTCGTCGACATGGGCGCGCCCGTGTTCGCGCCGGCGCAGGTGCCATTTGATACGGCCGGTCCAGGCACGACGAGCCTCGGCGGCCGCAACGAAGGCAACGACACGCTGTGGCCGCTCGACGTCGGCGGCGCGACGCGCTGGATCTCGACGGTATCGATGGGCAACCCGCACGCGGTGCAGGTCGTCGACGATGTCGAAGCGTATCCGGTGCTGGAAGAAGGCCCGCTGATCGAGCGCCACGCGCGCTTCCCGCAGCGCGTGAACGCCGGCTTCATGCAGATCGTGTCGCGCCACGAGGTGAAGCTGCGCGTGTACGAACGCGGCGCGGGCGAGACGCTCGCGTGCGGCACCGGCGCGTGCGCGGCGGTCGCGGCCGGCATCCGGCGCGGCCTGCTCGATTCGCCCGTGACCGTGCACACCCACGGCGGCACGCTGACGATCGGCTGGGACGGCGCGCGCGACGAAGCCGCCGCGCTGATGATGGCCGGCCCCGCCACGACCGTGTTCGAAGGCGAGATCGACCTGAACGCCTGACCCTGCAACGCCCTTGATAACTGAACGCTCCAGCCACATGAACGATCGCGAAGTCGCCGACTATCTGCTCGCCAATCCCGAATTCTTCGCGCAGCACGCCGAGTTGCTCGCGACGATCCGTCTCGCGAATCCGCACGGCAAGGCCGCGATCTCGCTGCAGGAGCGGCAGATGGAGATGCTGCGCGACAAGAACAAGCATCTCGAGCGCCGGCTCGCCGAACTCGTGCGCTACGGCCACGAGAACGACAGCCTGTCCGCGAAGTTCAGCCGCTGGACCGCGCGCGTGATCGCGGAGCGCGATCCGTACGCGCTGCCGCGCACGATCGCCGACGGCATCGCCGACGTGTTCGACGTGCCGCAGACGGCGCTGCGCGTGTGGGACGTGGCCGACACCTACGCGCAGGCCGATTTCGCCCGCCAGGTCGGCGAGGAAGTGCGCCTGTTCACGAACGGCCTGTCGACGCCGTACTGCGGCGCGAACACGGGCTTCGAGGCCGCCCAGTGGCTCGCCCCCGCGCTCGCCGCCCCGGCCGCGAGCGCGGCGGAAGGCGCCGAAGCCGCGCCGGCCGGCGACGCTGCGGCCGCATCGGTCGCGCTGCTCGCGCTGCGCGCGCCGCCCGCCGGCAACGACGCGCCCGCGTTCGGCCTGCTCGTGCTCGGCTCGCCCGATCCGCGCCGCTTCCACGACGGGATGGCCACCGACTTCCTCGCGCGGATCGCGACGCTCGCGAGCGCCGCGCTCACGCGCCTGCTGCCGCACTGATCCGCCGCACGCGATGACCGACGATCCGATCGCCGCCTACCTGTCGAACCTGAAGCACGTCAGGCAACTGTCGGAACACACGCTGCGCGCGTACACGCACGAACTCGACGAACTGAAGAAGCTCGCGGCCGGCCGGCCGCTCGACGCATTGACCGCCGCCGACATGCGCGGCGCGGTCGTGCGCGGGCACGCGGCCGGGCTGTCCGCGCGCTCGATCTCGCACCGGCTTTCCGCATGGCGCGCGTTCTATCGCTGGTTCGCGCAGCGCGTCGAGATGCCCGCGAACCCCGTCGCCGGGGTACGCGCGCCCAAGCGCGAGAAATCGCTGCCCAAGGCGCTGTCGGTCGACGATGCGGTCACGCTCATGGACACGCCGCTGCCCGACACGACCGAAGGTATCCGCGACCACGCGATCCTCGAGCTGTTCTATTCGTCGGGGCTGCGCCTCGCCGAACTGGTCGGGCTCGACGTCCGGTACACGCAGGCCGACGGCTATCGCTCGGCCGGCTGGCTCGATCTCGCCGAAGCCGAGGTCACCGTGCGCGGCAAGGGCAACAAGGAGCGCAAGGTGCCGGTCGGCCGCAAGGCGATCGACGCGCTGAACGCGTGGCTCGCGGTGCGCGATCAATTCGTGAAGCACGATCCGCATCCGCTGTTCGTGTCGGTGCGCGGCAACCGGATGTCGCCGGGCGTCGTGCGCGAGCGCGTGAAGCGCGCGGCGCTCGCCGCCGGCATCCCCGCCAACGTCCACCCGCACGTGTTGCGCCACTCGTTCGCGACGCACGTGCTGCAGTCGAGCGGCGACCTGCGCGCGGTGCAGGAACTGCTCGGCCACGCGAGCGTCGCCGCGACGCAGATCTACACGTCGCTCGACTTCCAGCATCTCGCGAAGATTTACGACAGCGCGCATCCGCGCGCGAAGAAGCGCGACTGACGCGCGTCCCGTGTTATCCGCCGCGCGCGGCTTCCCCTTTCGATCTCATCATGCAAACCGTCACCCTCAAGCCGTCCAAGGAAAAATCGCTGCTGCGCCGCCATCCGTGGATCTACGCCAATGCGATCGACCGCGTCGACGGCAAGCCCGCGCCCGGCGCGACCGTGCTCGTGCGCGCGCACGACGGCCGCTTCCTCGCGCGCGGCGCGTACAGCCCGCAGTCGCAGATCCGCGTGCGGGTGTGGAGCTTCGACGAGCACGAGCCGATCGACCATGCGTTCTTCAAGCGCCGCGTGCAGCGCTCGGTCGCGCACCGCACGACGATGGTGTCGGGCACGGGCGCGGTGCGGCTCGTGTTCGGCGAAGCCGACGGGCTGCCGGGGCTGATCGTCGACTACTACGTCGCGGACACCGCCGAAGCCGGCGCGGCGCCGCGCGGCCAGCTCGTCTGCCAGTTCATGGCCGCGGGCGTCGAAGCGTGGAAGGACGCGATCGTCGCGGCGCTCACCGGCGCGACCGGCTGTCCGAACGTGTACGAGCGCTCGGACGTGTCGATCCGCGACAAGGAAGGGCTCGAACAGACGACCGGCGTGCTGGCCGGCGACGCGCCGCCCGCGACGCTGATCGCGAACGAAAACGGCGTGCGCTATCACGTCGACGTGCCGAACGGCCACAAGACGGGCTTCTACGTCGACCAGCGCGACAACCGCGCGCTCGTCGCGCAGTACGCGGCCGACCGCGACGTGCTGAACTGCTTCTGCTACACGGGCGGCTTCTCGCTCGCGGCGCTCAAGGGCGGCGCGAAACGCGTGGTGTCGATCGATTCGTCGGGCGATGCGCTCGCGCTTGCGCAGCAGAACGTCGCGGCCAACGGCTTCGACGCCGAACGCGCGACCTGGCTCGACGCCGATGCGTTCAAGACGCTGCGCCGCCTCGTCGACGAAGGCGAGCGTTTCGACCTGATCGTGCTCGATCCGCCGAAGTTCGCGCCGACCCGCGACAGCGTCGATCGCGCGGCGCGCGCGTACAAGGACATCAACCTGAGCGGCTTCAAGCTGCTGCGCCCGGGCGGCCTGCTGTTCACGTACTCGTGCTCGGGCGCGATCGACATGGACCTGTTCCAGAAGATCGTCGCGGGCGCCGCCGCCGACGCGAAGGTCGACGCGCGCATCCTGAAACGGCTCGGCGCGGGCGTCGATCATCCGCTGCTCGCCGCGTTCCCGGAAGGCGAATATCTGAAGGGCCTGCTGTTGCAAATCGTCTGACCGCCCCGATCTTGGCGCGTGACCGTCCGTCGGCCGCGGCCTGGCGCCCGGCGGATCCGCGCTTCCGCCTGTCGTTCGGACGACGGGCGAGGGCTTGACAGGTATGTTTCAATGGATGGTTGTGCGCCCCGGCTCGCAGTGCGAGGGCGCGACGCACATCCTCGTTTTGACCCCGATTCACGAACCACAGGCGACCGACATGGCCACTCCCGTCACCATCCTTACCGGCTTCCTCGGCAGCGGCAAGACGACGCTGCTCAAGCGCATCCTGAACGAACAGCACGGCATGAAGATCGCCGTGATCGAGAACGAGTTCGGCGAAGAGAACATCGACAACGAAATCCTCGTGCAGGATTCGAACGAGCAGATCATCCAGATGAGCAACGGCTGCATCTGCTGCACGATCCGCGGCGACCTCGCCCGCGCGCTCGGCGATCTGGCCGCGAAGAAGCGCGAAGGCAAGCTCGATTTCGACCGCATCGTGATCGAGACGACCGGCCTCGCGAACCCCGGCCCCGTCGCGCAAACTTTCTTCATCGACAGCGAGATCGCCGACGATTTCCTGCTCGACGCGGTCATCACGCTGGTCGACGCGAAGCACGCGAATGCGCAACTCGACGAACACGAAGTGGTGCAGCGCCAGGTGGGCTTCGCCGATCGCCTGTTCATCACGAAGTCGGACCTCGTCGACGACCAGACCGTCGCGGGCCTCAAGCACCGCCTGATGCACATGAACCCGAAGGCCGTGATCAAGCTCGTGAATTTCGGCGAAGCGGACATCAAGGAAATCTTCGACCTGCGCGGCTTCAACCTGAACGCGAAGCTCGAGATCGATCCCGATTTCCTCGCCGAGGACGATCACGCGCACGACCACCACGATCATGACCATGACCACGATCACGCGAATTGCGACCACGATCACGGCCAATGCGCGCACGATCACGACCACGGCCACCACAACCACCACCACGCGCACCACGACGACAAGATCAAGTCGTTCGTGTACCGCAACGACCGCCCGTTCGACCCGAACAAGCTGGAAGACTTCCTCGGCGGCATCCTGCAGATCTACGGCGAGCGGATGCTGCGCTACAAGGGCGTGCTGTACATGAAGGGCGTCGACCGCAAGGTCGTGTTCCAGGGCGTGCACCAGATGATGGGCAGCGACCTCGCGGCGAAGTGGCTGCCGGTCGAGAAGAAGACCAACAAGATGGTGTTCATCGGCGTCGACCTGCCGCAGGACCTGATCACCGACGGCCTCGACGCCTGCCTCGCCTGACCCGCGCGGGCGCCCGCCGCGCCCCGCTGCCCGGCCGCCAGCGCAGGCGGCCGCGGCCGCCGCGCGGCGCCTTTTTCGGGCAGGGTTTCGCCGTCATCGCTTTTTCGCGATTTGCGCGTTATATTTTCTAGATATTGGCGCAGCCGACGGGGATCGACCCGATACGGCGCCCGCTTGCGATTCAGTTACAATACGTGCCCGCTGGAGTACGGTAACAAACAGGCCCGGTTCTTGCTGAACCAGTTTTCCGGGCATCGCAACCGCGCCGGATCGCCCATCCGCCTCCCGGCCGCGGCCGATGCGATGTGCCGCGCAGCACCCCGGTTCGCAGCGCGCGCAACTCCGCGCCAGGCCTATCCTGGTATTTGAGAACCGGTTTTCCAGAGGCTTTCGGCCCCGCGGCGGCAAATCGCAAATGATTGCAAGGGCGGTTGCGGGTAATCCCAAAGTGCAGGCAATATCTCTCGATTTGCCGCACATTGAAGAAGCAAGCAGATGACGAAGAAACTCTTGACCGAAGCCGAAATCCTGAAGATGAGCGACAAGGATTACATGAATGAGGATCAGCTCGCCTTCTTCAAAAATCGGCTCGAACAGTTGCAGGCGGACATCCTCAAGAATGCAGGCCAGACGACCGAGAACCTGCGCGAGACGGTGATCGTCCCCGATCCCGCCGACCGCGCGACGATCGAGGAAGAGCACGCGCTCGAGCTGCGTACGCGCGATCGCGAACGCAAGCTCCTCAAGAAGGTTCAGCAGTCGCTCGCCCGCATCGATTCCGGCGATTACGGCTGGTGCGAGGAAACCGGCGAACCGATCGGCATTCCGCGCCTGCTCGCGCGCCCGACCGCCACGCTGTCGCTCGAAGCGCGGGAGCGCCGCGAGCTGCGCCAGAAGCTGTTCGGCGACTGATCGAGCGGCGTTCCGCTCAAGCACGCTGCTTCCCGAAAGCGCGCGGCCTGCCGCGCGCTTTTTGTTTTCCCGGCACCGGTTCCCGGCCGCCGGCCGATTTGCCTTCCCCTCTTGATATCCCGGCGCCCGCCCTAAAATGAAACGGACGCGCGCCGGGCCGCTCCCCGGCGCACTGCGGATTCACGCGGCGGCGCATCGCGCCGCCCGACTCTTCCCCGTTTTTCTCAAGGAACGCAGATGGAGCAATTTCACGGCACGACCATCGTTTCGGTCCGGCGCGGCGACCAGGTCGCGCTCGGCGGCGACGGCCAGGTAACCCTCGGCAACATCGTCATGAAGGGTGGCGCGCGGAAAGTGCGGCGGATCTACAACAACCAGGTTCTGGTCGGATTCGCGGGCGGCACCGCCGATGCGTTCTCGCTGCTCGACCGCTTCGAGGCGAAGCTCGAGAAGCACCAGGGCAACCTGACCCGCGCGGCCGTCGAGCTCGCGAAGGACTGGCGCACCGACCGGATGCTGCGCCGCCTCGAGGCGATGCTGATCACGGCCGATGCAACCACCACGCTCGTGATCACCGGCAACGGCGACGTGCTCGACCCGGAAGGCGGCATCTGCGCGATCGGCTCGGGCGGTGCGTACGCGCAGGCCGCGGCCCGCGCGCTGGTCGAGAACACCGAGCTGTCCCCGCGCGAGATCGTCGAGAAGTCGCTCGGGATCGCCGGCGACATGTGCATCTACACGAACCACAACCGCATCATCGAAACGATCGAGTAAGGACAGCCCCATGAGCACCATGACCCCTGCCGAGATCGTCTCGGAACTCGACAAGCACATCATCGGCCAGGCAAAGGCGAAGAAGGCCGTCGCCGTCGCGCTGCGCAACCGCTGGCGCCGCCAGCAGGTCGCCGAGCCGCTGCGCCAGGAAATCACGCCGAAGAACATCCTGATGATTGGGCCGACGGGCGTCGGCAAGACGGAAATCGCGCGCCGCCTCGCGAAGCTCGCCGACGCGCCGTTCATCAAGATCGAAGCGACCAAGTTCACCGAAGTCGGCTACGTCGGCCGCGACGTCGACAGCATCGTGCGCGACCTGATCGAGATCTCGGTCAAGCAGACGCGCGAATCCGAAATGCGCAAGGTGCGCAGCAAGGCGACCGACCAGGCGGAAGACCGCATCCTCGACATCCTGCTGCCGCAGCCGCGCGCGGTGGGCTTCGGCGGCAATGCCGAGCACGCGAACGACGACAACAACGCGACGCGCCAGACGTTTCGCAAGCGTCTGCGCGAAGGCCAGCTCGACGACAAGGAAGTCGAGCTCGACCTCGAGCAGCCGTCGGTCGGCATGGACATCATGGCGCCGCCCGGAATGGAAGAGATGACCGAGCAGATCCGCTCGATGTTCTCGAACCTCGGCAGCGGCAAGAAGCAGCGCCGCAAGGTGAAGATCAAGGAAGCGCTGAAGCTGCTGACCGACGAGGAAGCGGCGAAGATGCTCAACGAAGAGGAAGTGAAGACGAAGGCCGTGCAGAACGTCGAGCAGAACGGCATCGTGTTCCTCGACGAGATCGACAAGATCACGTCGCGCAACAACGAAGGCAGCGGCGGCGAAGTGTCGCGCCAGGGCGTGCAGCGCGACCTGCTGCCGCTCGTCGAAGGCACGACGGTCAACACGAAGTACGGGATGGTGAAGACCGATCACATCCTGTTCATCGCGAGCGGCGCATTCCACCTCGCGAAGCCGAGCGACCTGATTCCGGAGTTGCAAGGCCGCTTCCCGATCCGCGTCGAACTCGATTCGCTGTCGGTCGAAGATTTCGAGGCGATCCTCGATGCCACCGACGCGAGCCTCGTCAAGCAATACCAGGCGCTGCTCGCCACCGAGGACGTGCAGCTCGAATTCGCCGACGACGGCATCCGGCGCCTCGCCGAGATCGCGTTCGCGGTCAACGAGAAAACCGAGAACATCGGCGCGCGCCGGCTGTACACGGTGATCGAGAAGCTCCTCGAGGAAGTGTCGTTCTCGGCCGGCAACCACGCCGGCGAACGCGTGACGATCGACGCGCAGTATGTCGACCGCGCGCTCGGCGAAGTGTCGCAGGACGAGGACCTGTCGCGCTACGTGCTGTAACGCGCGCGTCGCCGGATGAAAAACGGGCGGCCCCTTTCGTCGGGGGCCGCCCGTTTTCGTTGGTGCGCAGCTTACCTTACTGCCGCACCGGCTTCTTCGCGAGCTTGCGCTGCAGCGTGCGGCGGTGCATGTTCAGCGCCCGCGCGGTCGCCGAAATGTTGTTGTTGTTCTCCGCCAGCACGCGCTGGATGTGCTCCCATTCGAGCCGGTCCACCGACAGCACGACCGGATTCTCGAGCGCCTCGTCGGCCTGCACTTCGGTCGCGTTGGTCTGCAGCGCGGCGAGGATCGACTCGACGTTCGCCGGCTTCGCGAGGTAGTTGTCGGCGCCTTCCTTCACGGCCTGCACGGCGGTCGCGATGCTCGCATAGCCGGTCAGCACCAGAATCCGCGCATCGGGCTGCAGGTCGCACAACGGCGCGATCAGGCTCAACCCCGAATCCTCGCCGAGATGCAGGTCGACGGTGATGAACTGGAACTTGCCGCCCGCGGCGAGCCGCAGCGCCGCCTCCTTGTCGTGCGCCTGCTGGACCGCGTAACCACGGCGCTCGAGGCCGCGCGCGAGCGTGCCCGCGAACACCTCGTTGTCGTCGATCACCAGGAAATTGTTCTCGCTCATGTGGTTTCTCCGTCTACGTGTTGGTTGAGACAGCCGGCAGCGCGACGCGCACGACCGGCAGGCGCAGCACGGCCCGCGTGCCGCGCCCGGTCGCGGTGCCGGCCGCGCGGCTGTCCGGCGTGCCGGCTGGCCGTTCGGCTGGACGTGCACCCTTGCGCGAGCCCGCGCGTTGTCCCGATGCGGTCGCTGCGTGGCCATTCGCCGCACCGCCGGCCCGCCCGTTACCGCCCGCCGCGCGCGGCGTCACATCGGACAGTTCGATCTCGCCGCCGAGCCGCGCGGCCGCGCTGAACGCCAGATACAGGCCGACGCCGTGCCCGCCCTGCGTGCTGTCGACCGGCATCGCGCCGAGCGATTCGCGCAGCGCGGCCGGAATGCCGGGCCCGTCGTCGCATACCTCGAATTCGATTTCGTCGGCCGTGCCGCCATGCGCGACCTTCGCGGCGAGCGTCACCCGCTGCGGGCTCGCGCGCGCGGCGTTGTCGAGCAGGATCGTCAGGATCTGGCCGGCCGCGACCGTATCGTCGAGCGCGACGCCCGCCGGGCGCGCGCCGAGCAACTCGAACTGCACGTGCGGATGCCGCAGGCGCCAGTGCTCGACGAACGTGTCGAGCCAATCGCCCACCGGCTGGCGGCTGGCCGGCGCGCTCGCGCGGCTGCGCAGGCGCGCGAGCGCCGACGTGCACAGCGACATCTGCTCCTCGAGCACCTTCAGGTCGGCCTCGTAGCGCGCGAGCCCCGGATCGGCGCGCGCCGCGTCGCGCAACTCCTCGGCCAGCATCGCGATCGTCGACAGCGGCGTGCCCATTTCATGCGCGACGGTGGCGGCCTGCACGCCGAGCGCGACGGCCCGCTCGTCGCGCAGCAGATGCTGCTGCGCCTCGCCGAGCGCCGCATCGCGCTGGCGCAGCGCGTTCGACATGCGCGCGACGAACCACGCGATCAGCCCGACGCTGACCATGAAGTTCGCCCACATGCCGGTACGGTAGTAATCGAACAGATTCGCCGGGTTGTCCATGTTGAGCGGCACCGAATCGAAGCCGAGCGCCGCGTAGCAGGCGACCGCGAACGCCGCGAGCCAGATCATCAGGTGCCACGGCAGCACGGCCGCCGCGATCGCGAGCGACGGCAGATACAGCGACACGAACGGGTTGGTCGTGCCGCCCGACAGGAACAGCAGCGCGGACAGCGCGCCGAGGTCGACCCACAGCTGGCCGAGCAGCTCGAAATTGGTCTCGGGCCGCGCACGCAGCACGCGCACCCAGGTCAGCGCGTTGAAAACGATTTCGAGCGCGATGACCATCAGCATCGCCGGCAACGGCAGATGCACGCCGAAATAGGTCTGCACGACGCCGATCGTCACGAGCTGGCCGATGATCGCGAGATTGCGGAGCCAGAACAGGTGACTGAGGTTGACGCGCCCGGTGGTGGTGATTCGTTGCATCCGGGCAGTTTACCCGTTTAGCGGGCGGCGCCTCTAGCGGGGCCGGATCCGCTCGCAGGAACGGGCGACGCGCGTGCGTGGCGCAGCCTCGTCAACCGGCCGCGCCGGCCATGCGCTGCGCGATCTCGTCGGCCAGGCATTCGGGGCATCGGCACCGCGCACCGGCCGCGGGCGGCGTGCCGCCGGGCGGCACCGGCATCGCCGCGCACCAGCAGTCGAACGGCTGCGTATGCGCGCCGCAGTCGAAGCCGCGCCCGCAGTGCGGGCAGCGCGCGCGGCGCGGAGCGGAACGGGCGTCGGCGGCGGAATCGGTCATGGCGCAATCGCGGAAACGGGCGGGACATCGCCCCACGCGACAAGCATAGCGCGGCGGAAGGATTTTGCACGCCGGCCGCCTGGCCGGGATCCGTCGCAAATGCGCGCGTGGCGGCCGGCCGAAGCCACCCGCGCGGTGCCGCCCGAATCGCGCCGCGCCATAGCCGGCGGGCCGCCGCGTGCGATGCCGCGTCGCGCCGCGGGGGGTTCCGCCCCGCCCAAAAACCCGATGCTGCGCTGCGCCACTCCTGTACAATTCGCCCTGTTTCAACCGTTCCCAGCCAGAGCCGCCGCCATGTCCGAGCCCATCGACCTCTCGCAGATCGCCCCCACGCTGAAAGCAGAAATCCTCGCGGAGGCGCTGCCGTACATCCGCCGTTACCACGGCAAGACCGTGGTGATCAAATACGGCGGCAACGCGATGACGGAAGAGCGGCTCAAGCAGGGCTTCGCACGCGACGTGATCCTGCTGAAACTGGTCGGCATCAACCCGGTGATCGTCCACGGCGGCGGTCCGCAGATCGATCACGCGCTGAAGAAGATCGGCAAGGCCGGCACCTTCATCCAGGGCATGCGCGTCACCGACGAAGAGACGATGGAAGTCGTCGAATGGGTGCTGGGCGGCGAAGTGCAGCAGGACATCGTGATGCTGATCAACCACTTCGGCGGCCACGCGGTGGGCCTGACGGGCAAGGACGGCGGCCTGATCCATGCACGCAAGCTGCTGATGCCGGACCGCGACAACCCGGGCCAGTACATCGACATCGGCCAGGTCGGCGAAGTCGAGGCGATCAACCCGGCGGTCGTGAAGGCGCTGCAGGACGATGCGTTCATCCCGGTGATCTCGCCGATCGGCCTCGGCCAGGACGGCCTGTCGTACAACATCAACGCGGATCTGGTCGCGGGCAAGCTCGCCACGGTGCTGAACGCCGAGAAGCTGCTGATGATGACCAACATCCCGGGCGTGATGGACAAGGACGGCAACCTGCTGACCGACCTGTCCGCCCGCGAGATCGACGCGCTGTTCGAGGACGGCACGATCTCCGGCGGCATGCTGCCGAAGATCTCGTCGGCGCTCGACGCCGCGAAGAGCGGCGTGAAGTCGGTGCACATCGTCGACGGCCGGATCGAGCACTCGGTGCTGCTGGAAATCCTGACCGAGCAGCCGTTCGGCACGATGATCCGCTCGCATTGAGCGCGCGCCGCCCACCCTCCCGCACCGACCTGCCGGCGTCATTGCGACGCCGGCGCATCTCCCGCAGCCGGCCGCGTGCTGGCGCGCCCGTCTGGCTGTTCGATCTCGACAATACGCTTCACCACGCATCGCATGCGATCTTTCCCGAGATCAACCGTGCGATGACGCAATACATCGTCGACGCGCTGCAGGTCGAGCGCACCGAAGCCGATCGCCTGCGCAACGGCTACACCGAGCGCTACGGCGCCGCGCTGCTCGGCCTCACGCGCCATCATCCGATCGACCCGCACGACTTCCTGCGCGTGGTCCACACGTTTTCCGACCTGCCCGCGATGGTGCGCGCCGAGCGCGGCTTGGCGCGCATCGTCGCCGCGCTGCCGGGCCGCAAGCTGATCCTGACCAACGCGCCGGAAAACTATGCGCGCGCGGTGCTGCACGAGCTGGGCATCGAGCGGCTGTTCGAGCGCGTGATCGCGATCGAGCACATGCGCGACCGTCGCATGTGGCGCGCAAAGCCCGACCATGCGATGCTGCGCCGGACGCTGCGCGCCGCGCATGCGCGGTTCGCCGACGCGATCCTCGTCGAGGATACGCGTAGCCACCTGAAGCGCTACAAGCGTCTGGGCATCCGCACGGTATGGATCACGGGCCACCTGCCCGGCCATTTGCCGGCAACCGGACGGCCGCATTATGTCGATCAGCGCATTCGTTCGTTAAAATCGCTGCGACTGGGCACACGATCGGGGCGACAAAAATGCAGCCGACTTACCCGCAGGACCAAGCCGTAACGGAAGACAAGGCCACGCCGTCCCGCCCACGCCCGAAGCCGGGCGAGCGCCGCGTGATGATCCTGCAGATGCTCGCGGCGATGCTCGAGGCCCCGAAGCCGGAAAAAATCACGACAGCCGCGCTCGCGGCCCGGCTCGACGTGTCGGAAGCGGCGCTGTACCGGCACTTCACCAGCAAGGCGAAGATGTACGAAGGGCTGATCGAGTTCATCGAGCAGGCGCTGTTCGGCCTCGTCAACCAGATCGTCGCGAAGGAGCCGAACGGCGTGCTGCAGGCCCGCACGATCGCGCTGACGATGCTTAATTTCGCCGCGAAAAACCCGGGAATGACACGCGTGCTGACCGGCGAGGCGCTGGTCGGCGAGGATGAGCGGCTCACCGAACGCGTGAACCAGTTGCTCGATCGGATCGAGGCGACCGTCAAGCAATGCCTGCGGGTCGCGCGCACCGAGGCGAATGCGCCGCAGGACGGCGCGGCGCCGTTCGTGCTGCCGGCCGATTACGATCCGGCCGCGCGGGCGAGCCTGCTCGTCAGCTACGTGATCGGCCGGTGGCACCGGTTTGCCAAAGGCGGGTTTCAGAAGCCGCCCGGCGAGCAGGCCGATGTACATTTGCGGTTGATCCTGCAGTGAGCGCATGAGACGAGCCATGGCCTGGCGACCGCGCGCCCTGGCTTCCGCCGGCGGCTCTGCCTGAATCACCACTCCGTCACACGCGGGTGATCGGTCAGACGAACCGGCATCTGCTCCGCTCGGCTATCGGCCGGCGCCGACGACTGTCGGGCAACTTCCCATTGTTTCAACTCGGCCTGCAACGATCGCAATGCGTCGCCGCACGGCCAGTCGGCACCGCATGGGGCGGGCGCACCCGATGAGGTCGTATCGGACGTATCGACGGGCGCCGTCGAGCGAAGCTTCGCCGGCATGCGAGGCAATACGGTTCGCACGGGTACCGGGCGCATCCTCTGCCGCTCGCGAACCGACATGCCCGCCATGTCGGACGTCCTTGGCGGCGGCAAGCGCAACGCCGGCACCGCGTGGGCACCCTTCCGGCGCGGCGGATCGGGCGGCATCCCGGATTGACCGGCGCTCGGCATAGAAATCGATGCGGGTGCCGAAGCGGCCGGGAAAGCCGATGCCAGGCTCGACGCCGACGCAGGATCCGAGGCCGATGCCGGGCGCAGCGTCGCAGCCGACTCGGCAGCCGCCGCCACGATCGATGCGGATCCCGCGCTCCCTTCGGGCAGCCTTCCTCGCGCCATTCGACCGAATTCCGCCCAGCGGTCCGCCAGCATCCCGCCGAAAAGCACCGTCAACGCTGTACCGAGCAATGCGCCCCCGATCGCAGCCAACATGACGCGGCCACGGCCGCGCGGCGGCGGTGTGCGACTCCATGCAAGATTGTCGTGCCCGAAATCGGCAGCCCCTGCGGCCGCGGCGACGGCCACACCGCGGCGCGACCGTGGCGCCGGCAGATAGACGCCCCCCGGCGACAGATGCGCGAACTGACCCGGGACGCCGCGCCGGACGCCATAAGGCGCAGGCAGATAGGAAGCCGCCCGCGGCGGCGGCAATGCAAACCAGTTATCGATCGATCCAGGATTCATGATTTCCCTCGTTGCCCGGCGCGACGCCAGGCACCGCGCGATGCGTCATCCTTCACGCAGCCATTGCACGAGCATGCCGGCCGATGCGTAGCCGCGCAGCGTCGCGGCATAGCCGTCGAAGCGGTACGCCACCTCGTTGACGCGATTGTTGTAGTCGTCGCTTTCGGCGATCAGCACGTCGAGCAGCGAGCGGCGCCCGAGGTGATACCACTGATCGAAAAATGCGCTGCGCACGCGCGCCGATTCCACCGACAGGTCGCGATACTGGTCCGCGCGCTCGCCGAATGCATGCGCATCCTCCTCGGCGCTGCGCACCTGGTACTCCAGATCCAGGCGCATCTGCTCGACCCCGCGCCAGCTTGCCGACGCACGATACGTCGCCGCATCGGTCGCCGCGGTTGCAGCACCGCCCGTGAACGCGTTCCACGTCAGCGTGAGCATCGTCTGCCAGGGCATCCGGCGTCCGATCGAGTCGCGTCCGGTATTCGTGCTGACGACCCAGTTCAGTTGCGGCTTCGACGCCGCCCGCACCGCATCGCGGTTCAGCTCCGCCGCGCTGGCCTCGGCACGTGCCTGCCGCAGTCGCGGATTCTCGTCGAGCGCCGACATCAGCCGGTCGAGGTTGCCCGGATGCAGCGGCCAGCTCGATTCCGCCGGAATCGGCACCGGCCGTTCCCCCACCAGCTTGCGAAGATTCAGCTCGGCCGTTCGGCATTTCGCCAGTGCCGCATCTCGGCTCGCTTCGGCCTGCAGCAAGCGGGCCTTCGCCTGCGTCAGCTCGCTGCCGCGGCCGCGGTCGACCGCGACGATTTCGTCGAGCATTCGCACGAGGCGTGACATCCGGTCGACGAAGCGCTGGCTCAGCGCGGCAATGTTGCGTTGCTTCGAAAGCTCGACGAGCGTGGCGGCGACCTGATAGGCGGAATCCTCCATCTGCGCGACGTAGCGTTCCTGGCCGGCGCTCGCCAGATCCTGCCGGCTGCCGATCGTTTTATCGGTGCGTCCCCAGTCGAACAGCGTCGTCGTCAGGTTCACGCTCAGTGCGTTGCCCGGATCGTACGCGCTGCCAGCGTTCGAGCCGAACTGCGCGGCACGCGTCTGGCCGCTCAACTGCAATTGCGGCCAGCGCGCCCCCTTCGCCTGATCGACGTCCGATTGCGCAGCCTGGTACTCCGCGTACAAGCGCCGCACCTGCGGGCTGACGTCGACCGCCGCTTCAGCCGCCGTGTACAGCATCCGCCGCAGGTCACGCTCCGTCATCGCGGAGGCAGGGGCCGAGCCCGATGCGGCATCCTCGGGCGCTGACACGAGAACACCTGCGCGCGAATCCGCGGCGCCGGATGCGCGTGATACGGTGCGCGAATCGCTCGCCGTCGACCGCGACGCAGCCTCGACCGACTCACTCTCCATCGAAGTCGACGCCGGAGCCGACGTCAAAGGCGCCGATGCCGATGCAGAAGACACCCATGTCGATACCGGAACCGATGTCGAAACCACCATATGCGGCTCCCTGACACTGGCGGCATGCACCACCCCGACCACCTGCCACACCGACAGCGCGAGCAGCACCGCCGATACGGCGCCCCGGCACACCCAGCCCCGTTCGCGCACACCGACGCGTGCGCGGATAACTCGAAAGCCGCTCATGATCACCGCTCCCTGAAGGCCTCGCGGGCCTTGAAAATCGGCTTGAGCAGGTAATCGAGCACCGTCTTCTCGCCGGTGCGGATATCGACCGTCGCCTGCATGCCCGGCAAGACGGGCAGATGCTTGCCGGCCGCGACCAGCGCGTCCGCATCCGTCTCGACCATGAGCCGGTAGTAATTCGCATCGGGACGCCCCATCGCCGCCTTCTGATCGTCCTTCAACGTGTCCGGACCGACGCTGACGACGTGCCCGGACAGCCCGCCGTAGATCGCGAAGTCGTACGCGCTCAGCTTCACGAGCACCGGCAATCCCGGCCGCAGGAACGCAACGTCGGACGGCTTGATCCGTGCCTCGATCAGCACGCGGCCGTCGAGCGGCGCGATCTCCATGATGTGCTCGCCCGACTGCACGACGCCGCCTGCCGTGCGGATGCGGATGTTCTTCACCACGCCGCGCATCGGCGCGACGACGTCGGTGCGCGCCAGCACGTCCGCGCGGCCGGCCAGTACCTCGTTGGTTTGCGCGAGCTCCTGCTCGAGCCGCGACAGCTCGGTGCTGGCATCCGCGGTAAACCGGCTCCGGCGTTCCGCGATCTGGGCATCGATGTCCGTCGCCTGACGCCGCATGCGCAGCATCTCGACTTCGGAAACCAGCCCCTTCGCCGCGAGCGGCTCCGACATCGCGATCTCGCGCCGCACCAGCGCCTGGCTCCGCCGCAACGCGGCGACCTGCTCGTCGAGCGCCTGGCGGCGCGCACGGTAGGTCGCGGTTGCCTGCGCGACGAGGCCCGGTTCACGCTTCACCTCTTCCGCAAAGGTCAGCTGCGCCCCATACGCCTCGGCGCGCGCGCGCGACACGTTCGCCTGCAACTCCAGCGCCTTGGTCGACACTTCGCGATAGCTCGCCTGCGCGCGCGCCGGATCGATCTTCGCGAGCAGTTGCCCCTTCTCGACCACCTCGCCCTCGTGCACCGCCACCGACTGGACGATGCCGCCCTCGAGGCTCTGAATCCATTGCTCGCGGCTCGGCGACACCACCGTCGCATCGCTGCGCGTGACCTCCTCGACGCGAGCGAAGTGCGCCCAGACGAGCCCCGCGACCAGCACCACGGCAACCACGTAGAGCGTCAACTGCGCGCCGGCGGACGAGCGCACCAGCAGCGCCTCGCGGATGTCGCTCATGTACGCGACATCGGCCGCTCTCAGGCGCGGCGCCCGCTTGCGGCCCAGCATCGATCGAATCCGATGCATCACGATGCCTCCGCTGTCATGGCCGCCGGTGCCGACGCCGCTGTTTGATCCGTGGCCACCGCTCCCGCGCCGCGCTCGACCACGCGCACTTTCGGCGCCCGGCTTCGCTGCGGCTCGTCGTGCGACGCGTGATGCCCGGTCGGCCCAACCGGCTCGGGCTGCCCCGACAACGCCGCCAGCACGCGCGCCTTGTCCCCATCCATCACGACCTTGCCCTGATCGACGATCACGATCCGGTCGACCAGCGTCAGCAACGACGTGCGATGCGTCACCACGACCAGCGTCTGGCCCGCGCTCGCCTGCTTCAGATGCTCGATGAAGAGCGATTCCGTCTGGGTGTCCATCGCGCTCGTCGGCTCGTCCAGCAGCAACGTGCGCGGCCGCGCGATCAGGCTGCGCGCCAGCGCGACGAGCTGACGCTGGCCACCCGACAGGTCGCGCCCGTTCTCGCCGACCTGCAGGTTCACGCCCATCGGATGCCGGGCGACCAGCGCATCGAGCCCCGTCAGTTGCAGCACACGCAGCAATTCCGCGGCCGGCACGTCGGGACGACCGATCGTGATGTTCTCGCGCAGCGACCCGTAAAACAGCCGGCTGTCCTGACCGACGTAGCCGAACGCACGGCGCCAGTCGGCCGGCGCGATCTGTGCAGCGTCGAGCCCGTCGGCGAGCAGCTTGCCCTCTGTCGGTTGATAAAGCCGCGCGATCAGACGCAGCAGCGTCGATTTCCCGCTGCCGACCCGTCCGAGTATCGCGACGCGCTCACCCGGCCGAATCTCCACCGACACCTTGTCCAGCGCGAGTGCGTTTTCCTGCAGCCCGGCCGACGGATACGCGAACGACACGCCGTCGAGCTTCACGTGACCGCTGAGCGGCGGCTTCGCCAGATAGTCCTGCCCCGGCTCGTGCTCGACCGGCATCGCCATCAGTTCGTTGAGCGAATGCAGGGCCGTCTTCGCCTGCTGAAAGCGCAGCGCGAGCCCCATCACCTGGCTGAGCGGCGCCGTCACGCGGCCCGCGAGCATCACCGAGCCGATCAGCGCGCCCTGGGTCAGCTTGCCTTCGCCGATCAAGTACACGCCCGCGATCACGATCACCACGGTCTGCATTTGCTGCAGGAACGCAACGCAACTGGTCGCCATGCTGGACAGCTGCCGCGACTGCATCGACGAGGCCGCCGTCTTCGCGCTGAACGCGTCCCAGCGGTGGCGCATCGCGCCTTCTCCGCCGACCGCCTTGAGCGTCTCGAGCCCGTCGATCGACTCGATCAACACGCCTTGCTTGAGCGACGCCTCGCGCAGGTTCTCGCGCATCGCTCGCGCGAGCGGCCACTGCACGATCGCACCGAGGCCGACGATCAGCGGAATCATCAGCAGCGGAATCCAGCCGAGCGGACCGCCAACCGCGAACACCACCGCGACGAACAGGAACACGAACGGCAGATCGGAGATCGCCGACAGCGTCGCCGACGTCGCGAAGTCCCGAACCGACTCGAACTCGCGCAGCCGGTGCGCGAACGATCCGGCCGACGCCGGCCGGCGCTCCAGCCGGATCGCCAGCGCCTGCCGGAACAGCAGGCTGCCGAGCACCAGATCGGCCTTCTTGCCGGCGGTGTCGAGCACGTGCGCGCGTACATGCCGCGATACGGCTTCCATTAGCATCGCGAACGCCACCCCGATCGCGAGCGACCAGAGCGTCACGTATGCCTGGTTCGGGACGACGCGGTCGTACACGTTCATCGTAAAGAACACGCTGGCGAGGCCGAGCACGTTGATCAGAAACGCGCCGAGGGCCGCGCTCGCGTAGTAGCTGCGATAGCGCCACAGCGTGCGCAGCAACCAGTGGCCGGCCGATTCGGTCGGCAGGTCGTCCGGACGCGCGTCGACCTTCGCCGCGGGCTTCACGAGCAGCGCGTGACCGGAGTAGGCGTCGTTCAGCTCGGCTTCCGTGCATTCGACCGGCGCGTCGCCGAGTTCAGGCATCACGACGCGAAACAGGACCTGCGGCTCGGGCGCCGCCGCATCGTCGATGCGCCAGCCGAGCAGCACGCAGGCACTGCCGTTGCGGCGCAACAGCACGGCCGGCAACAGATGCTCGGGCAATTGCGCGAGCGGACGCGCCACCAGCTTCGCGGCTAGCCCAGCATGCGTGAGCGCCTCGATCGCGAGCGACGGCGTCAGCGCACCGTACTTGGCGAGACCGGCAGTCAGGACCGCATGACTTCTACCGAACCCGTAATGTGCGCAAAGCCAGGCGATCGAATCGAGCAGGCTGTCGCAGGTGAGGGAATCAGGCAGGACCGGTTCGCTATCGCTACCGGCATCGGAAGGTTGAGCATTCATATCGAAACGGACGACGCGGCCACTGCGTGGCCGAGAGAATTGACGGAAGACTGAGGCGAAGTACCGAGATTCAGGGGCAGCGCCCATCCGGCGAACCGCGAGACGATGGTGCCGAAACACACCTGCTCCGCCAGCTTGACCATGGCGGCTTCGGCCGACGGAACATGCGATGGCCATCGGCAGGATCGCACTCGAGAGGAAACAACTTTACGGAATGTTTCCGCGGCCTCAAATGGGACACGACCGAAAGAAAATACCGGTCGAATAGGACAAGTTTGAATTCCGAATTTTCTGGGTAGAGGCAACACCGGACGCCCTCGGGAAGAAAGCCGGGGTGACGCGGTAACACCAATGGAAGTAAAACCCCGAAATGCACCGACGCGCATTTCAGGGCCCTACACATCAACCCAATTGAGTCGTGACGATAGCCTGCACCAGCAGTTCGACGTTCATCGCGGCGTTCTCGTAAAGCATGAAAGCCAGTCCATCGACCGCGACCAGCCCGTGCTTCGTCCACTGCCCGGCATCCAGCCCCTTCATGCCGGACAATTCGACCCGGTCGCCGGCATCGCCCTTGACCATCAATTGCGTATGGCCGTCGCTCCGGAACACGTTTTCATGGCCGAGTTCCAGCACGTCGCGCATCGAAAGTTTCAGCGCGTTGTTGCCGGTGCCGGTAATGTCGACAATCTCGATGGACGAGATCTTGCAGTGGCCGCCTACGTCCATCAGCGTTGCAAGATCCAGTGCCTGACCGCTTCCGGTCAGCTTCAACGTATCGACTCCAGCACCACCGTGGACACCGCTCGAGTTGCGCGTGAAGTACGAAACGTCGCCGACGGTGAATACGGTATCGCCACTCCCGCCGTAGTAGGCGGTATCGCCGGCAAGCTCGAGGAACACAGGCGGATCGATCAATTGATCAGGAACAGGCCTCGAGAACTGGAAGTTGTCGATCCATGTCAGCGCTCCGTTCGGCACGGTTCGCCATTGTTGATCGAATTCGATCGAGGTGAATGCCAGTCCTTTTGGCATATCGATCTCGACGTGCTGAAGGAAGCCCTCCCGCGTCGTAATCGGCTTACTCGTATAAATTACTTTGCCAGTGCCATCACGAAAGGTCAGGACCAGGTATTCACCTCCCGTGACGTCCCCCACGTCGAAAGCGAAGTGCGTCGCGCCGGCGCCGTCCTTCAGGTCGAGCCTGACTTTGCCGGTAATGCCGAGTGCCATCGTCGACGGAGGCGACGAAAGGCCGTAGGTCGGATCGATCTTGAAGCCGTTTCCGCTATAAATTCCCTGACTCCAATATGTATGTCCGAGGTCTTCGATACCAGTCAGCGTGAAATGCGCAAAAGAAATGGATTCCCCTTTGAACAAAGATGCCGACCTCGCCGCGTTGAAGTTCTCGCCAAACTCGATCGTCACAGGTTGCCGATACTGAGAGATGTTGCCTGCCGTGTCGACGATAGCCGCGGCCGGCATGCCCGACGCGTCGTTCGGCAAAACGAACTTCGCTGTGCCGGTCGCGATTTCTGCCGCAGTCAGCGTATGCATGAAAAACCGATCGCCAACCATCACGGACAGCCTTGAGCCTGCCTCGAGCTGCGCCCCCACGAACTTCACTATGACGGCGCCGTCGACAAACTCGACGAACGTCGGCGGATACACGAACATCTTCAGCGCAACATCCGTCGACTCAATCTCACCGGCGTTTCCGACCGCATTGACCACCCGCGTCTGGATCGTCCAGTTGCTGGTGTGCGTGTTCGGATCGATCGCGACCCACGTACCGTCCGACTTCATCAACGCGTCAATCCACGTCCGGCCCCCGTCCGTCGATACCTGCACCTTGTCGCCCGCCGCGAGCGCACCCACCAGATGGCCGCTCAGCAAACGACCTGCCGTGCCGTCGTTCGTCAATCGGTCGAAGTTGAAGTTGCCGCTGTCGCGCCCCATGTCGTCCAGCAGTGCCTTCGCCAACGGCGTCGGCGGCGCAACCGGCCCGATGGTCACGTCGAAGCCGGCCGACCGGACACTCGTATTGCCCGCCGGATCCTGGGCCGTCACCGTCAACGCGTGGCTGCCGTTCGACAGGCCGGACGGCAACTGGAACGTCCACGTGCCGTCGATGCCAGTCTTCACCGTGCCCAGCACCGTCGCGCCGTCGTAGATCGTCACCGTCGAATACGCTTCGGCCTGCCCCGACAGCATCGGTTGCGTGCCTTCCGTCGCCGCGTCGATCTTCGGCTGCGACGGCGGCGTCGTGTCGAGCTGGATGCCGTACGACGCCGACGGCACGCTCATGCCGATCTCGTTGCTCGCGCGCGCCGTCAGGCGATACTCGCCGTCGCTCAGCCGCTGCGTGAGCGCGAAGCTCCACGTGCCGTTCCCGCCGACTACCGCGGTGCCGACCTGCACGCCGTCCACCAGAATGTGAATCGTCGCACCAGGGTCGCCGCGGCCGCTCACCGTCGGGCGCGGGTCGTTGGTCAGTCCGCCTTTTTCGATCACGCCGGTGTGCGGCGGTACGTTGTCGGTCACTGTATCGATCGTCGGACGCGATGGACGCATCGTTGCTTTCTGCTCTGCCATGGTTACTTTCTCGTGTCAGTCCTGGATGTCCCGGAGCCATCCGGACAGTTCAATCATTTGGCTCCGCGGCAACCACCACCGCTTGCCGCGGAGCCATCGTTCGCCGCTCGTTACCCGGCCTCGAGTTCGATCTCGACGCGCCGGTTCTGCGCACGTCCTTCCGCCGTCGAATTGGTCGCAACCGGCTCTTCCGCCCCCTTGCCGACGGTCGTGACGTGTTCGGCACGCAATCCGCCCGTACGCAGGTACGTGGCAACCGCGCGAGCCCGCGCCTCGGACAGTCGGACGTTATGGGCGTGCGCGCCCTGCGAATCCGTATAGCCCGTGACCGTCACACGGCGAAACCGGGCGTCGCGATTCATGTCCAGGAAGCGATTGAGCTCCTGGCGGGCACTCGGGGTCAGCACTGCGCTGTCGAACGCGAAGTTCGCACTGCCTTGCAGCAGCACCTGGCGCTGCGCGATCGGCGCGGCGACCGCCTGCGGCTGCTCGACCGGTTGCGGTTGCGCGGCGACAGGCGGCTGGACGGGTGCTTGAGGCGGCACGCCGCACAGGAACGTCAGTTCGCGCGGATCGCCCATCGCGGCGCCGCGACGCACGCGATCGACCGTTTGCAGCGGCGTGACCGGCTTGCCGGCGCAGAACTTCTGCGCGGCTGCCTCGCACGATTTCGTGCTGGAGACGAGCCCCTCGCAGGTCACGCGAAAGACCGGCGCCGGCTGATCGGACGCCTTGATCGCCCGGACGGTATAGGTCGGGCCCGATTGCGTCGTGCATGCGCTCAGCACGACGACGAATGCGCCGAGCAGACCCCGACGGACGAAGTGTTGTGGTTTATTCATGATGATTCGGTCCGCTCGAGGCGGACTCCTGGAAATTGACGGATGGAAATGAAGCTGGTCGTGTGGCGTGGTGCGTGGCGTGGCGGACGACAAGCGCCCGCTCGGCCACGCACGGGGTGACGGCGCGGGCCGAACGGCCCGCGTTGCCGCTTTACCACTGATACGACGCACCTGCACCGAAGGTGTTGCCGCCGCTGCTGAGGCTGACGCCGGCACGCATCTTCAGGTTTTCCGTGATGCGCGCTTCACCGCCCATCGCAACCGCCTGATAGCCCTTGTACGACGCACCGGCCACACCGAACGACAAGGTCTTGCCCGGATCGACACCCGGAATCATCGTCAACGCCGTGGCTGCCGCGATACCCGAGTAGGCATTGCGCGCCATGTCATTGATCTGACCTTGCATCCCGCCGATCGCCCGGTCGAGCTGCCCCTTGTTGACGGCATCGGTTTTCTTGATGCCGTCCGCGACATTGACGAGCCGGCGCTCGTGGCCGTCCGAGCCGATCGACACGGTGTTGGCTTCGGTTGCCTTCGACCCGCTGCCCAGCGCAACCGAGTTGGTCGCGCTGGACGACACGGTCGCACCGTGGCCGAGCGCCGTGCCGTCGTCCGCTTGCACCTTCGAGCCGGCGCCGATTGCCGTGCCGTTGTTCTTGGCATCGGCGATCTGCGACCCGGAGCCGACAGCGATGTTGCCGTTGCCGGTGCCCGGCTTCGCGGCGACGACTTCGCCGCTATCCTTGCCGCTGCCGCCCGTGCCGCTGATCAGGTCGTTGCCGTTCTTGCCGGAACCGCCGTTGTTGTCGTCACCGGGCTTGGTTGCCACGGTCAGACGTTCGTCGATATCGTTGACGCGCCCTTCCAGCTTCGAGAACTGGCCGTAGTTCACGGCGTCGTACTGGGTCTTGCCGTCCGCGACATTCGTCAGCACCACCGGCCCCGTCGACAAGCCGTTGCCAAGCGTCACCTTGCCCCAATTCACGGTGCCGTCGCCGTTCTTGTCGTACGCGACCGCGCCGACCAGCTTCGTGGCTTCACCGAGATTGTTCTGGATCTGCGTGACCCGGGTGTCGATGTTCGTCAGCGCGTCGCCTGCATTGTGGAAAGTTTTGTCATCCACTTTGTAGGTCGGCGCAACGATCTCGCCGGTGGCCTCGTCGATCTTGGCACCGCCGCCGAGTGCATCGGTCACGCCACTCAACTGGCTGACGTTCACCGCATCCGTCTTGGCCGTACCCGCCGCCACGTTATGCAGTGCGACCGGTGCTGCGGCACCCTTGCCGCCGAGCGTCACCGAGCCGTAGTTCGTGGTGCCGTCGTCGTTCTTGTCGTACACGACCGCCGATTGCAGCTTGCCGTCTTCACCGACCAGGCCGGCCGAGCGCAACTGCCGCACGTTGACCGCATCGGTTTCGTCGGTACCGTCCGCGACGTTCTTCAGCTTGACCGGCGCCGCCGCACCCACGCCACCGAGCGTGATGGAGGTGTGGTTGTCGTCGTCGTACTGAACCGCGTTCTTGACGCCCTGAGCCAGCGTCTCGATTTGCTTCGCGCTCTCGTTCATACGCTCGTCGACATGCGTGAACGCATCGCCGACGTTGTCGTACGTGTCCTTGAACCCGTCCGCCCCGGTCAATTCATACGTCGGCGCCGAAATATCGCCGGTCACCGGATCGAACTTGGCGCCACCGCCGAGACTGTCCGCGATGCTGGACAACGCGAAATTCATCTGGCCACCGTTGACTGCCTCGGTGCTGTCCAGCGCCAGCGAGCCGTCCGCGACGTTGCGAATCACCGTGCCCTTCGCGCCCGCCAACGTCACCGATGCCTTGGTGGCGTCGTCATAGGCGACCGCGTTCGGGTCCGTGCCGTTGCCGGAACCGCCGTCACGTTGCTCGAGCGCCTTGATGGCATCGCCGACCGACGCGTAATCCTTGCCGTCGACCGTATACACCGGCGTGGTGATCTTGCCGTCCGCGTCGATGCCCAGGCCGCCACCGATTGCATCGGTCACGCCCTTCAGCTGCGACACGTTGACCGCGTCCGTCGATGCCTTGCCGTTTGCAATGTTATGCAATGCGACAGGGATACCGGCGTTCGTGCCCCCGAACGTCACCGACGCGAAGTTCGTGGTGCCGTCGGCGTGCGTGTCATAAGTCACGGCCGAGAGCGACTTGCCGCTCTCGCCGATCAGGCCCGACGACTTCAGCTGCGCCACGTTCACCGCGTCCATGTCGGCCGTACCGGCCTTCACGTTCGACAGCGTCGTGCCGCTCTGGCCGCCCAGCGTCGCCGTGTCCTTGCTCACGCTGTCGTACGCCATCGCCAGCGGGTTCATGCCGCCTTCCACGTCGCGGATTGCGTCCGTCAGTTGATCGACGTTCACCGCGTCGGTGCCAGCCTTACCCTTGGCCACGTTCGACAATGTCACCGGATCCGCCGACTTCCCGCCGCCCAGCGACACCGAGCCGTAGTTCGTCGTGCCATCCAGGTTACGGTCGTACGTCACCGCGGCAATCGACTTGCCGTCGTCACCGATCAAGCCCGACGACTTCAGCTGCGACACGTTCACCGCGTCCGTGTCGGCCTTGCCCGCCGCCACGTTCGACAGAACCGTGCCGCCTTCGCCCGCCAGCTTCACCGACTTGTAGTTCGGCGTGCCGTCCGCGTTCTTCTCGTACGTCACTGCGGCAACCGACTTGCCGTCCTCGCCGATCAGGCCGGACGACTTGAGCTGCGACACGTTCACCGCGTCCATGTCGGCCTTGCCCGCCGCCACGTTCGACAACGTCGTACCGTTCTGGCCGGCCAGCGTCACCGAGTCCTTCTGCGCACCGTCATAGGCGACCGCATTCGGATCCGTGCCGTTACCGCCATCGCTGCCACTCTTCGCCGCAGCCTGCAGCGCGTCGTTGACGTTGTGGTACTCCTTGCCGTCGATCGTGTACGTCGGCGCGGTCACGTCGCCGTTCGCGTCGAAGCCCGTACCGCCGCCGACCACGTCCGCGAGACCCTTGAGCTGTGCGAGGTTCACCGCGTCGGTGTTCTGCGTGCCCTTCGCCACGTGGATGATCTGACGCTCGGCGCCTGCCGAGCCGATCGACAGCGCATTCGCACGATCCGCGAGCGAGCCGGCACCCAGCGCGATGCTGTTCGACTGAGTCGCCTTCGCGTTCGCGCCGAGCGCGACGGCGTCAGCCACGTTCTTGGCCACGTTCGCGTTCGTGCCGATGGCGATGCCGTTCACACTCCCGCTCAGCGTCGTCGCCTTGTCGCCCAGGGCAATCGAGCTCTTGCCAACGGCCATCACGCCGTTGTTACCGACCGCCACCGCGTTTTCCGCATTGGCCTTCGCGTGGGAACCGATGGCGAGCGCACCGGCGCCGTTCGTCGTGACCATGCTGCCCATCGCGACCGAGAACGGTTGATCGACCCCCGTCTGCGCAAAGCTGCCGAGCGCAACCGAGCTCGCCGAAAGGGCGCCCGCCTGCAGACCGATCGCGACCGCATCGAGCCCGCCCGCGGCGCTCCCTACGCCGATGGCCGCGGCCGTTCCGAGCGTCGGATCCGCACCGCCAATCGATGCCACGTTCGGCATGGTGCCGTCCGCACCCATCCCTTCGATCGCAACGAAGGTGCCTGGCTTCGATTCGACGTCACGCGTCATCCGCAGCATCTTCTGATCGATGTTCGTATTGGCGGTTTTCATCGCATCGGTCAGCTGCTGCATCGTGACGGCATCCGTTGCGTCAATGCCATCGGCGAGGTGGACGATTCGGCGCTGCTGACTCGTGTCGCCGACCGCCACGGTGAAGTCCTCGTCGGCGACCGAGTTCGCACCGATTGCAACCGAATGGTCGCCGGTCGCGCGCGAACCCGAACCCAAAGCCAGCGTAAAAGGCTTGCTTGCAAACGCGCTCGAACCGATCGCGACAGATTCATTGCCGTTCGCAACTGCCTTGAGACCTGCCGACTTGACCTTGATGTACTTGAGATCGATCGCGCCGTTGGTGAGCCTGTCATACATATCGTCCAACTGGTCGACGTTGACGGCATCGGTGCCGGCCACACCGGCCGCCACGTTCGACAGCGTCACCGGGCCCGTCGACTTCCCGCCGCCCAGCGTCACCGAACCATAGTTCGGCGTGCCGTCCGCGTTCTTGTCGTACGTCACCGCGGCGATCGACTTGCCGTCTTCGCCGATCAGGCCCGACGACTTCAACTGCGACACGTTCACTGCGTCCAGGTCGGCCTTGCCTGCGGCAACGTTCGACAGGATCGTGCCCGTCTTGCCACCGGCCAGCGTCACCTTGTCCTTCGACGTGCTGTCGTACACCACCGCCAGCGATTCACCCGTCGTGCCGTCGATGACGCCGCCGTCCTTCAGCGCGTCATTCAGCTTGCCCAGGCTCTCGTTCGTCGCGAACAGTTGCGAGCCGTTCACCGCGTCCGTGCTCGTCGCCGACAGTTCGCCAGCCTTCACGTTCGTCAGCGTCGTGCCGCCTTCGCCGGCCAGCGTGGCCGACTTGTAGTTCGTCGTGCCGTCCGTGTTCTTGTCGTACGTGATCGCGGCCAGCGACTTGCCGTCCTCGCCGATCAGGCCCGACGACTTCAGTTGCGACACGTTCACCGCATCCTTGTCGGCCTTGCCATCCGCCACGTTCGACAGAACCGTGCCGCCTGCACCGGCCAGCTTCACCGACTTGTAGTTCGGCGTGCCGTCCGCGTTCTTGTCATACGTCACCGCGGCGGCCGACTTGCCGTCCTCGCCGATCAAGCCCGCCGACCTCAGTTGCGACACGTTCACCGCATCCGTGTCGGCCTTGCCTGCCTTCACGTTCGACAGCGTCGTGCCGCCTTCGCCCGCCAGCTTCACCGACTTGTAGTTCGGTGTGCCGTCCGCGTTCTTGTCGTACGTGACCGCGGCCAGCGACTTGCCGTCGTCACCGATCAGGCCCGTCGATTTCAGTTGCGATACGTTCACCGCGTCCTTGTCGGCCTTGCCATCCGCCACGTTCGACAGAATCGTGCCGCCTTCGCCCGCCAGCGTGGCCGATTTGTAGTTCGGCGTACCGTCTGCCTTCTTGTCGTATGTCACCGCGGCGACCGACTTGCCGTCGTCGCCGATCAGACCCGACGACTTCAGCTGCGACACGTTCACCGCGTCCTCATCGGCCTTGCCTGCCTTCACGTTCGACAGCGTCGTACCGCCTTCGCCCGCCAGCTTCACGGACTTGTAGTTCGGCGTACCGTCCGCATTCTTCTCGTACGTGACCGCGGCAACCGACTTGCCGTCGTCACCGATCAAGCCCGACGACTTCAACTGCGACACGTTCACCGCGTCCTTGTCGGCCTTGCCGTCCGCCACGTTCGACAGGATCGTGCCGCCTTCGCCCGCCAGCGTCGCCGACTTGTAGTTCGGCGTACCGTCTGCCTTCTTGTCGTACGTCACCGCAGCCAACGACTTGCCGTCGTCGCCAATCAGACCCGACGACTTCAGTTGCGACACGTTCACCGCGTCCGCATCGGCCGTACCGGCCTTCACGTTCGACAGCTTCGTGCCGCCTTCGCCCGCCAGCGTGGCCGACTTGTAGTTCGGCGTGCCGTCCGCGTTCTTGTCGTACGTCACCGCGGCCAGCGTCTTGCCATCCTCGCCGATCAAGCCGGACGACTTCAGTTGCGACACGTTCACTGCGTCCATGTCTGCCGTACCGGCCTTCACGTTCGACAGCTTCGTGCCGCCTTCGCCCGCCAGCGTCGCCGACTTATAGTTCGGCGTGCCATCCGCATTCTTGTCGTACGTCACCGCGGCCAGCGTCTTGCCATCCTCGCCGATCAAGCCGGACGACTTCAGTTGCGACACGTTCACTGCGTCCATGTCTGCCGTACCGGCCTTCACGTTCGACAGCTTCGTGCCGCCTTCGCCCGCCAGCGTGGCAGACTTGTAGTTCGGCGTGCCGTCCGCGTTCTTGTCGTACGTCACCGCAGCACGCGTCTTGCCGTCTTCGCCGATCAGCCCCGACGACTTCAGTTGCGACACATTCACTGCATCCATGTCGGCCGTACCGGCCTTCACGTTCGACAGCTTCGTACCGCCTTCGCCCGCCAGCGTGGCCGACTTGTAGTTCGGCGTGCCGTCCGCATTCTTGTCGTACGTCATCGCAGCCAGCGTCTTGCCGTCTTCGCCGATCAGACCCGACGACTTCAACTGCGACACATTCACTGCGTCCAGGTCGGCCTTGCCCGCCTTCACGTTCGAGAGCGTCGTACCACCTTCGCCGGCCAGTGTCACCTTGTCCTTCGACGCACTGTCGTAGGCTACCGACAGCGGATTCAGGCCGCCTTCCACGTCGCGAATGGCGTCCGTCAGCTGATCGACGTTCACCGCGTCCGTGCCGACCTTACCCTTTGCCACGTTCGACAGCACCGTGCCGCCTTCACCTGCAAGCGTCACCGACTTGTAGTTCGGCGTGCCGTCCGCGTTCTTGCCGTACGTCACCGCTGCAATCGACTTGCCGTCCTCGCCGATCAGCCCCGACGACTTCAACTGCGACACGTTCACCGCGTCCTTGTCGGCCTTGCCTGCCGCAACGTTCGACAGGATCGTGCCCGTCTTGCCGCCGGCCAGCGTCACCTTGTCCTTCGACGTGCTGTCGTACACCACCGCCAGCGATTCGCCCGTCGTGCCGTCGATGACGCCACCGTCCTTCAACGCGTCGTTCAGCTTGCCCAGGCTCTCGTTCGTCGCGAACAGTTGCGAGCCGTTCACCGCGTCCGTGCTCGTCGCCGACAGCGCACCGGCCTTCACGTTCGTCAGCGTCGTGCCGCCTTCGCCTGCCAGCGTCGCCGACTTGTAGTTCGGCGTGCCGTCCGTGTTCTTGTCGTACGTGATCGCGGCAATCGACTTGCCGTCGTCACCGATCAGGCCCGACGACTTCAGTTGCGACACGTTCACCGCGTCCGTGTCGGCCTTGCCGGCCGCAACGTTCGACAGCGTCGTGCCTCCCGCGCCCGCCAGCTTCACCGACTTGTAGTTCGGCGTGCCGTCCGCGTTCTTGTCGTACGTCACCGCGGCACGCGTGTCGCCATCACCATCCACCAGGCCGGTGTTCGTGAACTGGTTGTTGATGTTCGTGATGTCTGCCGTGTTGTTCGCCACACGGTTGTCGAGATTCTCCAGTGCATCACCGACCGTGTGATGCTCGACCTTCTTCGAGCTATCCGAAGGATCGGTCAGGCTGTACGTCGGCGCCTTCACCTTGCCGCTCTCGTCCACCGTCGAGCCACCGCCCAACGCGTCCGCCACGCTCTTCGCCGTGCCGTACAGTTGCGAACCGTTGACCGCGTCCTTGCTGTCCACGCTCACCTTGCCCGCATTCACGTTCGTCAGCGTCGTGCCCTTCTCACCGGCCAGCGTCACCTTGTCCTTCGCCACGGTGTCGTACGACACCGACAGCGGGTTCATGCCGCCTTCCACATCGCTGATCGCCTTCGTCAGCTGATCGACGTTCACCGCGTCCGTGCCGGCCGTACCCGCGGCAACGTTCGACAGCACCGTGCCGCCTTCGCCCGCCAGCGTCACCGACTTGTAGTTCGGCGTGCCGTCCGCGTTCTTGCCGTACGTCACCGCGGCGATCGACTTGCCGTCTTCGCCAATCAGCCCCGACGACTTCAGCTGCGACACGTTCACCGCGTCCAGGTCGGCCGTACCGGCCTTCACGTTCGACAGGATCGTGCCCGTCTTACCGCCGGCCAGCGTCACCTTGTCCTTCGACGTGCTGTCGTACACCACCGCCAGCGATTCACCGGTCGTACCGTCGATGACACCGCCGTCCTTCAACGCGTCGTTCAGCTTGCCCAGGCTTTCGTTCGTCGCGAACAGTTGCGAGCCGTTCACCGCGTCCGTGCTCGTCGCCGACAGTTCGCCAGCCTTCACGTTCGTCAGCGTCGTGCCGCCTTCGCCGGCCAGCGTCGCCGACTTGTAGTTTGTCGCGCCGTCCGTGTTCTTGTCGTACGTGATCGCGGCCAGCGACTTTCCGTCCTCGCCGATCAGGCCCGACGACTTCAGTTGCGACACGTTCACCGCATCCTTGTCGGCCTTGCCATCCGCCACGTTCGACAGAACCGTGCCGCCTGCACCGGCCAGCTTCACCGACTTGTAGTTCGGCGTGCCGTCCGCGTTCTTGTCGTACGTCACCGCGGCAATCGACTTGCCATCGTCACCGATCAGACCCGACGACTTCAGTTGCGACACGTTCACCGCGTCCAGGTCGGCCTTGCCGGCCGCAACGTTCGACAGGATCGTGCCCGTCTTGCCGCCGGCCAGCGTCACCTTGTCCTTCGACGTGCTGTCGTACACCACCGCCAGCGATTCACCCGTCGTGCCGTCGATGACGCCACCATCCTTCAGCGCGTCCTTCAGGCCGCCCAGGCTCTCGTTCGTCGCGAACAGTTGCGAGCCGTTCACTGCGTCCGTGCTCGTCGCCGACAGCGCACCGGCCTTCACGTTCGTCAGCGTCGTGCCACCTTCGCCTGCCAGCGTCGCCGACTTGTAGTTCGGCGTGCCGTCCGTGTTCTTGTCGTACGTAATCGCGGCAATCGACTTGCCGTCCTCGCCGATCAGGCCCGACGACTTCAGCTGCGACACGTTCACTGCATCCAGATCGGCCTTGCCCGCCGCAACGTTCGACAGGGTCGTGCCCGTCTTGCCGGCCAGCGTCACCTTGTCCTTCGCCACGGTGTCGTACGACACCGACAGCGGGTTCATGCCGCCTTCCACGTCGCTGATCGCCTTCGTCAGCTGATCGACGTTCACCGCATCCGTGCCGGCCGTACCCGCGGCAACGTTCGACAGCACCGTGCCGCCTTCGCCCGCCAGCTTCACCGACTTGTAGTTCGGCGTGCCGTCCGCGTTCTTGCCGTACGTCACCGCGGCAATCGACTTGCCGTCCTCGCCGATCAGCCCCGACGACTTCAGCTGCGACACGTTCACTGCATCCATGTCGGCCGTACCGGCCTTCACGTTCGACAGGATCGTGCCCGTCTTGCCGCCGGCCAGCGTCACCTTGTCCTTCGACGTGCTGTCGTACACCACCGCCAGCGATTCACCCGTCGTGCCGTCGATGACGCCACCGTCCTTCAACGCGTCGTCCAGCTTGCCTAGGTTCTCGTTCGTCGCGAACAGTTGCGAGCCGTTCACCGCGTCCGTGCTCGTCGCCGACAGCGCACCGGCCTTCACGTTCGTCAGCGTCGTGCCACCTTCGCCCGCCAGCTTCACCGACTTGTAGTTCGGCGTGCCGTCCGCGTTCTTCTCGTACGTGACCGCTGCGATCGACTTGCCGTCTTCGCCGATCAGCCCCGACGACTTCAACTGCGACACGTTCACCGCGTCCAGGTCGGCCTTGCCGGCCGCAACATTCGACAGGATCGTGCCCGTCTTGCCGCCGGCCAGCGTCACCTTGTCCTTCGACGTGCTGTCGTACACCACCGCCAGCGATTCGCCCGTCGTGCCGTCGATGACGCCACCGTCCTTCAACGCGTCGTTCAGCTTGCCCAGGCTCTCGTTCGTCGCGAACAGTTGCGAGCCGTTCACCGCGTCCGTGCTCGTCGCCGACAGTTCGCCGGCCTTCACGTTCGTCAGCGTCGTGCCAGTCTTGCCCGCGAGCGTCACCTTGTCCTTCGTATCGGTGTCGTACGCGACCGCGTTCGGATCCGAGCCGCCGCTGTTCTTCGCCATGGCGTCCAGCGCATCGCCGACATTGTTGTACGTCGTGTCACCGACCTTGTACGTCGGTGCCTTGATGGTGCCATCCGTATCGACGAGCGCGCCGCCGCCGAGCGCGTTGGTCACGCCCGTCAACTGGCTTACGTTCACCGCGTCGTTGTTTTTCGTGCCCTTCGCGACATTGACGATCTGGCGCTGCATCGAGTTCGACCCGACGGAAAGCGCATTGCCGCGATCGGCGACGGAATTGGCGCCGAGCGCAACGCCGCCGTTATTGCCCGACGCCACGCTTGCGTTGGCACCCAACGCCATGGCGTTGGTTACGTTTTGGGCGATCTTCGCAGACGTGCCGAGCGCCACACTGTTCGTGCTGCCGCCCAGCGTCGTCGCCTTGTCGCCCATGGCAATCGAGCTCTTGCCGATGGCCATCGCGCCGTTGTTACCGACCGCCACCGCGTTTTCCCCGTTGGCCTTCACGTGGGAACCGATGGCCAGCGCACCCGCGCCGTTCGTCGTGACCATGCTGCCGATCGCGACCGAGAACGGTTGTTCGACGCCCGTCTGCGCAATGCTGCCGAGCGCGACCGAACCCTCAGAAAGGGCAGCAGCCTGCAGGCCGATCGCGACCGTATCGAGCCCGCCCGCAGCGCTCCCTACACCGATGGCCGCAGCCGTTCCCAGCGTCGGATCAGCGCCGTTGATCGATGCCACGTTCGGCATGGTGCCGTCCGCACCCATCCCTTCGATTGCCACGAAGGTGCCCGGCTTCGATTCGACGTCACGCGTCATCCGCATCATGCGCGTGTTGGTCGTTTGCATCGCATCGGTCAACTGCTTCATCGTGACGGCATCGGTTTCGTCGACACCATCGCTGACGTTGACGATCCGGCGCGTCGCCGCGGTGTCACCGACCGACACGGTATTGGCGCCGGACGCGACCGAGTTGATCCCGATCGCGACGGAGTTCCTGCCCGACGCCCGGGCACCCGAACCGATCGCCAGCGTATCGGCGTTCGTCGCCATCGCCTGCGAGCCGATCGCCACGCTGTTCTTGCCCAGCGCATTGGCCTGCATGCCCGTGGCATTGACCTTGATGTACTTCATGTCCAGCGTGCCGTCGCCGAGATCCTTCTTGATCTCGTCCCTGACGTCGCTCATGCCGCTTTGAAGCTGAGCGACGTTGACGGCATCGGTCGCGGCCGTGCCCGTCGCGACGTTCTTCAGCGCGACCGGCTTCGTCGCAGTCGTGCCGCCCAGCGTCACGCTCGACTTGTTCGTGCCGTCATAGTGCACGGCGTTCGGATCCTCGCCGCCGGCACCGGCCGACGAGGCTACGGCCTGCAGCGCATCGCCGACGTTGTTGTAGGTCTTGTCGCCGACCTTGTAGGTCGGCTTCGAAAGGGTGCCGTCCGTATTGACGGTCGTCTGGCCACCGAGTGCGGACGCGACGCTCGACGACACGTCGTACAGTTGGCCGCCGTTCACGGCGTCCTTGCTGGCCGACTCGACCTTGCCGGCCTTCACGTTCGTCACGACCGTGCCGCCCGTGCCGCCCAGTGCGACGGCGCTCTTCGTGGCATCTTTGTAGACAACCGCGAGCGACTCACCGGTCGACGGATCGATCAGCCCGCTGTCGTTCAGCGATTGCTCGACCTTGGTCACGCGGTTGTTGGTCGCGAACAGTTGCGCGCCGTTGACGGCGTCCGTGCTGTTCGCCGACAGCGTGGCCGAGCGCACGTTGGTGAGCTTGACCGCGGGCGCGCCCGTATCGCCGAGGGTCACCGAAGCCTTCGCGTCGGTGTCGTACTCGACCGCGTTCGCCGCCCCGCCACCCGACTTGGAGGCGGCCAGCAGCGCATCGCCGACGTTGTCGTAGGTCTTGTTGTCGATCGTGTAGGTCGGCTTCTTGATGTTCCCGGTGGTGTCGACGCCGGCGTTGCCGCCCAGCGCGTCGGTCACGCCCTTGAGCTGCGCGACGTTGACGGCGTCGGTCGCCTGCGTGCCGCGGCCGACGTTGACGATCTGACGCTCGAAGCCGGCCGTACCGACCGATACCGTCTGATCCCGGTCGGCTTCCGAGTACGAGCCGAGTGCGAGGGATTCGGCACCGCGCGCCGCCGCGCTCTGACCGATCGCGATCGCGTTTTCCGCGGCAGCCGCGGCCTGCGAGCCGATCGCCATCGTGCCCTGGCGCGTCGCCATCGACGAATCGCCGATCGCCAGCGCGGACTCCCCGGTCGCCTTTGCCTTCCGGCCGAGTGCGTAGGCGCCCCAACCGGTCGCCTGCGAGTCGTTGCCCAGCGCGATCGACGACTTGCCGCTCGCGTTCGCGCCCGCCCCCAGCGCGATCGCCCCTTCTTCGCCCAGTGCCGCCGCATTCGCGCCGAACGCGACGTTGTTGCCCGACGCCGTCGCCGCATTGCCGATCGCCACCGCGCCGCCGAGGCCCGTCGCCGACGGGCGCGTGCTCGCCTTGGCGCCGATCGCGATCGAATTCTGGCCCATCGCCGATGCGTTGTCCGAGCCGTCGCCCTTCGCGTCGACCTTCACGTATGCGCTGTTGTCGGTCACGACGGCCCGCGTGTTGGGCGCGCCCCGCTTGAGGTTCTCCGGATTCTCGAGCTTCACTTCCGTCAGCGGAACGCGATCGTCGGTCGACGGATCTGCCGCGTCGACCTCGTCCGCGTACGCGGACCCCATGGAAGCAACGACGAGCGCGGCGGCGGCCGCGATCTTCGATTTCGCGGAGCGCGACGATTTCGAGCGCCCTCTGGCAATTTCCGATGCCGCGCACCAGGTGCTGGTCGATGCGTTCCACACGACACGATACGACTTGTTCATACGAACGTTTTCCTTTGGTAAACCTCTCCACGATGCGCATCGGTCCTGTACAGCGATATCGATACGACGACTCGGCGAGAGCGATGACAAATAAGCTCAACGCTTACGGCTTTCCGGAAAGAAATGCGAAACGTGCGTGCGGAGAAATCCCCGCGCGGGGGTGGAGGATCATGCCGACAAGGCCGCCGAATCACGCGTTTCAACCGGATAGTGAAAGCTGGTTGGAACTCTATGGGCGGGCACCCATCTCGAAAACGGGACTGTTACTAAATCAGTCCGCATGAAACTAGAACTCGTACTATTTATTTTTGATGTCCATGAATTTTTACAAGATTTGAAGGATTCAGCGCGTCATGCTGCCGACTGAATAATTTGATATTTTTTGTATTGAAAATCGGAGCATCCGGTCTTGCGGAACGCGAATCAGGCACGACCGCACGCGTCGATACCGGGCACGATCGGGCCCCTCCGATCGCGCACGCGCCCGCCGGGAAAAATCCGCTATACTTTGCCGACTTGCCGCCCGCTTGGCGGCAGGTCGGAAGCGCGCCGATTTGCTGACTCGATTGCGGGCGCGCGAACCGGCCGGGGTCTTTGCGTCATGCGTCGTTCCCCGGCGGTTCACTACAAATGCGGCTAAAGAGGTCGTCAGCCGCGCACCTTCGCCTCCGCGCCTCGCCGACACCGTTTAGCCGCCCAGTCATAAGGCGGAACGAATGGAATCGATCGGCATCGTCGCTCCACAGACCATGCACTTCGCCGAACCGCTGCGCTTGCAAAGCGGCAGCGTGCTCGGCAACTATCAGCTCGTCGTCGAGACGTACGGCGAGCTCAACGCCGCGCGCTCGAACGCGGTGCTCGTGTGCCACGCGCTGAACGCGTCGCACCACGTCGCCGGCGTCTACGCGGACGATCCGCGCAGCACCGGCTGGTGGGACAACATGGTCGGCCCGGGCAAGCCGCTCGACACCAACCGCTTCTTCGTGATCGGCGTGAACAACCTCGGCTCGTGCTTCGGCTCGACCGGCCCGATGAGCATCGATCCGTCGACCGGCAAGCCGTACGGCGCGAAGTTCCCGGTCGTGACCGTCGAGGATTGGGTGCACGCGCAGGCGCGCGTCGCCGACGCGTTCGGCATCGAGCGCTTCGCCGCGGTGATGGGCGGCAGCCTCGGCGGCATGCAGGCGCTCGCATGGAGCCTGATGTATCCGGAACGCGTCGCGCACTGTATCGACATCGCGTCGACGCCGAAGCTGTCCGCGCAGAACATCGCGTTCAACGAGGTCGCGCGCTCGGCGATCCTGTCCGATCCCGATTTCCACGGCGGCGACTACTACGCGCACGGCGTGAAACCCAAGCGCGGCCTGCGCGTCGCGCGGATGATCGGCCACATCACGTACCTGTCCGACGACGACATGGCCGAGAAATTCGGCCGCGCACTGCGCCGCGCGGACGGCGCGCTCGACGCGTACAACTTCAGCTTCGACGTCGAATTCGAGGTCGAGTCGTACCTGCGCTACCAGGGCGACAAGTTCGCCGACTACTTCGACGCGAACACCTACCTGCTGATCACCCGCGCGCTCGACTACTTCGATCCGGCGAAGGCATTCGACGGCAACCTGACGGCCGCGCTCGCGCACACGCAGGCGAAGTACCTGATCGCGAGCTTCTCGACCGACTGGCGTTTCGCGCCGGCGCGTTCGCGCGAGATCGTGAAGGCGCTGCTCGACAACAAGCGCACGGTCAGCTATGCAGAAATCGATGCGCCGCACGGTCACGATGCATTCCTGCTCGACGACGCGCGCTATCACAACCTGATCCGCGCGTATTACGAACGAATCGCCAACGAGGTGGGAGCATGAACCAGCAAGCGCTGAATTCCCTGTCCGCGCGCGCGGACTTCCGTACGATCGCGCGCTGGGTCGAGCCGCGCTCGACCGTGCTCGACCTCGGCTGCGGCGACGGCTCGCTGCTCGCGCTGCTGATGGAGGAGCTGGACGTCACCGGCTACGGGATCGAACTGAACGACGCGGGCGTGCTCGCGAGCGCGAAGAACGGCATCAACGTGATCCAGCAGAACCTCGAGGACGGCCTGCGCCTGTTCGAGGATCACAGCTTCGACATCGCGATCCTGTCGCAAACCCTGCAAACGATCCACCAGACGGCCGCGATCCTGCGCGAAACGGCGCGCGTCGGCCGCGAGTGCATCGTGTCGTTCCCGAACTTCGGCTACTGGCCGCACCGGCTGTCGGTGCTGAACGGCCGGATGCCGGTGTCGAAGTCGCTGCCTTACCAGTGGCACAACACGCCGAACGTGCGGGTGCTGACGATCGAGGATTTCGAGGCACTGGCGCCCGAAGTGGGCGTCACGATTCTCGACCGCGTCGTGCTGCACGAAGGCCAGCCGATTCGATGGGGAGCGAACTGGCGTGGTAGTCTTGCTGTCTATCGCGTCAAGCGCAGCTGAGCCGGGGAGCCGTTGACGGAAGATCCGGCCCGCCCGCGCGCGCCGCCGCCCCTGCAGCGCCGTGCGCGCCGCCTGCGCTGCCGCCGCCATCAGTCAACGCTACCCAGTTCCAGTCCATGTCGAAAACGCCACACGAGGCGCCCGCACTCAACGCTCACGAGGATCACCCCGGCTGGCGCGCCTATCTGAACACGCACATGCTGATCTGCGTGTTCCTGGGCTTCACGTCGGGGCTGCCGCTCTTCACGCTCGTCTACCTCGTGCAGGCATGGCTGCGCTCCGAGGGCGTGAACCTGAAGGAAATCGGCCTGTTCGCGCTGATCCAGTTCCCGTATACGTGGAAGTTCCTGTGGGCGCCGCTGATGGACCGCTACATCCCGCGCCTGCCCGGCTGGCGGCCGGGCCGCCGGCGCGGCTGGCTGCTGCTCACGCAGTTGCTGGTCGCCGGCGCGATCGCCGCGCTCGGCTTCGTGTCGCCGCGCGACTCGATCTGGACGGTCGCCGCGCTCACGACGCTCGTCGCGTTCTTCGGCGCGAGCGCCGACATCGTGATAGACGCATACCGCCGCGAGCTGCTGCGCGACACCGAGCAGGGCCTCGGCAACGCGGTGCACGTGAACGCGTACAAGCTCGCCGCGTTGATCCCCGGTTCGCTCGCGCTGATCCTGTCGGATCACCTGCCGTGGAACGCCGTGTTCGCGATCACCGGCGCGTTCATGCTGCCGGGCATCCTGATGACGCTCGTCGTGCGCGAGCCGGAAGTGGTCGGTGCGCCGCCGCGCAACCTGCGCGACGCGATCGTGCTGCCGTTCCGCGAATTCATCCAGCGCGACGGTTGGGCCGGCGCGCTGCTCGTCATCGCGTTCATCTTCCTGTTCAAGATCGGCGACACGATGGCCACCACGCTGTCGACGTCGTTCTTCCTCGACATCGGCTTCTCGCGCACCGAGATCGGCATCGTCGCGAAAACCACCGCGCTCGTCGCGAGCGTCGCCGGCGGCATCATCGGCGGCATCTGGCTCGTGAAGATTGGGATCGGCCGCGGCCTGTGGATCTTCGGCGCGCTGCAGATGGTGTCGACGCTCGGCTTCGCGTGGCTCGCGCAGCTAGGCCCCGGCTCGCCGGTGCTCGCGATGCTTTACGACTTCACGGTCGCGGCCAGCCACGCGCTCGCGTCGTTCATGTCGGTGTTCGGTATCGAGATCACGCCCAAACTGAGCCCGATGACGGTCGCGCTCGCGATCGTCTACGGCTTCGAAACCTTCACGACCGGCCTGACGATGGCCGCGTTCGTCGCGTATATCGCGAGCACGACCGACCCGCGCTATACGGCCACGCAGTTCGCGCTGTTCACGAGCCTCGCGTCGGTGCCGCGCACGCTCGCGTCGGCCGCGAGCGGCTTCGTCGTCGCGAAGATCGGCTGGTACGACTATTTCATCGTATGTACCGTGCTCGCGATTCCCGGCATGCTGCTGTTGTTCAGGATCGCGCCGTGGAACGGCGCCACGCGCAACGGCGAGGCGAGCCGTGCGCGGTAACCGCCCGCATCGTCTCGCACACGCGGCGGCGGCGTTGGGCGTCGGCGCCGCGGTGCTCGCCGCGACGAGCACGTACGCGGCCGACACCGGCACGACCGCGGCGGGCTCCAACCCGGCCGCCGCGCAGGCCGCGCCGCCCGCCGCTGCAACCTCTGCCGCGCCCGTCCCGCCGTCCGCCGCCGAAGGCGCGCAGCCGACCGGCGCCGCGGTGCCGGCGAAGGCCTATACGCCGACGCCGCAGCAAGTGCGCTACGGCAACGCGATCGCGTTCCGCACGCTGATCCCGTCGCCGCTGCTCGAACAACTGACCGCGAACGAATACGCGCAGATCGTGCAGACGGCCGCCGACAGCAACCGCCTGCTGAGCGCGAACCAGCCGCGCGTGAAGCGCCTGCGCGCGATCGTCGCGAAGCTCGCGCCGTATTCGGTGAAATGGAACGACCGCGTGAAAAGCTGGGCGTGGGACGTGAATGCGATCCGCTCGCGCGACATCCGCCTGACCTGCCTGCCCGGCGGCAAGGTGCTCGTGTACGGCGGCATGCTCGACCGCGTACGCCTGAACGACGACGAGTTCGGCGTGCTGCTCGCGCACGGCATCGCGCATGCGCTGCGCGAACACGCGCGCAGCAACTTCAGCACGGCCTCGCAAACGTCGCTGCGCGCGGCCGCGCTGCCGCCGCTGTTCGGCGTCGGCGATCCGCTGCCGCAGGCGCTGAACCTCGGCGAGCGCCTGCAGTCGCTCCACTACGATCCGACCGACGAGACCGAAGCCGACGTGATCGGCGGCGACATCGCCGCCCGCGCGGGCTTCGACCCGCGCGCGGCGATCACGCTGTGGGACAAACTCGCGGCCGCGACGCGCGCGAACAAGGCGTCGGGCTTCATCTACACGCATCCGTACAGCACCGCGCGCCGCCAGGATCTGCTGAACCGGCTGCCGGACCTGATGCCGCTGTACGCGAAGGCAACGGGCAAGCGCGTCGAATCGCTGCCGGACTACGCGGGCATCAGCGCGCAGCGGCGCAAGATCGTGCGGCGCTGAGCCGCCGCGCAACGCCGCACGCTACGCGTGCGCGTCGGCCATCGCCGGGCGCAGCCCGCTGTCACGCATCGAGCGCACTTCATCGGCGGGGCTGCGGCCGAACAGCCGTTTGAACTCGCGGCTGAACTGCGACGCGCTCGCATAGCCGACCCGTGCGGCCGCCGCGCCGGCCCCCAGCCCGTCGCGCACCATCATCAGCCGCGCCTGGTGCAGCCGCGCGGCCTTCACGTACTGCATCGGCGACGTCGCCGTCACGTGCTTGAACTGCGCGTGGAACACCGCGAGGCTCATCCCGGCTTCGCGGGCGAGCGTCTCGACGTCAAGATCGGCCTTCAGCTCCGCATGGATGCGCCGCAACGCCTTCGCGATGCGGCCGAAATGATGCTGCTGCACGAGCGCCGCGCGCATCGCGTCGCCCTGCTCGCCGGTCAGCACGCGATACGCGATCTCGCGCATGATCGCCGGCCCCAGCACGCGCGTGTCGTACGGCGACGCGAGCGCTTCGAGCAGCCGCACGACCGCATCGGCCAGCGGCGCATCGAGCGGCGTCGAATAGACGCCGAGCGGCTCGCTGACCGCCGCGCCGAGCGTCTCGTCGAGCAGGATCGCGAGCTCGGCGATCACCGCCAGATCGACGCGGATCGAGATCGCGAGAAACGGCTCCTCCATGCTCGCGAACGTCTCGCATTCGAACGGCAGCGGCACCGAGAGCACCAGATACTGCTGCGCGTCGTAGACGAACGAACGGTCGCCGAGATAGCCGAGCTTGCGCCCCTGGCACACGACGATGATGCTCGGCTCGTACAGCACGGGCATGCGCGGCGCGGGACGGCTGACGCGAAAAAAGCGCACGCCGTCGAGCGCCGCGAGCGTGTCGCCCTCGTTCGGCGCGAGGCGCGTGTGCAGCTCGATCATGCGCCGCCGCACGTGGTCGCCCGAGTCGGCAAAAAGGGGCTGGAAGCTCATCTGCGTGGTCCTGTCCGGCAAGAGAATCTGGCTGGCAATTTAGCACCTTGAACGTGTTTTTACGGGCGTTCGCGCGCAATTCGAGAGGAATAGGCAAACCTTCAAGACCTTCATGTATTTCGCCGCGGCGCCGCGCTCCTTACGATGAGGTCCTGTCTCGCCGCATCGCCACATGGTGCGGCGGTAGTCCGTTTCACCGGACGTTTTCCGGACAAGGAGCCCATTGCATGAGCACAACCTATGCCTACGCGGCGACCGATTCGCAGTCGCCGCTCGCCCCGTTCGAATTCCAGCGTCGCGCGCTGCGCGACCTCGACGTCCAGATCGACGTCCTCTACTGCGGCGTCTGCCACTCGGATCTTCACCAGGCGCGCAACGAATGGCGCAACACGGTCTACCCGGTCGTGCCGGGCCATGAAATCGTCGGCCGCGTGACCGCGACCGGCCCGCAGGTGTCGCGCTTCAAGGTCGGCGAGCTGGTCGGCGTCGGCTGCCTCGTCGATTCGTGCCGCACCTGCGCGAGCTGCGCCGAGGGCCTCGAGCAATACTGCGAGAACGGCTTCGTCGGCACCTACAACGGCCAGGATCGCGTGACGGGCGACATCACGTACGGCGGCTATTCGACGCAGCTCGTCGTCGACGAGGCGTTCGTGCTGCGCGTGCCGGACACGCTCGACCCGGCCGGCGCCGCGCCGCTCCTGTGCGCGGGAATCACGACCTACTCGCCGCTGCGGCAGTGGAACGTCGGCCCCGGCAAGAAGGTCGGCATCGTCGGGCTCGGCGGCCTCGGCCACATGGGCGTGAAGCTGGCGCACGCGATGGGCGCGCACGTCGTGCTGTTCACGACGTCGCCGTCGAAGATCGAGGACGGCAAGCGGCTCGGCGCGCATGAAGTCGTGATCTCGAAGGACGAAGCGCAGATGAACGCGCACCTGAACAGCTTCGACTTCATCCTGAACACGGTCGCCGCGCAGCACGACCTGAACCCGTTCCTGAACCTGCTGAAGCGCGACGGCACGATGACGCTCGTCGGCGCGCCGGAGCACGACCACCCGTCGCCGCAGGTGTTCAACCTGATCTTCAAGCGCCGCCGCCTCGCGGGCTCGCTGATCGGCGGGATCGCGGAAACGCAGGAAATGCTCGATTTCTGCGCGGAGCACGGGATCACGTCCGATATCGAAACGATTCCGATGCAGCAGATCAACGCCGCTTACGAACGGATGCTGAAGAGCGACGTGAAGTACCGGTTCGTGGTGGATATGGCGTCGCTGAAGCAGTAAGCGCGGCATCAAACGAAACGGGCCGCATGTTGGACATGCGGCCCGTTTTGCATTCGGCGGCTACGCGCACCGCGTAGCGCCGGCCATCACTTCGCGTAGTCGTAATCGATCGTCAGCGGCGCGTGATCGCTGAACTTGATGTCCTTGAAGATCGACGTGCTTTTCGCGGTGCCGGCCACGCCCGGGGTCGCGATCTGGTAATCGATCCGCCACCCGACGTTCTTCGCGTACGCCTGGCCGCGGTTGCTCCACCACGTGTACTGCTCGGGGCGCTGATCGAGCGTGCGGAACACGTCGACGTAGCCGACGTCGTCGAACAGCTTCGTGAGCCATTCGCGCTCTTCCGGCAGGCAGCCCGAGTTCTTCTGGTTGCTCTTCCAGTTCTTGATGTCGATTTCCTTGTGGACGATGTTCACGTCGCCGCACAGGATCACCTCGCGCTTCTTCTTCAGCGCGGCGAGGTGCGGCATGAATTCGGCCATGAAGCGGTACTTCGCCTGCTGGCGCTCCTCGCCGCTGGAACCGGACGGCACGTACACCGACACGACCGACAGCTTGCCGTAGCGCGCCTCGACGTAGCGCCCTTCGGGATCGAATTCGCTGCTGCCGAAGCCGATGATCACGTCGTCGGGCTCGCGGCGGCTGTACACGCCCGCGCCGCTGTAGCCCTTCTTCTCGGCGTGGTGGAAATAGCTCTTGAAGCCGTGCGGCTCGACGAATTCGGCCGGCAGGTCGTCGGCCGACACCTTGATTTCCTGCACGCACACGCAATCGGCGTTCTGTTCGCCGAGCCAGTCGAAGAAGCCCTTCTTCGCGGCGGAGCGGATGCCGTTCAGGTTGGCGGTAATCACTCGCATCATGTCGGGTTCCGTTCAGTTCGATGTTTTTACAGGGTCGCAGCTTAACGGATCTTCACGCCTTCGAGCTCGGGCTTCGGCGGCGGGAATTCCAGCTTCATGTCGGTCATCGTGCGCAGCAGCAGCTCGGCGATCATCACGTTGCGATGCGTCTTCGAATTCGCGGGGATCACGTACCACGGCGCATGCTCGGCCGACGTCGCGGCGAGCGCGTCGCGGTATGCGGACTGGTAGGCGTCCCAGTGCTTGCGCGCGTCGAGATCGGAGATGTCGAATTTCCAGTGTTTGGTCGGGTCGTCGATACGCGCCTGCAGCCGCGCGCGCTGCTCGTCCTTCGAGATGTGCAGGAAGCACTTGACGATGGTCGTGCCGTTCTCGAACAGCATCGTCTCGAAATCGCGGATCTGCCGGTAGCGGCGCTCGCATTCCTTGTCGTCGATCGCGCCGAGCACGCGCGGCACGAGGACGTCTTCGTAGTGGCTGCGGTTGAAGATCGCGAGTTCGCCGGCCGCCGGCACCTGCGCATGCACGCGCCACAGGAAGTCGTGCGCGGCCTCGATCGGCGTCGGCGCCTTGAACGGCACGATGCGCAGGCCGAGCGGATCGACCTCGCGAAACACCGCGCGCACGGTGCCGTCCTTGCCGCTGGTGTCCATCCCCTGCAGCACGAGCAGCACGCGCTTCTTCTGCTGCGTGTGCAGGCGCTCCTGCTGGACGTCGAGCTCGGTCGACACGGCCGACAGCCGTTCGCGGTCGGCTTCCTTCGAGCCGGACGAAAACGGCTTCGCGGCCGGGTCGAACGCGTCGAGCTTGAATGCGGCGGTTTCCTTCTCGCGCGTGCTGTAGGGCACGCGGAAATCGTCGAGCGACGGTTGTTTCGCCATTCGTTCCTCCGTTGGACGGTGCGATGCATACGATAACGCATCCACCAAACGCGACGGGCCGCCCGAACTGGTTCGGAGCGGCCCGTCGTCAAGCGCGGTTCAGGCGCGCACGCATGCTCAGCCGAGCTTCTTCTTCAGCAGCTCGTTGACCTGCTGCGGATTGGCCTTGCCCTTGGTCGCCTTCATCGCCTGGCCGATCAGCGCGTTGAACGCCTTTTCCTTGCCCGCGCGGAATTCCTCGACCGATTTCGCGTTCGCCGCGAGCACCTCGTCGATGATCGCTTCCAGCGCGCCGGTGTCGGAGATCTGCTTCAGGCCCTTCGCGTCGATGATGCGGTCGGCCGCACCTTCGTCGGTCGCCTTCTCGTCCCAGATCGTCGCGAAGATTTCCTTCGCGATCTTGTTCGAGATCGTGCCGTCGGCGATGCGCTGCAGCAACAGCGCGAGCTGCGCGGCCGACACCGGAATCGCGTCGATCTCGATGCCGTCGCGGTTCAGTTGCGACGACACGTCGCCCATCAGCCAGTTCGCGACGATCTTCGCGTTCGCCGCGCCGGCCTTCGCGACCACCGACTCGAAGTACGCGGCCATCGCCTTGCTCGACGTCAGCACGCCCGCGTCGTACGCGGACACGCCGTACTCGTCGACGAAGCGCTGCTGCATCGCGGCCGGCAGCTCGGGCATGCCCGACTGCACGCGCTCGATCCAGTCCCGGCCGATCACGAGCGGCATCAGGTCGGGATCGGGGAAGTAGCGGTAATCGTGCGCGTCTTCCTTGCTGCGCATCGAGCGCGTCTCGCGCTTGTCCGGGTCGTACAGGCGCGTTTCCTGCACGACCTCGCCACCGTCCTCGATCAGCTCGATCTGACGACGCACTTCGTAGTTGATCGCTTCCTCGAGAAACCGGAACGAGTTCAGGTTCTTGATTTCCGCGCGCGTGCCGAACTTCTCCTGGCCGACCGGTCGCACCGACACGTTCGCGTCGCAGCGGAACGAGCCTTCCTGCATGTTGCCGTCGCAGATGCCGAGCCACACGACGAGCGCGTGCAGCGCCTTCGCATAGGCCACGGCCTCGGCCGCGCTGCGCATTTCCGGCTCGGTGACGATTTCGAGCAGCGGCGTGCCCGCGCGGTTCAGGTCGATCCCGGTCATCCCGGCGAAGTCTTCATGCAGCGACTTGCCCGCGTCTTCCTCGAGGTGCGCGCGGGTCAGGTTGACGGTCTTCTCGTACGCGGCCTTGCCGGCCTTCTCGTTGGCCGGCACCTGGATCGTGATCTGGCCGCCCTGCACGACCGGAATCTCGTACTGGCTGATCTGATAGCCCTTCGGCAGATCGGGGTAGAAATAATTCTTGCGCGCGAAGATGCTGCGCGGCGCGATGGTCGAGCCGATCGCGAGGCCGAAGCGGATCGCCCGCTCGACCGCGCCGCGGTTCAGCACCGGCAGCACGCCCGGCAGCGCCAGGTCGACCGGGCACGCCTGTGTGTTCGGCTCCGCGCCGAACTGCGTCGACGCGCCCGAGAAAATCTTCGAGACGGTCGACAGTTGCGCGTGCGTCTCGAGACCGATGACGACTTCCCATTGAGTCATGCTTATACCCCCGCCGGAACTTGCTTGTGCCAGTCGGTCGCGCGCTGGAACGCGTCGGCGACCTGCAGCATCCGGGCTTCGTTGAAATAGTTGCCGATGATCTGCAGGCCGACCGGGCGCTTCGCGTTCGCGCCCGCGCCGAAGCCGCACGGCACGCTCATGCCGGGCAGGCCCGCGAGGCTCACCGACAGCGTGTAGATATCCGCGAGATACATCTGCACCGGATCGTCGCCCTTCGCGCCGAGATCCCATGCGACCGTCGGCGACGCCGGGCCCATGATCACGTCGCAGGACTTGAACGCTTCCTGGAAATCATTCGCGATGATGCGGCGGATCTTCTGCGCCTGCAGGTAGTACGCGTCGTAGTAGCCGTGCGACAGCACGTAGGTGCCGACGAGAATCCGGCGCTTTACTTCAGGCCCGAAGCCTTCGGCGCGCGACTTCTTGTACATGTCGAGCAGGTCGCCGTACTGCGCGGCGCGGTGGCCGAAGCGCACGCCGTCGAAACGCGACAGGTTCGACGACGCTTCCGCCGGCGCGATCACGTAGTACACGGGGATCGACAGCTCCGTCTTCGGCAGCGACACCGGCACGAGCGTCGCGCCGAGCGCTTCGTATTGCTTGAGCGCCGCGTCGATCGACGCGCGCACGTCGTCGGCGAGGCCCGCGCCGAAATACTCGTTCGGCAAGCCGATGCGCAGGCCCGCGAGCGGCTTGCCCGCATCGTTGCCGGCCGCCCACGGCTGGCCGAGGTGGCGCGTGAAGTCTTCATCGTCGCGCTCCAGGCTCGTCGAATCGCGCTCGTCGAAGCCGGCCATCGCGTTCAGCAGCAGCGCGCAGTCGGACGCGCTCTGCGCCATCGGGCCGCCCTGGTCGAGCGACGACGCGAACGCGATCATCCCGTAGCGCGACACGCGGCCGTAGGTCGGCTTGATGCCCGTCACGCCCGCGAACGACGCGGGCTGGCGGATCGAGCCGCCGGTGTCGGTGCCGGTCGCGGCCGGCGCGAGGCGCGCGGCGACGGCCGCCGAGCTGCCGCCCGAGCTGCCGCCCGGCACCGCGTTCGTGTCCCACGGGTTCTTCACCGCGCCGAACGCCGAATTCTCGTTGGACGAGCCCATCGCGAACTCGTCCATGTTGGTCTTGCCGAGCGTGACCATGCCGGCCGCCTGCAGGCGGGCGACGACGGTCGCGTCGAACGGGCTCTCGTAGTTCGCGAGCATCTTCGAGCCGGCGGTCGAGCGCCAGCCGCGCGTGACGAAGACGTCCTTGTGCGCGATCGGCAGGCCGGTCAGCGCGCCGCCCGCGCCGCGCGCGAGTTCGGCGTCGGCGGCTTTCGCCTGCGCGAGGGTGAGGTCGGCGTCGACTTGAACGAACGCGTTCAGGTCGCGCGCGGCGTCGATCCGTTTCAGGTAGTGCTGCGCGAGCTCGACGGCCGAGCATTCCTTGGCGGCGAGCGCGGCGCGCAGTTCGGTCAGGCTTTTTGCGTGCATTGAGTGGTTTTCCTGGGAATTCTGGGTGGCGCGCGGCGCTGGACGGCCGGCGCGCTTGTCATCGAATGCTTACTCGATCACCTTCGGCACGAGATAGAGGCCGTCCTGGACGGCCGGCGCCGGGCGCTGGTTGTCGTCGCGATCGACGACTTCCGTCACGGCGTCGTCGCGCAGGCGCTGCGCGACTTCCTGGATCTGTTCGATCGGGTGGGCGAGCGGCGCGATGCCGGCGGTGTCGACCGCCTGCATCTGTTCGACGAGGCCGAAGAATTCATTGAGCTGGCCGAGCATGTGCTCGGCGTCGGCGTCGGCCATTTCGAGTCGCGCCAGGTGCGCGATGCGTTTCACATCGGTCAGGGTCAGGGCCATGCGATCACCGGAAAAACAAGGCTGCGCAATGCATCGAAAGCAGCACTGCGGCGGGGGGTTGGAGGGTGCGATCCCACCCTCAAAAATCGGGGCCGAAGCGGCAAAAATACCGCCCGTTTCGATTCAAATACCGTGAAATTATAAGGTATCATTACGCGTTCGACCCAAACCCGGCAGCCTTTTCCCGCACCGTTTCGCCTTGTTTCGGCAAGCCGTGCGTGCTTCGTGCGATCCCCGGTAGACATCACTCGCAGCTTCGTGCGCCGCGGCGGCCGCTTCCGCCACGCTTCCCGAGGCTGTTATTTTTTCCGCTGCCGCCCTCAGCGCTCGCTATGCAGGGCCGGCCCAGAGCGAAACAGGATTCTGAATGTTCGGTTTTTTGCGCAGCTACTTCTCCAACGATCTCGCGATCGACCTCGGCACCGCAAACACCCTGATCTACATGCGCGGCAAGGGCATCGTCCTCGATGAGCCGTCCGTCGTGTCGATCCGCCAGGAAGGCGGCCCCAACGGCAAGAAGACGATCCAGGCGGTCGGCAAGGAAGCCAAGCAGATGCTCGGCAAGGTGCCGGGCAACATCGAGGCGATCCGCCCGATGAAGGACGGCGTGATCGCCGACTTCACCGTCACCGAGCAGATGATCAAGCAGTTCATCAAGACGGCCCACGAGTCGCGCATGTTCTCGCCGTCGCCGCGCATCATCATCTGCGTGCCGTGCGGCTCGACCCAGGTCGAGCGCCGCGCGATCAAGGAAGCGGCGCACGGCGCCGGCGCGTCGCAGGTCTACCTGATCGAGGAGCCGATGGCGGCCGCGATCGGCGCGGGCCTGCCGGTGTCGGAAGCCACCGGCTCGATGGTCGTCGACATCGGCGGCGGCACGACCGAAGTCGGCGTGATCTCGCTCGGCGGCATCGTCTACAAGGGCTCGGTGCGCGTCGGCGGCGACAAGTTCGACGAGGCGATCGTCAACTACATCCGCCGCAACTACGGGATGCTGATCGGCGAGCAGACCGCCGAGGCGATCAAGAAGGAAATCGGCTCCGCATTCCCGGGCTCCGAAGTCAAGGAAATGGAAGTGAAGGGCCGCAACCTGTCGGAAGGCATCCCGCGCAGCTTCACGATCTCCAGCAACGAAATCCTCGAAGCGCTGACCGATCCGCTGAACCAGATCGTGTCGTCGGTGAAGATCGCGCTCGAACAGACGCCGCCGGAACTCGGCGCCGACATCGCCGAACGCGGGATGATGCTGACGGGCGGCGGCGCGCTGCTGCGCGATCTCGATCGCCTGCTCGCGGAAGAAACCGGCCTGCCGGTGCTCGTCGCCGAAGATCCGCTCACCTGCGTCGTACGCGGGTCGGGCATGGCGCTCGAGCGCATGGACAAGCTGGGCAGCATCTTCTCGTACGAGTGATCGCCGAGTGATCGCCTAAGCAGTCCCGTTTGATATGACGCACCCGCGGCGTGGCCGGATCGCTCGTTCAGAACGAACCGCCGCGCCGTTTGCGCGTCTGAGCATTATTTAACCGATCACACGCGCCCGGCGCCGACCATGGAATACAGTCCGCCGCCCCTCTTCAAGCAAGGTCCGCCCGCGCTCGCGCGGCTCATCTTCTTCGTCGCCCTCGCCATCGCGCTCCTCGTGTCGGACGCGCGCTTCAGCACGCTCGAAATCGTGCGCGGCGTGCTCGGCACCGTGCTTTATCCGCTGCAACGCGCGGCGCTCGTGCCGCGCGACCTGTTCATGGGCGCGGCCGACATCGCCGTCACCGGCGCGTCGCTGCGCCACGAGAACGACGACCTCCGCAAACGCAACCTGCAGCTGTCCACGCAGGCCAACCAGGCCGCGGTGCTTGCGCAGGAGAACATCCATCTGCGCGCGGTGCTCGAGCTGCGCCAGCACATCGCGACGCAATCGACGCCGGTCGAGATCCAGTACGACACGAGCGATCCGTTCACGCAGAAGATCGTGATCGGGCAAGGCTCGCAGCAAGGCATCCAGGACGGCTCGCCCGTCGTCAGCGAGGACGGCGTGATCGGTCAGGTCACGCGCGTGTTCCCGCTGCAATCCGAAGTCACGCTGGTCACCGACCGCGATCTCGCGATTCCCGTGCAGGTGCTGCGCACCGGCCTGCGCAGCGTGATCTACGGCACGCCGAAGGGCGATTCGCTCGACCTGCGTTTCGTGCCGACGAGCGCGGATCTCGTCGCCGGCGACGAACTCGTCACGAGCGGCCTCGACGGCGTCTATCCGCCCGGCCTGCCGGTCGCGAAGGTCGCGCGCGTCGACAAGCTCGCCGACACCGCGTTCGCCCGCGTGACCTGCGCACCGGTCGCGGCCGTGCGCGGCGCGCGCCAGATGCTCGTGCTGCATTACCGCAACGACATCCCGCCGCGCCCGGCCGAGCCCGATCCGGCGGCCGAGAAGATCGCGAAGGGCAAGAAGGGCGCGAAAGCCGCCGCGAAGGGCGAGAAAGCGGAGAAAACCGACAAGGCCGACGCGAACGCGAAGCCGGCCGCCGCGGCCCAGCCCGGCGCGCAACCGGCGCCGGCGGCCCCCGCCGCGCCGGCCAAGCCCGCCGCCGCGCCCGCGAGGCCTGCCGCCGGGCAATCAGGAGCCCAGCGATGAACCGCCCGCAATACATCCTGCAGCCGGTCAATCCGTACTTCATCGTCTTCAGCCTCGCCGCCGCGTTCCTGCTGAACCTGATGCCGTGGGGGCGCCTCCCCGGCTTGCCCGATTTCGTCGCGCTCGTGCTGCTGTTCTGGAACATCCATCAGCCGCGCAAGGTCGGGATGGGTGTCGCGTTCGCGCTCGGCATCCTGATGGACGTGCATGACGCGGGGCTGCTCGGCGAGCACGCGCTCGCCTATACGCTGCTGTCGTACGGCGCGATCACGATCCACCGCCGCGTGCTGTGGATGCCGATCGGCGTGCAGGTGCTGTACGTCACGCCGCTGCTCGTCGCCGCGCAGCTCGTACCGTTCGTGATCCGCCTGCTGATGGGCGCCGCGTTCCCCGGCTGGCGCTATCTGGTCGACGGTTTCGTCGAAGCCGCGCTGTGGCCGATCGCGAGCCACCTGCTGCTGATGCCGCAACGCCGCCCGGTCGACCCGGACGATACGCGCCCGATCTGAGCCGGACCGACCTTGAATACCCGCCGCCCCCACGCCCGCCGCGCGCCGCGCTCCGGGGCGGCACCTCGCCCGCGCCCGCGCGCGGGGCAGATTGCCCTTAAATGACCGAATTCAACGACACCCAACAGCAGCTCTCGAGGTTCCGCCTGCGCGTCGCGGCGGCGGGCGTGTTCGTGTTCGTCTGCTTCGGGCTGCTCGCGAGCCGCTTCTTCTACCTGCAATTGATGCAGCACGGCAAATACGCGCTGCAGGCCGAGGAAAACCGCATCTCCGTCGCGCCGATCGTGCCGAACCGCGGGATCATCACCGACCGCAACGGCGTGATCCTCGCGAAGAACTATTCGGCGTACACGCTCGAGATCACGCCGTCGAAGCTCGACGACACGCTCGACAACACGATCGACAAGCTGTCCGAGATCATCCCGATCGACGCACGCGACCGCCGCCGCTTCAAGAAGCTGCAGGAAGACTCGAAGAACTTCGAGAGCCTGCCGATTCGCACGCGGCTCACCGACGCCGAAGTCGCGCGCTTCACCGCGCAGCGTTTCCGCTTCCCCGGCGTCGAGGTGCGCGCGCGGCTGTTCCGTCAGTACCCGCTCGGCATGACGGCCGCGCACGTGATCGGCTATATCGGCCGGATCTCGAAGCGCGATCAGGATCGCATCGACGCGATGAGCGACGACAACGACAGCGACCAGGAGCACTACGATCCGCGCCGCGACGCGAACAACTACAAGGGCACCGACTACATCGGCAAGATCGGCGTCGAGCAGAGCTACGAGACCGAGCTGCACGGGCTGACGGGCTTCGAGGAAGTCGAGGTGACGGCCGGCGGCCGGCCGGTGCGCACGCTGTCGCGCACGCAGGCGACGCCCGGCAACAACCTCGTGCTGTCGCTCGACATCGGGCTGCAGCAGGTTGCCGAGCAGGCGTTCGCCGGCAAGCGCGGCGCGCTCGTCGCGATCGAGCCGAAGACGGGCGACGTGCTCGCGTTCGTGTCGTCGCCGAGCTTCGACCCGAACTCGTTCGTCGACGGCATCGACCAGCAGACCTGGGACGAGCTGAACAACTCGCCCGACAAGCCGCTCCTGAATCGCCCGCTGCACGGCACCTACCCGCCCGGCTCGACGTACAAGCCGTTCATGGCGCTCGCGGGCCTGACGCTCGGCAAGCGCACGCCGGGCTGGGGCTTCCAGGATCCCGGTTATTTCACGTTCGGCGGCCACACGTTCCGCAACGACGTGCGCTCGGGCCAGGGCTGGGTCGACATGAACAAGGCGATCATGGTGTCGAACGATACCTACTTCTACATGCTCGCGCGCGACCTCGGCGTGAACGCGATCGCCAACTTCATGAAGCCGTTCGGCTTCGGCCAGATCACCGGGATCGACATCCAGGGCGAGGCACGCGGGATCCTGCCATCGACCGACTGGAAGAAGAAGGCGTTCAAGAAGGCCGCGCAGCAGAAATGGTTCGACGGCGAGACGATCAGCCTCGGAATCGGCCAGGGCTACAACTCGTTCACGATCCTGCAGCTCGCGCACGCCACGGCGACGCTCGCGAACAACGGCGTCGTGATGAAGCCGCACCTCGTGAAGGAAGTCGAGGATCCGATCACGCGCGCGCGCCACCTGACCGTGCCGAAGGAAAGCGACGTGATCCCGCTCAAGCAGGCCGACATCGACGTCGTGAAGCGCGGGATGGAGAACGTGATCGAGAACCCGTCCGGTACCGCGTACAAGGTGTTCCGCGGCGCACCGTACCTCGCGGCCGGCAAGACCGGTACCGCGCAGGTGTTCTCGCTGCAGGGCTCGAACTACAAGGGCCACCTGCTCGCCGAGCACCTGCGCGACCACGCGCTGTTCATCGCGTACGCGCCGGTCGACCATCCGCAGATCGCCATCGCGCTGGTCGTCGAGAACGGCGGCTGGGGCGCGCAGGCCGCCGGCCCGATCGCACGCCGCGTGCTCGACTATTACCTGGTCGAGCGCCAGAACCCGAAGAACGAGGCCGCGGCCGTGGCCGCCGCGGCGTCGGCCACCGAGCCGGTGAGCACGCCGGTGGTCGGCGACACGTCGAAGCCGGCCACGATCGCGGCCGGCTTCACCGCGCTGCCGCAGCCGGTCGTGCCGTCGGCGGCCAGCGCGGCCGACGCGGCATCGGCCGCGTCCGGCGCCTCGGGGGCGGCGAGCGCCAGTGCCGCCGCGCCGACCGACGCGAGCGCCGCGGCGCCGACGGCCGCGAGCCTGCCGCCGATCCGGCGCCCGCACCGGCCGCGCCGGCCCGCCAGCGACGCGCAACCGGTCGTCGGCACGCCGCGGGACGACAACCACCGTGCGACGGCCCCCGCGAAAGCGGCGGACGCCGGCACCGCTCATTAACGGAGAAAGGCATGCAATTCGACAAGCGCGCCTGGCTCGACAAGATCAAGCAGATGTTCGCGGGCTTCGACCGCCCGCTCGCCCTCATCGTGTTCCTGCTGCTGTGCGTCGGCATCGTCACGCTGTACAGCGCGTCGATCGACATGCCGGGCCGCGTCGAGGACCAGTTGCGCAACATCCTGCTGACGTTCGTGCTGATGTGGGTGATCGCCAACATCCCGCCGACCACGCTGATGCGCTTCGCGGTCCCGCTCTACACGTTCGGGGTCGCGCTGCTGATTGCCGTCGCGCTGTTCGGGATGACCAAGAAGGGCGCGAAGCGCTGGCTGAACGTCGGCGTCGTGATCCAGCCGTCGGAAATCCTCAAGATCGCGACGCCGCTGATGCTCGCGTGGTACTACCAGCGCCGCGAAGGCGGGCTGCGCTGGTACGACTTCGTCGCCGCGTTCGGGATCCTGATGGTGCCGGTCGGGCTGATCGCGAAGCAGCCCGACCTCGGCACGGGCCTGCTCGTGTTCGCGGCCGGCTTCTTCGTGATCTACCTCGCCGGCCTGTCGTTCAAGCTGATCGTGCCCGTGCTCGTCGCGGGCGTGATCGCGGTCGGCTCGATCGCCGTGTTCGAGGAACGCATCTGCCAGCCCGACGTGCAGTGGCCGCTGATGCACGACTACCAGAAGCACCGCGTATGCACGCTGCTCGACCCGACGTCCGACCCGCTCGGCAAGGGCTTCCACACGATCCAGGCCGTGATCGCGATCGGCTCGGGCGGCGTGCTCGGCAAGGGCTATCTGAAAGGCACGCAGGCGCACCTCGAATTCATTCCGGAAAAACACACCGACTTCATCTTCGCGGTGTTCTCGGAGGAATGGGGGCTCGCCGGCGGGCTCGTGCTGCTGACGCTGTACATGGCGCTGATCGCGCGCGGCCTCTACATCGCCGCGCAAGGCGCGACGCAGTTCGGCCGGCTGCTCGCGGGCTCGCTCACGCTCGCGTTCTTCGTCTACGCGTTCGTCAACATCGGGATGGTGAGCGGCGTGCTGCCGGTCGTCGGCGTGCCGCTGCCGTTCATGAGCTACGGCGGCACCGCGCTCACGACGCTCGGCATCGCGATCGGGATGATCATGAGCGTCGGGCGACAGCGGCGGCTGATGAAGAGCTGACCGCGATCTGCACCGCGACACACGAAAACGGCGCCCCGGCGCCGTTTTTCATTGGGCGAGGGCCGCCTACTGCGGCGGCGCGTGCGGCTTGCCTGGCTCCGCACCGGCGCCCGAGGCCGGCATCGGCGCCTTCAGCCGCGCGCTCAGCTCCTTGAATTTCAGCCCGGCCGTTTCGTCGCCTTGCGCGGCCGCCGCCGCGTAATACGCGCGCGCGATGTTCAGGTTCTGCGCGACGCCGTCGCCGCCGCGCTCGTAGAACGACGCGGTCACGTACTGCGCGGTGGGCTCGCCCGCGTCGGCGGCCTGCTTGTACCATACGAACGCCTGCCGGTTGTCGCGCGGCGTGCCGCGCCCGTCGAGGAACTGGTTCGCGAGCGACAGCGCGGCCTGCACGTGCCCCTGTTTCGCGGCCCGCAGGAACCAGCGATGCGCTTCAGCCGGATTGCGCGCGACGAACTCGCCGTCGTCGAACATCCGGCCGTACACGTACTGCGCGTGCGACATGTTCGCTTCCGCCGCGCGCTTCAGCCAGCGCACCCCTTCGTCGACGTTCGCCGTCACGCCTTCGCCCGTCAGCAGCATCATCGCGTAGTTGAACTGCGCGAGGCGATCGCCGCGCTCGGCCGCATCGTGGAATTGCACGAGCGCCGCGCGATAGTCGCCGGCGTTGTAGTCGGCGACCGCCGATTGCGTCTCGTGCGACGGGTCGGGCTTCACTTGCGGCGCGCCCTGCGCGGCGGCGGCCACACACACGGCCCACAGGCCGACCATCACCGCGATCCGCGCGCGCCTGCGGCACACTGCATCTGCGTCGTTCATGACCGTACCTCCTGCAACGCCTGCCGCGTCGCCCGCAACAGCCAGCTCACGTCGGCCGACACCGTAATCATCCGGTAACCGGCGTCGCGATACCGGCGCGCGGCCGCCGTATCGCCTGCGAAGATGCCGACCGCGACGCCCGCCTGCCTGCCGGCCGCGAGCACGCGCGCCATCGCGGTTTCGACGTCCGGGTGGCGGATATCGCCGAGATGCCCGAGGCTCGCCGCGAGATCGGCCGGGCCGACGAACAGGCAATCGACGCCGGGCGTCGCCGCGATCCGCTCGACCTCGTCGATGCCGCGCGCCGATTCGACTTGCACGATCACCGCGACTTGCGCATTCGCCGTCTGCAGGTAGTCGCGGCGCATGCCGAACGCCGCCGCGCGCACCATGCCCGCCACGCCGCGCAGCCCGTCGGGCGATTCCGGCGACGGGAAGCGCGTGAGCCGCACCGCGTGCGCGGCGTCGTCGGGCGTCTCGATACACGGGAACATCAGCGTGCGCGCACCGGCGTCGAGCGCGCGCTTCACCAGCCACGGCTCGCGCGCCGGCACGCGCACGACCGGCTCGCTCGGCAGATGCGCCGCGGCGATCGCGCGCAGTTGCGACGCCACGTCGCGACTGTCGTTCGGCGCATGCTCCATGTCGATGCAGAGCCAGTCGTAACCGGCATGCGCGAGCGCTTCCGCGGCCGAGTCGCTGCCGAGCGACAGCCACAGGCCGTACAGCGGCTCGTCACCATCGCGCAGGCGTTGTTTGAGGGAATTGGTGAGCGTGCTCATCGATACGGCCTCCGGAACGGAACGGCAATCGAACGGGACAAGCAACAGGCGAAGCGAAACGCGCGCCGCCCAAGCAATCGAAGCATGGCGGCGGCCGCAGACCGCGCGCCGCAGAACGTGAGTCGGACCGGGACGGCCGATCTGACAGCGCGGGCCGCGCGATCGCTCACGCGAGCGTTTTTCGGCGCCGCACGACGATCATAGCGCGGCGGGGTGCTCGATGCGGGAACAGACGGGGAAGCCGTACCGGCGCGGGACGGCGGGAGGCGACACCGCCGGGCGCGGTGACGGGCAGCCCGCGCCGGACGGCGGGGCTGCCAGGGCAGGCAGGATCAGCGGCCGGGCTGGCGCTCGACGTCGGCCCAGCAGTTCGGCGTTTCGTACAACCGCACGCGCTCGAGGCGCAGGTTCACGCCGTAGTGCGCGTCGTACACGTTCGCGAGGAGGTCGAACGCGATCGCCGCGAGGTTCTCGACGGTCGGGATCCGGTCGATCACGACGGTCTTGTGGTCGGCCATCTGCTCGAGGAACGAGCGCACGACGTCGTCGCGCGCATAGACCAGGAACGCGTGGTCCCACTTGCTGACGAGGTGCTCCATCGCGAGCGCCTTCACGTCGGCGAAATCCATCACCATGCCGCGGTCGGGCGCGCCCTCGGTATCGACGAGATCGCCGCGCAGCGTGATTTCGAGCACGTAGCGATGGCCGTGCAGGTTCCTGCACTGGCTGCGGTGATCGGGGATGCGGTGGCCCGCGTCGAATTCGAGTTTTCGGGTAATCAGCACGATGTCAAAAGCCGTGGCTCAGGGAATGTTCAGATATTTGTGGGTCTGCATCGACAGCCGCCACTGCGGATGACGCTTGCACCAGTCGATCGCGAGCTTCGTGTTGAGGTCGCGCGACGGGCCGTCCATCGGCTGCACGAGAAAATACTCGAAATCGAGCTTCGCGTAGTCGGCCAGCCGCTGGTTGTCCTGCGGCACGACGACCTTCAGTTCGTTGCCCTTCGTGACGACGAGGGGCGCATCGGCCTTCGGGCTCACGCAGATCCAGTCGATCGTGTCGAGCACCGGCAGCGACCCGTTGGTCTCGATCGCGATCTCGAAGCCGGCCGCATGCAGCGCGTCGACGAGCGGCTGGTCGAGCTGCAGCATCGGCTCGCCGCCCGTGCAGACGACGAAGCGGTGCGCTTCGCCGTCCGGCCACAGGCCGGCGATCGTCGCGACGAGCGCGGCGGCGTCCTTGAACTTGCCGCCGTTCTCGCCGTCGGTGCCGACGAAATCCGTATCGCAGAAGCGGCACACGGCCTCCGCACGATCCTCTTCGCGGCCCGACCACAGGTTGCAGCCGGCGAACCGGCAGAACACGGCCGGCCGGCCCGCATTCGCGCCCTCGCCCTGCAACGTGTAGAAAATTTCCTTGACCGCGTAAGTCATCGTGCTTCGTCCGGCTCGCGCCGCTCGTTGTCGATCAGAATCCGTTGTCCACCAAGCGCTGCCCGCGCAGCCGCGTTACAGCGGCGCTTCGGTCACTCGCTCGCCCTTCAGGTAGGCCTCGTAGCCGCGCTTGCGCAGCTTGCAGGCCGGGCATTCGCCGCAGCCGAAGCCCCAGTCGTGCAGCTCCGCGCGCTCGCCCACGTAGCACGTGTGCGTCTCGACGCGGATCAGTTCGACGAGCGCGTCGCCGCCGAGCTGTTCGGCGAGCTGCCAGGTCTGCGCCTTGTCGAGCCACATCAGCGGCGTCTCGAGCACCATGCGCGTATCCATCCCGAGATTCAGCGCGACCTGCAGCGCCTTCATCGTGTCGTCGCGGCAGTCCGGATAGCCCGAGAAATCGGTTTCGCACATCCCGCCGACCAGCACGCGCAGCCCGCGGCGATAGGCGATCGCCGCGGCGATCGTCATGAACATCAGGTTGCGGCCCGGCACGAACGTGTTCGGCAGGCCGTTGGCCGTCGTCTCGATCTCGATCGTGCGCGTCATCGCGGTATCGCTGATCGCGCCGAGCACCGACAAGTCGATCATGTGATCGTCGCCGAGCCGGTCCGACCATGCCGGAAACTTGCGCTTCAGCGCTTCGCGCACGCCTTCCCGGCACTCGAGTTCGACGCGATGACGCTGGCCGTAATCAAAGCCGAGCGTCTCGACCGTCTGGTAGCGTTCGAGGGCCCATGCCACGCACGTGGCGGAATCCTGCCCGCCGGAAAACAACACGAGCGCGCCGTCTTTAGCGTCTGTCCGAATCACCGTGATACTCCGTGAATGTATAGGCTCGCGTCGCACTGCGCCCGAGGCCGGCTGCCGCCGGGCGGCCGACGCGGCCGGCCTGCGCCGGCCCGACCAGTATAGGCAGCGCGGTGGGCCGCGAATGCGGCGGCGCGCTTATACCGCTCATCGCGGCATCGTTGCCGCGCGCCACGGCAGGCGAGCCGCGGGCAGCCTGCCATGCGCATGAAGCGATGCGCTAAGTCATTGAGCGGGCACGGATTTTATCATGCCCCGACGAATGCTGCCGGGCCTGCCGCCCACGACCCGCGATATCCACCACAAACGAAAAACCCCAAGAACCTTCCGATTCTTGGGGTTTTAAATGCTGGTGGCCTGGGACGGAATCGAACCATCGACACGCGGATTTTCAATCCGCTGCTCTACCAACTGAGCTACCGGGCCAACGAAGAATGAAAGTATATCGAGCTATCCGCCCCTGAGCAAGTGCTTTCGCGAAATATTTTACAGCGCGCCTTCCGACGGCTTCTTGCCGAGCTCGACGCCGAGCTGCTTGAGCTTGCGATACAGGTGCGTGCGCTCGAGGCCCGTCTTCTCCGCGACGCGCGTCATGCTGCCGTTCTCGCGCGCGAGGTGATATTCGAAGTACGCGCGCTCGAACGCATCGCGCGCCTCGCGCAACGGGATGTCGAACGGGATCGCGGCCGTCTGGCCCGCGACGCCGAGCGCCGACGCCATGTCGTCGCCGAGCGTCGGCAGCGCCGCCGCGGACGCCACCGCCGCCGGCCCTGCGGCCTGCGCGCCACCCGCCTTCGCCGCCGCGTTCGCGGACACCGGCGCGGCGCCGCGCGCAAGCCCGTGCTCGACCGACTTCAGCAGCTTCTGCAGCGCGATCGGTTTCTCGAGAAAATCGAGCGCGCCGATCTTGGTCGCCTCGACGGCCGTATCGATCGTCGCGTGCCCGGACATCATGATCACGGGCATCGTCAGCAGCCCCTGCGCCGCCCATTCCTTGAGCAGCGTGACGCCGTCGGTATCGGGCATCCAGATATCGAGCAGCACGAGATCGGGCGCCTGATTCAGCCGGTATTCCCGCGCAGCCTGCGCGTTCTCCGCCGCCTCGACGACATGTCCTTCATCGCTGAGGATCTCCGAGAGCAATTCCCGGATGCCCATTTCATCATCTACCACCAGGATGGTTGCCATTTACGCTGCCTTTGTCTGCTCACTTGCTTTTGTCTTGGCGGGAGTCGCCCCGTCCTGCGCACCCGGTACGGCGCCTGGCGTATAGCTCGCCATCTGCAGGAACAGGATCGACACCTGCGCACCCTCGACGGTCTCGCCGTGCATGCGATTGCGCAGATCGATCCGCGCGCCGTGCTCGTCAACGATTTTCTTGACCGTGGCCAGCCCGAGCCCCGTGCCCTTCGCCTTCGTCGTCACGTAAGGCTCGAACGCGCGGGTCAGGATGCGTGCCGGAAAACCGGGCCCGTTGTCGGACACCGTCAGACGCACCGCGACGCGCGTTTTGCCCTCGGCGTCGGGGTCGCCATATTCTACTGTCTTGGTTTCGATCAACACACGCGGATGCGCGGACTCCGCAACCGAATCCTGCGCATTCTGCAGCAGGTTGTGAATCACCTGGCGCAATTGCGTCGCGTCGCCGCGAATCACCGGCAGCGACGGCGCGAGTTCGGCGACGATCGGGCTCTTGCCTTCGCCGACGCCGTACAGCCCGAGCACCTCGCTCGCCAGTTCGTTCAACTGCAGGTTCGCGAGCACCGCCGGCGGCGTGCGCGCGTATTCGCGGAAATCGTCGACCATCCGCTTCATCGCGGCCACCTGGTTCACGATCATCGTCGCGCCGCGCTTGAGCACGTCCGCGTCGGGCGGCGCGAGCTTGTCGGACAGCTTCATCTGCAGCCGCTCGGCCGACAGCTGGATCGGCGTCAGCGGATTCTTGATCTCGTGCGCGAGCCGCCGCGCGACCTCGCCCCACGCGACCGAACGCTGCGCGGAAATCACGTCGGAGATGTCGTCGAACACGACGACGTAGCCGGACGTCTGCGGGTCGTCGGCCTGCCCCTCGACCGTCGACACGAGCCGCGTGCCGCGCACGAGCAGCGTCAGCGGATCGGTTTCGCCCGGCACCTCGATCGCGAACTGCTGCTGCCAGTGGCCGCGATCGCCGCTGCCGCCGTCGGACGCCGCCTCGCGATCGGCGAACGCCTTGCGCACCATCGCACCGAACCCGGCGGCCACGCCGATCCGGTCGAGCGTCGTGCCGATCAGCGAATTGAACGGCTGCCGGAAGATTCGCTCGGCGCCGCGATTGGCCGTCGTCAGCCGGAACTGGCGATCGAGCACGAACACGCCGGCCGTCAGGTTCGCGAGGATGCTCTCGAGATACGTCTTCGAATGCTCGAGCGCGATGCGGTTCTTCTCGACCGCGAGCCGCGCCTCGGACAACTGGCGCGTCATCGCGTTGAACGACTGCGTGAGGAAGCCGAGCTCGTCGCGCGTCTTGATCTCGCGCTTCGGCGTGTAGTCGCCTTCCGTGATCTCCTTCGTGCCCTGCGCGAGCAGGAACAGCGGCCGCGCGAGCTGCTGGCCGAGCGCGAGCGCGAGCATCATCGCGATGAAGGTCGCGAGGAACAGCGCGAGCGTCAACGTGCCGATGTACATCTTGCGCAGGCCCGTGCGGCCGAGCGACTTTTCCTGGTATTCGCGATACGCACGCTGCACGGCGTCCGCGTTGTGCGCGAGCCCGGGCGGCACCGGCTGCGTGAGCTGCAGGAACCGCTCCGCCGGCTGCAGCAGCGACGTGGTCGCATCGGGAATCGGCCGCACGACGCGCAGCCGCAGCGCGCCCTTCGCGCCGTGCGCGCGCGGGTCGCCGTCGACCTCGCCCTCGATCGCCGCGTACGCGCCGTGTTCTCGCGCCTGGCTCAGCATCAGCGGTGTCGGCAGGTCGTCCGGAATCAGCGCCGCGAAATTGCCCGACGCCTGCGCGACGATGTGCAGGTCGGGCGCCGCGCCCGAGCCGCCGCGGCTCGGCTCGACGATCGTCGCGTCCTGCACGCCGAACTGGTCGCGCAGCCGCAGCAGCGTGAGCGTCGTGCCGTTCGTGTTCGCATCGACGCTCGCGAGCTGGTCGGACATCAGCCGCGCCTTCGTCTGCAGATCGGACAGCGATGCATCGAGCATCCCGCGGCCGAGGTTCAGGCCGGCCGTCAGCGCCGTCTCGACGTTCACGTCGAACCACGACTCGATACTGCGCGACACGAACTGGTACGACACGATGTAGATGATCCCGCCCGGCACCACGCCGACGAGCGCGAAGAACACCGCGAGCTTCGCGAGCAGCCGCGTGCCGAACTTGCCTTTCCGCAGGCGCGCGACGATCATCCCGATCAGCCCGAGCACCACGAGCAGGAACACGAGCGCGACGACGATGTTCGTCGCGTACAGCCACGAGTAGTAGCGGTCGAAGAATTCGGTGTTCGCGCTCGCGGCCGCGAGCAGCACGAGCAGCAGCAGCGCGGTCAGCGCGACCGTCGACACGATCACGCGAATGAGGAGGCTCTTCCCGCTGGCCGCGCGGCGCACTTTATTTAGCACGTTCGGTCACCGTGAAGTTGAAGCGCTTCCAGTCCGACCCGAGCGTCCAGTCGCGGTTGTTCACGGCATCGACCTGGAACGGCTTCGGCATCAGCGCCGTGTCGAGCTGCATCCGCACCGACGCCGTGTAGGTTTCGCCGACGCGCACCTGGTTGCGGTCGATCACGTGCCACGACGTGATGTGCCGGACCACCGCGAGCGCATCCTTCAGCGACGGGAAGCCGAGCTGCAGGCCGCCCGTCGACACGCGGTACTCGCGCGTGAGCGGCTGGAACGACAGGCGGATCGTCTGCGTGACGGACACCGGCTGCTCGTCGAACCAGTACCAGCGCGCGCGGCTCAGCTCGAAGTCGGTCGTGAAGTAAAGCGGGATGCCCTTGTTGACGGCATCCTCGAGGTTCGGATTCAGCTCGAAGTCGAACCGTGCGTCGAGGCTCCAGCCGCTTCCGTCGGACTGGAGCGATGCGCGCTGCACGGCGATCGATTCGGCATGCGCCGGCCGGACGACGGCCAGACACAGCGTCAACGCGACCAGCAAGACGGCCGCGAGCCGAAAGGGAAAAAGGTGTTTGATCGTCACCGTTTCTGAAACCGCGCGTAGAAAAATCCGTCGTGATCGGTGTTCTGGTCGAGTGCGCCGGCGGCCGCCCGTCCCTGCACGCCGCCCGGCAGCAGTTGGCCGGGGGCGTCCAATCGTACCGCATCTTCACAGGCCGCTTCAAACCAGCGGGCCTGCCCTTCGCCTTCCTCGGGGAAGATCGAGCAGGTCACGTAAAGCAGTTCGCCGCCCGGTTTCACGAGCGGCCACAGCGCCGACAGGATGCGCCGCTGCTCCGCGACCAGCGCCGGAATGTCGGCCTCGCGGCGCAGCCAGCGGATGTCGGGGTGGCGCCGCACGATGCCGGACGCCGAGCACGGCACGTCGGCCAGGATGCGATCGAACGGACGCCCGTCGTACCACGCTTCCGGCGCGCCGGCGTCGCCGACGCACACGTTCGCGGCGAGCGACAGGCGCACGAGGTTCTCGCCGATCCGCGCGGCGCGCGTCGCGTCGCTTTCGAGCGCCACGACCTCCGCATCGGCGAGTTCGAGAATATGGCCCGTCTTGCCGCCGGGCGCCGCGCACGCGTCGAGCACGCGCATGCCGTCGCGCGCGCCGAGCCATTCGGCCGCGAGCTGCGCGCCCGCGTCCTGCACCGACACCACGCCGTCGGCGAATCCCGGAATGCGATCCACCGGCAGCGCCGACGCGAGCCGCACCGCGTGCCGGCCGATCGCGGTCGCGTCGATTCCGTTCGCGCGCAGCGTGTCGAGATACCCATCGACACTCGCGCGGCGCGCATTCACGCGCAGCGTCAGCGGCCCCTGATGCTCGCCGGCCGCGAGGATCGCCTGCCACGCGTCGGGCCATGCGCGCTTCACCGCATCGACCCACCATGCACGGTAGTTCCAGCGGGCGACCGGGTCGTCCTGCATCGCCGCGACGAGCGCGTCGCGCTCGCGCAGGAACCGGCGCAGCACCGCGTTGACCATTCCTTTCGCGAACGCGAATTCGCGCCGCGCACCGATGACGGTGACGGCCTGGTCGACCACCGTGAACGCCGGGTACGCGGCCTCGTCCGCCGGATCGAGCAGCAGCGCGAACGCGCCGGCGAGCACCGCGTGCACGTGCGCGGGCGGCGCCTTGCTGACGAACTTGCCGATCAGCCAGTCCGCGCTGCCGAGGCGGCGCATCGTCCGGTAGGCGACGTCCTGCGTCGCGCCGCGCGCGAGCGCCTGCGCACCGGACGGCATCTGCGCGAATACCGCCGACAGCGCCGCCGGCAACGCGGTGCCGCGTCGCACCGCATCGACCGCCTGCGCGGCAGCGTCGAGCGCGAAGCCGAGCGAATCGGGTGCCAGGTGCAGCGCAGCCAGGCGCGCCGGGCGGCCGGAAGTAGTCGGAGCGGAAGAACGAGGTCGTGTCATCGGTGCGGAATCGGCAAACAGGCGCGGCAATCGGTGCGGCAAACACATGCGGCAAACGGCGGGATCGCAACCGCCAGACGGCCCGCGATCCCAAACCGCGCATTGTAGCGCGCGGCCATGCCGCCCCTTTGGCCCGTTTACGGCGCGCACAAATGAAACACCCCGCAGCGCGAAGCATGCGGGGTGGCGGGGCGATCCCGCGCGGCCGTTGCCGCACGGGTCCGCCGACGGGTCACTCGAAGCGGCCGGTGCGCGCCATCTCCATCAGGCGCGCGATGCGCTCCTCGGTGGCCGGGTGTGTCGAGAACAGGTTCTGCAGACCGCCGCCGTGCAGCGGGTTCATGATCATCATCTGCGCGGTGGCCGGATGCGCCTCGGCCGCCTGGAACGGGATGCCCGCCGCATAGCGGTGGATCTTGTCGAGCGCGGTGGCGAGCGACTGCGGATCGCCGGAAATCTGCGCGCCGCCGCGGTCGGCCTCGAACTCGCGCGCCCGTGAAATGGCCATCTGGATCAAGGCGCCGGCGATCGGCGCGAGCAGCGCGACCGCGATCCCCGCGATCGGGTTGGCCGGCCGGCCGTTCTCGTCGCGCCCGCCAAAGAACATCGCGAAGTTCGCGAGCGCCGAGATTGCGCCCGCCATCGTCGCGGTGATCGTCGAGATCAGGATGTCGCGGTGCTTCACGTGCGCGAGCTCGTGCGCCATCACGCCGCGCATCTCGCGCTCCGACAGCACGCGCAGGATGCCCGTCGTCGCGGCGACCGCCGCGTGCTCGGGGTTGCGGCCCGTCGCGAACGCGTTCGGTGCGTCCTCGTTGATCAGATAGACGCGCGGCATCGGCAGGTTCGCGCGCGTGGCCAGCTCGCGCACCATCCGGTAGAACTGCGGCGCCGTGTTCTCGTCGACTTCCTGCGCGTTGTACATGCGCAGCACCATCTTGTCCGAGAACCAGTACGAGAAGAAATTCATGCCGAGCGCGAACAGCAGCGCGATCGTCATGCCGCGCGAGCCGCCGATCATCCCGCCGATCACGATGAACAGGGCCGTGATCGCGGCCATCAGCATCGCCGTTTTGACCCAATTGAACATACCCACTCCTTATCCGTCAGGGGACCCGCCGCACATCACAGCGCACGGCGGAAAATTGTAAGCGATTTGTTAGATAAGGTCTTGCCGGAAAAATTCAATCTCAGCGTTGCGAAGCTGCAAGACGAAGGCCGAGGCCGACGAAAGCGCTGCCGACCGTGCGGTCGAGCCACTTCCTGACGCCCGGCTTGCCGGAAAAGCGCTGCGTGACGCTGCCCGCCACCCACGCGACCCCGCTCGTCCAGACCGTGCTCATCGCGACGAACACCGCCCCGAGGGTCAGAAACGCCCAGGCCTTGTGCGGACTGTCGGCCGACACGAACTGCGGAAAGAACGACACGAAGAACAGCACGACCTTCGGATTCAGCACGTTGGTCCAGAAACCCTGCATGAACAACTGGCGCAGCGGCTTGGCGGCCGCTACCCGCGCGGCTTCGGCGCCCGATGGCGCGGCGGCCTGCTTCGCGACGATCATCCGCACGCCGAGATAGATCAGGTACGCGGCGCCGACCAGCTTGATCACCGTGAACGCGGTTGCCGACGCGGCCAGCAGCGCGGTCAGGCCGAACGCGCAGGCGAGCGCGTGCACGCAGCAGCCGGCCGAAATGCCGAACGCCGACATCAGCCCCGCGCCGCGCCCCTGCGCGACGCTGCGGCCGACGATGTAGGCCGTATCGGGACCAGGCGTGATGTTCAGCAGGAAAACCGCGAACACGAAGAAGCCGAAATGGGTGATGCCGAACATGAAAACCTCGAAACCGGAGAGCGCAGGGAAATTCTACGCGCGCCTGCCGCCCCACGCGACTCGGCCGTCCGGCTAGTTGCGCCGGGCCGGCGGATCGGGTCGAATGGCGCTCAGGTCCTGTCAGTCGGCGTCTGGCAGCGCGAAACGCTGGCCGGCGACGAGCGGCGAACCGGCGAGAAATTCCCGAGCGGGCAGCCGCTTGCCGCCCGGCTTCTGCAACTGGGTCACGCGCAGCGCACCGCTGCCGCACGCGACCACCACGCCTTCCGGCGCGGCTTCGACGATCGTGCCGGGCGCCGCGTCGGCACTCGGGCCGCGCGCCGCCACGGGCTCCGCCGCCCACAGCTTGATGGCCGCGCCATCGAGCGTCGCGACGCCGCCCGGGAACGGGTCGAACGCACGCACCTGGCGCGCGAGCACGTCGGCCGGCTTGCGCCAGTCGAGCGCCGCTTCGTGCTTGCCGATCTTTTCGGCGTAAGTCACGCCGTCGGCCGGCTGCGGCGTTGCCGGCAGCGTGCCGTCGCGCTCGAGCCGCACGAGCGCGTCGACGATCAGCCGCGCGCCGTCGGCGGCGAGGCGATCGTGCAGCGTCGCGGTCGTATCGTCGGGCGCGATCGCGAGGCGCGCCTCCTCGATCATCGCGCCGGTGTCGAGGCCGGCATCCATCTGCATCAGCGTGACGCCCGTCTCGGCGTCGCCGGCCTCGATCGCACGATGGATCGGCGCGGCGCCGCGCCAGCGCGGCAGCAGCGACGCATGGATGTTGATGCAGCCGGCGCGCGGGATGTCGAGCACTTCCTGCGGCAGCAGCAGGCCGTACGCGGCCACCACCATCACGTCGTGCGGCGTCGTGCGCAGCAGCTCGATCGCGTCGGCCGCCTCCGCCGGGTACTTGCCCGCGCGGCGCAGCGACGGCGGCTGCGCGACGGTCATCCCGTGCTCGACGGCGTAGCGCTTCACGGCGCTCGCCTGGAGTTTCATCCCGCGCCCGGCCGGGCGATCGGGCTGGGTGAGCACGAGCGGCACCGGGAAACCGGCCTCGTGGATCGCGGCAAGGGCAGCCGCGGCGAATTCCGGCGTGCCGGCAAAAATCACGCGCAACGTATGGGTCATGACAGCGTTCGGGGTCGGGCTGGGCGCACGCGCATCACATCGCGCGTTCGAGTTTCTTCATCTTCGTCTTGATGCGCGTCTGCTTGAGCGGCGACAGGTATTCGACGAACACGCGGCCCATCAGGTGATCCATCTCGTGCTGCACGCACACCGCGAGCAGCCCTTCGCAGTCGAGCTCGAACGTCTCGCCCTGCTCGTTGAGCGCGCGCACGCGCACGTGGTCGGGGCGCTCGACTTCGTCGTAAATGCCGGGCACCGACAGGCAGCCTTCTTCATAGGTCTGCTTCGCGTCGCTCGACCACACGATTTCCGGGTTGATGAACGCGCGCAGCTCGTTCTTCTCCTCGGAGACGTCGATCACGATCACGCGCTCGTGCACGTCGACCTGCGTGGCCGCCAGGCCGATGCCGGGCGCCGCGTACATGGTCTCGGCCATGTCGGCGACGAGCTTGCGGATCCGGTCGTCGACCTTGTCGACGGGCTTCGCGACCTTGTGCAGCCGCTTGTCGGGGTAATGAAGAATATTGAGCAAAGCCATGGTGTTCGGTATTCGGTGGAGCGGCGCGCCGCATCGGCCATCCGGCCGGCTGGCGCCGCCGCCGGGATGCAATGAAGATGAGGCGGATGCGTGGCATATCAATGCCGCGGATCGCGCCTCCTGCAATCGGCCGGGCGCCCGCGCGCACGGCCCTGTCGAGTATTTCGGATGATGAAAATTTTATCATGGCGCCACGCGCTCCGCTGGCTGCCGCATTGGAGGGCAGCCTCATGTCCCCGCAAGCGCTGATGCCCGCCGCGCTGCGCGCCTGGCTGCAGCTCGCGCATGCGCCCGGTCTCCCGCCCGCCGTGCTGCAGGTGCTGCTCGAGGTATTCGGCTCGCCGGAGGCGTTACTGTGCGCGTCCGACGAAGCCATCGCCGCCGTGAGCAGCCCCGCCGCCGCGCAGGCCGTGCGCACGAGCGAGCGCGCCGATCTCGATACGCGCACGCGCGCCGCGCTCGCATGGCTCGACGGCCCGGGCAACGTGCTCGTCACGCTGAGCGACCCGGCCTACCCGCCGCGGCTGCGCGACCTGCACGATCCGCCGCCGCTGCTATATGTAAAGGGGCGGCTCGACCTGCTGCACGCACGCGGCCTCGCCATCGTCGGCAGCCGCCATGCGACGCCGCAGGGGCTCGCCGACGCCACGCATTTCGCCCACGCGTTGTCCGACGCGGGCCTCACGATCGTCTCGGGCCTGGCGCTCGGGATCGACGGCGCCGCGCATCGTGGCGGGCTCGACGGCCGCTCGGGCACCGTCGCGGTGATCGCGACGGGCGCCGATCTCGTCTATCCGGCGCGGCACCGCGCGCTCGCCCACGAGATCGCCGCGCACGGCGCGATCGTGTCGGAATGGCCGCTCGGCACGCCGGCCCGCGCCGCGCATTTCCCGCAGCGCAACCGGCTGATCGCCGCGCTCGCGATCGGCGTGCTCGTCGTCGAGGCCGCCCCGCGCTCGGGCTCGCTGATCACCGCGCGGCTCGCGAACGAACTGGGGCGCGATGTGTTCGCGATGCCCGGTTCGATCCACGCCCCGCTCGCGCAGGGCTGCCACGCGCTGATCCGCGACGGCGCAAAACTCACCGCGGCGCCGCTCGACGTGCTAGAGGAATACGGGCTCGGCGAGCCGGCCGCGCGCGCGACGGGCGGCGCGGCGCGGGCCGGCAACCCGGGCCCGACCGTGGGCGAAATTCGCGAGCCCGAAGCTGACGGCGTCGCGCAACCGGATCGCGCCGCCGCGTCCGCCGCGCCGCCCCGCATCGAAGCCCCGCCACCGGGCAACCCGTCGGAACAGGTCGTGCTCGCCGCGCTGGGATACGGCCCCGTGACGTACGAATGGCTCGCCGAGCACAGCGGCCTGTCCGACGACGTGCTGCACGGTGCGCTGCTCGCGCTGGAACTGGCCGGCCGCGTCGCGAGCGTCGCCGGCGGACGCTTCACGCGGCTTGACCCGGCGCCCACCCCGTCCGCGCGGGGCGTGCTACATTCCCCGGCATAGGGGCGGCCCGGCCGCCGACGCAACCCAAGGAATGCCATGCCCGCGCTGAATCTCGACACCGACGCAGATCGGATCGCCGAGCGCCTCGCCGATCCCGGCACGTTGCTGGTCGCGTGCCTGTGCGCCGACTGGTGCGGCACGTGCCGCGACTACCGGACCGCCTTCGACCAGCTCGCCGATGCGCATCCGGACGCCTGCTTCGCGTGGATCGACATCGAAACCCATGCCGACCGGCTCGACGATCTCGACGTCGAGAACTTCCCGACCATCCTGATCGAGGATGCCCACACCGCGCGCTTCTTCGGCACGGTGCTGCCGCACGCGGCGATCGTCGAGCGCATGCTGTCCGACCTGAGCGCGGTGCCCGGTGCGCCGCACGCACCGAAATTGCGCGACGTCCTGAACGTCGAAGCCTGAATCCGCGGGCCGGCGCGGCGGTTTGGCGCAGGTTTGCGCGCCCCGCCGCGCCCGGCGCTTGCCGCCGTTGCGGCCCCCCTCTATGATGAGCCGCTTTTTACACGCTGAGCCGCCGTCGCTGCGGCGTGTGCTATAAAGCGGTCGTAAAAGGGACCCACACCGGCGAACCCGGTCTACCAACACACACCTGTCATGTCCAAAGCACTGATCATTGCGGAAAAGCCTTCTGTCGCGAACGACATCGCACGCGCTTTGGGCGGCTTTACCAAGCATGACGAGTATTACGAGAGCGACGATTTCGTCCTTTCGTCCGCTGTCGGCCACCTGCTGGAAATCGCCGCCCCGGAGGAGTACGAGGTCAAGCGCGGGAAATGGAGCTTCGCGCATCTGCCCGTCATCCCCCCGCATTTCGACCTGAACCCGATCGCAAAAAGCGAGTCGCGCCTCAAGGTGCTCACGAAGCTGATGAAGCGCAAGGACGTCGACCGCCTGATCAACGCATGCGACGCGGGGCGCGAAGGCGAGCTGATTTTCCGCCTGATCGCGCAGCACGCGAAGGCGAAGCAGCCGGTCCAGCGCCTGTGGCTGCAATCGATGACGCCGCAGGCGATCCGCGACGGTTTCGCGAACCTGCGCAGCGATTCGGACATGCAGCCGCTCGCCGACGCCGCGCGCTGCCGCTCGGAAGCCGACTGGCTCGTCGGGATCAACGGCACGCGCGCGATGACCGCGTTCAACAGCAAGGGCGGCGGCTTTTTCCTGACCACCGTCGGCCGCGTTCAGACGCCAACGTTGTCGATCGTCGTCGAACGGGAAGAGAAAATCCGCCGCTTCGTCCCGCGCGACTACTGGGAAGTGAAGGCCGAATTCGCGTGCGCGGGCGGCTTCTACGAAGGCAAGTGGTACGACCCGAAATTCAAGCGCGACGAATTCGATCCGGAAAAGCGCGACTCCCGTCTGTGGAGCCTGCCGGCCGCCGAAACGATCGTTGCCGCCTGCCGCGACCAGGTCGGCACGGTGTCCGAGGAATCGAAGCCGTCGACCCAACTGTCGCCGCTGCTGTTCGACCTGACGAGCCTGCAGCGCGAGGCGAACAGCCGCTTCGGCTTCTCGGCGAAGAACACGCTCGGCCTCGCGCAGGCGCTGTATGAAAAGCACAAGGTGCTGACCTACCCGCGTACCGACGCGCGCGCGCTGCCGGAAGACTACCTGTCGACGGTCCAGTCCACGCTGGAGATGCTCAAGGAAAGCAACAACTATCTGCCGCACGCGAAGCAGGTGCTCGACAAGGGCTGGGTGAAGCCGAACAAGCGGATCTTCGACAACTCGAAGATCAGCGACCACTTTGCCATCATCCCGACGCTGCAGGCGCCGAAATCGCTGTCCGAGCCGGAGCAGAAGCTGTACGACATGGTCGTGAAGCGCTTCCTCGCGGTGTTCTTCCCGGCAGCCGAATTCCGCGTGACGACGCGCATCACCGAAGTCGCCGGCCATCACTTCAAGACCGAAGGCAAGGTGCTCGTCGAACCGGGCTGGCTGCAGGTGTACGGCCGCGATGCCGAAGGCGCGGACGCGAACCTCGTGCCGGTGCAGAAGGACGAGAAGGTGAAGACGGACGAAATCGCCGCCGTCGCGCTCGTGACCAAGCCGCCCGCACGCTACTCGGAAGCGACGCTGCTGTCCGCGATGGAAGGCGCAGGCAAGCTGGTCGAGGACGACGAGCTGCGCGAGGCGATGGCCGCGAAGGGCCTCGGCACGCCGGCCACCCGGGCGGCGATCATCGAAGGTCTGCTCGGCGAGAAGTACCTGCTGCGCGAGGGCCGCGAATTGATCCCGACCGCGAAGGCGTTCCAGCTGATGACGCTGCTGCGCGGCCTCGGCGTGAAGGAACTCACCGCGCCCGAGCTCACCGGCGAATGGGAATACAAGCTGTCGCAGATGGAGCGCGGCAATCTCGGCCGCGACGCGTTCATGCAGGAAATCGCCCGCATGACGCAGCAGATCGTCAAGCGCGCGAAGGAATACGATTCCGACACGATCCCCGGCGACTACGCGACCCTTCAGACGCCGTGCCCGAATTGCGGCGGCCAGGTGAAGGAAAACTACCGCCGCTTCGCGTGCACGAAGTGCGACTTCTCGATCTCGAAGATCCCGGGCAGCCGGCAGTTCGAGATCCCGGAAGTCGAGGAGTTGCTGCAGAAGAAGGAAATCGGGCCGCTGTCCGGGTTCCGCAGCAAGATGGGCCGCCCGTTCTCGGCGATCCTCAAGCTGTCCTTCGACGACGAGACGAAGAACTACAAGCTCGAGTTCGATTTCGGCCAGGACCAGGGCGGCGAGGAAGGCGAAGCGCCCGACTTCTCCGCGCAGGAACCGGTCGGCGCGTGCCCGAAATGCAAGGGCCGCGTGTTCGAGCACGGGATGAGCTACGTGTGCGAGCACTCGGTCGCGAACCCGAAGACCTGCGACTTCCGCTCGGGCAAGGTGATCCTGCAGCAGGAAATCACGCGCGAGCAGATGGGCAAGCTGCTGGCCGACGGCCGCACGGATCTGCTGCCGGGCTTCAAGTCGTCGCGTACCGGCCGCAACTTCAAGGCGTTCCTCGTGAAGCAGCCGGACGGCAAGATCGGCTTCGAGTTCGAGAAGAAGGAACCGAAGGCGGCCGCGGCGAAGAAGACGGCCAAATCGGCGACGAAGGATGCCGAAACCGTGACCGAAGGCGTCGAAGAGAAACCGGCGCCGGCACGCAAGACCGCCGCCCGCAAGACGACGGCGCGCAAGACGGGTTCGTGACGGCCCGGCCGCCGGGCGCCGCTTCGGGCGCGCCCGGCGCCGGCACGCAGCCATAAAAAAACGCGGATCGATCGATCCGCGTTTTTTATTTGCGCCGGCGTAGCGCTGCCGGGCGCCGAGCCGTTACAGCGGCGACGGCACCGCCACGCGCGCGCGCGGCGAGCGCGCCATCCGCGGCTGCAGGTTCGGATCGGTCGATTCGGGCTGCTCGGCACGCATCTCGACGCCGATCGGCGGCACCGTCGCGCTCTGCGCGGCCCATTGTTCGCCCATCGTCGCGTCGGTGGAGTGGCTGAAATGCTCGACGAGGTGGTCGATGAACGTGCGCACCTTCGCCGGCAGATGGCGCCGGCTCGGGTAGGCGATGTTGATCTCGACCTGCGGCAGCCGGAAATCCGGCAGCAGCCGCACGAGCGCGCCGCGCGCGATGTCGCTGCCGATCAGGTAGCTCGGCAGGATCGCGACGCCCATCCCGAGCAGCGCGAACTGGCGCAGCATCGCGGTGTTGTTCGCGACGATCACGTTGGTCGGGCGCACGCGCACTTCGCCGTCCGGCCCGGTAAACACACGCTCGTCGCCCCAGTATTCGGTCGGCAGGCTCAGGGCCGGGTGCTCGGCGAGCTGTTCCGGATGAATCGGCACGCCGTGCTTCTCCAGATAGCTGGGCGTCGCGCACACGGTCATGCAACCGGTGGTCAGGCGCCGCGTGACGATGCTCGCGCTACGCATCTGGCGCGTGACCACGATGCCGACGTCGAAGCCTTCCTCGACGAGATCGACCTGCCGGTCGACCAGCGTGAGATCGGGCACCACCTTCGGGAAATTCTCCGTGTACGACTGCAGCACGGGGGCGAGGTTGTGCAGGCCGAACACGACCGGCGCGACGATGCGCAGCGTGCCGACCGGCTCGTGATTGCGTGCGACGACCATCTGCTCGACGTCCTCGAGCTCGTCGAGGATCTGGCGGGCACGCTCCAGATAGACCTGACCCGACTCCGTCAGGGAGAGGCTGCGCGTGGTGCGGTTAAGCAAACGCGTGCCGAGCCGGCCTTCCAGATCGGCGACGTGGCGCGTCGCGACCGCGTTGGAGATATCCATTGCGCTCGCGGCCCGCGCGAAACTGCCGAGATCTGCAACCTTGACGAACACGCGCATCGACTGCAAATGATCCATAACGACTCCTGCCGCTGTTACAACTTCAAAAAGATGATGCAAATGCGTAATTCTCCTACGACAGCGGAAATGATGCAGAGTTGCTCAACAAGGGGCCGGTTGACGATAAAAATAGTCAAAAATCCTCGCCTTCTGCGGATACTTGATCCAATTATTCTGCTTGAAGCAACAATTGGGTGAACCTCGTCGAGTAAGCGGCCGAATCAGGAAGGACGTGTTCGATGCGACACAACAGCGCACCCCTTTGCACGGCGCGGGAGCGGCGCCCGGGGCGGCGGAAGCCGATTGCGGCGGAGCGTAACAACCTGTTAAAAAGACACCATGAAGGCGGCCGACGTTGCATCATGTCGGCCCCGGCCGGGCGAGACGGGCGCGCAAGCTGCGCCGCCGCCCTGCCGCTTTCAACGCGCGACACCCCGTTCACCATGAAAATTGCCATCCTCGACGACTACCAGGACGCCGTCCGCAAGCTGAACTGCTTCGAGATGCTCGCCGGCCACGACGTAAAGGTCTTCAACAATACGGTGCGCGGCCTCGGACAGCTCGCCAGCCGTCTGGCGGAAGTCGAGGCGCTCGTGCTGATTCGTGAACGAACCCCGATTACGTCGCAGTTGCTCGCCAAGCTGCCGAATCTGCGCATGATCAGCCAGACCGGCCGCGTGTCGAGCCACATCGATCTCGACGCGTGTACCGACCGCGGCATCGCGGTGCTCGAAGGCACCGGTTCGCCGGTCGCGCCGGCCGAGCTGACCTGGGCGCTCGTGATGGCCGCCCAGCGCCGCATTCCGCAATACGTCGCGAACCTGAAACAGGGTGCTTGGCAGCAGTCGGGCCTGAAGACGTCGGCGCTGCCGCCGAACTTCGGCCTCGGCCAGGTGCTGCGCGGCCAGACGCTCGGCATCTGGGGCTACGGCAAGATCGGCCGGCTCGTCGCCGGTTACGGCAACGCGTTCGGGATGAACGTGCTGATCTGGGGCCGCGAGCATTCGCTCGAGGCCGCGCGCGCCGACGGCTATACGGCCGCCGAGAGCCGCGAGGCGCTGTTCGAGCAGAGCGACGTGCTGTCGCTGCACCTGCGCCTGCACGACGACACCCACGGGATCGTGAAGCAGGAAGACCTGATGCGGATGAAGCCGACGTCGCTGCTCGTCAATACGAGCCGCGCCGAGCTGCTCGAGGAAAACGCACTCGTCAACGCGCTGTCGCACAACCGGCCGGGGATGGTCGCGATCGACGTGTTCGAAAGCGAGCCGATCCTGCAGGGCTACAGCCTGCTGCGGATGGAAAACGTGATCTGCACGCCGCACATCGGCTACGTCGAACGCGAAAGCTACGAGCTGTATTTCAGTGCCGCATTCCGCAACATTCTCGCGTTCGACGACGGCGACATGTCGAGCGTCGCCAACCCGGAAGCGCTGACGCCGATCCGCAAGCGCTGATCGCCACGGGCTGCGCGCGTCGCGCGGCCCGTTCCTCCCTCCGAGCGATCGTCAGGCGGCCACGCGGCCGCCCGTCATCTCGCCGACGCGCGTGAGGAAGTGCTCGCCGTCGCGCCGCCCGAGATCGTACGCATGCCGCATCTGCGACGGGCTCGTGTAATCCCAGCTCGAAATCGGCACCTTGCTCGACGGCTGCACATACAGCCGCCGCTGGTCGCCATGCGCGACCGTGAACATCTGCGGACGCGGATACAGCCGCGTGACGAGCACCAGCACGTCGCCCGGCGACGGATCGAGCGCATCGACCGGCACGTTGTCGACCATCCCGCCGTCGAGCACCGGCCGGCCGCCGCGCCGCAGCACCGGCGTGAACGGCGGCGTGCAGGACGACTGCAGGATCAGGTCGGCGAGTTCGTCGACGTGCGCGCAGGCCTGCGCGCGCACGAATTCCGGCCGAAAGCCGAGCGTGCGCCCGAGCGTCGGGTGCAGCGTCTTGCGCACGTACTTTTCGATGTTGTATGCGACGAGGCCGGCCGCGACCGCGCTGCGCGCGCCGAGCCAGCGCGGCACGTGCGACACGCCGATGCGGATCTCCGGCGCCGCGGCGAGCTTCGCGAACGGCTCGCCGTAGATGTCGAGCAGCGCCTGGCGGTAGATCCGGTAATGCGGAAACACGGGCTCCCGCCCGAACAGGTTGCCCCAGTACGCGTTCTTCCGGTTGTGGCGCAGCGCCTCTTCGTAATAGCGCATCACCCACGCGGCGTCGCGCGTATACAGCATGCAGGCGGTGGCCGCGCCGGCCGAGATGCCGGTGATCACGCGCGGGCGCAGGCCGAGGGCCGGCTGCGCGACGTCCCAGAAGCCGGCCTGCCACCAGCAGCGATTGCCGCCGCCCGCAAAGACGATCTGGTCGAACATCGCGCCGCTCAGCTGATGAGGGCGTAGGTCGACGTCGCGTGGACGGCCATCTTGCCGTCCTCGTCGAACAGCTCGACTTCGCCGAACACGAGATTGCGGCCCATCCGCAGCACGCGCGCGGTGACCAGCACGTCGCCCTTGCGCACGGGACGCATGAAGTTCGTGTTCAGCGACACGGTCGTCATCGGACGGAATTCGCCGAGCGCGGCCGAAATCGCGACCACCATCGCGGTGTCGGCCGCCGCCGTGAACACCTGGCCGCAGATCACGCCGCCCGAATGACGGAACTCGCCGGAAAACGGCAGGCGCAGCGTGACGCTGTCGTCGCCGATCGACACGGGGACCAGACCCAGCGAGCGGACCCACGGGGCCAGCAGGCGATCCAGCAATTCGCGGACTGCGTTTTCGTCCATCTTCGAGTGTCCAGAAAGCGTTGCGCGACCGCCGCGCAACGCGTGTGGCGTCATCATACCGGGAGCGCGCGAACTGCGACCGCTCGTTACCGCGCCGACAGCCGTCGTTGCCTAGACGAAATATTTTCGGGAAATTCGCAGAAAGGGCTTGCCATGCCCTGAAAACCCCGGCATAATCTTTCTTCTGTTGGGGGCGTTAGCTCAGTTGGTAGAGCAGCGGACTCTTAATCCGTAGGTCGAGTGTTCGAGTCACTCACGCCCCACCAAGAAATTCAAAGGGTTACAAGCGATTGCTTGTAACCCTTTTTTCTTTTCTGTCAACGAAGTGTCAACGCACGTTTCGGTCGACCGAGATCGCTATACGGCAACCGCAGTTCAATGCTACATTGCCGTAAAAAGTAGCATCCTCGACCATCATGACGATCTCCTTCTCCGCACCGCCTATCAATGAGGTAATCGTCGGGAAGACTTTTGAGCCACAGACTCGCCTCCTCGTCCCCTACTACGGTCGATTTTGGGAACTGATCCAGAACGACTTCCCAGGGTGCGAGCATGCCCCACTGTTGCTTGATCCCGGCGCAGAACCTCACTTCGATCGGACAACGGGCGCAATGCTCCCGCGTGTTTGGTTTGTCAGCGCGGATAAGACACGTCTTCTTCAAGTACAAAGCGACCGCTTCCACTGCAACTGGCGCCAAACCGACGGCACTCAGCCTTATGCTCGGTTTGAATCCATCTATGCTGAGTACAAGAAGTACGCTGAGCTGTTCCAAACGTTCCTCCTAGGCCAACTCAAAGCGGAGCTTGTCACACGACGATGCGAGCTCTCGTACATCAACGTGTTCCGGCAAGGACGCGAATGGAACGACTGGAGCGATTTGCAGCGGCTGTTCAAGGATGTGCGACTGCCCCCCAAGGTCGAGGGCGGCGACATTCGTGGCGCCTATCTGCAGCTTGAATATGGGTTGCCCAAAGATGCTGGCAAGCTAACGGTCTCAATAGCGAGCGCCAAGCTGACAGCTGGCGGCGATGCTATCCGGATGGAGCTAACTGCATCATCGTCGAAACCGGAACCGCATGCCGATTGGGAACATGATTGGTTTCAGGTTGCACACAAAGCTATCGTCGAAGGCTTCTGCGATCTAACGACGGACGTCATGCAGCAGACGATCTGGAAACGAGAAACATAAACCGCCGGGGAATACTATGGACGCTGCGACTTTACCGCTCTCTACTGCTAGAGACGCGGGTATTACATACGGTACCCTGCGCCGCCCCTCGTTTCCTCGTGTGCGCGTAACGCCGGCGACAACATACAACGCTGATGCCTGGTCACCGTCCGAGGAGGTGGCTATACCTGTGAACGCCACTGACTCCAGCGAGGTCGGATCGACTCCGCTCAACGTGACGTCGGAGGTCAGCCACCGCCTCTTTGAGCTGATCCGCTACTCGACTGAGGACGATGAGCCGTTACCGACGCAAGACTCCATTTCTGGCCTCTGGGCATTCTTTGATCGGTGCCCAACAGCGAAGAACCCACTTCTAACATCTGATTCCGATGGGTCGTTGGTTGCGACGTGGAGAATCAGCACCGTTTCGATGCTGAGCATTCGTTTTTTAGACCGCGCCCGCATCGAGTTTGCGTGGGCTCGGGAAGATAAGAATGGCAAGGTGAAGCGTGAGTGGGGGGAAGACCGTTGCGAGAACTTCGTCTCGTCGTTTGCGTACGCGAAAGAATTTATCGGTGGTGGCAACTAGTACGCCTAAGGCCTATTCCCTCTGAGCACCACGTCGTTCGAATTTGCAAACCGAAGTACGTACAGAATGGGGAGATCATTCCTCAGGCATTCGAGCCAGTAAAAAATGAAGGATACCTGTCTGTTCACTGGCTCGAATACATGGACGGCACGCAAACATTGCCCACCGCCTTCGATACGCTACGCGACTTTTTGGTGAGCTCCCGATTCAACGACATCAAGCCACAAAAGAGCGGTAGATTGGCCGCTCTTTGCTCAGGGGACTTGGAGAACCGTCACGAACGCGTACGATTCGTGTGCAAACACGTTCCACGCGAAGAACCCGATTTGCCCGACGGTCACGGACGTCAATTCACGGACCCCGGCTACGATCCACACGCTGGAGTCTATACCCTGCCGTGGAGCGGGGCCGAGCAATTGGCCGTCCAACAGTACTTACTGTCAAAGGTTGTGTATCACGAAGCCGGCAAGAAGTGACTATCCCCTCAGTAATCACAATGTCTCTCAAGGGCAAAGCTCATGCCTGAGCCCCCGAAAGTTGAATATCATCGATCATGTCTGGTCTCCTTTCTTCTTGGCGTGCTAGCGACCATCAATGATGGTCGGCGTTCATCACGTGTTTAACGAAGCTTGACGGTGTCAACTGTGGTCGTCATACGCGAAAGGCGGCCTTGGGACTGGAGCTGGGCGGTCACGTAAGAAAACTTTGTGCAATTGTCGACAATGCTTGATCTGTTGTCGACTGCCCGCACCTGGCTGCGCGCGAAAGTTTGCGGAATGCGCATGGCCACCGACCCGTAAATCAGTGAGCTTCCTTCGACCTCGAACGGCAGTTGGCCCTCAGGCGCCTTCGGGGCCTCTTCCCGAGGTTTACCGGTCAGTCAGTCACAAATGACATGACGCCCCCACGGGAGTTTAAAGCCGAGCCGTTTCGAGCCGATAAAGCGGAAGTGCCAACAAATCAGATGCCTTCCAATGTCTTTTCGTAAAACCATGGACCGCCTCTTCGGTCGATTGCCTGTCCCGTTGCTGCCGCACCAGACCCGATCATTCAAACTGCCCGATCTGCCCAAACGTCAGGAAGACATTGGTGACTACCGGGAGCACTTGGCGCACGCTGCAGCGTTCACAAGACACTGCGGATTCGAGGCGCCAGAACTCGCGTGGCATGTCGGTGACGTGCTGACCCCCGACGGGGCTTTCGCATGCGAGGCTGCGCAGGCGAGTGGGGTCTCTGATTTTTCCGGATCGGCGGGGCAGTGTCTGAAGTGGTGTCACTACCTGCAGCCTTACTTCGAGCAGGTACTAGGGGTGCCCGTGTGGGTCACGATCGGTCAGCTATGGGCGTACGGAAAGTCTGTGTTCCATCCAGACTGGGATGATCTGCGACGATGGAGCCGGTCCGGCATCGATCCCCTTGAGCTCGCGATACAGGGGCGCGACGGTATCAACCTCCACGCGTGGCTTACGGTCGCCTCTGGCGAAATTATCGAGCTGAGTCTGCTCAGTTCGCTCGCGCGGGTGCGGCCGAGCGAGCGCGCGCTAAGCGGGGCAATCACGTGGGGACACAAGGACGGGGGCATCGAGCAACACCGCTATCTGCCCATGACGGTTGGCTCGGCCATCGCGGAAGCCATTGGAGGGAATCCGGCGTTTCCGCTTCTTGCTCGCAGCAAGGAGGACCTCGCGACTATACCAGCGGTCGGCGTCCTGTACCCGATCGACTGAGAGGGACCGCCGGCTCGCCGCCAGCAATATGAGGTCCCATCTGTCAGAAATGGCTGCGGACCTGTGGGGCATATCGACGGGCGTCTCTACTCGAATCGCCCGCTGTTAGAGCACCAGTGCCGGTCGGATTAGTAAGGGATGCTTTCCCGCCATTCGCAGGTCGACGGTCGCGAATGACATTTCCCACCGAAAGGGAATGCGTGTTGCGACCCCTCTCAACCATTCGACATCGATCGTCGCAGCGGCTGCTTCCGGACCCACAGGAGTCGTTTGAGGAACTGACCGAGGCGCGAGATAGCCGCCAAGCCGCTGGATGGCTGACATGTCCTATTTGATAATGCACACATGCTCCTGTCCATTACGCCTGAAGAAAAGCAGTATTTTCAGGAGAGCCCTCTCTAATATGAGCCGATACGGTTAGAAATATGTCCAAAGAAATCATTCAAGAGCTTGATCGCGCTATCGAGGAAGAGCTTTCCGCTCAAGTGGAAAAGCTGGAAAACGCCAATTGCTCACGCACGTTCTTCGGCAACTTTGTTGAACTGCTCTACGCCCAGGATTTTGCGGCGGGCGAACTGTATAGCGCTTCTCTCGAAATCGTTGGAGGCCGTCTTCCAATAAATTGCGACGGACCCGTTACAAAAAATATCTCCCGGGTTCTCCGTGAAGCCGCAGAATTCGGTGCTGCATATCACGTTTTGCGGGATTACATTTATTATTTCTACGCGAATCCAGCATCCATTGCTTGCAAAAAAACCAAAGACTGCTTTCTCGTGTCGGTAAAAGATCGCTCATTTTTAAGGCAAGTCGTTCATGAGCGACAAGTTTTCGCGATGAACTCACTTGAGCGCCTCAAAGGGAAATTAGATAAGCTTGACTCAAAAGCTTTGGCAGGCACGAAACACTGGGATATTGACAACCCGATCGTCGTCGAGCAACTTGATCTTATCCAAGCCGAGGTCGGAATCAAGGTCGACTCCTACTTTTCTTACATTCCCAACGACTCTAAGATCGAGATGGGAGGATTTTGCTATGCTGATCTACTTAAAGTTTACAAAGAATTGCTTTTCCTCAGCCTTTACGAGCGTCGCTTTGCGTCAGCAAACAAGATACCCGCAGTCATTCACTACACAATGCAGGAGATACGAGATGGCATATCACACGGGACAGGCGTGACTCCTGTCGCATGCGAGCTTGCTCTTAAATGCATCGCTGCCGCCTCGCAGGAATCGTTCATATGGGATCAAAGTCAAGGCACATTTCATTTACTGCCCAACACTTTTTCACTTCGCGATGGGCTTGGAGCCACATTGCGCATGTACGCGACCAAACACAGCAAGCGATTCTTAGCAGACTTTGCTGGACCGATCGGATCAGCTCTAGTCGAACGAATTGATGCGCACTTCCTGATTCACAAAAATTTTCGAACCAGAACCGAGATTAAGCTCCAATCTTTCAACAAGGATTTGCCCGATATCGACTGTCTAGCTGTTTCATACGAGCCATCGCTAGGATTTCACGCCTATATCTGCGAGGCCAAGAACAACCTCCCCGCAAAATGGGCCAAGGATTTCCTTAAGGGCTCAGGAGAAGGTGGATATCTGGAAAAGGCACTGAATCAAATTGAAAAACTGAAGGCTTTTCTCTCTACACAGGAAGGAGCCATTTATTTGCGCGCTTTAGCTGAGAAAATGTTCGCACACCTTGACTTAAAGAGTCTCTTTCCAACGGGATTCGTAATATTGGTCGACTATATCGTGGTCACGTCCCAAAATATTGGCGTATCCTACCCCGACGAAAAGACGACCATTGTTGATGCCGATCTACTCCAGCACATTATCGAGAATAGCGATGGGGATGTAAACTATATGCAGGCCACCCTTCGCAAATGGCACGAAACCGTAGATCAGAGTTATAGATTGTCCCGTATGTCGACCATGGCATCTGGTAAAAATATCAAATTCGACGTTGCGCAATTCAAAAAACTGATAAAACTAAGGCCAAACTCCTATCTTTCCAGTGGTTGGTTGGAACGAATCGAGACGGAGTCGTTGGAAACCGGATACCGATTCATCGATACGCTAGCCATGCCAAGCAATGACGCAAGCGAAGGCTAACGAAACGCCGCAAATTCGGTGCCGATCCGCGTAGCGTGAGCGACGGTGGCCGGGAAACGTCGTATTTACGAAGCAGCTCGGGTTGGAATTGAGCATGTCGACCAAGAGGGCGCGCAAGCGCGGGTTTTTGGGAGGGGTGTGGAGCGAGTGGTGCCGTGGAGGGCAAATCGTCGAGCTGCACTATCCAGACAGAAGGCCCCCCTGCCGTTAGCGATTGAGGCGATGCTGTCCATTCACCAACTGCAGCAATGGTTCGCGTTGAGCGATCCCGCGAAGGAAAAGGCGCGGCATACCATGCCCGTGCTTCGTGAGTTCACCAAGCTGGACGACGCGTCGGGCCGTCCGCTAGCCTAGCGTCCCATGACCGGGCGCGGCGATCGTCTCGGGCAAGCGGCCGACGCAAAAGGCATAAAGCGACTCTGACTGCAAAGCATACTGTGCCGGAATTGTGACACGCTGCGTCCGAGCACCCCATGTTTAAGGTTGGATGAGATTGGGAAGTATTGGCGGCAAGCGAAGCAAGTGTTTGATTAACAAAGAATATAAATCAACCAGTCCAGTCTCTTAATCCGTAGGTCGAGTGTTCGAGTCACTCACGCCCCACCAGGAATTCCAAAGGCCGGTCAGCGAAAGCTGACCGGCCTTTTTCCGTTCTGTCGCGCCCCACTCGCGACGCATATCTTCCGCGCCGGTACGCGAGCGCACGCCCGTTGCGCATCGTTTCCGCTAGAATCGTCCGACAAATATCACACGACCGGCGCCACGCATCGTCGTTGGCCCGCCGGCACTGAGAGAGCATGGGACGTCAGACATGGAAGCATGTGAACGACGCGCGACCATTCAGAGGGCATGGTTGCGCCAATATCGGTCCGTCCGTCGCGATGGGCCGCGCACCCGGGCACACCCGAATCCGTGCGATGCACGAACCGGATCGCGTCATGCCGGGTAAGGACGCGCTGGTCGCGCTGACGATCGGTGTCGTCCTGTTCGTGCTGGCCGGCGTACTGGCCATCACCGCCAGCCGGGAACCCGGCCATCTGGTCCGCGCGCCGGGCACGGTCGTGCGCATCGTCCAGGACAGCGATGCGATGCGCGCATATCGGCCGATCGTCGCGTACCTCGCGAACGACGGCCAGCGCCGCGAAGTCGCCGGCAATACCGCGTCGACGGTCCCCGCCTATGACATCGGCGAGAACGTCGACGTCCTGCTCGACCCCGACCACCCCGAGCGCCCCGCGCTGATCGACGATTTCACGCAACGCTGGTTTCCGGTGGCCGTGCCGGCGCTGCTCGCCGTCGCGTCGTTCGCGATCGGCGGCCTGCTGATTGCCGGCGAGCGTCGTCGCCGGCAATCGGACCCGGCGCCGCCGCGCGCCGCACGCAAGCGGGGACGACGCCGCTGGGATGTCGCGATCGTGCTGATTCCGATCGCGATCGGCACGGGCTTCCTCGCCGGCGCCGGCGCGGCCGGCCTGCATCAGTGGCAGATCGTCCACCACTATGCGCGCTCGACCGGCCACGTGGTCGAGATCGCGAAAAACGGGCGGTCACGCACGACGCTATATTCGGCCGTCGTCGCGTTCACCACCGACAGCGGGCAGCTGATCACGTTCGCCCAGGGCCCGGCGTCGTCGCACCCGGGCCTGCACGAAGGCGATGCGGTCAACGTGCTGTACGATCCCGTCACCCCCGAGCGTGCGCTCGTCGACCGCTTCTGGGATCGCTGGGGCCTCACGGCCATCCTGTTCGCGATCGGTGCGCCGTTCCTTGCAGCCGGGCTGTTCATCGCCGCGACGTTATGGCCCGACCACCACCGTCCGCACGAAGCCGCTCAATGACGCACGCGCGGCGCGGCACGCGGCACGACGTGCGCGTCAGCGCTCCCTGAACGCCTCCACCTTCGCGCGATTTCCGCACGTGCGCATGTCGCACCAGCGCCGCCCGACACCGCGGCCGCGATCGACGAAGAACCACGTACACCGGCCGCATTGCCGCACGCGCGCGAAATCGTCGCTGCGCATCAGATCCTCGAAGCCGAGCGCGACCGCATCGATCCAGCGCGACGCGGCACGCGCATCGGGCCGCCACGCGAAGCGGCCGCCGATGGCGTCGAACGCGCTGCGCCCGATCGCGTCGCGGATCGCCACCGCGAGCCGGTCCGCCGCGCGCGCGCCCGCGCTGCCGCCGCCTTCGGCCGTCAGATACGCGATCGCCGCGTACGCGTCGTCGCGAAAGCGGTGCAGCGCCGCCAGCTCGTCGGGGCCGTCCTGCCGAGGATGGCGCAGCAGCCGCGCCAGATCGTCCGGCGCCAGCAACCCCGCCTTCCCGGCCCATGCACGCACGGCTGGCCAGTCGACGAGCTTGTCTTCATCGCGTGTCTTGCCCGTGTCGGCCACCGTGTTGAGAAAGTCGAGCGCCGGATGGCCGCCGACGAAATCGGCCGCGCGCCAGTCATGCCCTTGTCGTGCCGGGTCGGATCGAGTAACCATTTATTTTCACCTATTCGGTTTCATATCCGGACAATCCGGCGTAACCTGTTAATAACCAAAACAGGTTATCACGGAGAAGCCGATGCTCGAACTCCCGAACCGCTTCACTTTCGAAGGCTACCGGATTGCATGGGGCACGCTCGGCGAAGGCCCGCCGCTCGTGCTCGTGCACGGCACGCCGTTTTCGTCGCAGGTATGGCGCCGGATCGCGCCGTGGCTCGCGGGGCGCCATCGCGTGTATTTCTACGACCTGCTCGGCTACGGGCAGTCCGACATGCCGGACGCCGACGTATCGCTGGGCCGCCAGAACGTGCTGTTCGGCGCGCTGCTGAATGAATGGAAACTGTCGCGGCCGCGCGTGCTCGCGCACGACTACGGCGGCGCCACCGTGCTGCGCGCGCACTTTCTCGACGGCATCGCGTATGCGGATCTCACGCTCGTGAATCCGGTCGCGATCGCGCCGCAAGGCTCGCCGTTCGTGCGCCACGTCGCGCAGCACGAAGCCGCGTTCACGGCCTTGCCCGCGTATGCGCACCATGCGCTCCTGTCGGCCTATATCAGCCAGGCAGTCGCGCGACCGTTGAGCGACGACGCGCTGTCGGTCTACCGTGAACCGTGGCTCCCGCCGGCCGGGCAGGCCGCGTTCTATCGCCAGATCGCGCAGATGCGCCAGCGCTACATCGAGGAAGCGGAGGGCCGCTACGCGCCGCCGGATTTTCCGGTGCGCATCGTATGGGGCGAGGACGACGTGTGGATTCCGCTCGAGCAAGGGCAGGCGCTCGCCGACCGCATCGCGAACGGCCAGTTGATACGGGTCCCGAACGCGGGCCATCTGGTTCAGGAGGATGCGCCGGAAGCGATCGTCGCCGCCGTGCTCGATGGGTACATGCCCGGCTGAGCATGACCGTATCGCGCACCGCGTGCCGCGTCAGAACCCCGGCACGCGTTGCGCGCGCGTCGCGACGAACTTCGCGGTGCGCGGGTCGCGCGGTCGGCAGAACACGTCGCGCGATGCGCCGGCCTCGACGATGCGGCCGTCGGCAAGGAACCCCGCATCGTGCGCGATCGACGCGGCCAGACGCAGGTCGTGCGTGGCCATCAGCATCGTCTTGCCCTCGCGCGCGAGCTGGCGCAGCACCTCGACCACTTCGACGGACAGATCCGGATCGAGCACCGACGTCGGCTCGTCGCTCAGCCGCACCTGCGGAGACGGCGCAAACGTCTTGCACATCGCTTACCACGGCAGCGAATACGTCTTCGTATTCGTGAAGCTCTTCATCGCTTCCTGCACGCCTTCCTTGTACCCGAGGCCCGAATCCTTCACGCCGCCGAACGGCGTCAGTTCGAGCCGATAGCCGGGCACCTCGCGCACGTTCACGCTGCCGACTTCCAGCTCGGTGATGAAGCGCGTGATGTGGTCGAAGCGGTTCGTGCACACCGACGACGACAGCGCGTAGTCGGTGCTGTTCGACATCCGGATCGCTTCGTCGATGTCGCGAAAGCGCATGATCGGCGACACCGGGCCGAAGGTTTCATGCTTCACCAGCGGCATGTCGGGCGTCACGCGATCGACGACGGTCGGCGAATACAGCGCGCCGTCGCGCACGTTGCCGACCAGCAGCCGCGCCCCGCGCGCGATCGCGTCGTTCACCTGCCGCTCGCAGAACTTCGCGGCCGCTTCGTCGATCACCGTGCCCATGTCGACCGACGGATCGGACGGATTGCCGTACGACCACGCGCGCGTCTTCTCGACGACGAGTTCCGTGAAGCGATCGGCCACCGCCTCGTGCACGAGCATCCGCTTGATCGCCGTGCAGCGCTGCCCCGAATTCCTGTACGAGCCCGACACCGCGAGCGTGCTCGCTTCGTCGAGATCGGCATCTTCCATCACGATGATCGGATCGTTGCCGCCGAGTTCGAGCACCGCGCGCCGGTAGCCCATTCGCGCGGCGATCGACTTGCCGATCGACACGCCGCCGGTGAACGTGATCATGTCGATCGCCGCGTTCGTGATCAGCTCGTCGGCAATTTCCTTCGGGTCGCCGGTGATCACCTGCAGCATCCGCGGCGGCAAGCCGGCTTCGTACAGGATGTCCGCGAACAGATAACACGACAGCGGCACCTTCTCCGACGGCTTCACGACGATCCGGTTGTTGGTCGCGACCGACGGCACGATCTTGTGCGCGACCTGGTTCATCGGGTGATTGAACGGCGTGATCGCCGAGATCACGCCGAGCAGCGGGTCGCGCTGCGTGTACACGCGGCGCTTCTTGCCGTGCGGCGTCAGATCGCACGAGAAGATCTGCCCGTCGTCCTTCAGCACTTCGCCGGCGCCGAACGTCAGCACGTCGGCCACGCGGCCGGCTTCGTACGTCGAATCCTTGACGCACAACCCGGCCTCGGCCGTGATCAACGCCGCGATCTCCGCCGTACGCGCACGCACGACGTCGGCCGCGCGGCGCAGGATCGCAGCACGGTCGTGACGCGTGAGCGTCGGCCGGTATGCACGCGCGATGGCGAAGGCGCGGCGCACGTCGTCGAGCGTCGCCTTCGGCGCGGTACCGACCAACGCGCCGTCATACGGGTTGCGTACTTCGATCACCGCGTCGCGGTAGATCTTTTCACCATCGATTCGCAGTGCTTCGCGACGAAGCTCGCGAACATCCGTCGATGCTGCCATGGCGTTCATGACTGTCTCCTGGCGGATGCGTCCGCGTCACTGCAGATGGTTGAGCGCGATGTCGAGGATGTCGAAGTTGCGCAGCCGCGCGCGGCCGGTGACGTGGGCCGCGACCGGCTTGCTGAAGATCAGCGGCACGATCTGCTCGGAGATCCCGCCGTGCGAGCGCAGCGGCACGTCGAGGCCCGACAGGTCGTGCTTGATGCGGCGCGTGCCGAGCACGACGTCCTGCTTCGAGATCACGATCAGGTCGCCCATCCGCGCGGGCGGCAGCTCGAAGCGCGCGCAGCCTTCGGCGCCCGTCAGTACGACCTCGATGCCGTCGACCGCGGCGAGCCGCGCGCGCAGCGCATCGGCATCGGGCGTCGCCGGCACGTAGACGGTCGCGAACGAACCGAGCGCGCCGTGGTGCACGACGTACGGATCGGTGATCGGCAGGATTACGCGCGCCGCATCGTGGCCGAGCCATTCGTCGAACAGCTCCTGCAGGTAGATCACGTTCGGCTCGCCGGTCGCGTCGTCGTGCTTCGCGTTCATCCCGTGATCGGCGGTGATCGCGACGATCGCGCCGAGTTCGTCGAGGCGCTGCAGGTAGGTGTCCATCATCGCGTAGAACGCGTTCGCGCCGGGCGTGCCGGGCGCGAACTTGTGCTGCACGTAGTCGGTGGTCGACAGGTACATCAGGTCGATCGGGCGCGTCTCGAGCAGGCGCACGCCGGCCGCGAACACGAATTCCGACAGATCCGCGCTGTACACGCTCGGCAGCGGCTTGCCGACCAGCTCGAGCACGTGGTCGATGCCGTTTTCGGCGACGCTCGCTTCGTCGGCCTTCTCCGACGAGAAGCAGATGCCCTTGAGCCCCTTGCCGAGCAGGCGGCGCAGCTTGTCCTTCGCGGTGACGACCGCGACGCGCGCCCCCTGTTCGGCGAAAGTCGCGAGCACGGTGGGCGCGACGAGGTACTTCGGATCGTTCATCAGCACCTCGGCGCCGGTGTCGCGATCGTAGAAGTAGTTGCCGCTGATCCCGTGGATCGCCGGCGGCACGCCGGTGACGATCGACAGGTTGTTTGGGTTCGTGAAGCTCGGCACCACGCACTCGCCCTTGAGCGCCGTGCCCGGCTTCAGCAGTGTGCGCAGGAACGGCGCGACGCCGGCCTCGGCGGCCTCCTCCAGATATTCGTATGCGCAGCCATCCACGCAGACGACCACCACGGGCCGGCTCATCCAGTTGTAGCGGCGGCCGTTCACTTCCACGGATACAGGCGTTTCGGTCATGACGTTCGTTCCTTTCCGATCGAAGGGGTGAGCCGTCGGCGCCCGCGCCGCGCCGAAGGGAAGTGTTTTCAGGCTTGACATTAAAAGGGATGATTTGTAGATTGTCAACAACATGCAAAGAACAGAAAGCAAATGGCTGACAGGTGAGGAGCATGAAGGGGGCGAGTACCCGGCCGTCTCGTGGCGCAGCGCGGTTTTTATCAGGCGGTCAAAAAGCGCGGCTACATTCGGTGTCGGCGCAAGCTCGCCGAGGTCGACGCGTTCCGCGTGGGCTGCATCGGCCACTTCGGCGAAGCCGGTATGCCGGGAGCAGGCACCGCGAGCGCCGACACACTGAACGCGATGAGCCGCCGCCTGTCTGCGGGCGCGGTGGCCTGACTCGACGAATCGGGCCCCCAGGACGGCGCGCCGGCGTGCATCGCGGTGTGGCGGTGTCGGTTTCGCGTTCGCACTGGTTTTCGTTTTTGCGCCGTGTGCGGCACGGCAACCTCCCATCCTCACTGATACCACACCCGATGCGCCCCTTCTGGATCGAACAAGCGCTGTTCAACGACGGCGATCTCGCCCCCGCGCTGCAAGGCGCGACGCAAGCCGACGTGTGTATCGTCGGCGGCGGCTTCACGGGCCTCTGGACCGCGATCCAGGCGAAGCAGCAGCACCCCGCGCTCGACATCGCGATCCTCGAGGCCGACCTGTGCGGTGCCGGCGCGAGCGGACGCAACGGCGGCTGCTTGCTCACGTGGTCCGCGAAATTCCTGACGCTGCGGCGCCTGTTCGGCGAAGCCGAGGCGATCCGGCTCGTGAAGGCATCGGAAGCGGCCGTGCAGCACATCGCCGATTTCTGCCGCGCGCACGACATCGATGCGGAGCTACGGCTCGACGGCACGCTGTACACCGCGACGTCGCGCGCGCAGGTCGGCACGCTCGCGCCGGTGCTCGATGCGCTCGCCGCGTGCGGCATCCACAGCTACGAACCGCTGCCGCCCGCCGAAGTCGCGCGCCGCTCGGGCTCCGCGCGCAATCTCGACGGCGTGTACTCACCGATCGCCGCGACCGTCCATCCCGGCAAGCTCGTGCGCGGGCTGCGCCGCGTCGCGCTTGCGATGGGCATCCGGATCTACGAGCGCACGCCGATGCTCGACTTCGCGCCCGGCCAGCCGGCCGTCGTGCGCACGCCGTCCGGCAGCGTGAGCGCGGGCAAACTCGTGTTCGCGATCAACGCATGGATGGCGAGCCGCTTCCCGCGGTTCGAACGGACGATCGCGGTCGTGTCGAGCGACATGGTCATCACGGAGAAATGTCCGGATCTGCTGGAGAAGACCGGCCTCGCGGACGGCGTGTCGGTGCTCGATTCGCGGATCTTCGTGTACTACTACCGCACGACCGTCGACGGTCGGCTGATGCTCGGCAAAGGCGGCAACACGTTCTCGTGGCGCAGCCGCATCGCGCCCGTGTTCGACCGACGCTCGCCGTACGAGGCGCAGCTCACGCGCAGCCTGCGCGAATTCTTCCCGACGCTTGCCGGCGTGCCGATCGCCGCGAGCTGGAACGGGCCGTCGGATCGCTCGGTGACGGGCTTTCCGTTCTTCGGCCGCCTCGACGATGCGCCGAACGTGTTCTACGGCTTCGGCTATTCGGGCAACGGCGTCGGGCCGACCTACATGGGCGGGCAGATCCTGTCGTCGCTCGTGCTCGGCCTGGACAACGCGTGGACACGCAGCCCGATCGTGCGCGGCCCGCTCGGCCATTTCCCGCCGGAGCCGATCCGTTATGTCGGCGCGCACGTCGTGCGCAACGCGATTCGTCGCAAGGAACGCGCGGAGGACGAGAGCCGTCAGCCGTCGGCTCTCGATACGTGGCTCGCGAAGTTTGCGAGCGCGGCGGGGAAGGCCGACAAGGCGTGACTAGATCATTCGGATCACGTATCGAATCGCCTGCCGCGCAGGCGGACCGCGTCGCATCACGGTACGATTGGCGATCTCGTCAATCCATCTGAAGAATGATGCGCTTTCTGCTGTTCGCCGCGCTCGTCGTGACGATCGGTGCGTGCTCGAAATCGAGAGATGGAAAATGGACGGCGCTTCGTGACATGCCGGCGATCACCGCATTCGGCCGGCATCATCAACGTCGAGCGAAGCGACAGCCGTGATCCGGCCGCTCCGCGGCCTTTGAACGTGCGGTGACCGGTAACGCGACAGCTTACGCGCCGGCTTTCTCCCGCGCCGCCTTGCCCGTCGCCGGCATCCCCTGCTCATGCGTGCGACGCATCCGCGCGAGACCGTGCGCGACGTGCTCGCGCACGAGCGCGACGGCCTTGTCCTCGTCGCCGGCCGCGAGCGCCTGCACGATCTTGTCGTGCTCGGCCGCCGACACCGCGATCGCCCCCTTCTCGGCCTCGATCGCCGCCTGGCGCAGCAGGCCGAGCTGGCGCACGAGCCGCCGGTAGGTATCGGTGAGATGCGTATTGCCGACGCCGACCACCATCGCGTCGTGGAACTGCACGTTCAGCTCGGTATAGCGCGTGACGTCGCGCGTCTTCGCGGCATCCTTCATCGACTGGATGATGCCTTTCAGCACTTTCAGCGTATCGGGCGAGATGCGCTTCGCGAGCGCGCGCGCGACCGACTCGTCGAGCATCGCGCGCACTTCGTAGATCTCCTCCGCCTCGCGCAGCGGCACGACGCGCACGGTCACACCGCGGTTCTTCTCGTTGCGCAGCAGGCCGGCCTGTTCGAGCGCGCGAAACGCTTCGCGCACCGGGCCGCGCGACACGTTCAGCTTCGTCGCGATATCGACTTCGTTCAGCTTTTCGCCCGGCGCGTATTCGCCGGACACGATTGCACGCTCGAGCATGTCCTGGACGATCATCGCGAGCGACTGGCTTTGCAGGAGTTCGATGGCGCTGAGCGCGTTCGGGGCAGTCATGAGTAGGCGGGAGCGGGGCTGTCGGTGAAAACGAGGGCGCCATGTCGGCGAACGCTCGTTGTATACGCCCGGCCCGACATATTGTCAACAGTATTCAGTCTCCAAAGGCCGCGCCTGCGTGCGAAGCACACCCGACATGCAACCGACACGCCGCTACGGGGTACGGCCGGTGAACGCGCTAAACCGCCGCGCGCTCACCGCTTCCCCACATGACCCGGCGCTTTTCCCGCGCCTTCCCTCGTTGTTTTCCTCGTGCCTTCCTTCTGTCGTGGCGCCGTGCGTCACTTCGGCAGCGCCGGGATCATCCAGGTCAGCACGTGCTGTTGCAGGAACACCAGCACGCCGAGCAGCAGCGTGAGGATCACGCTGTGCCAGAAGGTGCGTGCGAACACGACGCCTTCCTGCCCTTTCAGGTCCGTCGTCGACACGCCCGTCGCGATGTTCTGCGGCGAGATCATCTTGCCCATCACGCCGCCCGACGAGTTGGTCGCGGCCATCAGCACCGGATCGAGGCCGAGCTGCCGGGCAGCCACGACCTGCAGGTTGCCGAACAATGCGTTGCCCGACGTGTCGCTGCCGGACAGGAACACCGCGATCCAGCCGAGCGACGCGGACACCAGCGGGAACAACGCGCCCGTCGACGCGACGCCGGTGCCGAGCGTGTAGCTGATGCCGGAGTAGTTCAGCAGGTACGCGAGCCCGACGATCATCATCACCGTGACGATCGCGATCCACGTCTGCCGCCACGTCTTCACCACGCATTCGACGAACGCGCCGGGGCCGGTGCGCGTCAGCGCGGCCGTGATGATCGCCGACACGAGGATCGCGGTGCCCGTGCCGAGCGGCTGGAAATCCCAGATCGCCGCATACGGCTTGTGATACAGCGACACGTACACGGCGTTGTGCAGGCCCGGCCACTTGATCTTCACGTCGCCGATCGCCGCGATGTTCGCGTGCACCCACACGATCACTACCACCGACACGACGAGCCACGGCAGCCAGCCGCCGAAGCCCGCGCGCGCGGCGCCGGCGGCGGCCGGCACGCTGCGCGCGAGCGCGTATTGCGGATCGGGCTGCGGCTTCCATACCTGCAGGAAGCCGATCGTCACGATCAGCGACGTGAGCGACGACAGCACGTCGGTGAGCTGGTAGCCGAGGAAGTTCGACGTGACGAACTGCGCGATCGCGAAGCTGCCGCCGGACACGAGCAACGCCGGCCACAGCTTCGCGATCGAGCGCAGCCCGCCATACGCGCCGACCACGTAGAACGGCAGCAGCAGCGCGAAGAACGGCAACTGGCGGCCGACCATCTGCGCGAGCGTCACGGGCGGCAGCGACGTGACCGCGCCGAGCACGGTGATCGGCACGCCGAGCGCGCCGAACGCGACCGGCGCGGTGTTGAACAGCAGCGTATAGGTGAGCGCTTCGAGCGCGGGGAAGCCGAGCGCGATCAACAGCGCGCTCGTGATCGCGACCGGCGTGCCGAATCCGGAGATCCCTTCGAGCAGACAGCCGAACGAGAACGCGACGACGAGCAGCACGAGGCGGCGGTCGTCGGGCAGGTTGTCGAGCATCCACTGCCGGAACTGGTCGAAGCGGCCCGACTTCACCGCGATGTTGTACAGCAGCAGCGCGTTGAAGACGATCCACATCACCGGCACGACCGCGAGCGCCATGCCGGCGCCGACCGCGTCGAACGCGAGCCCGGCCGGCATTCCCCATGCGCCGATCGCGACCGCGAGGCCGGCGACGAGCCCGGCGAGCGACGCCTGCCACGCGGGGCGGCGCAGCACGCCGAGCGCGATCAGCGCGACCGCGATCGGGATCGCGGCGACGAGGAACGACAGGAGCAGCGAGTTCGCGACGGGCGTCAACGGTTGCGCGAAGGCGATGCCGGGCGGAAGGGCGTCGGTGGGGTTCATCGTGTCTCCAGAGTCGACCCGGGTTCGCATGTCGATGCGCCGGGTTCGGTACAAGGCGATGTCCTGCAGTCACGACCGTGCTGGGGCGCTTGCATACGCAACGACGTTGCGCGGCCAACCGATCGGTCGCTTAAAAGAGGTTAGGAGGCGCAACGCGCTTGTACAAGGGGGAGAAGCCCGATGCGGGCGAGTCGATGCGAATCGGCCGCAGCATGATGACCGGCGGATGGCGCGCCGCTGTCGCGCTCGACAGGAAACCCGTCGCGACGGCTCACCGGTGCGCGCAATGTTGCGCGACCGGAAAAGGTGACTGCCAGCCGCGACGATGTTTCGTTGGGCGTCCGAAGCCTAGACTGGCTGCATCGTTTCGGCCCGCGCCGCCAATGGCGCGGCACCGGAGCCTCACGGAGCCAACACGATGAAGACGATGAAACGCGCGGCATGCGCGTGTGTGCTGATCGGCGCGGCGTTCACCGCTCACGCGCAAGCCGCGTCGACGCTCACGCGCGCGCAAGTCCGCCAGGAACTCGTGGAACTGCAGGCCGCGGGCTACCGGGCGAGCCTCGCAAGCAGTCCTGACTTTCCGCGGAACATGCAGGCGGTCATGCAGCGTGCCGCGCAGGCGCGCGGTGAGGGCGAAGCCGCCGGTTACGGTAGCAACGGCCGGGCGAATAGGGAATCGGGCAAACCGGCGCTGCCGCACGCAATCGATCGCGGCACGTATGCGCATCACTGACCGAATCACTGACCGAACCGGATCGATCGCGCGGCAGCGGCGCGGCGCACCCCGCGCCGGCCGCATGCGCGATCGTCACACGCTGAAGCGGTTCAGCGTATAGGCGCGATAGGCGGCGACGAATGCGTCGAACGATCCGGCCTCCTTCGCTTCGAGTTCGGCCTGCTCGGCGAGCGACTTCGCGGCGAGCGCCTGTTCGGCGCGCAGCGTCACGGCCGACGGCGGATGCGCACGGAAATGCGCGGCATGCGCTTCGCTCTGCGCGAGCCCGAACGCGAGGAACGACTGGCCGTTCTCGCGCATCGTGCGCAGCACGCGCGCGGATGGCGTGCGCTCCGGATCGGCGAGCTTCTCGCGCTGCGCGGCGATCGCGCGCGCATGTTCGTCGCCGCCGCGGATTTCGTCGAGCCGGCGACCGACGATTTCGATATCGGCCATCAGCTCGTCGGCCCACTGCTGCAGCGTGACCGGCTGGCCGTCACGCGTCAGCGTGAGCCCCGGCTGGCGGCCGTCCAGCGTCACGCTGCCGAAGTTCGCGTTCGCTTCCTTGTACGCGTCGCAGTCGAGCGGCGCGCTTTCGTCGAGCGCGCACGCGAGCAGGAACGCGTCGATGAAGCGCGCGGTCTCCAGCGCGATGCCGGTCGGCTCGAACGGATCGATGTCGAGGCAGCGCACCTCGATGTACTGCACGCCGCGCGACGCGAGCGCATGCAGCGGCCGCTCGCCCGAATACGTGACGCGCTTCGGCCGGATCGTCGAGTAGAACTCGTTCTCGATCTGCAGCACGTTCGTGTTGATCTGGATCCACTCGCCGTCGCGATGCGTGCCGATCGCCTCGTACGCCGGATACGGCTCGCTCACCGCCTTCGACAGCGCGTCGAGATAGCCAGGCAGCGTGTTGTAGTCGACGTGCAGCGCGGCCTGGGCCGTCGTGTTCGAGTAACCGAGATCGCTCATCCGCAGGCTGGTCGCATACGGCCGGTACAGCGTATCGGCGTCGAACGTGTCGAGCTGGTGCGACTTGCCGCGCAGGAACTTCGTATCGAGCACCGGCGACGCGCCGAACAGGTACATCAGCAGCCAGCTGCGGCGGCGGAAGTTGCGGATCTGCGCGAGATAGCGTTCCGACTGGTAATCGACGAGCGTCGCCGTCGACTCTTCGTCCGCATGCAGGCGCCGCCACACTTCCTCGTGCAGCGAGTAGTTGTAGTGGATGCCGGCGATACACTGCATCGTGCGGCCGTAGCGATACGCGAGGCCGCGCCGGTACACCGTCTTCAGGCGGCCGATGTTCGACGTGCCGTAGTTGGCGATCGGGATCTCGTCGTCGGCCGGCAGCAGGCCCGGCATCGAGTCGTTCCACAGGATCTCGTCGCCGAGCGATGCATACACGTAGCGATGCAGATCGTCGAGGCGCTCGAGCGTGAGCGCGGCGTCGCGCTCCGCGGGCGTGATCAGTTCGATCAGCGCCTCGGAATAGTCGGTCGTCAGCGCCGGATGCGTGAGCGCGGAGCCGAGCGCGCGCGGATGCGGCGTGAACGCGATCATCCCGTCGCGCGTCACGCGCAGGCTTTCCTTCTCGATGCCGCGCAGGCCGTCGGGCAGATGCTGCCGCGTCGGGCCCGAGCTCAGCGCGTCGAGACGTTTCAGCAGCAGTTCGGACTGGCGGTGAGTCATGGTGTTCGACATGGAGACGCAAGTGCGTGACGGCCGCGTGCAGAACGCCGCGCGCGGCCGGCTGGATTGTTGGTCGCTTCGTTGGTAGCGGGCACTTTAACATCTCGCCGAAAGCCGCGCTTGAGGTGGCCGCGGGCACGGCGCGCGGGCCTGAGCGGGCGATCGGGCGGGCCGGGTGCGGCAGCTCGGGCCCGTATCACCGGTTGCGGACGAGGCCGATCGGCACGCCGGTCGGCGGAATTCGTCGGATGAAACGTGAACGGCGAACGGGTGGCGGCAGGTGCTACCGTGCCGCTGGATTGATCGCGAAACCACGCGTACGCAGGCATCGCACGCGCTACATCCGGCCGGCCCCGGCGGGGATGGGCAAGCGCCGTGACGGAGCCGCGTCACGCCCCGGCGCTTGACGCCTATCGGATGTCGGCACCGCCTGTGCAACGGGTTGGGCACAGCCCGCGTTGCGGTCGCACCGGCCATGGACCGCCGTGCTTACCCGCCGCGCGCGCCGCCCGCCCGGTCGGCTACTTCGTTCCACAAATGCAGCGCCGCATATGCGCGCCACGGCCGCCAGCCTTCGGTGCGGCGCTTCTGGCTGGTGAGCCGGTCGAGCGCCGGGTCGCGCGCGGCGATCGACTGCATCAGCACGAGATCGGAGGCCGGCCACGCGTCCGGATCGCGCCATGCGCGCATTGCGATGTATTCGACGGTCCACGGGCCGATGCCGGGCAGGTCGAGCCACGCGCTGCGCAGCGTCGCGAGATCGGCATGCGCGCGATCGACCGGCACGTCGCCGGCCGCCACCGCGCGCGCCACGCCGGTCAGCGCCGCCACGCGCTTGCCGGGCATCCCGATCCTGTCGAGATCGCACGCGGCCAGCGCGTCGGGCGTCGGGAAACGCCATGCGGGCGCGCCGTCGTCTTCCGGCATCACGCGTTCGCCGGCCCGCTCGACGAGCCGGCCGACGATCGTCGTCGCGGCCTTCACGCTGACCTGCTGGCCGACGATCGCGCGCACGGCCAGTTCGAACCCCGACCATGCGCCCGGCACGCGCAGCCCCGGCGCGGCCTCGACGAGCGGCGCGAACCACGGATCGCGCGCGAGTCCGCCGCCGATCGCGGCCGGATCGGCGCCGAGGTCGAACATCGTCGCGACGCGCGCGGCGAACGCGTCGTCGACGTGACGCGCGACCGCCCCTTCGACGGTCGCGACCAGGCAATGCTTGCGCGGATGTTTCGTCACGGTGAGCCGACCCGCCTCGCCATGCAGATCGACGATGCGGCGATACACGCCGTCCGCGACCTGCTCGACGCCCGGAATCGCGCGCCCGCTGAAGAAGCGCAGCACGCGCGCCCAGTCGTACGGCGCCTGGTAACGCAGTTCCATCTGCGCGGACGGCGGCGCCAGGCCGCCGTTCGCGACGGATGTAATCGTTATTTTCTCGATGCTCAAACCGCATTGCCCTCCGTCTCGGCTTCGGTTTCATCGTTGTGAACATGACGCGCCTCGGCCGCGAGCAGCGTCGCCTTGCGACGCACGCCCCAGCGGTACCCGGCGAGCGCGCCGCCCTTTTGCACGACGCGGTGACACGGGATCGCGAGCGCGACCGGATTCGACGCGCACGCGGACGCGACCGCCCGCACCGCGCGCGGCGAGCCGAGCGCCTCGGCGATCTCCGAATAGCTGCGCGTTTCGCCGTACGGGATATGCGTCAGCGCTTCCCACACGCGCTGCTGGAACGCGGTCGGCGCGATGTCGAGCGGGAGATCGAATGCGTGCCGCGTACCGTCCAGGTACGCGCGGATCTGCGTGACGAACGGCGCGAGCCGCGCGGCCGCTTCGACCAGTTCGGCGCGTGCGAACGTGTCCTTCAGCTCGCCGACGAGCGACGCCGCGTCGTCGCCGAACGCGATCCGGCAGATGCCCTGTTCGGTGGCGGCGACGAGCACCGTGCCGAGCGACGTCGACGCGGTCGCATAGTCGATCCGCAGGCCGGCGCCCTGACGGCGGAACGCGGACGGCGCCATCCCCAGCTCGCGCGGCACCGACGCATAGAGCCGCGACGGCGAGTTGAACCCTGCGTCGACGGCCGCCTGCGTGACCGGCTGCCCGCTTTGCAGCGCCTGCCGCAACGCGGCGCCGCGCTGGGCGGCCTGGTACTGCCGCGGCGACACGCCGACCACGCGCTTGAAGAGCCGCTGCAGATGAAACGGGCTCACGTGCACGGCGTCGCTCAACTGCTGCAGCGTGAGCCGCTCGGCCTGCGCGTCGAGCACCGCGCACGCACGGTTGACGATTTCCAGCTCGCGCGGCAGCCCTTCCGGCTGGCAGCGCTTGCAGGGCCGGAAGCCGGCCGCGCGGGCGGCCGCCGGATCGGCGAAAAAGGACACGTTCTCGCGGCGCGGCTGCCGCGACGCGCAGGTCGGGCGGCAGAACACGCCGGTCGTGCGGACGGCGTAGAAGAACGCGCCGTCCGCATGCGGATCGCGCAGGGTCACGGCGCCCCAGCGGGCATCGTCGGTCGAATAGGCGGTTTTCATCTGAACCTCGCACTCTCTAGTGTAGATGGTGCCTACTCTAGGCATCGGCACATGCCGTCGCGCCCTGAATCTTGCTCTGTGATTCGTGCCGGTGAATCGGGGCCACATCGATCGAAATAAATCCGACGAAAACGCGCGCGGCGGCCGCTCCAGCGCGGTTTTCGTCATCGTCCCGTCACCGTTTTGCTGCAGTGCGGATGCGACAAATCGCCGTCCTGACGTTTTTTTGCAATCGGAATATTGCGTCGCACCATCGCCGTGTGTATAGTTGGAACTGTCTCCTCCATGTCTCCTCCTGATATGGATTAAGCCCGTTCCGCACTGCGTGAACGGGCTTTTTTTCGTCCGTCGATTGTGCCGCGTTCCGGCCGGCAGCGCAGGCGCGATGCGTCTACACTCGATGCTCGTCGACTGCGAAGGAGTCCCCGCTCATGAAACCCACCATCCGCGGAATCGATCACATCGTGCTGCGCGTGGCCGACATGGCGGCGATGACGCGCTTTTACTGCGATGCCGTCGGTTGCCATGTGGAGAAGGAGCAGCCCGATCTGGGCCTCGTGCAACTGCGCGCCGGCGACGCGCTGATCGACCTGCTGACGGTCGGCGGCCCGATCGACCGCCCCGACAGCGGCCCGCCCGGCACCGGGCGCAATCTCGATCACCTGTGCCTGCGCGTCGAGCCGTTCGATCCCGACGCACTGATCGCCCATTTCGCCGCGCATGGCGCGCGGCCGGGCGCGCCGGCCGAACGCTACGGCGCCGACGGCTACGGGCCGTCGATCTACCTGTTCGATCCCGAAGGGAACATGGTCGAATTCAAGGGGCCGCCAGCCGCGCTCGGCTGACCGCGGCCGGCGCGCGGGCCCTTACGGACCCTTACGCGCCGTCGCGCGCCTTCAGCACCGTCCATTCGACCGCGACCGGATCGTGGTCGGCGCACGAGATCCATGCGGCGCCGTCCTGCACCGTGCACTGCAGGCGCATCGTCCGCTCAGCGAGCTGCCCGAGCGCGGCCGCGACGCCGTCGGCAAGCGACAGCACCTGCACGTTGCGCAGCCGTTCGACCTTGCCGCGCACGCCCTGCCACCAGATATCCGACGTCTTGCCGCCGTACGCGATCACCGTCACCTGCCCGGCGCGGCCGGCCGCCTTCGAGATGCGCCGTTCGTCCGGCTGACCGGCCTCGATCCACACGTCGATCGCGCCCGTCAGGTCCTTTTGCCACAGGTCGGGCTCGTCGACGTCCGACAGCCCCTTGCAGAATTCGAGCCGCTCGTGCGCGAACAACGCGAACGCGACGATGCGCACCATCATCCGGTCGTCGGTTTCCGACGGATGGCGCGCCACCGTCAGCGCGTGATCGGCGTAGTAATGCCGATCCATGTCGGCGATTTGCAGTTCGGCTTTGTAGATCGTGGATTTCAGCGCCATGCGGATGCGGCCCGGGCGGGCATTCGGTTCGGTCGGGCCGTGATGATACCGAATGCGCGCCGCCCGGCGTGCGTCATGCGCGGTTCACAGCGCAACGGCCCGGCATGCGCCGGGCCGTGTTCGGTGCGCGCCGCCCGCTCGTCGGGCCGGCGCGTTCGCGCGTCGTGCGACTGCGCGATGAGAGGACGCTTACTGCTTGACGAAGCGCGAATCGGTCCAGAGACCTTGCTGGTCGCTGTTGTCCGCGCTGACGAACTGCACGTCGCCCTGGTCGACCGTCACCACGCGGAACCGCTGGCCTTCCGGCACCGACAGGCAGCGGAAGTCGTCGAAATACTGCTGCTTCGCCTGCGACTTGCCGTCACGTTCGTGATTCAGTACGGAATCCAGATTGTCTTTCGACAGGCAGCCCCATGCGTTCTTCGTCAGCTGGATTTCCTGCTTCGGCTTGACGGCCGAATCGCCGCCGGCCTGGGCAATCGACACAGCGCAAAATGCGCCGACAAGGGCAAAAAGGACACCGGTACGCTTGATCATGTTCTGTCTCCAGGCTTGCGGGCACCAGGCTGGGTTAGCTATGTGTTTAAAGGTGATCGTGAACCCGCGTTTTTCACTTTAGAAGACCCGTAAACGATAGCAAGCACATTTGTTGTGCGACCGCAATAGCGGCGGATTGTCGCACCCCGTGCGCGGGCTGCTTTTGGCGCGACCGGCGCGTGCGGCAAGCGCCGCCAAACCGCGGATCGGCCCTTCGCCGCCGGGCGGAAACCGTTATCCGGCAAGACTTTCAGAAAATTTACATTGCGACGATTGAACGGTTTGGATAATCCATTTCGCTATCCGGATCATTTTGATGCGTTGCACATAAAGTCATCCGAAACGATTCGAATTTACCGCCGCGCGCAATCGCATTTACCTGATACAAGAAAAATGCCAGGTATAAGCGCCCCCGTATTTATCCGTAGTTCTCGGCACCATTCGGCGCTCCGCGCCCTCGTCGCCAGCACCTTTCGTCCGTGTGGTGTTTACCCTGCTTTATTCAGCCCGATTTGCTGACGTTCGAAATAATCGCGCTGGAAGATGCACATGCGATAAGCGTTGTGATACGCGCCATTCCCGAAAAATTCTTCCTTCAATTCGGCCTCGTGCTGGAATCCGCATTTCTCGTACACGTGGATCGCCGCCGCGTTCGACGTATCGACGATCAGGTAAAGCTTGCGCATGTTCAGCACCTTGAACGCGTACTCGATCGCGAGGCACGTCGCCTGGCCCGCGTAGCCGCGCCCCTGGCACTGCGGCGCGATGATGATCTGGAACTCGCCGCGGCGGTGAATGTAGTCGAGCTCGATCAGCTCCACGAGGCCGACCAGTTCGGCTTGCGCATCCACCGCGACGAAGCGGCGTTCGCGCTGGTCGTGTACGTGGCGGTCGTACAGTTGCGACAGTTCCGAGAAGGTTTCGTACGGCTCCTCGAACCAGTAGCGCATGATCTTCGCGTCGTTGTTCAGCTCGTGGACGAAGCGCAGGTCCTGGCGCTCCAGCGGCCGCAGCGCGAGCGTGTTGGTATCGTTCTGGAGTTGCATAGTCGTGTCCTTTTTGATGCCGGCGCCGCGCGGAACGCCCGGGCGTCACGGCCGCGTTCGAGCCCGTTTTGCACTGTAAGAATTTGAACGCGGGCGCTGTTCAGAGCCTAGAATGGGAGCAAGGGTTCCTGCCACCGCAAGGAGGCTATCGTGATCGAGCAAGTCATCCTCGGAATTTTCCTCGTGCTGCCGCTCGTCATCGTGGCTGCGCTGTTTTCCGACGAACTGTGGCAGGAGCATCGTCGCCAGCATCCGCGCGACGAGAACGCCCCGCACATCGACTGGAAGCATCCGTGGCGCCGTGTGCGGCGCGGGCACTGACTTAGTCACCGCCGATTCGCCGCCCGCGCCGGCCGGCCCGCCGGGGCCGGATAACATGCGACGCGGGCACAGCCCTTGCGCCCGATCCGATTCCCGCCCAACCCGCGAGACGCCGACGTGAACGACAAGCCCGCCATTCCCCCGCACGATGTCCCGAACGAAACGATCGACCTGCAGATCGCCGATGTGCTGGCGGCCGTCCGCTATCCGGCGAACAAGGATGCGATCGTCGATGCCGCGCGCGACGCCGGCGCCAGCAACGAAGTGTTGTCGATGCTCGACGGCCTGCCCGAACAGGACTATGCGGACGTCGACGCCGTCACGCGCTGGGTCGCCGGCAACTTCGGCCCGGGGCTCGGCATTTGAGCGCAGGCCAATAACGCGATAGGATCGGGCCGCACCGGTCGCGCCGCGATCGGGATGCGTGCCGCCCGGCGCAAGATCGGGCGCTTCGCACGCATGTCCGGGGGACCCCATGGAAGGCATCCTGATCCAGCACACGACGCAGCGTCAGCTGTGGTTCGGCGCGCTGACGGCGCTCGTCATCCTGCTCACGCTCGGGATCGCCGCGCCGCACGCGAACGTCGCGTTGCCGGCCGTCGAGCCGTTCATGCCGATGTGCGCGCTCACCGTGTTCACGACCGCGAGCATCGCGGCGTTCTTCCTCGGCGCGCAATTCACCGTCACGCGCCAGCCCGTGCTCGGTGCGCTCGGCGGCGCCTATGCGTTCACCGCGCTCGCCGTCGCGCTGCAACTGCTCACCTTTCCCGGCGTGTTCGCGCCGCATGGCCTGCTCGGCGCGCGCCCGCAAAGCGCCGCATGGATGTGGATCTTTTGGCATGCCGGCTTTCCGTGCTTCGTGATGGCCGCGCTGTTCGCCCGCGAGCGGCTCACGCGCGCCCCGGTCGGCGCGAAGGAGACGCGCCGCTGGACAATCGCGCTGATCGGCGGCCCGGCCGTCGCCGCGGCGCTCCTGTGCGCGATCGCGCTGAACGTGTCGCTGCCGCCCGCGTTCCATCCGCCCGGCGACGCGGCCGTGCTGCCCGTCAACGGCATCGCGCTCGTCGTATGGATCCTCAACGTGCTCGCGCTCGTGGCCGTGCTGGTCACCGGCCGGCTGCGCACGACGCTCGACCTGTGGCTCGCGATCGCGGTGCTCGCGTGCCTCACCGATACGACGCTGAACCTGCTGTCCACCCACCGCTTCACGGTCGGCTGGTATGTCGCGCGCCTGTTCAGCATGTTCACGCCCGGCGTGCTCGTATGCGTGCTCGCGTGGGAAGTGACGATGCTGTATCAGCAACTGTTCGAAGCGCACGCGACGCTGATCCGCTCTTCCGCGCGCGACGGGCTCACGGGCGCGTTCAACCGCAGCCACTTCAACGATCATTTCCACACGCTGTTCCTGCAGGCGCGGCGGCAGGGCGAACCGCTGTCGCTGCTGATGGTCGACGTCGATCACTTCAAGGCGTACAACGACGCGTTCGGTCACGTGAAGGGCGATGCGTGCCTGATCGCCGTAGCGAACGCACTGGCCGGCGCGGTGCGGCGGCCGGCCGACATCGTCGCGCGCTACGGCGGCGAGGAGTTCGCGATCGTGCTGCCGAACACCGGCGCGCGCGGTGCGCGGGTGGTGGCCGACGAAGTGCGCGACGCCGTGCTGCGGCTCGACCTCGCGATGCCTTCGTCGCCGGCGGGACGCGTGAGCGTCAGCGTCGGCTGCGCGTCCGTGTCGGCCGACGATCTGTCGATGCCCGACGCGCTGATCGAAGCTGCCGATGCCGCGCTGTATCGCGCGAAGGATACGGGGCGAAACCGGGTCGTCGTCGCCTGAAACGTCTGCTGTTTGGCCAATTGTTACGGTCATTCTGACCGGAATAATCCACCGTTACGGATTGCGGCGCGGGGAAACGATCGCTTACAGCCCGGGCCGGAGCCGCTCGCTATGCTGGGTTTCATATTGAACCCCGAGCAGGTGAACGCGATGAAGAAGGCCCTTTTGTTGATTGCAGGCGTCGCCGTGTTGTTGAGCGGCTGTATCGTGGTGCCGGATGGTGGCGGGTATTACGGTGGGGGTGGGTATTATCACCATCATCGGCATTGGGATTGAGGCCTCCCGGCCGAGCATTGCATCATCCTTCCGGATGTTCGAATTCGTTTCGGCATCCGGCAATGACGATGCATGAGCGCCCATGCCGTTCGTACTCCACGACACGCCGCTGGCCGCGGCAACGTACGGTTCAGCGTCCGCTCACTTCCCGATACAAAACCTGCTGAAAATCACCCCCAGCAGATCATCCGACGTGAACTCCCCGGTAATCGCATTGAGCTGCTCCTGCGCGAGCCGCAGTTCCTCGGCAAACAGATCGAGCGACTGCGCGCGCTGCTCCGCATGATCCGCCGCCTGCGCCAGATGCTCCTGCGCGGCCCGCAGCGCGATCAGATGCCGCTCGCGCGCCAGATACACGCCCTCGGCCCCCGCCTGCCACCCGGCAATCCGCAACAGCTCCGCGCGCAGCATGTCGATCCCGTCGCCGCGCTTCGCCGACAGATGCACCTCGGTCAAATCGCCTTCCGCCGCCGGATGCTCGACACACGCCGGCACGCCCGTCAAATCCGTCTTGTTCAACACGCGCACCACCGGCACGCCGCCCGGAAACCGCGCGGCGATCACTTCGTCGTCCGGCGTCATTCCCGTGCGCGAATCGAGCAGATGCAGCACGACGTCCGCGCGCTCGATCTCGCTCCACGTGCGCGCAATGCCGATCCGCTCGACTTCGTCTTCCGTCTCGCGCAGCCCCGCCGTATCGATGATGTGCAGCGGAATCCCTTCGACCTGAATCGTCTGCGCGACCTTGTCGCGCGTCGTGCCGGCGATCGGCGTGACGATCGCCAGCTCGGCGCCCGCCAGCGCATTCAGCAGCGACGACTTGCCGACGTTCGGCTGCCCCGCGAGCACGACAGACAACCCTTCGCGCAACAGCGCGCCCTGCCGCGCATCGCCGAGCACGTGCGCGAGCTGCGCGCGGATCTTCGCGAGCTTGCCGCGCGCGTCGGCCGCTTCCAGGAAGTCGATTTCCTCCTCCGGAAAATCGAGCGTCGCCTCGACCAGCATCCGCAGCGTGATCACGTCGTCGACGAGCGCGTGGATCTGTCGCGAGAACGCGCCGTCGAGCGAACGCCCGGCCGAGCGCGCGGCCGCCTCGGTGCTGGCCTCGATCAGATCGGCGACGGCCTCGGCCTGCGCGAGATCGAGCTTGTCGTTCAGGAACGCGCGCCGCGTGAACTCGCCCGGCTCCGCGAGCCGCAGCCCGAAGCCGCGCCCCGCATCCAGGCAGCGCTGCAGCAGCAGCTGCATCACGATCGGCCCGCCATGCCCCTGCAGCTCGAGCACGTGCTCGCCGGTGTACGAATGCGGCGCCGGGAAATACAGCGCGATCCCACGGTCGAGCGGCGCGCCATGCTCGTCGAGGAACGGCACGTAGCTCGCATGGCGCGGCACGAGCTTTTGCCCGCACAACGCGTCGATCAGCGGCAGCGCGGCCACCTCGCCGCCGCGCCCGAACGACACGCGGACGACCCCGATGCCGCCCCGGCCGGCAGCAGTGGCAATGGCGACGATCGGATCGGAATCGGTAGCGAGCATGGGAATTCGAGAAATCGGGTAATCGGCGAGTCAATGGTGCGCCCGCGCAACAATTCGGGCATCGGAACGCCGGCATTGTAGCGTGCCGGCTCACGCGCCACCGGCCGCGACGCCGGATTCGGACACGCCCGAATTTATCCCGACGGGGATAAGCCGAGTATCAGCTCAGCGTGATGAGCCGCCCACCGTTTCGGACAAGTATGTGTGCGGGATAGGCTCGGCACTACGTCCCTCAATTTCATCGATCATCCTGATCAGGGTTGGGATTCGTCTGAAAGAGATACGTTTATCCTATATGGTTGTCTGGGACGCGGCGATGGAATTGCACAATCTCCCTCATGCCGACATCCGAAGAAAAAGCCGCGTTCTCGGAACGCCTGAAATTCGCCCTGCGGCGCAGCCCGGAGAAGGTCACGGGCGCGACGGAACTGGCGAACCGATTCAATCTGCGTCACCGCGGAACGCATCCTGTTTCGCCGCAAACCGCGCACAAATGGCTGACGGGCCGCACGATTCCGACGTCGGACAAACTCGAAACGCTGGCCGAATGGTTACGCGTCGAAGTGCACTGGCTGCATTACGGGCCGTCGCCGAGCGTGGTCGAACATCCGACGCCGCAACCGCTGCCGCGCGACGAACGCTACCCGCCGACGCCCGAGACGATCGAACTCGCATCGAAGATCGAGGCGCTGTCTCCGCATCAGCGCTACCTCGTGCAGGAACTGGTCGAGCAGTTCTACGGCGATCCGAAACTCGAAGCGAAGAAGGCCTGAACGGCAGCAGCCGCACGCGCCACCGCCAGGAAAACAAAAAGCCGCATGGTCACGAACCATGCGGCTTTTTTTGCGAGCATCGCGGGCGGCTGGCCACCCGCGAATGCAGCGAACGTCAGGCCGGCTTCTTCTTCACGCCGCCGAGCTTGCGCGTGATGTAGTACTGCTGCGCGATCGACAGCACGTTGTTCACGACGTAGTACAGCACGAGACCGGCCGGGAAGAAGAAGAACATCACCGAGAACGCGATCGGCATGAACTTCATCATCTTCGCCTGGACCGGGTCCGGCGGCGTCGGGTTCAGGCTCGTCTGCACGAACATCGACACGGCCATCAGCACCGGCAGGATGAAGAACGGATCGCGCTGCGACAGGTCGTGAATCCACAGAATCCACGGCGCGCCGCGCATTTCGACCGATGCGAGCAGCACCCAGTACAGCGAGATGAACACCGGGATCTGGATCACGACCGGCAGGCAGCCGCCGAACGGATTGACCTTCTCCGTCTTGTACAGCTCCATCAGCGCGGCGTTCATCTTCTGCGGATCGCTCTTGAAGCGTTCGCGCAGCGCCTGCATGCGCGGCGTGATTTCCTTCATGCGCGCCATCGACTTGTAGCTGGCAGCCGACAGCGGGAAGAACACGGCCTTGATCAGGATCGTCAGCAGCACGATCGACCAGCCCCAGTTGCCGACGTAGCTGTGGATCTTCTCGAGCAGCCAGAACAGCGGCTTCGCGATGATCGTCACCCAGCCGTAATCCTTCACGAGCTCCAGGCCCGGCGCGATGCCTTCGAGCATGCGCTCTTCTTCCGGACCGGCGAACAGGCGCGCCTGCACGTCGGCCGACTGGCCCGGCGCGATCGCGGCGACCGGCTGCTTCACGCCGATGCGATACAGCGTCGGATCGATCTTCTCAGCGTAGATGTCGCGCTTCACGCCCTGCTGCGGGATCCACGCCGACGCGAAGTAGTGCTGCACCATCGCGACCCAGCCGTTGTCGGCGGAGTTCACGTAGTCGGCCTTGTTCTTGTCGAGGTCGCTGAAGTTGATCTTCTGGAAGTGCTTCGCGTCCGTGTAGACCGCCGGCCCGAGGAACGTGTGCGAGAACATCGGCGTTTCGACGGCCGTGTTGTCGCGCACCAGTTCCATGTAGACCGTCGGCGTGACCGGGGCCGTGCCGACGTTGTCGATCTTGGTGTCGACGCCGATCACGTAGCTGCCGCGCGTGAACGTGTAGGTCTTGATGACCTTCACGCCGCCCTTCACCGGCGATTCGAACGACAGCTTCAGCGTGTTCTGGTCGCCCGTCAGCGACGTCGAGCCGGGGTTCAGTTGCGTGTAGACGTCGTTGTGGTTCGGGAAATCGCCGCCGAGCAGGCCCGTGCGTGCGAGATACGTGTGGCCGGCCGTGTGGTCGAACAGCGTGATGTACAGGTCGGGCTGCTTGCCGTCGCCCTGCTTCTTCAGCGTCAGCTTCGCGAGCGTGCCGCCGCGCGTGTCGATTTCGCCGTCGTACACGTCGGTCGAGAACTTCACGAGCTGCGCCTGCGCGGCCGGGGCCGTCGTCGACGGTGCGGCGCCGGCTGCGGCGGCAGGCACGTCACCTGCGGTCTTCGTCGCGCCCGTGCCCGATGCGCCGCCGGCAGCGGCCGGGGCCGTCTGCGTGGCGCTCGGGAAGAACATCGACGGGCGTCCATGGTCCCGCTGCCAGTTGTCGTACAGCATGACAGCTGACATGAAGAAGATCACCCATAGGACGGTGCGTTTGATATCCATGCGTTGTCTCAGAGTCGATGGGACCGCGCGTCGGCTTCGCCGCGAGCGCGAGTGTCGGAGTTGGGCGGCGGGACGAGGTCGACGCCGCCCGCGGAAAACGGGTGGCATCGGCACACGCGCCTGACGGCGAGATACGTGCCGCGCGCGGCGCCATGATACTGGATTGCCTCGCGCGCGTAATCCGAACAGGAAGGATAAAAACGGCAACGGCTGCCGAGCATCGGGCTCACGGCAACCTTGTAGAAGCGCAGCAAGGCGATCAATACCGTTTCCATACCTTGGGCGGCGCCGTACGACGCCGCGTCAAAACCGGCCGGGCGGGCGCGAACGCCGCACCGGGCACGGATGCGTCACTCGGACGCGGGCTTCGACGCCCGGCGCGCGATTTCCCGGACTGCCCTGTCGAGCAGTTCGCGGATCTCGGCCGCGCACATCGCCGCGAGCGGGGCGGAAGCCGCGCTCGGCAGCGCTTTCTTGTCGAAGCGCGTGTGCTGCCGCAGCAGCAGGTCGTAACCGGCGAATTCGGCGCGGCGCAGGCGAAACTGATCGCGCGCCAGCCGCTTCACGAGGTTACGTGTTACTGCACGCGGCGCATACTTCTTGCCGATGACGAGCCCCAGGCGTGCGGGCTGACCGGTCGGCTTGCCGTAGATCACGAAGTGCGCGGAGCGCCGCCAGGGGCGCAAACGAAAAACGGATGAAAATTCATCCGTTTTCAGAAGTCGCGCAGCTTTCGGGAAGGCGGCTTTCGTCTGCGACGGATTCGCACCCGGCTCGACGGCACCTTCCGCAGGACTGCGGACGGCGGACACAGCGCGCAACCTGCCTTAGATGGCGAGGCGCTTGCGGCCCTTCGCGCGGCGAGCGTTGATGACCTTGCGGCCACCTGCCGTCTTCATGCGGACACGGAAGCCATGGGTGCGCTTGCGGCGCGTCACGGACGGTTGGTAAGTACGTTTCATGATGTTCTCACTTGTTCGAGAATGTCGAAATTCAGGGGACCGCGTGCCCTTAACCGGAGGCATTCGGGCGAACGCAATCGCCGGGAATACAGGATTGGTTTTCGCGGAACCCGCTATTTAAACCGTTTTTCCGTTGACGGTCAATACTTTACGAGTCGCTCGCCTGTGCCGGGCCGCGCCGATCCGGCCCCGCGACCCACAAACCCAGCCTGTGGATAAGTCCCGCTGTGGCCGCGTTTGGCGTTAGAATCTCGCCTTATCTCCAAGAATCCCGCACGCCGCTTCGGCTCGCGCCTGCCCCTCCAAGACTGTGACGCAGGCGTCCGAGGCACGCTCGCACGACCGCTTCGGGCCTTGTTGCGCGACTGCGACAAGGGCGCCGGCGAGCCGCGCTGTGCACGCAAAAAACGACAGTTACTTGATGAACGATTTCTGGCAACACTGTTCCGCACTGCTGGAGCGCGAGCTGACGCCCCAGCAGTACGTGACGTGGATCAAACCCTTGGCCCCGGTGGCCTTCGATGCGTCGGCGAACACGCTGTCCATCGCCGCGCCGAACCGCTTCAAGCTGGACTGGGTCAAGAGCCAGTTTTCGGGCCGGATCTCCGATCTGGCCCGTGAATTCTGGAACACGCCGATCGAAGTCCAGTTCGTCCTCGATCCGAAGGCCGGCATGCGCAGCGCCGCCGCAGGCACCGCACCGGCCGCCCCGCGTGCGCCGCTGACCCCGAGCGGCCCGGCCGCGACGGTCGCCGCGATCGCCGCCAACCTGACCGCGAATGCCGCCGCCGCGCCCAGCGCGCCGGCCGACGTGCCGATGACGCCGTCGGCGGCCGCCGCCCACCATCTGAACGCCGACGACGCCGACATCGACCTGCCGAGCCTGCCCGCGCACGAAGCGGCGGCCGGCCGCCGCACGTGGCGTCCGGGCCCGGGCGCCGCGCCCGCCAACGGCGGCGAAGCCGATTCGATGTACGAACGTTCGAAGCTGAACCCGGTGCTCACGTTCGACAACTTCGTGACCGGCAAGGCGAACCAGCTCGCGCGCGCCGCCGCGATCCAGGTCGCGGACAACCCGGGCATCTCGTACAACCCGCTGTTTCTGTATGGCGGCGTCGGCCTCGGCAAGACCCATCTGATCCACGCGATCGGCAACCAGCTGCTGCTCGACAAGGCCGGCGCGCGGATCCGCTACATCCACGCCGAACAATACGTGTCCGACGTGGTGAAGGCGTACCAGCGCAAGGCGTTCGACGACTTCAAGCGCTACTACCATTCGCTCGACCTGCTGCTGATCGACGATATCCAGTTCTTCTCCGGCAAGTCGCGCACGCAAGAGGAATTCTTCTACGCGTTCGAGGCGCTGGTCGCGAACAAGGCGCAGGTGATCATCACCAGCGACACGTATCCGAAGGAAATCTCGGGCATCGACGATCGCCTGATCTCGCGCTTCGACTCGGGCCTCACCGTCGCGATCGAGCCGCCCGAACTGGAAATGCGCGTCGCGATCCTGATGCGCAAGGCGCAGTCGGAATACGTGAACCTGTCGGAAGATGTCGCGTTCTTCGTCGCGAAGCATCTGCGCTCGAACGTGCGAGAACTCGAAGGCGCGCTGCGCAAGATCCTCGCGTATTCGAAGTTCCACGGCCGCGAGATCTCGATCGAGCTGACCAAGGAAGCGCTGAAGGACCTGCTGACCGTGCAGAACCGGCAGATTTCGGTCGAGAACATCCAGAAGACCGTCGCCGACTTCTACAACATCAAGGTCGCGGATATGTACTCGAAGAAGCGCCCCGCGAACATCGCGCGGCCGCGGCAGATTGCGATGTACCTGGCGAAGGAACTCACGCAGAAGAGCCTGCCGGAAATCGGCGAGCTGTTCGGCGGGCGCGATCACACCACCGTGCTGCACGCGGTGCGCAAGATCGCCGACGAGCGCAGCAAGGATGCGCAGCTCAACCACGAGCTGCACGTGCTGGAACAGACGCTGAAGGGCTGAGCGCGCGCACCGCGCTTGATAATTCGGCCTCCGCCCCAATTTAAGGGGGGCGGTTCGGTTTTGAGGCACAATACTGGTTTGACCGCCCCGGTGGTGGCGGGCCAAGAGCCCGGCCGGCGGGGCGCTGCGTGGCTGCTGCGCTGCAGGCCGTTACTCAACGAAGGAACTCTATGCAACTGGTCAAGACCGAACGAGACACCCTCCTCAGGCCGCTGCAAACGGTCAGCGGCATCGTCGAACGCCGCCATACGTTGCCGATCCTCGCCAACCTGCTGATCACCAAGAACGGCCCGGACGTTTCATTCCTGTCGACCGACCTGGAGCTGCAGATCACCACGCGCGCCGATTTCGGCGTCGGCGGCGACCAGATCGCGACCACCGTCGCGGCCCGCAAGCTGCTCGACATCCTGCGCGCGATGCCTGACGGCCAGGTCACGCTGTCGCTCGCCGACAAGCGCCTCACCGTTCAATCGGGCAAGAGCCGCTTCGCACTGCAGACGCTGGCGGCCGACGAGTTCCCGACCGTCGCGCAGGCGAAGGATTTCGGCGCCACGCTCACCGTCCCGCAGAAGTCGTTCCGCCAGTTGCTCGGCATGGTGCACTTCGCGATGGCGCAGCAGGACATCCGCTACTACCTGAACGGCATGCTGCTCGTCGTCGACGGCGACCAGCTGATGGCCGTGGCCACCGACGGCCACCGCCTCGCGTTCTCGTCGATGAAGCTCGAAGGCGGCACGTTCGGCCGCCAGGAAGTCATCGTGCCGCGCAAGACGATTCTCGAGCTGCAGCGCCTGCTCGAGGACATCGACGACACCGTCACCATCGACATCGCGCAAACCCAAGCCAAGTTCACGTTCGGCCAGGTCGAGCTCGTGTCGAAACTCGTCGAGGGCAAGTTCCCCGACTTCCAGCGCGTGATCCCGAAGGCGCACAAGAACACGTTCGAGATCGGCCGTGAAGAACTGCAGCGTTCGCTGCAGCGCGCGGCGATCCTGACCTCGGACAAGTTCAAGGGCGTGCGCTGCATCATCGCGCCGGGCCAGCTGAAGATCATGTCGACCAACGCCGATCAGGAAGAGGCGCAGGAAGAACTCGAAATCGCCTACCAGGGCGATACCGTCGACATCGGCTTCAACGTCACGTATCTGCTCGACGTGCTCGCGAACCTGAAGGTCGACACCGTGCAGGTGAGCCTCGGCGACGCCAGCTCGAGCGCGCTGATCACCGTGCCCGAGAACGACGAGTTCAAGTATGTCGTGATGCCGATGCGCATCTGACGCGCTCGACATCGCGACACACACCAGGGGGCGGCAAGCCCCTTTGGCGTTTTTATGGCGAACCGACAACCCGCCCTTTTGGTGCCTTTTCGGCACTTCGGGCGGGCCAGGAAACTGGAGCGGCCCGGCGATTTCTCGCTGAAACGCACCGCGCCGCCACGAGAGTGGCCCCGCAGAACCGGAAGATATCCATGAGTGAACAGCACAATTCGCAACCCGATAACAGCAGCTACGGCGCTTCGTCGATCCAGATCCTCGAAGGTCTGGAGGCGGTGCGCAAGCGCCCCGGGATGTACATCGGCGACACGTCTGACGGCACCGGTCTGCACCACCTCGTGTTCGAGGTGCTCGACAACTCGATCGACGAAGCGTTGGCCGGGTACTGCAACGACATCCACGTGACGATTCACGCCGACAACTCGATTTCCGTGACCGACAACGGCCGCGGGATTCCGACCGACGTGAAGATGAACGACAAGCACGAGCCGAAGCGCAGCGCCGCCGAGATCGTGATGACCGAGCTGCACGCCGGCGGCAAGTTCGACCAGAACAGCTACAAGGTGTCGGGCGGCCTGCACGGCGTGGGCGTGTCGTGCGTGAACGCGCTGTCGAGCTGGCTGCGCCTCACCGTGCGCCGCGACGGCAAGAAGCGCTTCATGGAATTCCACCGCGGCGTCGCGCAGGATCGCGTGCTCGAGGTGGTGGACGGCGTGGAAGTGTCGCCGATGCTCGTGACCGGCGACACCGAGAACCGCGGCACCGAAGTGCATTTCATGGCCGATCCGACCATTTTCGGCACGGTCGAGTATCACTACGACATCCTCGCGAAGCGGATGCGTGAACTCTCGTTCCTGAACAACGGCGTGCGGATTCGTCTGACCGACCTGCGCTCGGGCAAGGAAGACGATTTCGCGTTCGCCGGCGGTGTGAAGGGCTTCGTCGAGTACATCAACAAGACTAAGACGAACCTGCACCCGACCGTGTTCTTCGCGAACGGCGAGAAGGACGGCGTGGGCGTCGAAGTCGCGATGCAGTGGAACGACAGCTACAACGAGAACGTGCTGTGCTTCACGAACAACATTCCGCAGCGCGACGGCGGCACGCACCTGACCGGCCTGCGGGCCGCGATGACGCGCGTCATCAACAAGTACATCACCGACAACGAAATCGCGAAGAAGGCGAAGGTCGAGACGACCGGCGACGACATGCGCGAAGGGCTGTCGTGCGTGCTGTCCGTGAAGGTACCGGAGCCGAAGTTCAGCTCGCAGACGAAGGACAAGCTGGTTTCGTCCGAGGTTCGTGCGCCGGTTGAGGAAGTTGTCGCGAAGGCGCTGGAAGAATTCCTGCTGGAGACGCCGATCGACGCGAAGATCATCTGCGGGAAGATCGTTGAGGCTGCGCGGGCGCGGGATGCGGCGCGGAAGGCGCGTGAAATGACGCGTCGGAAGGGCGTGCTCGACGGCGTCGGCCTCCCGGGCAAGCTCGCGGACTGCCAGGAGAAAGACCCGGCGAAGTGCGAAATCTACATCGTCGAGGGTGACTCGGCAGGTGGGTCGGCGAAGCAAGGGCGTGACCGGAAGTTCCAGGCGATCCTGCCGCTGCGCGGCAAGGTGCTGAACGTCGAGAAGGCACGCTACGACAAGCTGCTGTCGTCGGAGCAGATCGTCACGCTCGTGACCGCGCTTGGGTGCGGGATCGGCAAGGAAGACTACAACCTCGACAAGCTGCGCTATCACCGCATCATCATCATGACTGACGCGGACGTCGACGGTGCGCACATCCGGACGCTGCTGCTCACGTTCCTGTATCGCCAGATGCCGGACATGATCGAGCGCGGGTACGTGTATATCGCGCAGCCGCCGCTTTACAAGATCAAGGCGGGCAAGGACGAGCGGTATCTGAAGGACGACGTGGAGCTCAACGCGCACATGCTGCGGTTGGCGCTGCAAGGGTCGGAGCTGGTGCCGGGTGAGAATGCGGCGGCGATTTCTGGGGATGCGCTTGGGGAGTTGGCAAGGTCGTATCTGCTGTCGCAGAGCGTGATCGATCGATTGAGCCGGTTGTATGACCCGGCTGCGCTGGAAGCCGTTATGGATGGCGTGGTGATCGATCTCTCCAATGAGGAGTCGACCGAGGCTTCGGCTAAGGCGCTGCATGCTGCGTTGCATGACGAAGCGCTGAAGAACGAAGTGCGTGTGGTGCCTTCGTATGACGCGGTTCGCGAACAGCGGGCACTGCATGTCGAGCGGACGCATCACGGCAATGTGCGGGTCTCGGTCATCGACCAGGAATTCCAGCACACGGCGGATTATCAGCAGCTCGTGACCACCGCGAATACGTTCAAGGGGCTTATTGGGGAAGGTGCGGTCATCAAGCGCGGTGAGCGCAGCATGGCCGTGGCGGACTTCAAGAGCGCGATGAAGTGGCTGCTGGCGGATGCTGAGCGGAACGTGTCGAAGCAACGCTATAAGGGGCTCGGTGAGATGAACCCCGAGCAGCTGTGGGAAACGACGATGGATCCGGCCGTGCGGCGTCTGCTGCGTGTGCAGATCGAGGATGCTATTGCTGCGGATGGGATCTTCACTACCCTCATGGGGGATGATGTCGAGCCGCGGCGGGCGTTTATTGAGTCGAATGCGTTGCGGGCGGGGAATATTGACGTTTAACTCATGCCTGTTGCAGGGAAACGCTCAATTAGCCGGACTAACACAGGGTTAGTTGAACTCGAATACACGGAATTAGTTGGATTATCATGCCGTAATTGGGGAATGGCTGTTGACAAGTCATCGGGCAACAGCTTTCCTCAAAGTTTTCGAATTGAATCTTGTTCCGCCCCCCGATCAGCCGTACCCCGATCTCTCCGAGATGCTCTACAGCGTGGAGCACGACGTCTTGACGATGAAGTTGCGTGCTGTAATAGCTGGTTACGGCCTATGCAAGTGGGGCGCGGACTGTTTCCCGCCCTACAAATTGAATGGCCCCGAGCACAGACTCTGTGCTCAGAAATCACCTGGCGCCGTGTGGTGTCCGAAGCGCCTACTGGCCCCGGGCTTTGAAAGCCCGGAATCCGTCGAGCCAGAACAAGATTGCGACTGATATGACACGTCTACCAAACAACAAAGGAAGGCTCGACACGGCACGTCCGGGTCGTCTGGCCAACGTTTCCAGCGTAGAAGGAGTTTGTCGATGAGTGGGCGCTGGAAGACGATTTCGCCGTCTCAGTTTCCGTGGGAACAAGATGCGCTCGACTTTGTCCAGCGCGCGCTGCCGAACCGCGAACCGTTCCGCGCGTACAGTAACTTCGAGTTTGTCGCCGACGACGGGAGCATCAACGAAGTTGATCTACTAATTGTCTCGCGCTACAGCATCTTTCTTGTCGAGATAAAGAGCCGCCCTGGCGAAGTCGGCGGCGACTCGCACACCTGGATCTGGCGGGACGGCGGGAGAGAGTACTTCGACGATAACCCCTTGCTGCTGACAAACCGGAAGGCGAAGAAGCTCGCGTCGCTCCTGCGCAAGCAACTGACTGTCCAGAAGCGTCGCACACCCTTTATTCAGTCCGTGGTCTTTTTGTCGGACCCTGCGCAACGCTGCAAGCTTGCCGGTCCCGCGCGTGAGAACGTGCATCTGCGGGCGGACATTACCAGTAAACTGTTCGATGAGACAGCCCCAGTCGCCAGCGCGCAGCCCATTGACCGCGATCTGGCAACGTCCATCAATCGGGCGCTGGAAGCCGTTGGCATTCGTCCGCCGCAGCAAAGCCGGCGTGTGGGTGACTACCAGCTCGAACAGGTCCTCGCAGAGACCGACTTTCACCAGGACTGGCTGGCCAAGCACGTATCGCTGAAGAACCTCCGGCGACGAGTTCGTCTTTACACCGCCAAGCGCACGCTTAATGCCGCGCAACGTACCATGCTGGCCGACGCGGCTCGCCGAGAGTTTCAATTGCTTGAAGGCATACGTCATCCAGGCATCCTGCGCGCGTCAGACTTCATTGACAGTGAACATGGACCGGCCCTGATCTTCGAGTACGACGAAGGACTTCAACGGCTCGACCACTTCATTCGGGCGCAAGGCGAACAACTCGATCTCTGGCAACGGCTGAAGCTCGTGCGTGCGATTGCCGAAGCACTGGATGCGGCGCACCGCTATCGACTCTACCACCGGGGCCTATCACCACAGACCATCATGGTCAGGACCGCCGGTGCCAATTCGTTCGACGTCACCCTCTTCGATTGGCAGATCGCTACACGTCAGTTGCAAGAGGCCGAGGGCGAAACGACGGGCACGCTCCATGTCGAAATGCTCTCAGACCGTGTGACACAAGAGATCTATCTCGCGCCCGAAGCACGCAACGCGCCCCGGCCAGATGCCATCAAGCTAGACCTGTTCTCGCTTGGTGCCATCTCGTATTTCGTCCTCGCTGGTGAGCCGCCTGCCATCAGCGGCGATGAGTTGGTCACCAAGTGCGAACAGGGCCCCGGACTCACCTTGTCGGCGATGGTCAACGGGTGCTTGGCCGAAATCGAGGAGCTGATCCAGTTTGCTACCTGGCCCTCGCCCGATGATCGGTTCAGCTCGATCAACGAATTCCTGGCTGCGCTCGACAAGGCCGAGGAGGCACTTGAAGACGCGCTAACCGCACCTGCGTCCCCCCTCGCGTCGCCGCTTGAGGCCAACACCGGCAATGAGCTCAACGGCTTTGAAGTTCTGCGTCGACTGGGCAAGGGCGGTACCAGCCTGGCTCTAGAGGTGCGGCGCAAGAGCGCGGGACAACCACGTCAGGGTGTCTTCAAGATTGCATTGGAGCCGGAGTACAACTATCGACTCAAGCAGGAAGCCGAGACGCTAGTTAGACTCCAGCCACATCAGAACATCGTCCAGTGTTTTGAGCGCTTCGAAATTGCCGGACTGGCGACCTTGTTCCTGTCCTCAGCAGGAGAGGAAACGCTGGGAGAGCGCCTGCGGCAAGAAGGGCGCTTGGGTTTGGACCTGCTGCAGCGGTTTGGCGAAGAGCTGATTTCTGTTGTGGAGTACCTGGAGCGCGAGGGCGTGCCGCACCGCGACATCAAGCCAGACAACATCGGTATTCGACCGGGGACAGGCAAACGACTCACCCTCACGCTGTTTGACTTCTCGCTGGCGGGTGTGCCCGCTACCGACCTGAACGCGGGTACACGAGTCTACATGGACCCATTCTTGCGCAAACGCGGAATGTGGGATGGCTATGCCGAGCGCTACTCCTGCGCGCTTACCTTGCACGAGATGGCCACCGGCACACTGCCCGAATGGGGCGACGGCAGCGCCGACCCGGCGACCCTGAAGTCGGAGATCGTTCTGGACTCAGAGCGCTTTGACGCCTCGATTCGCAAGCAGGCACTCGACTTCTTCAGCCGGGCGCTGGCCCGCGATCATCGCAAGCGGTTTGACAACGCCGAGCAGATGTTACGCCAATGGCGCAAGGTATTCGAGAACGTCTCGCGTCCTGTCACGTCGCACACGACGCAACCTCCGCAAAGTCAGTTGCCATTCGGCGAAGAACAGGCGGCGGGTGGCATTACGCCGGGCACCCCCCTTGAGTCGTTGGAGCTGGATTCGCGTCACCTCGAACTTCTCGACCGTGTCGGCCGCGATGAGCTGGCTACTGCGGGAGATCTGGCCGATTTGCCGCGCAATCGGCTCTACAGGCACCGTGGAATTGCGCTGGCTGTAGCACGTGAACTGCATCAAATTGCCGACCGGCTGCGGCACCAATTCAGCGGTGGCGCAGCCAAGGATGAGCAGCCCGCCGATACCACCGTAGCCAAACTATCGGTGGATGCCGCAGCTGCCTTGCTCGTGCCCAAGAAAGGCGATGCCCCACTCTCGGTACTGGAGGGATGGCTCGGCTTGAGCGCGCAGCCAGACACCTCGCCGCTGCAAGAGGACTTGTTGCAGTCGATGGCCGAGCGGATGTCGCGCCAACCAGAGATCACCCACCTGCGAGACGACGTGGCCCTTGTGCTGGCCGGTTTGGGCGGCATTGCGACCGTCGGCGAAATTGTCACCGCACTTCTGGCCCGACGTGGGAGCGTGCAAACAGGCGCGGCCCGACGCAGCGAGGCCGAAGCCCTGACACGGGCCATCATCACCGTAGAGCGCACCAAGCAAGGAGCCCGCTGGCAACTTGTGAAGCGCGCCGCCAACGTTCGCCCGTTGGTGGAAGCGCCGCAAGTTGACGATCTGGTGGTCGCAACCGTGGCCAGTAGCGGTGCGGCCGGGCTATACCCTTCGGCTCCTGAGGTTCGAGCCAGCTACGCGGTGGTTCTAGGTGAAGCAGCGGACCGGCTGGCCCAACAAGACCCCCTGCCGTCGTCACAACAGGTGGCGGACACCTTAGCCCGCATACCGCCGCCGGCTGGAGATGCTGGATTGAGCTCTGAGCGACTGATTCGTCTGGCCGCCGCTTGTGCCCGACAGGCGGCTTTGTCCTCGCGTCTGGAGTTCTACCCAGTCCAGCTGTCTGCTGCGCGCGCCGTCAAACTGGCCACCAACTCATTGCTCGGCTTGCGTCAGTTCGACCTGGAGACAATCCGGCGCCGAATCTTCGCTCGCTATCCTGAGGCTGCGCCGCTGCCCGGCCCCACTGAACTGGAGCAACTGCTCAAGGACGCTGGCCTGGAGGTGAAGTGGGACGCCGCCAAGCGCGCCTTCGTTACGCTCTATTCAGAGGGCATCGTTTCGGGCACCACGCAGATCACCCGCTTCGGCACCAACAACCGTCCGCGCACGGCGACCGCGCCGGATGTGCAGGCCGCTCTGCAGATCGACGAGCGCATCAAGCACGCCTTGAGCAGCGGCAAATTGCTCACCTTGTCCGTAGACCCCAAGGGTCTTGCGATCGCACAGCGTGAACTGGCTCGGCGCTTTGGACTGAAAGTCATCGACTTCGACGAGGTCGTGCTCACCCTACTCGAGGCGCAAGCCAAGGAGTGGGACGTGGACTGGAACATCCTGCTGGCCGCCGATGCCGCACCCGCAGGTTCGGTGGATGCGCAGAACTTCATCACCGTTCTCGGTGAGGTCTGGCCCAAGGTCGAAGCGAAACTCCTGCGGGACGATCGGCCGGGCTTGCTGGTGAATCTCGGACTGGCAGCACGCTGGCAGAAGATGCCTCTGTTCGCCAAGCTCGCCGATGCCTGCATGTTTGGCAAGCGCCCGCCGCTGATTGCCTTGCTTGCGAGTCCACTGACACCCGACAACCGCCCGGTGCTGGATGGCGAAGCCGTTCCGGTCACCATCAACACCACAGATTACGGTCGCATCCCGCGCGCCTGGCTTGAGAACGCCCACCGCACACATGGCAACGCCGCCGCGAAGACCAGCACGAAGGCAAAACCAAGATGATCAATCGCACCAAACTGCTGGCGGACCTCAAGCTCCAGGTTCGAGACCTGGAGACTGACCTCCGGCAACGTTTCGTTTCCGACAACAATGGCTACCGAAGACACCTCACCGCCGACTGGCAAGCCGCGCGTGACGCTGGGCGCACATCAGAGGATGTGGCCATTTGGGCTGAAGCCCAATTCACGCAATCAGCTGTGGCGTGGGTGCTTGCCTGCGTGTTCGTGCGCTTCTGCGAGGACAACGATCTGCTCGACGCCCCGTTGATCGCAGGCGCCGACAGCCGGGGACAAACCGCCGTGGCACGGCAGGAAGCCTTCTATCTACAAAACCCCACGGCGTCCGACAACGACTACCTCCGTGACGTGTTCGCTGTGGCCGGACGTCTGCCTGGACTTTCGGACGTCTTGAAAGTTCAGCGCAGCCTGCTGCTCGCCCCGGTGTCGGCCGACATGGGCAAGCAACTGATGCGCTTCTTTCGCGCCACCAACGCGGACAGTGGCGCCTTGGTGCACGCCTTCGCCGACCCCGACTGGAACACGCGCTTCCTGGGCGACCTATACCAGGACTTGTCCGAGGCGGCCCGCGAACGCTATGCACTGCTGCAAACGCCCGAGTTTGTCGAGTCCTTCATCCTGGACCGCACTCTGACCTCGGCGCTCGACATCTACAACTTGGAAGAAGTCGACCTGATTGACCCTACTTGCGGGTCTGGGCACTTTTTGCTCGGCGCCTTCGAACGCCTGGCCCCGCGTTGGCTGCGCAAGCGCCCGGACAACGTCAACTTGGCATTGCAGGAGGCACTCGACCGTATCGCGGGCATTGATCTCAACCCCTACGCGGTGGTGATAGCGCGGTTCCGCCTGCTCATCGCCGCATTGAAGATGGCAAGCGTCCACAAATTGAGACTCGCTCCGGACTTCCACTTGCACATCGAAACGGGTGACAGTCTGCTGCACGGCTTCGACCAGCGTGATTACACGCGCGCGCAAATTTCGCTGGGTTTGAATAACCCACAAGAAAACTTGGGAGAAGGTGCAGATCAACGTTATCGCCATGCTTTCGCAGCGGAAGACCTGAACGCCACCAACGCAATCCTCGCCCGCAAATATGCGGTGGTCGTCGGAAACCCTCCGTACATCACTGTAAAGGATCGTGCGATCTCTGCGCTATATAGGCAGCGATACCAAAGTTGTCATCGGACCTATGCCTTAGTTGCACCTTTCTGCGAACGCTTTTGGGCTTTAGCCAAGCGAACTGACTCCACACAGCGAGCCGGGTTTGTTGGTTTGATCGTTGCCAACTCGTTCATGAAGCGCGAGTTTGGAAAGAAGCTGGTAGAGGTATTTTTCCCCAAAGTGGACCTCACTCACGTCATTGACACCTCGGGGGCATACATCCCAGGCCATGGCACGCCGACAGTTATTTTGATTGGCCGTGAGCGAGCCCCTGCGAGTGAAACGGTTCGAGCTGTAATGGGGATCAAAGGTGAGCCAAAAACGCCCGAAGATCCCGCGTTGGGAGTTGTCTGGCGGGCTATCGTTGATCAGATTGATGTTCGGGATTCCATTTCCGAATGGGTAAGCGTTTCCGATGTTAGTCGCGACGCCTTCACGAGTCACCCGTGGACTATGGGGGGCGGAGGGGCCGCAGATCTCGTACAGGAGATTGCGAATAACAAAAGTACTGTCGCGAAAGAAGTCGTGGAGATTGGCTACTCCGGGCAAACAAATGCAGACGGTGTATTTCTAGCCAAGCTGGGTGACTTCAAGCGAGCGGGGGTAGAGGAGCGCTACGTAAGGCGATTTGTTGTAGGCGACGTTGTCCGCGACTGGCTTGTTGAACGTAGCAATGAATCGAGTCTTTTCCCGTACTCTGATACGGACCTTGTTGCTATTGAAGCCATGCCAGGCCTTCATCGCTGGGTTTGGCCATATCGCACAGTACTGGGGAATCGAGCGACTTTCTCTGGCGGCACCTACTTCTCAGAAAGCAGGCCATGGTGGGAGTGGCATCAGATTTCCTTGCGCCGATTTAATCCACCTAATTCGATTACTTTCGCATTTGTCGCCACACATAACCATTTTGTCGTGGACAACGGTGGGAAAGTATTCAATAGATCAGCCCAGATCATCAAGCTTGCGGCCGACTCCAGCGAGAGTCAGTATCACGGGCTAACTGGATTATTAAATTCATCGCTTGCCTGTTTCTGGTTCAAGCAGGTTTGTCATAACAAGGGCAGCACAGTCGATCAGCGAGGGGCGCGCCAACGAACAGACGCATTTGAGGACTTCTATGAGTACGCAGGAACCGTAGCTGGTCGATTCCCGACAGTGGAGGAACGACCAACCGCGGTTTCTCTTCGGATTCATCAGGTGGCACTTGAGCGCGCCAGAGTGCTTCCGGACCAACTTATTGTCGATCATGTCCCGGCCCATACGCACCTAATGAGCTCAAAAAATTCCGCCGAATTGTTTCGGCGCCAGATGATCGCTCTGCAGGAGGAGTTGGATTGGCAGGTGTACAAGTCTTACGGTTTGGCGCTTGACGAGTTGATCTTCGACGGAGAGCCTCCTCCGATCAGTTTTGGTGAACGCGCCTTCGAATTGGTACTTGCGCAAGACTGCGCTATCGGAAGCACAGCAACGACTTGGTTCGAACGCCATGGGACTGATCCCGTTGTCGAGATCCCGAGCAATTGGCCCGCGAATTACCGTGCCGTGGTCGAGAGGCGGATGGCCGCCATTCGCCAGTCGCGCGATCTAGCACTGATCGAGCGACCAGAGTACAAGCGTCGTTGGGCTACGGCCGAATGGGAGACGCTCGAGAAGGCGGCTCTCGAAGAGTGGCTGTTGAATCGCCTGGAAGCACCAGACCTGTGGCAGCGCGATGCAAATTCCGCACCGAAATTGCGTGCGGTTCGCGAGCTTGTCGATGCGTTGTCTGGTGACGAAGAGTTTCGGCGCGCCCTGGACCTGTATTCAGGCAGCGGCAGCGACGCACACGCGACCGTTGTGGCACTGGTGCAGCAGGCCAGCGTGCCATATCTGGATGCGCTGCGTTACAGCGACAGTGGCTTGCGCAAGCGCGCCGTCTGGCAAAACACCTGGCAGATGCAGAGGCGTGAAGATGCGATCGACGCGGAGGTGGCCCGTCGACTGGCTGATGAGCCAATCGACGTCATCAAGGAGGAACAGGCGCGACGTAAAGCGACGGACGTGGGTGCCATTCCCGTCCCGCCGAAGTACAAGCAGGACGACTACCGCGACGGCATGTACTGGAAGTTGCGCGGCGCTTTGGATGTTCCGAAGGAGCGCTTCGTCAGTTTCCCGGGCTTGGAGCGTAGCAACGACGCAGGAAGCCCGATGCTGCTGTGGGCCGGCTATGATGCCAAGGCCCGAGCCTTGGCCCTGACGGCCTACCTGTACGAGATGCTGCAACGTGAAGGGACTGATGCAGCGCGTTTGACGCCCGCGTTGGCCGGCTTAGACGAACTGCTGCCCTGGGTGCACCAATGGCATCCGGAGGTCGATGACGATCTGGGCATGAACACCGGCGACTACCTACAAGGCCTGCTCGATGCGCAGATGGCACAGCACGGGCTGACCCTGAGCGCCGTGCGCGCTTGGCGCCCCCCGGCACCCGTTCGTCGCACACGCGGCAGGCGAGCCAGTACTGCTGCCCAGGCCTGACCTGATTTACTGAATCCGAGGAATACAACAACATGCCAAAACTGCGCGAAATATTTGATCTGCCAGAGCAGGTGCACCAGGGTGACTTTGTTCTTCGCCTCACCGACGGCCTGAATGCCCCTGCGGAAACCGTGCGCGACTACGTCGCTACGCTTCAATTGGTGAAGTGCTTCGATCAGGCGCTCGGGGTGGTCAAAGGCGCGATCGACAGCCGGATGAGCAAGGGCGCATACCTGCACGGCAGCTTCGGTTCCGGTAAGAGCCACTTCATGGCCATCTTGTCGCTGTTGTTGCGCGGCGATGCCGTGGCCCGTAGCAAGCCTGAGTTGGCTCCGGTGGTGTCCAAGCACAACGGCTGGACGCAGGGCAAGAAGTTCTTAGTCGTGCCGTACCACATGATCAATGCCGAGACGCTGGAATCGGCGCTCTTTTCTGGCTACGCAGAACTCACCGCCCGCTTGCACCCGGAGGCGCCCAGCCCTGGTTTCTATCAGAGCGAAGGCATGCTCAACGATGCGCAAAAGCTGCGCACCCAGATGGGCGACGAGGCATTCTTCCGAACCCTGAATGGCGCAACCGGCGCGCCCACTGGCGGCGGCTGGGGGCGTGTCACGCAGACCTGGGCCGCCGCTCGCTTCGAGGCCACCCTGATGGTGCCCCCCGGAAGCCCTGAGCGATTCCAACTTGTCGGCGCCTTGACACGTGCGTTCTACGGCAGCGTGAGCCATTTGGCGGCCTCGCAGCGCGAGATGTATACCTCGCTGGACGAGGGCTTGTCGGCGATGTCGCACCACGCCAAGGATCTAGGCTACGACGGCATCATCCTGTTTCTGGACGAGTTCATCCTGTGGTTGGCCAGCCGCGCAGCGGATGTGGCCTGGATTGCCCGTGAAGGACAAAAGGTCGCGAAGCTAGTCGAGTCGAGCAACGCTGACCGCCCAACGCCCATTATCAGCTTCATGGCCCGTCAGCGCGATCTGCGCGAACTGGTAGGTGAGCACATGCCTGGTGCCGAGCAGTTGTCGTTTGCCGACACACTACAGTATTGGGAGGCCCGCTTCGACAAAGTGAACCTGGAAGATCGAAACCTTCCAGAGATTGCCAAGAAGCGACTGCTGCGCACGCGCGGGCCTGCAGAGGATGTGCAACTCAAGAGTGCGATCAATAAGCTGCTGGGCAGCCAACCCGAAGTACTGCAAACCCTGTTGACCCGCGACGGTGATGAGCAGATGCTGCAGGACCTGTACCCCTTCACGCCAGCACTGGTTCAGACCCTGATCGCTGTGTCGTCGATGCTGCAGCGCGAGCGCACGGCACTCAAACTGATGCAACAGATGCTAGTGGACAAGGCGGACACACTGGAGATTGGCGACGTCATCCCGGTTGGCGATCTGTTTGACGTGATTGCCGATGGGGATGAGCCTTTTACCCATGGCATCAAGCTCTTTTTCGAGCAGGCCAAGCAGCTCTGGCGGCGGCGGTTGTTACCGATTCTTGAGACTCAGCACGGCGTAGCTTGGGAAGACATCGAGTCGGGTAAGGCCGATCCGAAGAAGGCAGCCGCCTTGCAGAACGACGCGCGGCTGCTCAAGACTCTGGTGTTGGCGGCGCTAGTGCCCGAAGTCGAAGCCTTAAAGAACCTAACGCCAACAAAGCTGGCGGCGCTAAACCACGGCACGATTCGCACACCGGTGCCGGGCAGCGAGGGCATCACCGTGCTGACTAAGCTTAAGCGCTGGGCAGGCCAGGCTGGTGAAATCAAGATCGCGGACGATTCGCCAAATCCGATCGTGTCCGTCGAAGTGGCCAAGGTCGACACCGACGCCATCCTGGCCAATGCGATGTCGTTTGACACGCAGGGCAACCGGCAGGCGGAAGTCAGACAGTTGATCACCGATGGCTTGGGCTTGGCCGATGCAGGCTCCAGCTTGCTGCCGCCCGAGATGGAGATCAACTGGCGCGGTTCGCGGCGCGGCGCCGAGATTCTGTTTGGCAATGTCCGTGAGCAGTCCTTCGACACCCTCAAGGGGCGCGAAGGAACATGGCGCATCCTGATCGACTTCCCGTTTGATCACCAGCCCGAGCACGGCCCACAGGACGACGTGGCCAAAATTAACGGATTCCTCAACGAAGGCAGAGTCGGCCGCTCGATGGCGTGGCTGCCATCTTTCCTGTCCCCCAACACACAGGACCAGTTGGGCCGTCTGGTGGTCATCAACTTCGTCTTGCGTGGCAACAACCTGGACCAGTACGCCAGCCAGCTATCGCAGGCGGATCGCGAGCAAGCGCGTGTGCTGCTCACCAACCAGCGTGACCAACTGCGCCAATTCATTCGCAACTGCCTGTACACGGCTTACGGGCTCAACAGCGTCGCCCAGGAAGCACTGGACCCCGCGCAAACGGTCGACGAGCATTACTTCAGCCTGGACCCCTCTTTGGTCTTGCGCCCACCGGTGGCGGCCAACTTCAAAGATGCGTTCGAAAAACTCACCGAGCAAGCGCTGGACTACGAATTTCCTGCCCACCCGCACTTTGACGCCGAGCCACGCCCGATCGCTGTCAAGCGCCTCGCTGATTTGATGGTGCTGGCGGCCCAGAAGCCCGCCCATCGTGTCGAACTCGAAGCCTCGCTTCGAGACGACGCCAAGCGTATTGCGCCCAAGCTCGATTTGGCCGAGGTCGGTGAGGCCGCACTGCAGTTGCGTGACGACTGGTCGCAGCATTTTGCTAGACAGATTGCGCAGCAGGCGGGACGCGAGCCCACGGTGACCGATCTTCGCCGTTGGCTGGACTTGCCCGATCGACGCGGCCTGCGCGAGGATCTACAAGACCTTGTAATCTTGACCTGGCTGGCCAAGAGCAATCGTTCCTTATACCGCTTCGGTCAACCATTCAAAGGCGAAATCGGCAACGTGCCGAACGAATGCGAGGTGCGCGAGCAACCGTTGCCGACGGTGGCCGAATGGGACAAGGCGACCAAACTCGCAGGCGAAATGCTGGACCCGGCGATGGCCACACTCTATCGGTCAGCACCTGGACTGGTGGAGTTTTCACGCGCCGCGCGCAGGCGCGTGGCCGACACGGCAGCCCATCTGCTGAACTATCTGCGCGTTGTCGACCAGTTGATGACCTTGGTGCAGACGGATGTCGTGGCCACGGGAGAACCTGCCTTGCGCAAGACGGGCGGCACACGGCTCAGAGACTGGTTCGCTGCGCTGGAGTCGAGCAGCTCGGAGATCGACGTCGTCAATCTGGTGTCCCGACTGGATTTCAGTACCGAGGAAATTGCCGAAGCCAAGGCCGTGCTAGGTGGCGTCCAGGCGCTGGCGCGGGTTGAGGCTAAACACTATCTGGTCAACAGTCTGCGCTCGATTGCGAGCGGCAGCGGCGAGTTTGCGCCACGGGCCAACCAGATTCTGGAAAGCCTCGCGCATGCCGTGCTCCGCTACGAATACGTCGACGGACTGCATGCTGCCGTTGTGCAGTTTGAGCGCGATGCGGGAACATTGATGGCCGATGTCGCCAATCGGGCGGCACCCCCAAGCCCGCAGCCTCAATCCACTCCGGAGCAGGAACCAGAACCCGGCATGAAGGCTGCTCAGCGAATTGAGCGCGCTAGATTGGTCAAGACCGATGCCCTCAAAGCACTAGCCGATGCGCGGACGCTGCTTGAGGCGCTCGGCGAAGTCAGTGTAGACATTCAGATCGTGATCCGGGAACAGGAATGAAGGTCCCGGCACATCAGATCAGTCTTCAGGCGAAGCAGGCGCACGAGGCAGACCCGCCAGCAAGGTTCATCCTTTTGCAGCTGCCCTTGGACGCCTTCGATGGCGCTGCGGTGGATGTGAACGCTTCGAGCTGGCCAGTCTCGGCCTGCAGTTCCCCTTTAGCCGTTCGCGACGCGATGCGCCGCCATGGCGCCAGCACGACGCCGGTTGTCTTGCTGTTTTCTGGAAACGAGAGTGAGCTAGGCTCCGACGTACTGGCACGTTGCGCCAAGCGACGCGCCATCACTCATGACCTCTGGCAAACCGTGCTGACTCTCTTCCGGGCGGCGCACATTGACCCGCGCCTAGCTCGCCATCGCTGGCTGGCTGAACTGCTCGTGCGCTACATGCCAGCAGAGGGCTATGCCCCTGTTCGGTCACTCGTTTTGGACCAGGATCGGGCTTGGAAAGAGCTGTTCAAAGTTGTATTGGGCTTCGAGTCGTATCCACCGACGGAACTTGACCTATTGAAGTGGACCGGCGATGCCCAACGGCGTGAGCAATTTAAGGCCTTGGAAGATACCGCGCGTCAAGAAACGGTTCAACGCCTTCGAGAGGCACTCGGCGAGTTGGTGAGCTTCGTTTTTGCGGCCATCGATACAGGGAGCGCCGACGACTTGGTCGCAATTGCCATGCTCTGTGACGCCTTGGAAGACAAGACCACTGGTTCGGAATCCAGCAAGGCCAAGGTAGCAGCCCGGCTGGAGGTTTTGTTCAATGGATTGACGATTGCGTCACACACCAGTCATCAACTGGCCAGAGCAGCTGACGCATGGTTTGATCGCGCCCCTGATGCCGCCAAACAGCAGCAGGTTGCGCGCTATGAGGTGTTGGTAACACAACTCAAAGCAGAGCCACTGGCCGCGCACGCAAGGTATGGAAATGCTGCCCTACGCGAGAAGACCAGGGCTTTTGCTGCCGCGCTGAACAACCTCAATTTGCCGGAGGCCATCCTCCAGTTCGGGCGCATGATGGCACACCAAGGCCCAGTCCTAAGCAGTCGCTCCGAGCTAAGATGCAAAATGGCAGTCCGCCTAGTCAGTTGGCTGACGCAAACTGAGAGCAATTTCCCGTCGTCATTAAACGCGCTGTCTGAGCAGTATCGTAATGAGATCGCCTGGGTGGACTGGGCGCAAACCGTGCTGCTGGAAGGCGACGATTCTGCAGACTTGGCAAACGCCTATGGCCTGCTCCGAGAAAATACTCGGACTCGCAGAGAATTGTTCGACCAGCGTTTCGCTGAGTCGCTGGCGACTGATCAGCCCAACGGGACGTCCTTGATTTCGATCGAGAACGCCCTCGAGAAATGCGTCGCACCGGTTGCGGTAGCCGGGCGTAGCTTGCTCATTGTAGTGGACGGGATGAGTGTCCCGGTTTTTCTGGAACTGCATCACAGTCTAAAGGAGCAGGGCTGGGTCCAGTTCGAACCCGCCGACGGGGGCTGTTCGACTTTGCTTGCTATGTTACCGTCGACAACGGAAGCCTCTAGGACGTCGCTGCTTTGTGGCACCGCTTGCGCTGGATCTGCATCAACGGAACGCGCGGCGTTTAGCTCCTATCCGGCACTCGTTGCCCCGTCTGTTGCTGGCAAGCCGCCGGTGATTTTTCATAAAAGAGATCTGCTCGATACTTCTGGTGTCGCTCTTTCAGACGATCTCAGAACTGCCCTGAGCGACACCCGACAACGAGTCGTCGCCGTCGTTATCAATGCAGTCGACGATCATTTGATGAAGTCTGACCAACTGCGGCTGCGCTGGGAAATTGCGCAGTTTAAGGGTTTAGATGCGCTGCTAGCAGAAGCACGTTCCTCCGAACGTGCTGTAGTGTTCACCAGTGATCACGGCCATGTACTTGACCAAGATACGGTCATGCAGGGGGCAAGCCCCAATGCTCGATGGCGCGAACCAAGTCTGGAGTCCTACCATGGGGAGATTACCTTGAGGGGTAATCGAGTCAGAGCCGCTACTGGCATGGATGACGTGGTCCTGGCATGGAGTAGCAAGTTGCGATACGCAAGCAAACGGAACGGCTACCACGGCGGCTGCGCGCCGGCTGAAGCACTAGTTCCGATCGCCACCTACCGCTACGGAAACAAAGTTGCCGATGGTTGGAGCGTTCGAGACGAAGTGGCTCCCGATTGGTGGCAGGGGTGATCGAGGTGGATTTACGGACGAGAACATCGTCCGTGGAGTGCGATGAGTCCTCCCGCCTGGGTTTTATGAAGCGGGAGGTCTTCGCCTTTTTCTTACTGTTGTTCATAAAATTGGCAGCGTGCGAATACGTCGCATCACACAATATTCCGGACTCGGTTGCGTAAAAGCTGCTGCATCGAACGACCGCCGGCGACGCTGACAGTTGAATTCCTCGAAGAGTGAGCCGCGTCAAATGGCAACCTCACGATCCGGATCTGGCCGCTGAGGTCGCGATACTGATTCAAGAGAGGTTTGGACGGTAAAGGTCATCACCCGAAAGCGTCGTAGTGGATCACGGCGCTTCCATACCTATGCCGTTTAGCCACCCCTCGAATTTTCCATATTTCGAGATGCCCAGTTAGGTAGACTCGAATGGCGTCACCGCAAAAAGCGCGGGCCGCATGGGCTGCCACCCATACGACCCGCTGACCACAACCAACTCAAACCAGGAGTCGGAAATGGCTAACGCCAATCATAAGTCACGTGCCCCCGTAACGGAACGCTTCGTCACTGTTCAAGAGTCAGCGCGCCATCATTCCTTGTCTAGGGTTCTCCGCGCCATCAGAGCGAACCGGAAACTGAACACGACGTATTTCCCGTGGATCAAAATAGCTGGAGTATGGCTTGAGGACGCTGGATTCGAGGCTGGAGAACGCGTCCGGATTACCGTCGAGGACAAGCGACTTATCATCACGCCGATGTGATCAGCGCCTTGCCGATGGTGAGCGTCACAAGTCACTATCCGTCTGGAAGCTCGGTACCCGATGCTCCATACCGTTAGTAACTGTGACAAGCGACGATCGTTCTGAAACTGCAGTGGGCCGGTCACTCAGGTCCGCTGCCGTGTAGCTATTCGGCACGAGGTGTAATCTACGCCGAGCACACCACACATTTCCGTCGCCGAAATGCAAAAACCCCCGCCTGGTCGGGCGGGGGTTCTTGGCTTAGGGAGCCTGACGATTACCTACTTTCACACGGGAATCCGCACTATCATCGGCGTAGAGTCGTTTCACGGTCCTGTTCGGGATGGGAAGGGGTGGGACCGACTCGCTATGGTCATCAGGCAAAGGGGGTTGTTCTGCTGGCGTGGCCAACAGAACCAATCTGGGAAGAAGCAGTAATTAGGTTGTGTGTATCACACACGAGAATCCAACATGTCGCTTTGGATCGCGGCCAGTGCTTGCGCACGGCGCCGATCTACAAGGCAGACTTGTTATAGGATCAAGCCTTACGGGCAATTAGTATCAGTTAGCTGAACGCATTACTGCGCTTACACACCTGACCTATCAACGTCCTGGTCTCGAACGACCCTTCAAGGGGATCTAGTCCCCA
>NZ_NKEZ01000012.1:0-69090 GCF_002223345.1 Burkholderia sp. AU16741
CAGCCGGACAGAACGGGGCCGCCCACGCTCCCCATAAACCACGACCTCTCGGGCGACAACATTTGCTGCAAGAGCAAGCCCCATAAACCATGACCTGAAGCGACCAAGGCCGACGCATAGGCGCCCCATAAACCATGACCTTTCCAATCGGGTGAGAAAATACTCAATGGTTTCAAAGACTTAGCAGGAAGTGTGCGCCAACTCACTAGTCGGCATCCCCCCACGAACCATGACCTTTGAGGCGCGATAAGGGAGCCATTTCGATAGGCCCACTGAGCCGCCCCACAAATCATGACTTTTTGCCCCACAAAGTACGACCTGCGGCCATCCGATTCCGTCTAAGCCTCGGAGATATCCCTTTGTATTCAATTAGTTGAGGCCCGGTCTTAAGTTAAAATCACGCTGCCCCACAAAACATGACCCCACCCCATAAACTACGACCGAACCGCCCCACGGACCCTGACCTTTTACCCCATAAAGGATGACCGATCATCCGTGAAACGCTCGCCGGATAAGGGTCTCAGGAAGCTAAAGGTTTTAAAGGGGGTTGTCTTTTAAAGGCAACCACAGGTGTTGTTTCTCTGTGAAATTTCTTCACCCTCTCCCCAGAGATCACCTCGAACATCGTTGCCCCAACCCCAGCGCGTGTGGGGCGGCCGTCGGAGACGGTCCGGACCACTCGCGCCCCCCTAGCGAATGACGTCTAGGATTGCCAGACGAAGTAATACGGAGGCGTGGCCCGCAGGGCGCAATTTTGCGCCGAGCAACGCCCGACGACACCGAGCGGCGTCCCAGCTTCGCTGCAACTTCCCGATCAAGCAGGTACTTCGGCGGGCACTCCGTGCTGCGCAAATGCAGCGGACAGAATATCGAAGCAATGTCGCGCAGCGTTTCGGACGGCTGTTGAGGGGCTTTCAAGCGTCGCGCCGAGGAGCTCTGCCGCAGAATTGACGAACCAGGCTGGTTTGTGAAGCACCCGTCCGGGAAATGCCTTTTCCAAGGCATCGATATAGCGCTGTGCCGAGGCTTGTGCGTGCTTATTGGTTGTCCATGCAGACGGCAACGCAATTGCACCGGGCATAGCGGACATATCAAGCGCGACCGCCTCGAGATCTTCCTCCGAGGCGCGGAACGGCAACAACGTTAGGTGAGCTGCCGCGGCCATCTCCTTGTCAAAAGCAGGACGGTTGCCGCCGCCATCGACGATGAGCCATCCATTTTTGGTGATTTGGCTCGCTGTCAGGATCTGGGCAAGATGAGCGGCGTCCCGTCCATCGAGTACGCCGTACGGTCGCCCGTGTTCTTTTACGCGTCGATGCGGATCCGTCAGGACATATGCCGCAGGTTGCTTACGGAGAATGGCACCGAGAGACATCAAATGCGACGTAGTGGTCTTCGTCGTACCACCCTTTTGACCACCGACATAAACGATATTGCTCATACTTTCCCCTTTTCGAGTACTTCGAGCATGATTTCCTGCGCGGACACCATTCGTCCGAGTTCCTGGCTGCGTTTAGCGGCGGCTGCGACATAACGCGCGTGCAGCGTTCGCGTAGGACGCAATGTCAACGCCATCGTGTCGATGACTTCTTTTGCCCCTGCCCTCTTCGCGACTTTCTTGGCTGCGGGTATTTGTTCACGAGGATCGGTGGATACCGACACCGGGATGCTCTGAGCCGGCGCTGCAGGCGACGGGCCGCCGGACGGCTCGTTGACGGGTGGTTGCACAAGAGGTGCTTCACTTGCGGTGCGCAAGCGAGACGCCAGATCGTCAACGCCTTTTGCTGGTTTCATAGTTTTACCCTTATAGCGCTATAGCTGTATGCGGTTGTAGAGCTACGCCGTCAGAGCATTAAAGCGTCATGAAGGCATAACGCCGTAGCTGCATGCCATCATAACATCGCGAACCGCACGACGAATCGTTCGTTACCTACTTCGCCGCGTAACGTCGCAAATCCGCGACGCTATGGCGTCATGGCGGTATGGCATCACACCATCACGGCATCAGGAAGTTGGTGCCGCCGTAATGGCATGATGGCGTAGCGCTATAGAGGTATAGCACTAGAGCAACACATCGCCACCGAGACCTCTCGGCGTGATGCTGCAGAGGTATGACGGCATAACGTCGTGAATTCGTGCCGTCATAACGCCATAGCAGCATAGCGTCACACCATCACGAAATTATGAAGCTGTCCCGCGGCGATGGCATGGTGGCGTAGCTCTATAGAGGCATAGCGCTGTAGCTCGGGACGCACCGACACCTCTCGGCGTGACGCTGTAACGTTATGATGGTATAGCGTTGTGGATTCGTCCCGTCACAATGTTATAGCATTACACCATCGCAAAGTTATGAGGCTGTACAGCCGTGATGGCGTGATGGCGTGGCGCTATAGCGGCATAGCACTATAGTCCGGGATCGGCACCGAGATCGCTTGCCGTGATGTTGAAGAGGCATGCCGCTATAACGTCGTGAATTCATGCCGTTATGATGTTATGGCACCATGCCGTTATGATGTTATGAGTCCGTACCGTTGTAGTGGCATGATGCCGTGGTGCTATAGAGGTATGACGCTGCAGACTCGGCTGCAATTGAGATTCGGTGGCATGATGCTGTAGTGCTGTAGTGCTGTAGTGCTGTAGTGCTGTAGTGCTGTAGTGCTGTAGTGCTGTGATGGCGTAACGCTGTAGATGTATAGAGGTGCGGGGTATGGAGGACGCCCGAAGACGGGCCACTATAACGGCATGGTGCTGCAATGTTATGACGTTATAGCTTTATAGTGGCGTAACGGCGTAATGCTACAACGTGTGCGATTCGCAATGGCGTGACGTTATAGTGGCATGACATTACGAGGGTGGCGACGTCGGCAGGACAAAAGTTGCGAATAGATTTCGGCTTGTATATGCTGTGGCATATGCTAACCCGATTGAAGAGGGGGCGTCCTGATGCCAACCCATGACACCCGCCACGCGCGCCTGTTTCGCAACGGGCGCAGCCAGGCCGTGCGGATCCCGCGCGAATTCGAACTGCCGGTCTCGGAGGTCACCATCCACCGGGAAGGCCGCCGCTTGATCATTGAGCCCGTGGAGGCCGCGCCCTTGCGTGAGCTGTTTGCCCAATGGACCCCGCTGGACGAGACCTTTCCGGACATCGAGGACCTTCCCCCTGAACCGGTCGACATCGAATGACGCTGTATCTGCTCGACACCAATATCCTGTCGAACGTGATCCGCGACCCGCGAGGCGCATGCGCCACCCGGATCGGAGAAACCCCGCCGGAGCAAGTGTGCACCTCGATCGTCGTCGCCGCGGAACTGCGGTTCGGCGTCTGGAAGCGCGGCTCGTCAACGCTCGCGCAGCGCGTCGAGCAGCTGCTCGCGAGCCTGACCGTGTTGCCGCTGCAGCCCGACGCGGACCGCTGCTACGGGCGATTGCGGGCCGAGCTCGAGAAGCAAGGCCAGTTGATCGGCGGCAACGACATGCTGATCGCCGCGCATGCGCTGGCCGTCGACGCCGTGCTGGTCACGGACAACACGGCTGAATTCACCCGTGTCGCGGGGCTGCCGGTCGAAAACTGGCTGCGACCGGCGACGTAACGTGGCGTGGCGGTCGCCGGCGGCAGGATGGGCGCCACCGACGCACGACCGGGCGCGTGGGAACAGAATAGGAGCGGGGATGAACGGATTCGGCGGTGCGGCGCTTTTTGCCTTTTCATTGACGGTCGGGTGCCTCGCGCTCGGCTGGAGCGTACCGGCGGGAGTAACGTTCGCCGCGTGCATCGTGTGCACGATCTACGCGTCCCGGGGCGAGCAATAAGCGCCGGCCGACCGCCGGGCGCATCAGGTAGGCCGATCGCCGTGCCGCGACACGTGGGCGTGGCCAAGGAGATGGCGAAGTGACAACGCCGATGACGGCTGTTCAGCAGATGTTCCTCGAGTGGTGCATCGGCTACATGAAATTCCGGATCGCCGACGCGATGTCGGTCGGCCTGATGTCCCTTGAGGCCGAGCGCTACGATGCGCTGTGGACCATGCTGGAACGAGGGCGGTACGGCTTCCTCTGGGGCGACATGATCGAGATCGGCCGGCGCCTGTTTCCGGACGCCCCGAATGCACCGGAGGGTTCCGGGCTCGACGCGGCCTACGAGCGCGTGTGTACGGCCCTGGACGACTGGTTGCCGAGCTTCATCATCCCGCCTGGCCAGGTGTCGTACCTGCCGGACCCCGAGCTGCCGGACGGCGAGCCCGCTGCGTGAGCGGCCGGTACGAAGGAATCTACCGTGTGAATGCAGAGGATCTCGGCAATGAACCTGACAGCATGGCAGTTCAAGGAAGACGGGTGGGGCAGGGGCGTCGCGGCCGCAGTGGCGTCGACCGCGGGCTCTCCGCCGCGCGGCCGGCGATCTACGGGCTGGTTCACCCGCTGGCGGCGATCGCCGCGGCCCACCTGCCGCTCGTGGCCGCGTACCTGATCATGCGGGCCTGAGCGACGGGCGAACCCGGCTGCGGCCGGGTTTTTGTGGCGCGCCGTCAATGCCGATAACTCGTATTAGCGGCATTGCATTTAATGCCCTAGAATCCCCAAAGTGCGGTTTGACCCTGGCCGGGTTGGGGGCGGAGTAGGTACTTTCCCTAGGTTTGGCGATTTTCTGCTCACGCGGCCTCGAAAACGCGGCGCGCCGTCCTATACGAAGAGCAGGCCGATGCGCGACCTGCCCCGACACCGGCCGGCGGGCGACCCGGACGGACCCACGTGGCGAGGTGTTCGATGCCCAATGACGTGCGGGGGTGGGCGGTGTCCGTGCTGCTGCTCCTGCTGCTCCTGCTGCTGTTCGCGCAGCTGCGCGGCTGCAGCGCCCTGTGAGCGCCGCGGCGTAGCGGCCGCGACCCGTGTCCCTGTGGCGCATCGTGCCGGTCTCCGATACGGTCACGCTGCAGGTTGTTCAACCTTGGCCCGCCCCGCGAGGAGCGGGCCTTCCCGAGAGGTCGCCCATGGGCTTCTTCGAACTGTCGGACGCCGCGGCGATGCTGCGCAAGGCGCGGCGCGAGCTCGACCGCCTGGCGCGCGAACCGTCGATCGACCACGTGTTCAACTTCTTCGTCACCGCACATTCGGTGACCGACTACCTGAAAGGCACCGTCGCCGAGGCCGATCGATCCGCGCTGCTGGCCGAGCCGGATATCCAGCTGTGTCGGGACGTGTCCAACAAGGCCAAGCACATGAGGCTCGATCGCGGTCGGCCGGACCCCGCCACGCATCGCGCGAGCGGCGCCCTGGGCAGCGCCCCATTCAACACCGTGGCGCTCAACGCCAGCGGCGAGCGGTGGGTGCGCTGGCCGGATGGCACCGAAGTGGAGATGCAGAGCTTCGGAACCCGCGTGCTCGCCCGCCTTGAACAGTTCCTGACCGCCCATGGCATCGCCAGCTGACGTGCATCAGCCGATCGATACAGCGCCGACCGAGGACACCGTCTGAGATGACCGCCTACCTCTATCAACTGACCGCCACCGCTGCGCAGGTGTGCCTGCCGGTGCCCGTGGCCGCCGCCGCGCCGGACGGCTTTCTGGACCTGCTCGACCACTGGCAGACCCTGATCGGCGCGACGACCGGCGGTCTGCTCGGCGTGGCCGGCGCGTGGATCGTGGCCGTCTCCGCCCGCAGCCGCGAGCGCCGCATTGCGGCCAGCATGGTGCTGCCTGACCTTGTGCAGTTGGTCGCGGCCGGCATGAGCATAGAAACGGCGTTAGACAAGATTGAAAAAATCGACGCCCTGGATGAGGTGCAACAAGCCGGGGCGCGTGCCTTTCATGCGATGAGGAAGCTCGAGGAATGGCGGCCGCGCTTGTTCGCGCTGCACACCTCGGCGATCGGTCAGCTGTCGGACATCGACGCGCGGTTGTACAGCCACCTGTTCCAATGCCAGATCGTCCACCATACGTTCGAGGAAGGCATGGATGCGCGCAGGGCTTCTCACGAAGCCTTGATGAGCGTGAATTTTGACGCAACGGACCCAAATGCCTATCGCGGATCGCCTCCCCCGACACGACCCGATTCACGACTGTATGCGGACTGGCGTCTGTGCGTCGAGCACGCGACGCTGGCGAACTACTTCCTGGATCGGCTGGTGTTTTCGCGCTGGCCGCAGTGGTGCCAGCGCTTGCGCATGGCCGTGCGACCGAACGACCTCGACCAGCGCTCGGCCGCGTTGCTGAGTTCCGGCACGCTGCCGGCAGTCCCCCCTGTCACGAACCCAGCGCCGGTGGCCCCGGCCTGAGCGCGGATCTCAACCAGCAGGAGACCACTCGATGAGCAGCAATCTGGCAATTGCACTGGCGGTCGGCGGCTTCGTGTTTGGCGTGGCCGGCGCCGGGGTCTGGTATCGGTCGGCCCAGGTCGACTTCAAGCGGACACAGCCTGACTCCGACGATCCTGACGACCCGTTGGAGTTCGAACCCGTCGAGACGGATCTCAAGCTGCTCTGGTCGACTGTTCGCCAAATGCAGATCACCGAGGCGAACTGGAACGCGGTGGTGGAAGCCAATCGGGAGATGGGTCGACTCAATCAGATCGCCGCGCGGCTGACCGCCGTCGCGATCGTGCTCAGCACGCTGTCAGCACTCGTTTCCTGATCGCTGGCTTGACACGACAAAATGTCGTGCTAGAATTTGAGGACGACATTTTGTCGTGCAACGAGAGAGTGACCATGTCGACCACACCCCAGCACCTGAACATCGGCGATCGCGATGGCGCGACGCTGCGCGCACTGCGCCTGCGCAGCCGGCGGACCCAAGAGCAGATGGCGCATCTGCTGGGCGTCACGGAACGTCAGTTTCAACGCTGGGAGGCCGGCGATACCGAGATGCCGCTCGCGTATTGGAACCTGTTGCTGCGCGTGTGGGGCGCGCGCCATCCGATCGATTTCGAGGTGGTGACCGACTCGACGCGCGGTTGGGACACGGTACGCGATGCGCGGCGCGACACCATCGAGCGGGGCGACGTGGTCGAGCTGCAGCCGATCGTCGGCCCGCTACTGCGCGCGACCGTGTGCATGGACCGCGTGCACGATGGCCTGGCGGACGAAGAGGGCTACGGCGCCTTCGTCATCGAATTCGTCGGCGCCGATGGTGCCGGTCAGGAATACCTCGGGTTCTATATCGGCGAGCGCGTGCGGTTCGCCCGCAACAACGTCATCCACCTCGAGCAGCGCGCACCGCGCCGTTAAATCAGGAGCCCTCCGATGCGCAAGGAATATGAACTGCAGACCGACGTGCTCGCGACGATCGTTGCGGCGACGCCCGTGGTGCCGAAGCATGCCGAGTTGCTGACCGCATGCGCGACCCGCACCGACTATCGCGGCGCGCGCTACGCGGTGACGCGTGACGAGTTCAGCGAGCGGCCAGCGCGCCTGATCGACGCCGAGGGCCGCGAGATCGCGGCCGACTATCACGCGTGGATCGACGAGCAACTCGACGCCCATCACGGCTCGGTGGAGGAGCTGTTGCGCGCGCACGAGGATGCCGGTTATCAGCTGGTCGAGGTCGAGCCGCTGTTGCATTACTTCGTGTACGACCGCGGCGGCGACCAGGACAATTTCGTGCAGATCGAGGTGTGGGAAGAACAGGAATTCGTCGAGCGCGAAGCGTTTCCACGCACCAGGCCCTGGCGCCTGCCGGATGTGCATGAATTGCGCTCGGGGTGGCATGACATGCCAGTCGAACGGTTCGAGCGGCGCACGCTCGGCGCGCCGCGCTATCGGTTGGAGGTCGTGATCGACATGAAGCACTTCTCGGCACTGGCCGAGGCGACCTATAACGAGCGTCGGCAGCGTGACGGCGATCGGCAATTGGTCGAGCGCAACGTCGACACGGGCGAATCGCGCGTGATCAGTGTGCGCGATCTCGCGCCGGGCTACGACAACCAGCAATGGCGCGGCCGGCGATTCTTCGACGATTGGGCCGCGTCGAGCGCCGGTCGTGCCGGTGAGCGCGTGTGTCAGCGGTGGGTGTTCCGCACCGAGGACTATTCCGACCCGCGCAGCGGTAGCGGTCGCGACATGAATTTCGTGCCGCGCTGGACCCATACGCGCAAGATCGCCGCACTGAAGAACACCGCGAAGCTCGACGTCTACAGCCTCGCCGGCAAGCTGACGCAATTCGACGAGCGTATCGGCCACCGGTTCGCCTGGTACTTCTACGGCCTGCACGGCAACCTGATCCTGAGCGGCCAGATGGAGCGCATGCTGGAGGCCGCCGAGGCGGGCCTGATCGTATTGCCCGAACACGACTACCAGGTGCTGCGGCGCTGGGGCGACGATCAATACGGATTTTGACGGCTCAACACGCCCGAGCGCCGACTACACCACCAAGAGACCGTTGATGACCAGTCTGACTTACGAACAAATCACGAAACGCGCCGAGCGCGAGATCCGCGACGCAATGCAACGTGCCGCTGCGTGCGAGATTGGCACCTACAGCCTAGGGCTCGCAGTAGGCGAGGCCCGTGGCGCACTCGCGCTGTGGGACGCGCTCGTCGCATCGCTCGACCCGATGCCGGCGGCCGACGTTCGCGCGGATCGCGCGCGCTTCGAAGCGCTGGCCTATGCGAAGCGCTCGGCGACCGCCTGATCATGATGAAAAAGACGATCCAGGCGCTGGCGGCCCAGCACAAAGAGATTCAGGCGAAGAAAGCCACGCTCTACAAAAAGGCGATGCAGTTGGGGGCCGATCTGAACGCCGCGTTCGGCGAAGGCCAGATCTACGCCAGCAGCGATGACACCATGCTGGAATTCGATGCGCCGGGTGAGGGCATCTATGGGCGTCTGTGCTACGACGGTGAGGAACTCCGGGCGCTCTACCGTCATACCGATGACGATATGCAAGACCAGGTGATGGGGACCGCCGACGACGAACGCAGTTACCGGTCGAAGCCGCTAGCCAACTGTTCGCAAACGTGGCTCAATCGGTTGTTGGCGCCCGAGCAGCTGCAATCGCTGTTAGCCAACCTCGGGGCCGAATTGAACAAGCGGCAGGGCCAAGTCGACCAGTCGCACGCGGCACTCGATAGCATTCTTGAGGCGGATTCGGGTGAAATCGAATCCGAAATGACCACGAGCCTGGCGGCGCTCAACAATGAAGCCGTCACCAAGAACTGGCAAGCGGCCCTTGACGCCACGCATCAGGACACAGCGGACGCGCTCACGCGTGCGACCACCATGCTGGAGTCGGTCTGTAGCGCGATCCTGACCGAACGCGGTGTCCCGCTGCCCAAGGACAAGTCGCTGTCGCCGCTGCTTAAAGCCTGCATTGAGAATCTGGGCCTGCCTGATTTGCCGCAACTGCAGCCCGACTTAAAGCAGCTGCTCGGTGGCGTGGCGTCGATCTGCGGAGGAGCGGCCAAACTGCGCACGCACTTCGGTACCGCGCACGGTGCGACCAGCCACTTTGCGCCGCTCGATGCCGCGTTCGGCGTGCTGTCGAAGAACACCTGCGCTGCAGCCGCGATTTTCCTGATCGATCGGCACAAACATGGCGGCGACCCTGCGCCGCCGAAGACCATGCAATGACGTACCCCGAGATCCGACACGTTCGCCATTACATCGTCAGCAACAGCCTGATGATGCCGCTGGACGAACACGACCGGAACGCGATCGCGTGGTTCCGCGATGGCGTTGACGCGGTCCTCACGGCGGTTCGCAATGGCAAAACTGCGGTCCGCGATGCGGAAGGCTTCACTCCACTCGATCGACTTCAGGCGGCTTTTGCCGGTGCGTACCTCTTGTTGAATGACAGCGAGCTTCGCGATCTGCTGCACGCGCAATGGAACTGGTTAATCGCCAAAGGGGTGCTCCCATGACGGATCGTCAAACCGCCCTCGAGACGCTTCGTACCGTGCTTGGCACTGCGATGGCGCGCCAGTTCGCCGATGCGCTTCCGATAAATCACTACGCGGATCGTCTGCCAGGCTGGTCGCCGCGCAGCAATCACTGCCACGAGCAGGTGATGCTCTGGCTGCTGCTCCATCCCGCCGATCAGGCGGTGCGCGGGTGGATGCCGGAATGCCAATTGGGTCACGAAGTGCGCTTCGCCGCGCACTCGCTCGTCCGCACGGCGGCCGGCCAGCTGATCGACGTGGCATTTCCCGCGCCAGCGGTCGAGCGCCCCTTCATTGAACACCCGCCGGCGCCCGGCGACTTTTTTGCGCTGATTCACGGCGACCCGCCGATGCATTTCATCGACGTACCTGATCCAGACTGGAGTTAACGTCATGCCACCTGCAGGCCCCAAAAAACAGTCTACTCAACCCGCGCCCATTCGCGTCGACGGAATCGTGTTCCACGTCGCGCTGCACGACGATCGCTGGGCCGAGACGATCGGCGTGGCGTTCGAGCATCGGGGCCGGACTTGGGCCGTGCATCGCAGCACGCTGTCGGAGCCAACGATGCCTGCACTGTTCTCGGTGTCCGACGTCGAGACCGGTCGAAGCGTCGGCCGAATCACAGAGGGCTCCGTTGACGCCGCGCGGGCGATCGCGATCGAGATCATCGACCGCGCCACACCGGAGCAGTGGGCCGCGTTCTTCCCAACGCCGCAGCCGCGGAAGCCGCGCGCCCGCGCAGCGGCTGCCTGATCGATGGCAAACCAACCTCAGCAGCTGACGCTTCCACCGCTGCGCACCTACAGCCGCACCGAATTCACGGCGCTGCGCGCGCGCGTGAAGGGCTTGTCGATCGCAACGATCGCGCGCCTCTACTTCGACAGCGAGACCACCGAGACGCTCGAGGTCGAGCGCCTGTTACGCACGATGCGCGACGACCTGGTCGAGCGCGCGCTGCAGGAAGGATCGGCGGTACTCGTCTCGCACCTGCAGGCGTCGATTGCGAAGTATGGCGAACCGCGCTTGACACCCGTCTCCCTGCAGATGATCGAGCAGGCGGCCGGTTCATGGGCGGCCGCGGTGCCGGCGGCGGATCACCCGGTCGGCCGCTGGTTTCGGCCACTGGTGGCGCAGCGGCTGGCCGGCGAGGGCGTCCAGACACTCGGCGAGCTCGTCGCGTTCTGCAACCGACGCGGCGGCAGCTGGTGGCGATCGGTGCCGCGCATTGGCGCCGGCCGGGCGAGGGTGCTGGTCACATGGCTACGCCGACATGCGTTGACGATCGGCGTGTCGGTCGACGACGACGTCGACACGGGCGAGCCGCTGGTCGCGGCTGGCGACGTAGTTGAGCCGGCCCGTGGCCAACTGGCGCCGCTCGAGCGGCTAACGCTCCCGCATCCGCTGTCCGGCGCGACGGGCGCGAACCGCTCGCCGCTGTTCCCGTACATTCAGGCGCGGCACGATCTCGCGGCGGTGCGCGCCTATCTGAGCCGCTACGCCGGTCAGGACGCGACGCAGCGCGCATACCGGCGCGAGCTCGAGCGACTGCTACTGTGGGCGGTCGTTGAACGCGGCGTCGCGTTGTCGGCGCTCCTGGTGGACGATTGCGAGGCATACAAGGCGTTCCTCGCCGCGCCGTCGGCCGCGTTTACCGGTCCACCCGCGTCTCGGGCTTCGGGTCGGTGGCGGCCGTTTGCCCCCGGCGGCCTGTCGCTTGACAGCCAGCTGTACGCGGTGCGTGCAATCCGCGCGGCCTTCGAGTGGCTCGTCAAGGTGCGGTATCTCGCGGGCAATCCGTGGATGGCCGTGGTGGATCCGAAACCCGTCAAGCGCGCCAAGCGGCTGCAGGTCGGCCGAGCACTGCCGTTCGATCTGTGGGCGAGAGCGCGGGCAGTGCTGGCCGATTGGAGCGAGGGATCCGGACCGGACGTGTCGCGCTGGCGTGCCGCGCGCGCGTTGCTGCTGCTGATGGGGGATGCGGGCCTGCGCATTGCCGAAGCGGCCGCTGCATCGAGGAGCGCGCTCGAGCTGCATCCTGCCGACGGCGACGTCCCGGCGACGTGGGAACTGCGCGTGGTCGGCAAGCGGCGCAAGGAGCGATTCGTGCCGATCAGCGCGACGTGCGTCGACGCGCTGCGCGCCCACTGGCGGGATCGCGGCTTGGATTTCGACGCGTACGACGGCGGGGCGCCGCTAGGCATCGCCTTGGTGGCGCCGCTGGTGATTCCGCACACCCCGCGTGCGCGCGAGAAGTTTGTGCGCGAGGGCGGGGATGGCCAACCGGTGACCGCGACAGCCGGATACTCGGTGCGCGGTGCGCGCGGGTTGGTGCAGTGGGCGATCGAACAGCTGCTCGAGAAGATCCCGGACCTCAGCGAGCCGGAACGCCGGCGGCTCGCCAGCCTGTCGCCCCATGCATTCCGCCACACGTTCGGCACGCAGTCGGTGGCGACCGACGTGCCGCTTGACGTCGTCCAGCAGCTGCTCGGCCACGCGTCGCTGCAGACGACGTCCGTCTACGTGACGGCCGAGGAGAAGCGCCGCCGGGCGGAAATCGCGAAATACCATGCGCGCCTCGTGCAGTCACAATAGCGGGACCGCGGGGCGAAGCAAGAGGAGAACGATGCTATGCACAACGCCAAGTTCTGGCGTCGCTATTTTGGGACGACCTTCAAGCCGCATCTCGAACGGACTTTGCAGGTGCTTGAGCAGCGCCTGCTACCGTCCTTTGACGGTATCGACGCCGAAGCGACCGCGCTTCAAGAACAGACGTACCAGGAACTCGTGTCGGTGCCGATCGACTCCGATGGTGCCGACGGATCGATGTTCGCCGATGCGGCGTTCGAAGCGGGCTTTGATTACTATGCCGGCATGGATGCGATCCGGCAGGCGCTTGTCAATTCGTTTGCCCCGATGCTCTATCACACGTGGGAGCAGCAACTGCTGGCGTTTCACCGCAAAGAAGTACTGCAGCCGGCCGAAGAGCACAGCAATGCGCTCTTGAAGCTATCCGTGCTGAGAAAGAGGCTTGCGGAAAAGGGCCTCGACCTCTCCCAATTTTCGAGCTGGTCGTGCATCGACCAATTGCGTGTTGTCGCGAACACGGTGAAGCATGCCGATGGCGATTCGGCCGATATCCTGAAGGCTCAACGCCCCGAACTCTTCGACGCCACGCGCGGGAATGGACAGCTTGCTGCCATGCCGTTCCATGTCACGCGGAGCCTCTATCGGCCGATGTCGGGTGAAGACCTGTACCTTACCGTGGCGGACATCAAGGCTTACGGCGCGGCAACGATCAAGTTTTGGGACGAACTCGCGGATGGGCTGGAGCGAACCTAGGCGCCAGGAGGGATCGGTTCCTCATCGACCACGGCCGCGCTCCTACGCTTGCGCCGTCAACGCCTTCCCCACGATCCCTCGTCCCATGTTCAGACAGTCTCTAGCGAGTCCAAAAACCTCGTCCAGATGGTCTGTCGACGGTCCGAAGCGCAAATCGGTGAGTTGCTCGCCGAACGCATACCCCGCCGTTGTCAGCGACGGATGGGCAGCCTTCAACGACAACGTACGATAAGCGGTGTGATACAGCCCCTCCAGTCCGGCCAACTTCGCACAGTCGAACGCCGAGATCAGATCTTTCGACGTGGGTACCGACTGAACGAACGCTTCCACCGCTTTTTTCGATTCCGGTGTCAAGGCCTTCACCGTGTCCTCGTGACCCAGTATCGCCGTCGCCTGTTTGAGTCTTTCGTAGTCGTCCTTTGCGCGTAGTCTTGCCAAGACCGATGCATCTGCCAATAGCGCACCGCAGTGAAACAGGCTCTCGAAGGCGTTCCGCAGCAACGTGAGCCCATCGGTCCCCATGCCTCTGTGACCGAGCAAAATTGACGCTTGGCAGGTAGAAACACATCGGGACCACAACGAAAGGGCTACCAAGGTCGATAGCTTCGCGTCAACAAGTCTGATTGCGCTCAGCTGGGCCATGGCTGCACGCGAAGCAGCGATGGACTCGCCGACCACGACAGGGAACTGCTCGATGACGTGCCGCTGGTAAGCGTCGACTTCATCCGATAGAAAGCCATCCAGTTCGAAGCCAGTCATGTTGTTTACCCGACGAGGTGAAAAATGGTGAGAAGCGACTGAAGCGCTTGAATGCCAACAGCAGCCGCTGCGAACCCAGCGCCGCCGGCGTTATATCGGGCCGCCTTGGAGAACGCCTCCGATTGCTGCACGCTCGTATCCCAACCGGTCGGGATTTTCACTCGAGCCGAACGGCTCCAACAGAACGCTGACAATGCCCCGAAGATCACCGTAGAGATTGCAAAAACCGTTTGCATGTTGTTGTCCTATGGCACTTTGCGGTGTTGCACTAACTGCACCGTATCCCTTTGCCCGCGCCGCAATGCGCGAAGTACCCGCAATGCGGGCAAGCGGATCGAGAATGCCCCAAGGGTCATTCCGTTTTCCGATCATTGGCCGTCGACGTAGAGAACGTCCAAATCCCCAGTTTTCTCACGTACAAAATCGATTACGTCTCGCGTGTCTTCGACTGCTCCGTAGACCTGACCCGTGACCTGGTCGATCACCTCGAATGTACCGTTCGCTAGCTTCTTCACCCAGACCGAAACCATTCCAAAGCCTCCCGGCTAAATAGTGCCGCGTGTAGCGGCGAATTTTCCTGTCAGAAAAAGACAGGGCAGCTTTACCGAATCTCTCCTATGCTGATAAGGGCTCGTTCGAGCCCTCACAAACAAGGAGACCAACGTGGATCAGCAAATTCAGAAGCAAACTCAGGATAAGCTCGCAGCGTTGAGCGCGGACGTTCACGAGGCTTTCGTCAACAACGGCGTGGTGCCGCTCGATGCCGATTGTCACACCGAGTGTAGTGTGACAATAGGCCCCGATGGGAAGCCGGTCTATCAATGCAAGCTGGTCTGTGGTTTCTGAGACCTGTGTCCGTGGTCGGTCGATGCGAAGCAAACCACATCGGCCGATCCGAACATCCGTAGAAACTGTTCAACGGCACGAGAGCCAGAAACTTGAGCCGTGCCGATCCAGAGTCAGAGAAGCGAGTCGGTAGGGCCCAGGTGATGCGGGCGCGGGTGGAATGCGCTAACAGTGGCTGCGCCGCCATCGCGCTCGAAGTCGAGCAACGCACGCTCGGCCACGCGTCGCTCGAAACGACGTCGATCTACGTGTTGCCGGAGAGGCCCCGGTTGCGCCGGGAGGCGGTGAGATACCACGCGCCTTGCCCGCGACGCTTGAGTGGGTCGACGCTTATTCCTGAATCAGGAAGCGATCGCGATTCTTGACGTTGACGATCCATGCCGGTGGCTTGCCTCGACCGCTCCAGGTCGCACCGGTTTTCGGATGCCGATATTTCGGTGCGATGGGCGCGGAAGCCTTACCGCTGCGCTTGCGTCCGAAAATATCCTCTGCCGTCAAACCGTATTCGGCAACCTTTTCGCGGATCTCCGCCACGACAGCGGTGAGTTCCTTTTGGCGCAGTGCTTCAGCTTCCTGCTGCAGTTTTTCGAGTTCCGCTTTGGCTTGAGCATAGGTGCGGGTGGATTCTGCCATCGTGTTCGATCACTCCGTTTGGTGAATTGATGCCTGGTCATTCTACCGGGTAGCTCCGATGAAGCTCGGAACACCGGAAAACTCGCCTTATAATAGTCTGACAAATAATACCGCGGGGGCCTCGGGCATGTTGGTCATCAAACTGATTATCGCCATCGCCGCTATTGCGGCAATCGTCTTTGGCGTCTTGAAATTTAACAAGCACTGTCTGGATAAATTCGGCCACGCGTTTTTCACCAAACCTGCGTTTTACGCAACGGCCGCCGCGCTGGTTCTGCTGATCGCTGGGAATTACTGGCGGCATTCCGCGGAGATCAGCCATGGCGACACGCTGAACGGCATCGCGCTCATGGCGCTCGGTGCCGCCGTTGCGTGTTGGCTCGTGTATGTGAACATCCGGCGGACGGATGTCATTTATGGGATCGGTGGGTCCGTTGTTCAACTTGGCTTGTTTTCGGCGCTGGCCTGGGTTTCGCTACCCCTAATGGCCTTGGTTCTAATCGGACAGTTCTTGTTGATCATGTCGGCGAAGCCGGTCTATGTCGTGAATCGCTGATAGCGTTTCTCGCACGCGAGAAATTCATCCACCCACGGAGAACACAGGTATGAGCGTCACTCGTTGGCAACCCGAAAACACGGGAAAGAATGCGCAGGCGCTGCTCGGTGCGATCGCCGATCCGAACATCGCGCTCGTGACGCTGTTTGCGTCGCCCACAAAGCCCGACGCCGATTTCGCACATAGCGATGGGCCGGATAGCAACCTGCCGTTGCTGGTGGCGCTGACAGAATCGGTCGATGGAAATTTTTTTGTGTATGACGGTTTATTCCTGACCGCTGCACGACGGCCGCGCTACCTGGAAGTGCGCGAAGTGCTGGATGCCGCCGAGCAAAGCGCCAAGGTGTATTTTGCCGAGACACGTGCACCGTTCACGTCGGCTTTGTCGCCGACGCAAGCAGCAGAGACGTTGCGTGCGATTGCCGCGACGACCAGGTTGACGAGCGCAACGCGCGCGGACTTCTTTCGGTTGCTTAGCAATTTGACCGAGGTGCAACACAACGCCGTCTGAGTTTCAGTCACTCGTCGCGGGCCGACTACATTGCCCGCGACGCGCGAGTGCGATGGTGCGGTTCAGCGGATGCCGGCGGCTCTACGTTCACGCGGCGAGAATTTACGCAGGCTTGCGTAGGGATCGACGAGTCTGCGTGGTAGCCGGAACAGCTTACACAGCGGCGTCAGCATCCCGCCTATGCCGATACCCGCAACAATGCCGGTAACGATTCGCAAATTCGGCCACTCTTCCGGCAGGATGCCGAGCAACACGATCGCACCGATGCCGATGCAGGCCATTGCGCCAAGAAAGTCCCACGGGATTCTGAATGGCTCGACGTCGAGCAACGAACACGAGATTTCCTCCGCTTCGTAGGCTTCCTTCTCGCGGACCAGCTCGAGGTCCAGCGGCGCTGGCCGGCCGGTGACTGGATGAACCAGCCGGGAGGTGAGCGCGGCAGCGGTCAGGTCGACCGTCGGGAAATTGTGTGGCCACTGATGATGTTCTCGCACACCGTATGCGCGCAGGACCGGTATCGCCCAGTCCGGATGGTTGATCGGCTCCAGCAGCTGGCCGTCCAGCACGAGCCAATAGACGGTCTGATGCGTGTGTTGCGCCCTGTAGATCGCCAGGCTATCGGCGGCCGGGTAGTCGTAGGGCGTTACGTGCGCGGGGATCCATTGCGCACCCATATCGCGGAAGAAGCCGACGCGGTTCTTGCCTTCATGTGCGAGAAAGAGGCCGAGCGGCTTGATCCACATGTAGTCGGCGTCATCCGGCGTGGCGCGTGCTGGATCCTGCAGCCAGGCGAGCAGGGTCGGGCGTTCGGCCTCCGGCACCGAGCGTGTCGTCCAGCTGCAGCTCGAGCCTATGGTTTGCGAAACCGGTACGAGCGCGCTGAACGATTCGCCGCACGCTTCGAACTTGCTGAACGGCAAAACCGTCTGGAAAAAATCTGTACCGTGACGCGGGCCGTAGCTGCCGTCATGAAACGGCGTCGTCAAGCGCCGGCCAGCTGTTCCGTGGCGGGCGATCTCGTCGACCTCGTATTTCGCGTCGACCAGCTGCTGGATCTCGTCGCGTAGCTTCGGCGAAATGTTGTCCGCGACGGGTTGGAGTTGCGAGTACGGTGTTGCGCTCATCGTTACGCTCCTGTGTCAGTCCGCTTGAACATCGTTGCCTAACATCGCACGCGTATAAGCAGGCTGAGAGCTTCGCGCCTGCATCAAGAGATCATGGGGATGATCCCTAGCACGACAACGGCAATCAAAAAGAGTGTGCCAATCAGAATGGCGGCAGTTTTCACAATTCCTAATCCTATGCATCGATAGTTGATTAAAGGACGTCGCTATCGACGCGCCAGATCTGCCCGAGGCCTGCAGCATCGCAAAGCAGCGCCCAAGCCGAATAGGGGATCGGTGAGTCACCGGAGACCCATCGACGGATCTGTCGGCCATCCCCGTCGGCCAGGCCGAGAAAGCGGGTCGCTGCGCGGCCGCTCATGCCGGTGCGGCGCACGACCTCCTGAATCTCAGCGCCGGTAGGCGACGCCCAGTTCGCTGCAGGTTGCAGGCACTCGGGCCTGATTTCGATGTGGGGTGTAGTGCTCATCATTTGCCTCAATAATTTTGAAATTGGCCGTGTGCGTGTGCGCGTAATTTGGCGACGACAGAGGAACACTCAGGCGGGAGGTCCGTGCCCGGCAACTGACCAACACGGGGCCGACATTCTGCCTGCTGGAGTTCGATTGGATCATGATTGTCTCTCCTTTTTCAATGAAGCCCGTCCGTCTACGGGCGAAACTTGTTACTCACTGAACTCCGGCCAGCCTTCCGTCGCTGGATCGACGACCGACGCTTCCTGGCGCCGCAGCTCGTCAAAATCCGGGGTGACTTCCTCCCACGTATCCGCATCCGCGAAAACCGGTCGCTGGACGTCGTATCCGATAAAACGCACCAGCTCCTCATAGTGGGCGGTCGGGGTGCCAGCGTCGTCCTCCAGTAAGAACACGCAGACATACATTGCGCCGCGCTCGAGCGGTTTTCCTTGAATGTCTTCCACGATCTTTCTCCGATGGTTGCAGCTCTTGTTAGAGAGGTGTCGGCGCATCTGACGCGTCGACCATTCGATAGTGGGTAAAGCCCTTGCGACGGGCATCGTCCAGCACGCGGTTAGCCGCGCGATCGCGGGCCGCCTGGTCGGCGCCATGCACAGCGCCACCGACCAGCTTCTGGCCGGCCTCATCGTAGAGGCGAAAGACCCAACCGCCAGGATCCGGGCGCAGCCCCCACACGCGATCGAGGCGCGGATCGGGCGGGTTGAACTTCACTTCGATACCTGCGATGCGCATAACCTCGTCCTCCATTCCAGCCCCCACGGCTTCGCCGTGGAGGAAACACGCTTGACCCGCGATCACTTCGCGATCGCGGACCAAGCTTGACGACCCCGCGGTGGTCCGCGCAGGCCTCACCGAATCGTCCCTCCGCTCTGCTCCGGGCCGGGCCTCTCCCCGCGCTCCGCGCGGGTCCCCGTGGCCCTCGATTCGGGCGCGACGGCGCGCGCGAACCCACCTCGTACCGTTGACCCCAAGCTCGCAAGGAGGAGGGTGTCAGCGTGCGTGCGGCTTCGCACAGTGGACGCCCGGTCGGTGGACCGAGCGCCGCATGTCAGTTAGTCAATGGCGCGGAAAATTTCCCGGGCCTCCGGATGCGTTGCCGCGAACTCGCGCAGCAGATGGAAGCGGTCGTAATAGACGTCTTCCGCGAACGTCTCACCCATATGGCACAACGCGAACAGCGTGACGACGATGCCGAATGCCTCGACGCCCATCGTGCCTTCGTAGCTGTTCAGGTTCCAGCGTACCGATACCGGCGCGGCCATCTCCGGGGCGAGATAGAACGCGCCATTCGACACGCGGAAAAACTGCCAGTGGCTGCCGTTGTACGACGAGCAAAGGCGACGCGCCCAATCGAATACAAAGGCCTCGCCGTGCAGGTAGCGTGCGCCGAAGTAGTGCGGCAGGAAGTGCATGCGCTGTTCTTCGACGACCAGTTCCGAACGAATCTCGACAATGTTTTGTTCCACGGGTTTTCTCCGGTTAAGGACCGCTGCGATGTGCTGCGGCCATATCGATATATTAGGGCATAAAGACCGTACAAGCAAGAGATATTTTATTTTTATTCTCCCCTATAACGGTCATAATGTCCTATACTGGTTTTGTGGCCGTGGCGTCGTGCTACGGTCCTTAACCGGAGAAAACCCGTGACTGAAACTGCAACGATTGAGATTCCCAATGGCGAGGCCTTCGCGCCGATCCAGTATGTGCGGCTCGGCACGCTGCGCGTGTCGCCGCGCAACGCGCGCAAGAAGCCGCCGACGCGCATTCGCGAACTGGCCGACGACATTGCGTCGACGGGCCTGCTGCAAAACCTCGTCGTGCATTACATCGAGGACGAGCCGGGCGGGCATGGCGTCTGTGCGGGTCAACGTCGATTGGCTGCGCTGGACTTGCTCAAGAGCGAAGGCCGCGCGACCGATGACACGCTGATCCCGGTGCGCATCGTTTCGATTGGCGAGGCCTTGGCAGTGTCGCTCATCGAGAACGCGGAGCGCGAAGGCATGCACATCGCCGACCAGTGCGAGGCCTTCAGCCAACTGGCAGCGGAAGGCCGCTCCATCGCGGATATTGCGGCTCGCTTTAGCGTCGCAGAGCGAGACGTGCGGCGCGCGCTGAAACTCGCGAGCGTCGCACCGAAGTTGCTCGACGTGTTTCGCGACGATGGCATGACCTACGACCAGGTGTGCGCGCTCGCGTTGAGCGACAACCACGAACAACAAGAGCGAATCTGGTTCGACGCCAAGCAACCGTGGCAACAAAGAGCGAACGAGATTCGCCGGGTTATCACGCAGGAGGAAACCCACGCCAGCGATAACCCGCTCGTCGCGTTTGTCGGGCTGGATGCCTATGAATCCGCAGGCGGATACGTGCGTCGCGATTTGTTCAGCGATGCCAAGAATAACGGCTATATCAACGATCTCGAATTGCTCAACCGGCTCGCCGTGGAAAAGCTGAGCGCGGTTGCGGTCGACGTCGGCGCGGAGGGATGGTCATGGGTCGAAACCAACGTGCAGCGCGATGGCCTGCAACTGGCGAAGTATGGGCGGTTGCGTCCCGAGCAGCGGGAGTTCACCCGCAAGGAAAAGGCCGAGTTCCGCAAGCTCGAAAAGGCCCGCGACGAGGCGCAAACGGCGTTGAACGCGTACTACGACGCGGAAGAAGGGGACGACGACGACGCGAAGCGCGAAGCACTGGAGGAAGCTTCACAGGCTGCCGATGAGGCGGTGGATGCCTACGCGGAGCGACGCAACGCATGGACCGACGAACAGAAGGTGCGCGCGGGCGCGTATATCTGGCTCGACTACACCGGCGGGCTGCAGATCGAGCGCGGACTCGTCAAGCCGAGCGAGAAAGCCGCAGTGAAAGAGGCGGGCGTCGCCGGTGCCGAGCGGATCACGCCCGAGAAGGCCAAGCCGCTGCACGGGGAAACGCTGTGCGAACGGTTGACGGCGCACCGCACCGCTGCCGTCCAAGCCGAATTGATGAAAAAGCCGACCGTCGCGCTGGCCTATCTGATGTTCGCAATGGTGCCGCGCGTGTTCTCGGAGCACTACACGGGGGCTTCGCGCGATGCGCTCGACGCACAGTTCACGCCCACCCATGATCGCCTGCTGCGCGTGGCCGACGACATGGCGGACAGTCCGGCATGGCAGTTCATCGACGGCCAGCGCCAGAAGTGGCGCGCCATGCTGCCGACCAAGCTTAACGGCTTGCTGCCGTGGCTGCTGTCGTGCTCGGAGGACGTGCTCGCGAACCTGTTCGCATTCTGCGTCGCCGCGAACGTCAATGGGTTGAGCCGCTGGGACAGCCCGCACGACGTGAACGCGCTGGCCGATACGCTCGAACTCGACATGGCCGCGTACTGGAAGCCGACGCGCGCCAGCTATCTGAACCACGTTTCGAAGCAGCGCATCATCGACGTGGTGACGCAAGCCGTATCGGCCGAAGCGGCCGCGCCACTGGAAAGCATGAAGAAGGGCGAAGCGGCGGCCGCCGCCGAGCTGCGGCTCGCAGATCGCGGCTGGTTGCCGGAAGTGCTGACGAACCGACAGACGGCGCGGTATTGGGAGGACGACGAGGAAACGGACTCCGGCGAGCCGAGCGTTGACGCGTCCGAGGAAGGGGCGGATTGATGCCCTGAACAACGCAGACGCCCCCGCAAGGGGGTGCCTGATCCAGATGACCTAAGAGCCTGTCGGCCGCTGGGCGACGGGCGGAATATCCATTTTCGAATGGATATTTTTCTTGTTTAAACGGTCATTATGTCCTAATATATCGACATGGCCGCAGCATATCGCAGCGGTCCCAATCCGGAGAAAAACCGTGTCGATTACCCGCCTTTCTCGCAGCTTCGCCCACCACGCCCCGTCGCTTCGCTCGGATTCGCCGCTGTCGAATGACCAGATCGCCAGCGTCGCGCCGTCGATCCTCGCGACCGAGGCGCACGCCAGCCGGTCGGAGCGCTATACGTACATCCCGACCATCGAAGTGCTCGACGGCCTGCGCAAAGAGGGCTTCGAGGCGTTCTTCGTGTGCCAAACGCGTGTGCGTGACGAAGGCAAGCGCGAGCACACGAAGCACATGATCCGCCTGCGCCACGCCAGCCAGATCAACGGCGCGGAAGCGAACGAAATCATCCTGCTCAACAGCCACGACGGCACCAGCAGCTATCAAATGATCGCCGGCATGTTCCGGTTCGTCTGCAAGAACGGCATGGTCTGCGGCGACACGCTGTCGGATATCCGCGTGCCGCACAAAGGCAACATCGTGCATAACGTGATCCAGGGCGCTAACGACGTGCTCGACGGCTTCGACCTGATTCGCGAGCAAAAGGAAGGCATGCAGGGCGTGACGCTGAAGGCGGAGGAACAAGCGCTGCTCGCTGAAGCCGCGTTGTCGCTGAAGTACGAACCGAGCGCGGACGTGCCCGCGCCGATTACGCCCGATCAACTGCTGCGCGCGCGCCGGACCGAGGATCGCGCTGACGACCTGTGGACGACGTTCAACCGGATTCAGGAAAACATGATCCGGGGCGGGCTGCGCGGCCGGTCGGCCACGGGCCGCACGATGCGAACCCGCGAAGTGGCCGGGATCGACCAAAACGTGAAGCTCAACCGTGCGCTGTGGGTGCTGGGCGAAGGCATGCGCAAGCTCAAGCAGGGCTGAGCCCCGATCCGCAGCAACCCGAGACGACCCCGCTTAGGCGGGGTTTTCGTCCTTGGGCGGATCGAAAGGATTCGGCCACAGGCTTTTAACCACGGCGTCCGCGCGCGCGCGGCGCTGGTCGGGTGTCAACAGGCGCTTTTGTTCCCGCGTCAGATCGGCAGTGAGCCAGTCGTCAGGGAGCTTGGCACCGACCGGCGCAATCACACGTCGCTCGCGTACAGCGGGAACCGGCGTCGCCGTGTCCGGAGCGGCCCCGGCATCAGTGGCAGTCGCGACAACAGGTGCGGGCGACGGATGCGGCGCTTCTTCCGTCCGGCTGACAACCGGGCGGGCTTCTGGGCGTGCCGCCTGCGAGGGGCGAGCCACGATGCCGCGTTCGCGCCGGATTCTTTTGAGGGTCAGAGCAAAGGTTTGATAGGTGAATTCGAGGCCGGTAGCGGCAAGGTCTTGAATGATCGCCGTATACCGGACGCCCGCGCGGATGGCTCGCTCGACGCTATCGAACACGTCGCGAAGCTGGGCGGTTTTCGACCGGCCATCAGACGCGGCCGACAGCGCATCGAGCCGCTGTGCACGTTGTGCGGAGATTTGGGCGTCCATCTGACCGCTCCCTGTGGAAAGAATCGGCATCAGTATGCCGCGAATGATCGAAAGATGCACCAAGAACGATCAACCTCTGATCCCCCCTTATCTGCAAGCTATCCAAAAGTGATCCAAAAGCGATCCATTTTGATCCGGCAATGACCTATCGTCGGGCGGTCGGCTGGAAGCCCAGGCACGACAGATATGTAAACGGAAATGCTGACGCATTTCCCTTTCCATATCCCGTGCTCCAAGGGGATGCCCCTTGGAGAACCCGGCCGGCTCCGCCGGCGGTGCAACATCGCGCTCTGCGCGATGTTGCCGGCGCACCACACGAGCGCGGCCCCCATCCTGGCAAGCTGGTTTTCAGATCGAGTGACGGACCGCTGGCCGTGCTGCGCCCACGCCCTCCGTGCGCTTGAGTCACCCCGCCGTTGGGGGCCGTCAAGGCGCGTAGCGCCGGGCATGCCCCCGCTTGCGGGGGCGTGGATTTGACTTCCCTGCGTACTGATAAAACTGCGCTGATTAAGGTCCGACAATTAAGCGCTGTTCATCCCGACAATTAATAGCGTGCACATGACCCATCGGCGCAGTGCGCAGCTCAAATCTGTGGATAAGTCGCCTCGATGGCAGTCTGTGGGACGCAATCGTGAAACGACGAACGGGCTGGCCGTGGACCGATCGCGCGCACACGCGCGCCGGCGCCCGCTTGGACGTCAGCGCCAGGCAACCGGATCAGCGGTGGTGGAAGATGCGGGCGCGGCCCGCTATTCGAGTTCGCTGCAGGCGACGTCGTAGCAGCGTTCGCGATCCCAGTCGGGATGAAGGGCTTTCAGTATGCCGATACGGCGTGCGATCGCTTCGCCGCGATCGGTTGCCATCGTCGACGTGTCGGCGGCCGCCGGCGCGCGCGCAGTGCGTCGACGCTGCAGGCGTTGTGCGATTCCGCTGAGCGCGAGCGAGGCCTGCGCCTCGGCGCGGCTGTCGCGCAGCTGCTCGCGTTCAGTTTTGGCGGCCGCGGCCGCAGCACGATAGCGGCGCATCACGGCCTTGCTGCGCTCGTGGCGCAGCCATTTCGACATGCCGAATGCGCCGAACAGCGCCGCCGGCAGCTGGCGAAGTGACGCCAGGCCGCGATAGCCGCCGTCTTCCGTTCGCTCGGCGCGCTGCTGGGCCGTGACGAGCCCGGCGTGCAGCAGATCGCGCATCGCGCGCTCAGCCCGACGCACGGGCAGGCACGCGTGCTTGGCCAGGAACGACATCGTGACGTTCATGAACCCACCGTCGCGCTGCGGAATGCCGACGCGCAGGCTGGCCAAGTCGAGATACTTGAGCATCGCGCGCAGCAGCTGCACGCAGGCGACGCGACGCTCGAGGCGCTGTTGGCGATCGCTGCCGTTCGCTGCGTTGAGGGTCGGCAGGTGCTGGTCGGGATCGTTCAGGTACGCATCGAGACGGTTCTGCATCTCAGTCAGGATGCGCGGGCGGCCGCCGCGCAGAGCGGGCGCGTGCGATGGCACCGGCTCGGCATCGAGCGGTGCGGTGGCGGTATAGGCGCTTACGGGTTGCGGCCGATCGTGATCGTGCATCAGAGGGTCGGCTTGCTGTTGTCGGAAGGCGTAGGCTGGTCCGGCGCCGGTCGCTCTGGACGCGGCTGCGGATTGCCCGGCGCGCCGGCGCTAGGCGTGCCAAGGACGTCGCGCACATGCTGGTCGACGCGGGCATGGCGATAGTCGTCCATCGCGCGGTTCAGCCGCGCGTCGCTGAACTGCACGCGCAGTCCTGCGTCGACGGCGACCTTGGCGGCGGCCAGCTGGTGCGCGTCGTCGCCGGCGAGCTCGAGCGTGCGGCCGAACTTGCTCTGCGCCAGGCGCAGCCCGGTTTCAAAAGCAGACCGGTCGGCCTGCAGGACTTGCACGCTGTTGCCGCGATCGCGCACAACGTCGCGGCCGTCGTGCCGATAGGTGACGTGGCCGCGCTCGTTGACTGACCAGGACAAATCGGGCGACCGGAAAATGATTGCGTTGTGTTCGTCCTGGTCGTGCGACCGAGGCGTGTTCGGCCGAATCACGTTGAACGCTTCGTCGCCCGCGTCAACGTCGGCCGACGACCGCTCAGGTCCAGCCGTTCGGCGCAGCTCCTCGAGCGCCCGCTCGTCGCCTTGCTCCGCGCGGGTGCGCAACCAGTCGGAAAAGCTTGGGCCGCCTGCAGGACCGAACTGCGCCTTGAGCGAGGCCCGCTCGAGCGCGATCGACTCTCGCAGCGCGTCGTCACGGCCCAGCTGCTCAGCGCGCGCCAGCGACGTCGCAGCGCGCCGGTCCGCCGGCGAGAGTCGCACGTCTTGCTTGATGGCGGTCCGCTTTGTCTCGAAGGCGGAGCGGATCTCGCCGCGGCGCTGCTGTTCGCTGGCGCGCTGCGCAAGCCACGCGTCGCTGCGCGCGGCGACATGCGCCTCGCGCGCGACGGAATACTCGCGCCAGAGCGCTGCGCGCGGCAGCTCGCGTGGCGCGGGAATCGGCTCGCCCGCCTGCTGGCGCTGATACACCGCGCGCAACATCGGCGCGGCCTCGCGCCACGACAGATTCAGCTCTTTCGTCAGGAAGTCCGACACGTTCAGCGCGCGCTTGCCCGCGCGAATGCGATCGGCGCCGTCGCGGCCGGTGACGACCACGTATTTGGCCGGCCGAACGCCATGCGTGTGCGACAGCTCGGCCAGCAGCCGGCGCGCATCGAGACCCTGGCGGATCGCGCGAAACTCGCCGGCCTGGCCCGCGACGTCGTCGCGCTGGCGGCGATCGCGCGCCAACTGCGACAAGACGTTGTCAGACACGCGGCCGGTGTGGCGCGGCGTGTTGAATGCGTCGTCGCCCGCCCGTGAACGGCGCGAGCGATAGGGCGCCACGTCGGCCGGGATCTCGAGCGAGCGTGGCGCGATCGGCCGGGTGGCATCGAGATGGAACGGCACGTCGTATGGATCGAGAAACGGATCCGGCCGGCGATCGGAAAACCAATCGGGCGGCGACATGCCGGTGGGCACCTGCGTCGCCGGCGGCCGCATCGGGGGCAGCTGGTCGAACGGGTCGCCGAAGGCGTAATGCGCCTCGAGCGCGCGGTGATAGGCATCCAGCTCGTCCGGCGTCGGGCCGCTTACTCGTTGCGCTGCAAGCTCTCCATCGCGATCTGGATGCCATCGCATGCCGTCCGTGGATACGGCGCCATCTGGCTCCAGCTGGTGAAGCGCATGATCCGGCAGTAGCACTGCAGATCCACTTCCGATGCCGTCCACAGGGCGGCCGGGCACGTTTCGCAGACCGTCGAAGGGTTCGGCCGCCGGGCTCGACTCAGCTGGGACAAAGTCAAACTGTGCATCGAGGTCGTCGTATCCATCGGCGAAGCGCCCTGGCGCATCGCTGGCGCTCCAGTCGGACTCCCACTCGGCGGCATTGACGTCGAGTTCTCGTGCGCCTGCGTCGAACTCGTCGAAGGCGTCGGGCGGCTGGGGGCCGTATTCAAATGCGCTTCCATTTCGTCGAAGATGTCCTTCGAGGCCTGGGAGGGTGTCGTCTGCTCGGTCATGATGTGCCTTTAGGTGTTGTGCGTAAAAGCCGCGTTCGAGTTCCGCGAGCATCAGCTGGCGGTCGTGGGGGGACGATTCCTGGTAGCGCTGGTACTGGCGGCTACCGCTATTGAGGTATTTCAATTCGCGCGCGCGCGACCCGTACCATTCATCGAGCAACGCTGTGACTTCGTCCGGCGTGCGGCGCGGCGCGACGCCATCCTCGTACTGGTCCGCAGCGTCGGCCGACAGCGCCTGCAGTTTCTCGGTGGTCGGCAGTTCGATGAATGCGGGCGTGAACACGTATTCCTTCAGGTTCACACCCTTCTCAGCGCCGGCCGGTTTCACGTTCGGATACGAGTCGTCGCGGCCGGCGTTCCGCATGCGCACGGCACCGTGCTCGTGCAACAGCGCCATGAAGTCGTCATGGTTCTCGATCTGGCGATCGAGCACTGCGTCGAGGATCTGCTCCTTCAGCTCCCGACTGTTCGCGCGGAACAGATCCCCGCGATAGCGGCTGATCATTTCCGACGCGTCAGTCAGCAGCGTACGGCGATTGTCCTTCGGGCTCGCGAGCCCGTACTTCGCGTTCGTGTGTTCCTGGAACGCGTCGATGAAATGCGTGTTGTGCTTGTCGAAGCCGAACGGGCGCAGCGTATGACCCGAAATGAGGTTCAGCTTCGGAATCACGATATGGATGTGCGGCTTGCGCTCGACCAGCTCGCCGGTCGCCTGGTCGACATAGCTCTTGACGCGCGGCAAGTGCGCCTCGGCATAGAAGCTGTATTCGTCCGGACGGTACGCGTGCATCGCGAACGCTTCGAAATCGCGGGCGATCTGAAACAGCATTCCGCGATCGACGTGATCCTCTTTGAACGACAGGGTGATCGACAGGTAGCGCTCAACCTTCGGTGGTGCGTCGATCGACTGAATCACCGCGTCAGTCAGGTCGAGATCACCGACGAGCACGACCCGCTCGTCCAGGTCATCGCGATCGAGTTCTCGGCCGACCTTGCGGCCTTCCTCGAGATACTGTTTGACGCCGTCGTGGCGGCCGGACACCCTAATCAACACGATGGAGGTGCGCCTTCAGTAGTTGCGTAATCATTTCCAGCTCGTCGACCAGCGCGGCGAACGTGGATTCGGACAGGTGGCCGGACACCCGCGCCGTGTTCGCCACGTGGGCCAGCTGATTGAGGTTGTTGCCGGTCTTGTTGATCACGTACATGATCCGCTGGCGCTCGACGGTCACCCGCGGCCGCTCGACGATCTGCGTGCGGTTCGTGAGGATGCAGTCGCGCAGGAATTCGGATGAACTCATGCCCGAGCGCTCGACCTTGTCATTGAAGATCTGCCACTGTTCTTCCGTGAGCCGCGTGCTGACCGGCTTGCCGAGCGCCGACTGAGCCTTCCTGCGGCCGCGGCGCTTCGGTTCGGTCAATACATTGAGGTCGTCGTTGCTCATCGTTCACTCACCGGTCTACAGTTCGTGTCTCAATACGACGAGCGATACGGCTCGCCCTGCGACCACCGGCTTTGCCAGTGAGCCTCGTACGCACCAGCGAGCGACGGGCAATTGGCAATCACCACCGCGTTCTCGCTATTACGACGCGCAGCAGCGGTGCTGTAGTTGTATGACCCTGTCTCGACCGTTTCGCTGTCGGCCACGATGTACTTGTCGTGATGGATCGCGTATGCCGACACCGTGCGGACGGGAATGCCAGCTTCGACGAGTAGATTCAGCGCAGCCTGGCCAGATCGGGCACCGCGGCCGCCCGTGTTTTCCTTCGCATCGGCGATCACGGCGACGTCGACGCCGCGGCGCTTCGCCGCGATCAACCGCCGCACGACGTCGGGTGACGTGAACGTATAGGCGGCTAAGTGCACGCGCGAACGTGCCCGATCGAGCACGTCGGCGACGAGACGTGCTGCGCTGCCCTCCGGCGAAAATCCGACTTCCGAACTGCAGGTTCGACCGGCCGCTGCCGGCCGGCTCGTCATCGACGACCATGGGGCAGTGAGATCGAACGCGCGTGCCGAGTTGGCAACGACAAGCAGACCGGCAAGCGTGACAGCGCGAAGGATTCGACGATTCGACATGATCTTGTCCCCTTACCGTGCGGAGCGGTCGATCACATTTACCTGATGAGGGCTACGCCACGCGAGCCGATCCGGTTCGGTCAGGACGAGCGACAGGTCGCCGGTACCCGGCACACGAGCGGCACGGCGAACACCTTCCCACCACCCTTCGACCACGTAATCGTGTGCGCGACGCCGGCAGCCGAACATCGACGCGAAGACGAAATAAACGAACGCGATCATCGCGCCGAACTGCCAGAACATGGTCCAACCGCCCGCCAGTTTCGCTTCGGACGCGGAAAATAGCGCGTGAAGCGCATGCCCGGCACCGAGCGGTTCACCCTGAATGCTCAGGACGATGATGATCGCCTCGATCGCGAGCGCGACGGCGACGCTGACGATGGCCAATCGCACGAACGTACCGAACTCACTAATCGCGGTCAGCGCACCCCGCCACCATTGGCGATCTATTTGGCGTTGAACGTCGGCGACGACATGCTCGCGAATCGTCGTGACGGGGATATCGTTCAGTCGGACTTCCCACACGATTGAGTCCGTCAGTACGAAGGGTTTGGTGGTCGACGTGCGCCGCGCGGCAGGCTTATAGAGCATCGCAAAACCCACCAGCACAACAACAACCAGCATCGGGATGAACACTTGGAGAAACAGCTGTTTGCCGTTCATGAATGAACTCTCCTCTCAAAGACTTCGTGTTGGTATTGGGGACTAGATGCCGAAAAAATGGCCGGCCGCCCACACAAGCGCTGCGCCTGCACAAAACGCGGCGGCGATCTGCCCGGCGAAAGAGCCAAGCGCCCCGAGCGGCGAACGAACGGATCTCCCAGACGCAATGTGACGGGCCGTGCGATCGTGTGATTCGACCGCGACGCGCAACTGGGCGAGCGCGTCGACCACTTCCGCGGCCGCCGCGCGACGCGCCTGGTCGGCGGCCTTCGCGGCAACTTCGCCGACGAAGGCCTGACGCGCCTGCGTGACCAGTTTCGTCAGCTGGGCGTTCTCATCACGCAACGCCTGCACGGTCGCGGTCAACTTCTGGTCGGTGGATTCCATCAGCGTGACCACGTGGTGTTGTGCGTCCACGACCTTCATCTGCTCGATCAGGATCTCGGCCAGCACCGCCAGCTCGTTCGACGCCGGCATCGTGGCGAGCACCTGGCCAAGGCGCTCCGAGGCCTTGGCCGTGCGATCCGATTGCGGCGTCGGGTCGCTCATGCAACGACTCCCGCCAGCAGCGCGTTGAACGCGCTGTCGAGCAACGGCTCGATCGACAGCGCCTTACGCTTCAGGCTGACCAGTTTCACGAGGCGATCTTTCTCCGCGCCGGTCTTCGCGTCGACCAGCTGCGCCTTGTAGTCGACGCCGTCCGTGGCGATGTCGTGAATCGTGCGGCCGGCCGCCGCCGCAAGCGTGAACACGTCATTCTTCGGGACCAGCGCATCCTCGTTCAGCACGAACGACCCCATCCGTTCGTGCAGCTCGAAAAGCTGCCCGAAGTGACGACGCAGCGTGATTTCGCGTGCCTCGCTCTTGACCAGCTCGACCTTGTTCAGCAGCACGCGGATCCGCTCGGGCTCCACACCGAGATCGGCGAGCATGTTGATCGTCTTGATCGTGTCCTTCAGCTGCTTGCTTTCCGGCTCGACCGGTACGATGAAGCACGCATAGTCCTCTTGCGCACCTTCGGACGAGTCGAGGCGGTTCAGGTATTCCTCGACGTTCGACGCACCAATGTCGACCAGCAGTTCGCGGCCCCGCATCAACTCCTCGTGCAGCTCGTCGAAGCGCGCGGCAATCATCACTTCGACCTTGGCGCCGGCCGAGTCGTCGGTGTTGATCGACTCGATCTGGCGCACCGACATATGCGGCAGCCGTGGCGCCAGCAGCTCGCGCGTCAAGGTGGTCTTACCGACGTTTCCTGTGCAGTTCACGGTTGCAAAGCTCAAACTCATTTCAGATTCCTCGTGTAGATAGGTGCGACCAGGCGCTTACATCACGCTCGGCGTTTGGCCACGGGTCGGTTGTTGTTCCTGTTTCGGGCCGTTCGACGGGTTTGTGGTCGGCGCGGCCTTCGGTGCCGTCCATGCCGCATGCAGCTCGGCCGCACGTTTGTCGATCTCGGCCGCACCCGCATCGCGACTCAGCTCGCCACGCGCAATACGCGCTTCTACCTCGGTGCCGGCCTGCATCCGCGCATCGAATCGGTTCAGCACTTCGGCGCGCTGCCGGGCGGGCATCTTCTCGATGACCTTGCTCAGCTGCTCGCGCATCTGCGCGACGGTCAACGACTCGCGCTCTGGCGCCTTGGATTCCGCTGGTGCCGGGCCAGGCGACGTGCGCGTCACTTCCCACGCGTTACGAATAGCGTCCTTGGGCTCCGTGCCGATCACCTTGCCCGCTTCATCACGCACGGGCGCTTGAACTGTGACGGGTGTCTCGCCAAGGTTTTTGAGCGAAATGGCATCACCTACCTTCGCGCCGGAGACCTCCATCGCCCGTTTGAGATCGACGCCCCAGACCGTCTGCTCGGTGCCAGCATCGTCCCGATACCGCACGAAATACGAGTACGACGCGTCTTTCTGGTGCTGGTATCGCGCACTGCCGTGCTCGAGTAATTCGCCGGACAGCGAGTCCGTCGGCTTGGCCGCCGCCTCCTGCGATTGCGCGACCTTCGGCACATCAGCCACGGCGGCTCGCGCCGGCGTCGCTGGAGTGGCAGGCGCGGCTTCAGCCTTCGGCGTCGTATCCGTTTTCGGGCTGACGGTCGGCTCGGGTGACGTGCCGGACTTGATCGTGAGCGCCGCGCGTTCGCGCTTCGCCGCCTCGAGCAACGCGAAGTCCGCTTCCTTCGGCCTGAAGTTCTTGACCTCGATGCCGCCGTCGAGCGACGCCTCGATCCATGCGTTGCGCCGGAACGTCTCACTGCCCTTCACCGTGATCGAATCGATGTTCTTCGCCTTCATCACGGCCAACATGTCGGCGATCGTCCCCCGATCGTTCTGCTGCGTTTTCAGGCGCGAGCCGACGTCCTCGAAATGTGGCTTCGTCGTCGGCTCGCTTCCCGGCTTTGCCCCCATGCCGTCCAGCTTCCAGAACCGCCCTTCCTTCACCATGTAGCGCGATGCGATCTGCGGCGGGATCGTGTAGCCGTCTCTCGTCGTAATCGGCTTGCGCAAGGACGGATCGACGTCGATCTGGTTCTCGCCGGCGTCGACGTCGACCGTGGCCGCCGGCGCACCGGTGGCAACATCCTCCGCCTTCGGCATGGGCCTACTCTGCTCGCGCAGCAGCGTTTCGGCTGCCGCGCGCTCGCTGGCGCGCACTGCGCCGATGCGCTGCAGGTCTTGCGGCGACACCGTGTCGAGCTCCGGACGCACCGGATCGTTGACCGGATTTTTCGCGTCCGGCTCGTTTCTGGCGTCCGACTGCGTGCGCTTGATCTGGGTGTCGACCTGACCAGGCTGGATCGACACATTCATGGACTTGTCGTTGACGGCTTGGCCCGGCTGGACGTCCGGCTCGTTCGCCACCGTTGCGCCAACTGTCGATCGCGAGGTGTCCTGGGTCACGGATACCACGTCGGCCGTCAGCCCGCGGCTGCGCATCGCGTCGTCGATCGGCGTTGCATCGGTCACGCCAGCGAACGTCACGGTCCTGCCCTCCGACGTGACAGCCGGCGCCGGTTGCGCGACGACCGGCTCTGCCGGCGACGGCGTGCGATCGCCCGGCGCGGTGTCAACCGCCGCGGCCTCGCCAACATCAGCAAACGTGACGGTCTCGCCGTCCGATTGCGAGACCGGCCCCAGTTCGCCTATCTCCTGGCCTGCCTCGGGCGCGCGCTCCCGCATCGCCTCATCGAGCTCGAACGCTTCGGCGATGTCCGCGAACGTCGCAATACCGTCGTCGCGTTCCGGCTCGCGATGACGGTGCGCATGTGATGGCTCGCCCATGATCGGTTCGACCTGCTGTTCATCGTCCACCGGGTCGGATTCCGTCACATCGCGCACGGGTGTACGCTCGTCGACCTCAATCGGGCTCAACTCGGCTTCGGCGCGCAGCTTGCTCAGCGCCTCGGCCGCCAGCGGCGGCAACTCGTCGGCGGCGAAGCCCGTGCGCGTGCGGATCTGCTCGCCGATCGCGCGATCACCGGCTGCAGCGTCGTTGGACTTGCGCCACGCGTCGCGATGAATCGACTCGAGCCGATGCTCGAGCGCGAGCGTGCGGTTCACTTCATCGCCGCGAAGTGTGACCGTCGTCGCGATCGACTGAATCATTTCGCGGTAGCGGCGGCCAAGCGCCGCATCGTCGAGCGCCGGACGAGCACGCCGGGCCGGCGCCTGGCGCGGACCGCGCCGAGCGACACGCCCGGCTGTAGCCGGAGGTTGCTGCGCGCTCTGCGCCGGCGCATACAGGTGCTGACGCTCCGCAAAATACTGATTCCGCGCCAGGCGCACCGCTGCGCGCACTGCGTCGATCGCATCGAATGCGGAACCGCCTTGGCTCTGAATTTGGTCCCGTGCCTGCAACGCGGCCCGTTCCTCGGCACCACGCACCGATTCCCGGACGAACTCGCGTGCCTCTTCGATCGGTTGCCCCATCAAGTCACTCAGGCGAACAGCCTCGCGCTCGAAATCGGCCTCGCTGCCGTATTCGTTGGTATCCGATTCCACCGCACGCGCAGCGTCAGCGGCCCGCTCTCCGGCCTTCACTTCCTTCACAGGCATCCAGCGTGCGAACGGCGCGACGTCAGTGCCACCCGGCACGTACCACTTCTTCGAGCGGCGATCGAACTTCGCACCCAGCTCGTTCGCCGCGTCTTTTTCCTTGAACGGCACATCCAGATATGTCCGTTCGCGTTTCGGTTTTTTCTCGTCAGCCATGCGCCACCTCCTTCACTTCGTTGTCTGCCGGCGCTGCCGGCTCAATCGGAGAATCGGCAGCAACCTCCGTCGCTGCCGGGTTGAAATCGAACCGAATGCCGGCCAGCATTTCGCGAACGTCGTCGCGCACCAGCATGCCGAGTTCGGCCAAATCGGCCTCGAAACCGGCCAGCGCCATGTCGGTCGCCAGCGGCCCCGGCTTCTGTTGATCGAGTGCCAGCAGCTCGGCCGCGGTCAGCGGCTTCGCGCCAGCCTGCCGCGCGAGCCGGATTTCGCCGGCAGCCTTCGCGGACAGCGCGGCGTGGTACGTCTCCGGGTTGTTGAGCGGAATGCCAGTGGCGCGCAGCTCCCCGGCCTGCCAAGCCGCCTTGATCTCGTCTTCGGTCGGCAGGCGCTTATCGATTGCCGCCAGCATTGGACTGACCGAGCGCATGCGGTCGATGAACAAGTCATCCTTGTAATAGGTCGCCTTCTCGCACAAGATCGGCCGCTGGAAGCCAAGCACGATTTCCTCGTGCTGCTCCATGCGCTTCAGTTCCTGGTCCAGCATCAGCGCACGGCCCTGGTCAGACGTGCTCGTTCCGGTCGACGTGTTGCGGCCGTGATTGCGACTCTTCGATGTCGCCTTTTCGGTGAACGTGCCGAGCGTCTCCGACAGTTCCTTTGCGTCGTGCTGGTTGCCCGGTGCATACGCGACCAACACGGCATGGTTGGTGATCAGCGTGCGAGCGCCCGCCGGACCGTACAGCTCGTTCGGCTCCAGCTGCGCCTGCGACTGCAGGATCGTCAGCAGGCGAATCCAGTAACCCGCGATGAACGCATTGCCCTTGTCGAGCACTTCGATCCGGCCGAGCGCGGTGAACTCGTCACCGATGGCCAGACACTGAAATTTGATGGTTGGATCCGCGCCCGGCAGCACGTCGAGGTTGTCCTCGATCAATTGCGTATAGAACAGGTTGCCGAGCAGGCTTGCGACCGCGATTTCGCGCACTGGCATCACGATGTAGATCGACGTCAGCTCCCGACGCACGCGATCTAGTTCGAAATCACACGCGCTCGTCGCCTGGTCGACGATCGGGTTGCTGAACAGGCGCAGGCCAGCGTTGAACGTCGCGACAATGTTCAGCATCGTCTCGTCAGGCGACGCCAGTACGCGTGACAGTGCGCCCAGGCAGTCGCCCGACAGCGGCACGCCCTTCTGAGGCTCGTGTTGCATCAGCTCCGTCAGGTGTTCGCGCACCTTCTTGTCGGGCGTCGTCGCGAGCCGCAACACTTGGCCGAACGTGCAGTCGCCAGTCATTTCCATCAGGTACAGCGCAAGACCCATGAACAGGTCTGCTGCCTGTTCGTAAAAGAACTTGTTGCGCGCGTCGGCCGTGTGATACAGCCGTGCTGCGATCGCCTGCAGGCGACCGACCCGCACGAAGGGCGGGCTCTTCGCGATCTTGAACAGCGGATTCCAGCGATGCGTGTAACCCTGCTGATCGAACGGCGCCCAGCGAAACACCTTCTGTCCGCACGCCTGCCGATAACGCGACGTCAGGTCGAAGTTCTCGCCCTTCACGTCGAGCACGGCAACCGAATCCGAAAAGGTGAGCAAGTTCGGGATCACGATGGCCACGCCCTTCTGCGACCGCGTTTTCGCGGCAACCATCACGAATTCAGTTCCGCGAAACGTCAGGTACTTGCCCTTGTACCGGCCGACGATAATCGTCGGATCGCGGTAATCACCTTTCTTACGTGTGCGGCCGTTCGCTTCGTCGAGCAAGCCATAGCGGCGGATTTCGTAGCCGTAGGCAAAGCGGGCGTCGCCGTGCAAGTCGCGCTTCGGCTTCATCACCAGCGCAGCGATTACCGCCGCGACCGGGACAAGCGGCACGAGGATCGACGCCGCGGTGGCGATCTGCAGGGAGCGCTTCACGCCTTTTACATCCCCGTAAAAGTGCCAGTAGTCGCGCAGCGTCCAGATGCCGATCACCGAATCCGGCAATTTCTCCAGTTTGGCGAACACCGTCGCGCCGGCAAACTGGCCTGCTACGGCCAGCGCCGTCAACGCCACCAGCGCGAACAAGCCGCCAGCAACGACGCGATCGAACGTCGTCGCCGTTTTCAGCAGAACGGCGCTCGCACATACTGCCCACAGCATGCATAGCGCCATCATCAGCCCGATCACGGCGGCGATTTCGACGGGATCAGTCATCGCGTCGAGATGGAGAAGACGGCCGGCGCCCAACACGGCTGCGCCACTGACCACGCTCAGGATCACGGCCACAATCAGACGAGCTTTCATCGTTGCGCCTCCCCACCCATGACCGGGTATGGCAAATCCCAGCGGTTCAGCCGCTCGATGCCCGCGCGTGCCGCGCTGGCGTCCCCGTTGCGGATCGCCGCCTCGAGCAACACAAGCGCCTGGCGCTCACCGTCCGAGATCGACGGTGCGCCAGCGTCCGGATCAATCGCGTGATCCGGAGTTGGTACGAGACACGTCAGCTGCTGCAGGACTTGATTGGCGCTGGCCGCGAGAAGCGCCACATGCAGCTCGTGGCGCGCATCGAGATAATCGGCGCGCGATGTCGCGGCGAGCCGGGTTGCACACGCGATCGTGATACGGGCGCGTTCCGCCGGGCTCGCATGCCGGGCAGCGTCTGCGGCCGCGATCGGTTCAAGTACGGCGCGAATTGCCGCGATGTCCGCCACAAAGGTCGGATCCGTCGCACGAGCCAAACGCCAGCTGACAACGTGTCGATCGACGATCTGCCACTGCCTCTCGTCGACCACGCGCGAGCCCACCTTCGTACGCACGTCGACGACACCACGCGCGACCAGCTGGCTAACCGCCTCGCGCAGCAGCGCCCGGCTCACACCCAGTTCCTGCGCGAGGATCGCCTGCGACGGCAGCGCCCCATTCGCGTCGCACAGCGCCGGAATCCGCTCGGCTAACCAGTCCGCGGCCGCGTGCGGCGGCCGTTCAAGCCCACTCACTTCCACGCGCGCGTTCATGCCAGCCCCCGCAGCAGCTTCCACTTCGTGACCGGATCGAAGTAGATTTCCTTGAGTTGCTTGTTTTCCATGTAAAGCACGACGTCGATCGTGGTTTTCACCTCGCGCATCAGGTGATCCCACGTCAACGTCTGGCCAACTGGGCTCTGCTTCACAAGCGTGGCGATGCGCGACAGCGCGGCGATCGCATCGTTCGCGTGCACGGTCGTGATCCCTCCTTGGTGGCCGGTGTTCAGCAGGGTCAGGTAATCCCACGTCTCGTCGCCGCGCAGTTCGGCGAGGAACACACGGTCGAACTTCATCCGCAATGTCGCCTTCACGATGCGCCGCGCCGGCAGCGATTCGCTGTAGAACAAATGCACGTGGTTCGGGTGGTACGGTAGCGGCAGCTCGTGCGTGTCTTCGATCGTCGCAACACGAGTCTCCGGCGGCACCAGGTCAGCGAGCGCCTTCGTGACCGTGGTTTTGCCGGACCCCGTGCCGCCGACGAGCACGATGTTCAGGCGGTTGAGGATCGCCAGCGTCAGGAAGCGCTCAACGTCGCGCTGCGCAAGCGCGTCGAGCATTTCAAGCTCGAAGCGCTGCAGCGTGACGACGGCCGGCGCCGCAAGCGCCTGCGCCGGATTGAACACGGGCGTCGCGCTCTGCACGTCGACATCGCCCGTGTCCAACTTGGCGACCGCGCCATCGACCGCATGCCCGACAACATCGCGAAACTTCGACGAGAACCCACTATCCACCAGCTCAGAAACCGCAAACCGGGTCGAGCTCGGCACACGCATCGTCAGCGACACGGTTCCAGGTTCACAGGCCGGCGGGATCACGATCTGACCACGCTCGCCGTCAGGCAGGCGCACCGGCTTTTCAGGCTCGGCCGGCGACAGCGGGGGCTTTGCCTTGTTGTAGATCGCAAGCGCCGGCGCGAATTGAAGCAGCGCCTCCAACGACGCATTCGGCAGGTCATGCCGCTGCCAGCCATCGCGCGTCTCGGTCCAGCCCTCATAGGGCCGGTTAATCGCGACCTCGGTTACACCAGGCCGCTTCAGCCACTCGCCGATTCCGAGAGTCTTGAGGTGACTGCGTACCGTGACGCTGTCGTCATATCGCATGTTCATGAGCACTCCGATGAAGGGATGTCGGTCCGAGTCAGGGCGTGGCCAGCTCATACACGTCGGAGAAGTCGACGTCGCGCGCAACGAAAATCGTCGTCACCGATCCGTACTTCGAGTAAGCGGTCGGCGGCACGTTGATCGTGTTCTTCAGCGTTTCGGCCGCCACCGATTCGCCAGCGCTCGACGTGTTGTTGAACTGGATTCGGTTATCGCCGCTACCCGAGTTCGAGGCGAGACTCGACAGAGCCTGGCCGGCGTCGCCGATCAGACTGACCATCAATGCCCCACCAAAACGAGTCCAGAAGTGCGTGTCGACATAGGCAGGCAAGCCGCTGCCGCCCAGTGCATCCGCCGCCGGCGAGTCGAGTTGAACCTTCACACCTGCCGGTGTCGTCAGGCGCGTCCAGATCACGAAGATCCGGGCCTGACCTTGCATCAACGCCTGTCTCTGCTCGCCCAGCACTTCCGAACCGCGCTCGATCAGCAGCACCTTGCCGTTCGCCGAATACACGTCCTTCGACACGGCGCACGTCGTCATACCTGGATAGTCGGTGACGATCTTCGAGTTCTGTACACATGGGATCGTGGTCCCCGCGATCAGCAGCATGTCACGGGACGGCATAAGCTCAGCCTTGACCGTGTCGAGCTTCGACGCCCGAAACTTCGCGTCCAGGCCATCCTTTGCGTATTCGACCTTCGAACCGCCGCCACCGAGGGCATTCGTACCACCGGGCGTCTTCTGGTCGTCGAACTTCAGCACTACGTCGCCATCGAGTTTGCGCATCGCGGGCGTCTCGACTGCACTGGCCGGCACCGCCGCCCCTGTGCCACCGGCCGCAGTGGTCGCCGGTACAGACGCGGCGCTGGCAGCATCGGCATGCGCGGGCTTCGCGAGTGCTTCGCTCGCTGCGGCAGCGGCCGCAGCCTCCTCGGCCTGCTGCTTTCTGATCCTCGCCTGGTCGCCCGCGAAATCATGGCGATCGTCGGACGGCTTGTCCTTCGCCGCCTCAACCTTCGCGGCCTCCGACTCCGCATGTTGCTGCGCCGTCCAGCGCTTTATCGCAACACCGACCGCGACCGCGCCGAAGATGAGAATCAGCACGAGTCCGATCACAATCGGCAGCAGCCGAAACGGGCTCTTGCGCTTCGTGCGCCCCACGCCCGGCACACCACGCTCACCGATACCGGTGGGTTCCACCGGCGCCGGAACGGCATTCTGGTTCATGTCGTTATTCACCGCTCGCCTCCTTGTGTTTCACGAGCCGCGCCGTGCCGGGAATCGTGGTACCCGACGGATTCAGCTGGCCGTCTGGTCGATATGCGTTGTTGCGGATGCCCAGCACGGCATCATTCAGGCGCAGGTTGAATCGGCGAGCCGTGTCGTGGACGACTAGCACCGGTCCGCGCACGTCATCAGGATTGACCAGACCTTCAGAGCCGTCGTCATACACGCGATAGATCTTCGGGAGGTCACGGCTGGTCTTGAATTCGAAATACGTGAATCGACCGTCATCCCACAGAGCAGTCGGGGCCAGCGCCGTGTCGCCCTGCATGTCATAGTCGGAATTGCTGGTCGACGCCGCGTTGCCGGTCTGCTCGAGCAGCGCGCGCGCTTCGATCGAACGCGCTGCAGCGGCCGCCGACGCCGTCGCACGCGTATCCGGGTAATTGAATGTCAACGACCAAACCGCCTCGTCGTGCTTGGCTACCGGAACCAGCTTCAGCACGTAACGACGCTTGTTCGTCAGCAGAATCAGGTTCGTGCCCGCTTTCACGGCTTTCGGTTTGAAGAAAAAGCCGTTGCCGGCGGGGCCAGCAGTCCACGCTTTGCCGTCACCCATGCCACCGCCGTCGAGTTTTTCGCCCTTTTCGAACTCGATGACAGTCGCTTCACCTGGGCGATAGGCGATCTGATAGCTCTCGGTCGGGTCATACACCGCGCAAACGATGTGCGGGTCGCTACCGCACGCACCCGGCACGACCTGGGCGACGGCCGACTGAGCCATCGCAAACGCAGTGGCGGCGGCAACCGACGTCATAGCTACCGCTTTCCGGAATTGAGCATTCATCGGCTGGCCCCTCCTTGCGTGTTCGCCGGCGCCGATTCTGGCGACGTCGCGGCCGACGGAATCATTGCTGCGCCGTCCGGTGCATTACGTGTCCAGTCGCGGTCGACCGAGTAACTGGTGACGCGGAATCCGATCGGGTTCAGCACTTGTTCATTGCTCTTGGTCGGCAGATCACCCACCTCGTACGTGATCGTCGCGACCCAGTATTCGGTCTTGGGCGGTTGAGGCGCAGCACCACCCTGCGTCGACAGCGAAATGGTTTTCTTCGAGAAGAAGACCTGCGCAGTGGTCCCGACGAACGTAATCGCACCAGGTTGAGCAATCACCCGGTACTTGTCCTGAAGCACGTTCAACGGCGAGTTTTTGCGGCCGTAAAGCGCTGCGTACAGCGTCTGCTCGCGCGGCGAGTTCATCAGCGTCACGGTGTCGTACGCATCCTGGATCGTGTACCAGTCGTAGCCTTCACGCAGTTTCACGTAGTCCCGCAGCGCCTTGCGCACTTCGAGTTCGCCGAACGTCACCGAGCCACTACGCGCAACGTCGATCACTTGCACGTCGCCCGTCGCGGTGTTGTCTTTGATGATCACGGGCGGAGTTGGTCTCTTTAGTTGTACTAATGCTGCAGAACCAAGAATCGAAGCGAGCGCGACGAACATGGCACCGCCCGCGACGCGCCATGCGATCTTCGTCATGTTTTCCTGCATGCTTTGCTTCGACTTCTCGAATGCGAGCGCCTGCTTGAAATACGTGCGCGCCATTTCGCGCGGATCGGCTTCGGCAAGTTTGGTCGCGAGGTTCTGCAGCATCGCCGCATAATTGCCATCGGCCACAACCGCGGCCGGCATGCCCTGCACCTCAGTCGATTTCTTCTTTGGCCACTTCATTGTGCGTTCCCCAGTGTCGTATGGTTCACGGGCATCCACGGCCCGCTCGGTTGCGTCGGCTTTGGCACCGACGAGCACGCCGCAAGCAGGACGGCGCTGCAAAGCACGACGATGAATTTCATGTTTCGCTCCTATGGTTGGTTCGCCAGCTCGTACCGGAAACGCACAAGCTGGCGGACAAGCCGTTGTTAATTGCCCTTCTTCTGGTATTCGGCACCAGGGGCCACGAGGTGCCCCGATGACTTATCGATCGTCAGCGCTACGGGCACGCCGGCCATCACCATCAGTTTCCCGTCCGCATAAAGAGCCGATGAGCGCTGCAACCTGAACGCATCTTTCGCGCTCTCTGCGGCGAGATTCGGCACTTTGCTTGCGACGTAGAAGTCGTTCCCATCACCATTACGGCTGATCACCATCTGGGGCGAGCCGCGGCCGCTGAGCTTCTCCCAGTTGCCAACAAACTCCTCGCCGTCTTTCTTTCCGCAACCGAATTGCGTCAGCGTCACGATGACCATCGTTGCTGCTGTCACGAATCGAAGTGCCCTCATTACCCTCTCCTGGTAGTTGTCAAGATCATGCGCGGCCAAGCGAGTTGCTAGGCGCCGACGCTCCACCTCGGCCTCCGCCCATCAACTTCATCGCCTTCATGGCGGCACTGGCCGCGTTGCCGATCTTACCGACCATCGACGAGATGCCAACGCCACCAGCCAGTTGCGAGGCCAGAGACGGCATGCTCAAAGAGACGACAATGAACACCAAGCCGGCGCCGACGATCTTTCCCTCAATGGCGTAGGTCAGCATGACGTCCTTCGCGCTGAAGCTCGTCGGCAGCACCGATGTCATGAACCGCACTTCGATTGCGCCGAGTGCCCCGAACAAGGCGACGAGAATGCCGTAGTTCAAGCACTGTCCCACCCAGTTCTGAAAGAACTGCCGTGTAGCCGGGAACAGCGCCGCGACAACGAAGGCCGGGCCGAGCGCGAGCAGTAATCCCAGCGCAAATTTCGCGAGGATAATGTATGCGGCGGCGATAGCAAGGAACGGAACACCAACCAAAATGATGCACGCCGCGAGCACGGATACCTCGATATAGAGGCCGATGTCGGTAATGCTGAGTCCTTCGTACAAACTCTTGATTGCGTCGAAGTAGAGACTCAACAGCGTGTCGAGGCCGTTGCTGAGATCGTTCCCCCCCATCAAGGCGCGGCTGAGATCGTCGCCCAGTCCGTTGAAGAACGGCACTACGTATTCGCTGTAGTAGCTGATGTTCATCCCCGCCGTGAGCACGGCGGCCCACGCTGCCATCTTCAGCAGGAAATCCACGATTGGCTGATTCTCGTGGCCTCGCCAGTACGACACCAGAATGAGAAGCACGTAGAGGCTGAAGCCAGCAGCGACCAGCGGACTGATCAACGAGATCATCTTGGCCGAGCCAGTGCTGATCGTGTTCAGCACGTCCTTGTCGAACGCATTGAACATATCGGTAAAGATTGTCAGTTGCATGGCCGCGCTCCTGGCTTACTGGTCGATCGGTTCGTCATGCAGGCGACGCTGCATGTCACGATGCGCGGCCTGCTGCGCAAACTCCTTCTCGGCGTCCTGCAGCTTTGCCGCCAGATCGAGACGCATCTTGTCCGCGTTGATCGACGAAATCTCCGCCGACCAGCGGTTCTGCAGATCCGCCTTCGCCGCCGGATCCTGCGTCAAGTTCGATTGCTGCATCAGCTGCTGGATGTTGTTCAGCCGGTCGATCGACGCCTGATACGCGCGCTCCACCATCGCCTTGTTCGCGGCCAGCGTGTTATTCAACCGGGTCTGGCCTGGCGTGTACGCAGTCAATCCCTCCTGGCGCAGGATGCTGTCGGCCGCGCCACTGATGCCATTCAGCTGCCCGTTCTTCACTGCGTCGTAGACCGACTGCCATTCATCGGGCAGATAGTTGCGCAGCGACGGATTGTTGAGGATGTCGCCCAGGCCGCGATTGCCAATCATCGACTGATACTGGCTCGTGATGGTGATGTATTGCTGCTTGAGTTGCTGCACGGTAATGATCGCCTGCGCGAGAGTCGACGCATCGAGCACGGGGATGCCCTGCGCGTGCGCGGCCTGGGTCGAGCAGAATGCGGCGATCGCTGCAGCGCAGATAAATTTTCGGATGGTTTTCATTGTCCTGTTCTCCGGTTATATCGCGGGCGCTCAGTGCGCCGCTGTACCATTACTTGATCGGGCGCCGACGCGGCCTTGCCCGCTGCCGCGTAGGTCGACGGCAGCGCCCCGAGGTTCGCCGGCAGCTGAGCCTGCAACGCTTTCACCTGCTCGATCGCCGCCGCCACTTGCGCTCTTCCACCATCATCGACAACCGGAAGGCCGGTCGCATGCGCGGCCGTGGCAACTCCAAGCGCAGCGGTAAAAATCAGACGCTTGATTGGGAGTTTCATCGTCATGCTCCTTCGTGGGACTGCTGTTGCTGCCGAACCATCTCCAGCACGTCGAGGTCGTGCGGTACGATCGAGCGGCGCTGATGGCGGATCGCGTCGAGATAAGCCAGCGCAACCGGGAAATCGGCGTTGCGGTCCTGAAGATCGGCGGGCGTAACTTCAATCGGCAGATACGGATTGAACGGACGTTCATTGGCCGGGGACTTGTAAGCCCGCCACAGGACCGTTGCTACCAAGCCGCAAAAGACCGGACCCAAGAGGCCAGTCCAGTTTTTCCATGGCCACGCCGAGGCCACCCCGAGCCCAACGAGACTGACTAATCGAATCGCAATCAGGATTCGGCCGTTGCGAACTCTTCGATCCCACACCCGATCGTGTTCAGATGCCCACTGCTGCAGTTGCTCGCTAGTCGCCGGCCCGATCGCCGACACGCGTCGCAGCTCCAGCATCTCCAATTGATCGCGTTTCATCGTCACTCGACCTCCGCCGCCGGCGCGGCCTCGGCCTCGGGCTTGCGGTCCCGCTTGCCCTTGCGACGTGCCTGGAACAGCTGCATGCGCAGATCCGTATCACCATGCGCGTCACGCGTGCATTCTTCCCAGATCGCGACGTTGTCGAGACTGCTGGATAGGACCGCAATCTCGTCGTTCATGCCGGCCAGGTCCAGCGTCGCGAACGCCGACTGGTTGCTCTGCTTGATCAGGAACGTGCGCGATTCCTTCGACAGGGCCTTGAGTGTCCGGAACTCACGATCGGTCAGGTTCAGAAGCTTGTAACCGTCCGGCGTTGCATCCGGGTTCGGCAGGTAGATCTTCGTGGCCGTGAGGTCTCGAATCTCGGCGAACACCGGACACTGAATCGCGTCCTCCGGCGATTGCGAATCCAGGATCAGGAATTCGTCCGCCTTCCGGCCGGTCTTCAACGACTTGCGGATCAGCTCCTGCGTGGTCGGATAGCTGGCCGGCAGCCAGAACTCCGCGATCACCGTCGCAAGCAGGCCGCCCTTGCGCTGCATCTGCTCTTTCAAGTACAGCAGGTGTGCGAGCACCGGCTCCGTGGCGGCATAGCCCTTCTTCAGGAAGTCCGTCACGTCAAAGCCAATTCGACGCACATCGGCGATGTTGGTCAGCGCGCTCGGTTCGTTGTCCAGCGCCCACGCGAATCGACCGTTAGTTGCGTGGCACCACTGGCTCAAACGCAGCCACAGGCTGTTTTCTTCGCCGGTATCCGGGATCGACTCCATCAAGCGGCTGAAGGTCTTGTGTTCGATGTTGTCCAGCGACATGACCGTGTCGACCGCATGCTTGATCTGGCGCTGGTCGTCCGCGCTCAGCTTGCCGTTCTCGTCGCGGCAGCATGCACCGACCAGGTCGTAAAGATGCGCGCGGTTGCGCTTCGTATCGGGCAGGCCGAGCGGCGCAAGACCGGTCGGCTCACCTTCGCGCAGCGTGTAGTAGATGGCGCCCATCTCCTCGAGGAAGATCCGCAGGCCTTGGTCGAGGTCGAGCGCGAAGATCTTCGGGTCGAACCGCTCGAGAAAGGCGAGCAGCATCGTCTCGAGCGTCGTCTTACCGGTGCCGGTCGAGCCGAGAATCAGGGTGTGGCCGGCAACCTTCTCGCCGACGCTGTTCTCGTCGAGGCGCGACGCGTGGCAGTTCAAGCTGAACAAGCTCTTCGCAACCGTCTGCACCGGCATGAGTGCCGAGCCGTCACCGAGCGGATTGCCGCGAGCCTTGCCCGCCGAATACGTATGCATCGAAAACGACGACGCGAGGTTACGGGTCGACTTCGGCATTGGCCGCGGTTTCGTCTTGAATCCGGGAACCTGGCTCATATACGTGTACGGTGCCGAGGCAGTTGCCTTCACGAACTTGAAGCCGCAATCGTTCAGCGCCCGGCTGGTCACATACGCACCGTTGCTGATCGCCGCTTCCGCCGTATCACCATATACGATGAGCGCACCGTGATAGTCGCCAAACGCGAGATCGCGGCCGGCGATCAGCGCGAGTGCTTCCTTCAGCTCGCTGATCTGATGCGTGGCCTTGTCTTCGACGGACTCCAGGTTGTTGATCTGCGCCTGAATCGCGTCCATCGCTTCGGCGGTGCTCAGGCAGCCAAAGCTCTGCGTGAACGTGAACTCGACCGGCAATGTCAGCAACGGATTCGTTTGCCCCCATCCAGCCTTCGGGAAATCCTTCAGGTCGTAGCAGGTCGCAAAGCGAGTCGAGCGGTCCGTGCGGATCTCGACCGTGTCGTAATGAAAATGCAGATGCGACGTCGGAATCAGATCTCGCCCTGTTGCCTGCGTAACCGGCACGCGCTCGTCGATGCCGTTCACCAGCTCGCCGATGAACTGATACGGTTCCGAGAACAGGATTCCGTTGTGCTCGTATGTTTCGAGCGGCTGCGGATCGTAGGCGATCAGCGACTTCGTCAACGACTCGCCCAGTTCCTCGAGCTCACGCACCGACTCGTCCAGGTCGTCGCCCTGCAGGATCGCGCTAATGTAGAAGCTGTTCTCGTAATGATGGTGCTTACGGAAACGCTGTAGGTACTTGTCGACGGCTTGCTGGATGAATGGGTTGTAGAAGCGGTACTCGTCGCCAAACGACACGCGACGCCGGCGGAACGTGCTCCACAGCGACAGGCGATTGCCCTTTTCCAGCGTCATCGCGGCCAGCTGGCGATTCCAACTGTCGTAGCGCGCCTCGATCTCGCCGCGGCTGACCGATTCGAACGGCACGCCGTTCACGCGCAGCACCATCATCGCACCGCCGTTGTCGATGCTCGTCGTGGTCACCGACACCGGGCGACCAATACGCGGCAGCTTATCCTCCGCGCCTGCGACGAGTCGGTTCAGATCGTTCGTTACGCGCATGCTTCGTCTCCTGCTGCCCCGGTATCGGGCTGCCCCTTAACGAGGCCAAACTCCGTCTCGGTCAGGCGCAGCATGTCGTAAAGCGCGGCGCTGGTACTCTTACCCGCGCCGGTGGTGCCTATGACCATCGTGTGGCCCAGCTCGACCGGCCACACACTCACGGCACCGCCGGCGTGCGGGATGGTATGGCGGTTACTCATCGTTATCCTCCTGTACCTGCGTAAGCAGGCTTTGACGCAGCGCCTCGAAGCGCTCCAGATCCTTGCCACGCGCGAACGAGCGTGTGTAGACGCCGACGTCACGGCCATAACGCATCGGCGCAAGCGTGTAGGTTTTGCCGAATACCGACACGCGTCGGCGATCGAACCAGCAGCGGAACTCCAGCCAGAACAGGCGCAGCGCCTGGTCGTCCGTTTCGCAGACGAACCGGAAGAACATGAAGATCGGCACGCCGGCCGAGCCGATCAACAGGCCGCCTGGACCGAGCACGAAGCCGCCGATCATGCTGGCGATCAGCGAGGTGCACCCGATGATCAGCGCCGGAAACATCGGGACGCCCCCGATCATCGCGACACGGTTCAGGCCCGCATAGGACGGATACAGCGTGCGTTCATCTTCCATGGCGATCAGCCGAACAGACCAAAAGCCCAGCCAGCCAGCACGAGAGCGGAGCCGACACCCGCCACCTTCGCGATGCCGCCGCCGAAATCGTGAATCCAGTCCGCTTTGTTGCTCCAGCACTGCACACCTTGCCAAACCAGGTAGGCGCCAGCACCGATACCAGCAAGGCTATAAAACCAGGTTGTGAAGGTACTGACGGCTTGCGTGCCGGCATTCAGGCCGCCTCCGGCGTATGCAGCGTGCGCGGCTACCGACATGACAACGCCGGCCGCAACGCGGCGGGCGGCACTCACGCGTTGCGGTGCAGCTCCGTCGACCAGCGCCGGCACTACGACACTCGGACGCAGCGTTGCCGCGACTCGATTCAGTGTGGCTTTAGGGAAACTCATCTTCATCGGATGCTCCGTTAAAAATCGCCCAGGGCGTCCCAGGCGGGGTGATGGTCTGTCTCGCGGCCACGATCGGCCCCGGTTGTAGATGAATCGTCGGCCCGTCGCAGGCGCGCCGGCCGCGCTGCGCCACGCGAAGCTGGGGCCACACCGTCCGGTACGACTGCGATCGGTGGCACGACCGTCCCACTGGCGCCGACGCTCGTTGCGTTCGCGGCCACGCGCTGCACGTAACTCGTGCCGCCAAAATCCCGTTTGAAGCCGCGCGTGAAGTTGCCGCTGTAGTAGCAGCTGAGCGCCGCGCGCACTGCGTCTTGCGGCACGCGGCCACCGGCCATTGCACGCGTGTAGCAGCCGGCGAGGATGGCGCCGCCTGCGCGCAAATTCGCGCATGGGTCGAACACGGTTTCGGACGTGAGCCCGTAGAAGCGAAGGTTTGCGCGGTTGACTTGCGCGAGTCCCATGCTGTAATTCCAGCCAGCCGCCTCGAGCGCACGCGCGGTTGCCACCGCCTCATCGCGCGAACGCGGCTGACGCGCGAGACGGCCCCCAACCACGCCGATCGCATACGGATTGAAACCAGATTCCGTCTTGACGACCGCCTGCAGGGTGGTCGGATGCACGGACGGCGCACACTGTTGCGCCAGCATCGCGAAGTCGACGGGCATCATGCGCGCTCCTTTTCCGGTGCCGTGCACAGCCGTGCAATCCCTTCGTCCACCGCGATCAACACGAGAAATGGAATCGCGATGGCGCCAGCGAGCGTCACCATAAGAAGCATCCCGGTGATTCCAAGGGCCATGAGCAGCGAGACTTGCACGTCCGGCACTAACTGCGGCAAGGCATACACCAATGCGCCCCAGCCGAGTTCGAGAAGCAAGGTCAACGTGATCCATATGGCGCTGCCGACCCGATGAATGCACTTTGTATTCGTGCCCATATCTCACCACTCCGCGTCATCGCGCGGCCAACCGCGCTTCCACATCAAGAATGCGATCGCAAACCAACCGCACGCCACCAGGCCAGCGCCGACCAGGTCGTTGATCGAGCGCCGTTCGATCAGCCAGTACACGACGCCAAACATCGCCGTCACGACGATGAAGATCAGCAGCGCTCGCACGCTTGCTCGAATCAATCCGAAAATCCTGTTCATTGCATGCCCTCTCTCTGTTGTTAGATCCAGCCGCCCATCGCGAAACCGCCTCGCGGTTTCTTGCGCTTCGGCGCGAGGTTCGGTGTGCCGTTCGCATCGGGATATGACGCCTTGCATGGCTGCTCGGCCTTGTAGTTCGAGCACCCCCAAAAGGGGCCGTCATTTCCGTTGATCCGACGCAAGTGGCCGGTCTTGCACACCGGGCACGGCTTCGCGCCCGGCAGTTGCATGGGCGCCTCCGCGATCACTCCGACAATCCGCGTAACCATCTTTTCGCTGCGCTGCATGAACGCGTCGAACGTCATTTCGCCGGCGGCCACTGCGTCGAGCGCGATCTTGAACATGCCGGCTACCGTCGGATCCTTGACCGGCTCCGGCAATGCGGCGAGCAGCGCGCGGGCGGTCGGGCTGGTCATGAAGCGAGTCTTTGAACCCTTCACAGGCACCAGGAAGCCGCGTTCGCGATGCTCTGCGATGATTTCGGCGCGTGTCGCGCTCGTACCGATCCCCTTGCCCGCTTTGAGGCGCGCCTTGGCGGCCGGATCGTCCGTGTATTTGTGCAGGTCGATCATGGCGTCGATCAACGCGGCCTCATCAAACCGCGCGGGCGGCCGCGTTTCTTTCGCCTGCAGGTCAACGTCGATCACCAGCAGCTGGTCACCCACCGCCAGCTCCGGCAACATCTGCACGTCGTCGCCCGGTTCAGGCTCGGACGGCTTCAGCACCGCAAGCCAACCGCTGGAAACGGGCGTGCGACCGCCCGCGATCAGGCGATTGCCGGCGGATTCAACTTCGATCGACGTCTGCATAAACGTCGCGGCCGGATAGAACTGCACGAGGTAGTAGCGGACGATCAGGTCATAGACCTGGTGCTGGAGCGGCGTCAGCGTGCTCAGGTCCGCTCGGCGGGCCGTCGGCACGATGCCGTGGTGTGGGTTGCCCTCCATCTTCTTGTCATCGAATGCGCGCGAGCGCAGCGTCGGATCCGCGCGATCGACGAGCGGGGCGAGATCCGTGCGGTTCGCGGCGAGCGCAGCCAGCACGTCGGGCGCCTCGCCGTGCTGCGCTTCGGCCAGGTAGCGGTTCTCGGTACGCGGATAGGTCGTAAGCTTGTAGCGGTCGTAAAGCTCCTGGGCGGCCTCCAGCACTTCGGCCGCCGTGCAACCGAAGCGACGGCACGCCTCGACCGTCAGCTCGTTCAGCGACAGCGGGAGCGGCGCCAAATCGCGCGCCGGCTTGCGCTCGAATGCGCTCACCGACGCCGGGGCATTTGTCAGGCTTTGCGCGAGCGCGGCGGCGACGTCGGAATCGACTAGCCGTCGGTCCGCGTCCAGGCCTCGTTGATCGTCAGCGGCCCGCCACTTCGCGATAAAGGCTCCCTTCGCGTGCTGCAGCTGCGCAGACAACAGGAAGTACGACGTCGCCGTGAAGCGTTCGATCTTGTCGTCGCGCTCGAACACGATCTGCAGCACGGGGGTTTGCACACTGCCGACACTCAGCAACGCATCGAAGCCAAGCGATTGCGCGCGACAGGTTGCGGCTCGCGTGAAGTTCAAACCGAACAGCCAGTCGTATCGGCTACGCGCAAGCGCCCAGCGATACCAAGCACGGAATTCCGGCTCGTCGTTGTCGCGCAGATTCGCGAGCGCATTGCGGATCTCGTTCGGGTTGTTGTTGTTCACCAGCAGCCGCTTGACCGGCAACGTGTTGCCCAAGTATTCCAGTACCTCGTCGACCAACAGCTGGCCCTCGGCATCCGGGTCGCCCAGATGCACAACCTCGTCCACGTTGGTCAGCAGCTGGCGGATGGCTTCCAGAATCGGCGCATGCTCCTCTTGCGGCTCCAGAACCCACGTCGAAGGGATAACTGGCAGATCGCTCGCGCGCCAGATTTTTTTCCCATTCCTGTTGAGCGGGACATCGTCAGGAAGATAGAAATCGGGCATCGCCTGGGCCAAGATGTGACCCTTCAGCGGCACGAAGAAGTCGTCGCCAACCTTGTAGGCCGCACCATTGCGCAACGGGCGGTCGTCGAGCACTGCCATCACGTCCTTCGCAAGAGACGGCTTCTCGGCGATGTAGAGGCGCGCCATGCTTATCGCTTCTCCGATCCGGTCACACACGCGCGCACATAGCCCCGATGCGGCAGGTCATTCTTCGGTTGATCGAAAAAGCGACGCATGCTCAGCGAATCCTGCGTATGAAACGCATTTGGGTGCGCCAGACGCAGGACTTCGGTCAGCGCATCGACGGCATCCGCGCCTTCGAACGACGCATTTAGGAGTGCTTGTTGTTCTGCGGTGGTCAGTGACATGGCTTGGTCCTCCAGGAGGATCAGTCAGTGAAGGTTGCCGAGCCCGAACCAGGGCGACGGCGAGCCGTTGTTCCCAATGCCGCTACGGTTGTTCTCTTGGTCGTCGATCCAGCGCTTCGCGCTTTCGGCGGGATCGTAGAAGGGGGTGGTCGAGCCGCCGCCGAAGTATTCGGTGCGCGAACTGGATTTCGTGCCGAGGCCGCCGACGATGTTCCACCAGACACGCGTAAAGACCTGACCGTTGAGCTTGACCTGTATAACGCTGTGGGCGCGGCAAGCTGGCCCGTAGAGGTTGCTGTAGTACATCAGGTCATACGGGCAGAATGAGCCGCTCGCACCACTGTTGCCCCCGGTGATCGTGGTCGACTTCACCAGTTGAATAACATCGTCCGGAATGGCGCGACGAAACTCCTCGGGCAGAGCGTCCCAGCTTTCCATCAGGTTGCAGGTCGGGAACGGGTGGCCATGGCTGAGTTCGTCCCAGAGCTTTTCGATGGGAGGCACACATTCGCCCTCGTGCTCGGGGCCGCGGGGGTCAGAGAGACACAGCATTACCTGACAGCCCCAGCCGTCAGCGTGCGCCGGCGCGGCGGGCGCGAGCAGTGCGGCCGCAACAGCGAACGCGTGCAGGTTTACCTTGGTCGCGCGACGGGACCAATGCGCTACAATGGACGTAGCCATTCCTGTTTTCCTCACAGTTACTGCGTAATGGTCAGGTTGATGTCAGTGCGCCAACACCGACATCAACCGCTTCAAGCACTCCCTCCGTTCTCGGAGTCGTTCGCCGTCTCTGTTTTCGCCAAATCGGCGGCCATCAACTTTTTCAGTTCGCTCACGAGTTGCGCATTCTTGGATCGCCCCTCGACCTTAGCCCGTGACTTGAGCCATCGGTCGACCTCTACCGGCAATCGACATTGCGACCGCACTACATCCTCCATGAAATTAGTCACTCCGAGTGATGTTTTGCGTCACTATACGATGGTGTCTGCGTAGTGTCAAATACTCCACCTATGGATGACACTTACCGCTCCCAATTCCGACTCCCGTGGTCCGTCTACCTTCAGCTCAAAGAGGCGGCCCAGGAAAGCGGCCGCTCTTTGAATGGTGAGCTAGTTGCTCAACTTAGCGCCTCTCTGGCCCGTAAATCGGGCGAGCCCGCGAAGCCAGCCCCGCTAAGCACGGAGCAACTGGCGAAGGTGCTACAGCAAATCTCGTTGCCAAATCTTTTGACCGTCAATGAGCTTGAAACTGTTGCGAAGCGTCTCCAGAAACTTCTGGATAGTGACAGCTAGTTGACTTGCCTGGGAGGCGCGCCGCGCAGTGCCGCGTGCACTGTCTGCGCAAAAATGATCGCGTGCTCGCCATCACCATGCAGGCATAAGGTCTGAGGCGATAGCCTGATTCGATTCCCATCACGCGCTCGCACCGTACCCGTTTCTATCAAATCACTCACTCGGCGAGTCACTTCGTTGACGTCATGGATGACTGCGCCGGGTTCGGCCCTCGGCAGCAAGCGTCCATCGGCCGCATAGCCACGATCCGCGAAGGCCTCGTCACAGGCGTGCATGCCGAGCTCGCGGGCGAGGCGAACAAGCTGGCCACCCGCCAACCCATAAATCACAAGCGACGGATCCAGGTCGCGCACGGAGCAAACGATTGCTCGGCAGACCGCGACGCTCTTTTCCGCGTCGTTGTATAGCGCCCCGTGGGGCTTTACGTGTGCCACACGTCCCCCGAACGCTCGCACAATTCCATCCAGTGCACCGATCTGATACTGCACGCCCGCGTAAATCTCTTCGTATGTCAGTTCCATCGATCGGCGGCCGAAGTGCTCTCGATCCGGGTAGCCCGGATGCGCACCCACCGCGATTCCGCGCTTCAGGGCCGCTTTTACGACGGTCCTCATCGTCAACGGATCGCCCGCATGCCAACCGCACGCAATGTTCACTGACGTCGCGTAGTCGAGCAATGCAAGGTCATTGCCGCTCCCCTCTCCAAGGTCGATGTTCAAATCAATCTTGCGCATTGGACTGCCCCTCTTGATCAAATCGACTGCAGTGCTTATGAATACGCAATGCACCATCACCGATGTACACGTTGTCGTACTCGCATCGAGAACCGCCGTTTTCGACGGTGAGCGTGGTCATCGAAGACGAATTTGAAGCTCCACCCGTCCCAACAATGACGGCGAGGACATAACCTACAGCGACCACGATCAGGGTGATCGCACTCTTTCTCGCTGAATTCATCGGGTTACCTCTGTATCAGCAACAGCCGCACAAGCTCGGCATGCCCGCGGTTTGCACGCCCGGAACTGCGTCAACATCTGCGCCGTTTCATAGTCGCTCAACAACGAGTTGCGACTATCGTCCTTAGCGGCGCGAGAAATCGCATCGAGAAGTTCTCGGGGCGCGGGATCACGAACGGTTACACCGCTAGCGGCCATGCCTTGGTAGTTCTGGCGCACACGCTCAGGCAACCGCTCCCATGCGTGTTTTTCAGTCTGCAGGCCGGCAGCGAAGATTACGGCGCGTTGGTGCTGCGGTAGTCCGTCGAGAAAGTGCCTATTGGCAACGAGAAACGAAACCGGATACGCGTAACCGAGAGCGGTGAAATTTGGCAAAACTTCGGCATATGCTCGACCGGCAGCACCATCACCGGACGACATTACCGCATCAACTCCGCCGGCTTTTATTTGGTCGAGTGCTTCCTGAATCGGCAGAAAAACCACGTCGGCGCCAAGCATTTGCATCACCCGCCGAGACGATTCATCGTATGTGCGGATCCTCATGCCAACCAAGTCCGACGGCGAACCGATTGCTGTTCGCGACCAGATTCCAGTCGGTGGCCACGGTATCACCGCAAGGAGGACAAGATCTCGGTGTGCGAGGGCAGCCCGGTAGGCCGGTTTAGCCGCTCGCGACATCTCGCGCGCCTCGGCAATGGAATTCACCTCATATGGCCGAATCGACAACGCCAAGATTGCGTCGCGGGAAGCCAAGTCGCCGGCGAAAAGCACACCGAATGGTTGTCGGCTGATGCGATCCTGAACCCCAGCAACCCCATGTTTATCGGTGAAATGGGGAACGGCACGGGCAGCGTCCTTGCCCGCCTCGTTCAGCAGGCGCGCGAAATCCTCGGCCGCCTGCCCTGAAACGGTGTCAGCTGGGTAAGCCGTCGCAATAGACCACTCGGGCCTTGGCGCCCCCTGCGCAACGTCGATCGGACTCGCCATCGGCGTAACGACCGCTAACAGCAGGCCCGCCAACCCCTGGGCCGTCACTATCCAGGCTCTCTTTCCTTTCGGCATTCCGCCGCTCCGTATTCGCTCGAAACCTCACGGAACGAAGCGTAACGGACGGTAAGAGGTAATGGCTATATCACTGTTTTTCATGATTTTAGCCGCCTTTATGTCTTATCAATCAACTTGATCGATCAGACCAGCGTCGGACGCCATGCGAGCACAGGCGCGAATATCGTCGCGACCCATCTTGATTTTGATCGACTTGTAAAGTCGGTATATCTGTCGCTGGGTCAGTGCAAGATCTGCGGCAGCATGTGTGGCGTCCCCCCCTCGCCGAATCCACTGCAGGACGATTCGCTCGGCGTCACTTAACTGATACCGCGACGCTGCCACCCGCCGAAACCTGATCGCGGGCCAGTCCAGCATTTCTTCGGCGAGGCCCCGCAGTTCTCGCTGGCCTTGCCAAATCGTATCTTCACCAGCTGGCCGCGCCTCGCTTGAGCTGACGTGCAAGAGGCCAAATACCTTCCCCTCATCCGAACCGCGATTTGCCGGGAGAAACACGTTGCTTCGCAACCCATATAGGGCGGCCTCGCGCGCGAACCACGGCCCGTTCGAGCTACCGAAGGATTCGAAGCCACGCGCGGGCATAACGTTGCTTCGCGCATATTCCAACACGGGATCCGTAACCACACGGCGCTCGTAGACCTGCAGCCAACTAGGCGGACAAGCTGCCAGAATGACGTGGGTGTCGATCACTGCGCCGCCGACCGGGGAATTTGTCGACATCGACAACCAGTGGAACAGCGCGTGAGTGCCGCCACGTGTTGCACAGACCGTACGCATCAGAGTCAGTACATCCAGCTCGCTGTTGCAATCGGCGATGCTCGCAATAGCGCGGACGCTCGCCTTGCGATGGGTGCGTCGCTCCACAGAGTCCACGATTGATCGGTAGTGCGGAGCCAGCACCTCATTGTATGGATCGTTTTCCAGAAACTCGGTCAATTGGGCACGATCGGATCCGTCGAATAGCAGCACGACGACGGTTCCATCGCGTCTCGTATGGATTCGCTGCAGCAACACTCCGCGTTCATGGCCATCGACCAATCTCAGCGCAATCGAGCCATCCCGCACTGTTATTTCGGGACCGGAACCAACATGTTCGCTGGTATCGCTGAACAACTGATGAAGCTCACGATTCATGACCCCGTGGCTCCACCAAGTTGTTCGGAACTTCGACGAACTCTTCTCCGGAGAAGAGACCCCCATATACCACTACATTTGGAAAGCCCTTAAGCCGGGATAGCTGTTCCAGGCTACTCACTCCGGCCACTTGAATTTTCAGCCCGAGTTCAGCACACGTTGTCAAAATGCCACTAAGCATCGACTCCGCAACTTTATCCTCCGCCGCTGCGGCCAGCAGCTGTCCTCCAACCTCGACACCAGCAAGCGGCAACAAACGGACGATGGAGATTGACCAATCATCGCCCGTTATATTCGCCGCATAGATCTCTACGCCCCGCTCGCGAAGCTGCTTCAGCGTCTGGATTGCGCGCGGGTGCCCAATGAGATCGCCGGGTTGAGAAATGCCAAGGCGCAGGCGATGGCTATCGAACGCGTGCGTCGCCTCGATGTACGCAAGAAGCTGATCCAGGTCGCCCTGAAGGACAACAGCCGCAGGGATCGCCGTATACGTCGGGATTTGAATGTTCGCGTCGCGAGTACATACTTCGTTTAGCTGATAGGTTCCCAATCGGAACAGGAGATCATGCCTATCAGCAAGCTCGTGCAGCTGCACCTCCTCACGCACATCGTCAACTGATCTCGGCCACGTCAACGACGCGCGCAGCGCAATCAACCGACGGAATTCCGCCTCGACAATCGGTTCATATCGAATCACCAGTGCCCGGCGCTCCATTGCCTGCAACAGCTCCCGAAAATCGTCATCGTCGAGATCTAGCCGATGCGCCATCGCGTCTGTATAGATGCGCACCTCGCTCTCGCCGGAGTTCGCGGCTGCGCTCTTTGCCTCGGCCATTGCACGGTTTGCGTTCCGCCATAAGTCTGCCCCGGCTGTCGGCGACAACTCGAGCGACGCTATGCCAATGGAAACCTTCATCAAATAGGTGTGGCCGCGCAAACCGAACGCCATCGAAAAGGCTTCGACGATAAGCCGGGCCGTCCCGAACGCCTTCGACAATGCATCGTGATCTTGAATCAGCAAGCTGAACTCGTCACCACCAACGCGCGCTACCCGTATGCTGTCAGCAGCAACACCTCGCAGTCGATCGGCAACAAGCCTCAGCAACGCATCGCCGGCATCCTGACCAAGCAAGTCATTCACCCGCCCGAAATCTCGCAAATCTAGAGTGACCAAGGCGATTGAATTGGCCGCGACCGGGACGTGCGCGCAGTGCGCATCAATCGCGTCCCGAAAACTACGTCGATTTTCCAACTCGGTCAGAGGATCCGTTTCCGCTGCCTTGCGCATCTCCTCCTCGGCGTGGATCAGTTTGCTTGCATGGCGCACCGCCAAGAGCGTTGCTACCGAGACGATCATCAAGAGAAGTGCCAGACAGGCCACGTATGCGCCCAGATGCCCGCGAAATGGCAGCATTGCTTCGTCCTTCGACAATGCCACAGCTGCGATCACCGGATATCCGTCGACATGGGCGTAGGCAAAGATTCTCGTTGACCGATCGACTGGATCGGTCAGTTCACCAGATCGGACATCTGAATTGTCGAGGTACGTAGAGAAACCTGGGCCTGTAGCCGTGGCAGGCGCGCCAGGTTGCGACCGCGCAAGCAAAGTACCATTGCCGAGGAACGCGACCAACGCCCCATGTTCGCCAACGTTTGCGCGACTAAGAAAGCCTTGGGACAGGTATTCCGGGTGCTCGGATGTCACAACTACGCCCGCAAAGCCGCCGTCGGTCTTGACCAAACGTCGGCTGAATTGGATTGTCACGTCACCAGAGACTCGCCCCTTTACTGGCGCCCCGATATACAAGGCCGCATCAGAATTATTCTTGTGGAATACAAAATGCGGGCGATCGCTAACATAGATCGGCTTGCTTAGAGCGTGAGGCCAGGTTTGCAGCACCTTGCCGTCTGCCCCGACAAGAGTGATCTGTGCGGCGGAGTCCGGAGTAATGGCAGCCCCATCAATGAGCGATCGCAGATCGAATGCCGCAGGTGCCCGATCATACTCATATCGAATCACCCCAGTAAGCGCGTCGGCATTCGCCAGCACTTTCTCCAGGTGCACGGCATACGATTTGGCAACGATCTCAGCAGATCGTCGCGCAGCAGCGTACGTACTCCGCCATTCATTAAATGCAGCGGCAACTACTGCGATGCAAAGCACGACGCATAACAACGAGCCTATGCTCAAAATTCGACGACGAATCAAGGCCTGACGTCGTTCAATAGCGTTCGCCACTTTATCCTCCGACAATTTCTAGCCGCCACTATAACTGACCGGCGACGGCGATGGACTCAATGCGCTACTCTTGCGAAAACGGGAAATTGATGGGGTCGATGATGTGCTATTCCGCCAAGATCCAAGCCAACTACCGAGAGTACGTGCGCCTCTACGGCGCCGACATGGACATCGAGACGTTCAGGCGCATCTTCTTCGCGCGCGCATCCGGGGTCGACATCAAGATCCCGAAAGCGGTCGACGCCGCGTTCGCCGGCGTGGATGATGAAATCTCGGCCGCGATCGCCGCGTATCGAAGCCAGCGAACACGCGAGCTGGAGACCGATCTGTTCGAGCAGCGGACGCGGTTGGCGGTCGCTGAGAAGAAGCTGACCGAGAAGATCACGAAGAAGGCCAGCGAGGACGTCCGAATCGCCAGAAACAAAATCGATGCGGCAACGCGCGGGCTCGACGATCTCCGCCGGCAGGACCTGCAGGAGCGTGATTCGCGAATCTTCCCCGGCTGGTATGCACCCGTGCTGATCGAGGTCGACGGCAAGCGCATGGTCGTGCCGATGCGGTATCGATGCCGTATACCGGGCTGGACCGAAGCGGACGAGAAGCAAAAGGCCGGGAGCTATAACGCGCGCACCGATTCGCTCAGCACTGCCTGGCGCAAGGTTTTCGGCTTCACGCATGGCCTCGTGCTCGTCGACGCTTTTTTCGAAAACGTGAAGCGCGACGGCCAGAATGTCGTGCTTCGCTTCGACCCGACGCCCCCGCAACACATGCAAGTCGCCTGCCTGTGGACCCGCACCGAGATCCCTGGCGCCGACGATTTGTGGTCGTTCGCGGCGATTACCGACGACCCACCGCCGGAAGTGGCGGCAGCGGGCCACGACCGATGTATCGTCCCCATTAAATCCTCGAACGTTGACGCGTGGCTCGCACCGGATCCAAGCCGGCGCGCGCAGCTGCGCGAGATCCTGGCCGACCGCGAGCGGCCCTACTACGGGCACCAGCTCGCAGCGTAAACGCGGGGGTTGGTGGGGCGTTATCTCTGTCATATACTGTATAAACATACAGTATTTTGCGTAACCGACCCCATGCACCCCGCCCTCGCCCATCCTGAAGTCATCCACCCGGCCCTTTGGCGCGCCAGTCAGCTGGCGCGCTCGAGCGTGCGCGGCGTCGACACGGGCCATCCGGAACTGACGGCCGAACTGCCCGGCGGCGGCTGGCCGGCCGGCGCGCTGATCGAGCTGCTCGCGCCGCAGCCGGGCATCGGCGAGCTTCGGCTGCTGGCGCCGGTGCTCGCGCGCGCGGCCGGCAAGCCGATCATGCTGATCCAGCCTCCACATTCCCTGCAACCGCTGGCGCTCGCGTATTGGGGTATCGATCCGTCCGGGTTCGTGACGCTGCCGGCGCCGCGAACGGCCGACGCGCTGTGGGCCGCCGAACAGGCGCTGCGTGCCGGCACGTGCGCTGCCGTGCTGCTCTGGCAGCCGCACGTCCGTGCGGACGCATTGCGGCGGCTCAATCTGGCCGCGCAAAGCGGGCAGGCGCTTTTCTATCTCTTCCGGCCGGCGGCCGCCGCGCGCGACGCGTCGCCGGCACCCTTGCGGCTCGCGCTCGCGCCGAAGCGTGACGGCATCGAAGTCACGTTCGTGAAGCGCCGCGGGCCGGCACGCGATACGCCGCTGTTCGTTCCCTTGTCCCCCTCGCCGATTTTGTTGAACCGCCATGCAAGTCTGGATCGGCGTGCATCTGCCGCACCTCAACCTCGAAGTGTTCCGGCCACGGTCGCCGGCGCCATCGCCTGACGATGCGCGCGGGCTCGTCGTGCTCGAGGGCGGTCGAGTCGTGGCGCTCGATCGCGCCGCGCGTGCGCTCGGCGTGGTCGCCGGCATGCGGCGCGGTGGCGTGCTGTCGCTCGCGCCGGACGCGCAGATCCGCGAGCGCGACGCCGCGCGCGAGCGCGAGCTCGTGCTTGGGGTTGCCTATGCGCTCCTGCAGTTCACACCGAGCGTCGTCGACGCCGAGGAAGCCGTGGTGGTGCTTGACGTGACCGCGAGCTTGCGCCTGTTCCACGGCATCCGCGCGCTGCGCCAGCGCGTGCGCGACGTCGTCGCGTCGTTCGGCGTCACCGCGGCGATATCCGTCGCATCGTCGGGTCCGGCCGCGTGGATGGTCGCCCGCGGCCTGCGCGGCGGCCTCGCGCTGTCCGCGCGATCGCTGCGCCGCGCGCTCGCCCGCGTGCCGCTCGTCGTGGCGCCGGACGCCCGGCGCTACGCGAACTGGTTTGAGGATCTCGGCTGCGAAACGCTGGCCGATCTGCAGCGCTTGCCGCGCGCCGGGCTGAAGAAGCGCTGCGGCACGCAGCTGCTCGACTGGCTCGACCAGGTCGCCGGCACCGCGCCGGCCACCTACGAGTGGCTCGAAATGCCGCCGTCGTTCGACACGCGCGTTGAACTGATGGATCGCGTCGAGCACGCCGAGGCGCTGCTGTTCGTCGCGCGCCGGCTGATCCTGCAGCTGACCGGCTGGCTCACCGCGAAGCAACTGGACGTCGCCGCGTTCGCGCTGCTACTCGAGCACGAGCGCGGGCGGGACTCGATCACCCCGACCGAGATCGAAATTGCGTTGGGCGCGCCTACCCGCTTCGAGGAACACCTCACGCGGCTCGTCAAGGAACGGCTCGGCCACGTCGAGCTCGCCGGGCCCGTGATTGCGGTGCGCCTGGTCGCCCGTCGCGTGCAGGAAGCGGCCGCGCCGAGCGACTCGCTGTTCCCGGAACCCGGCGGCATGCCGCAGGATCACGCGCGGCTGCTCGAACTGCTGACTGCGCGGCTCGGCGCCGAGAACGTGCTCGTCCCCGCTCCCATGGCCGACTACCGTCCGGAGCCGGCCGCCCGATGGGTGCCGATGCGCGACGCGCCGAAGCCGGCGCCTCTGCCGGCGGATCTGCCGCGCCCGGCCTGGCTGCTTGCCAAGCCTGTACCACTGCTCACGCGCCAGCATCGGCCGTTCTATGGCACGCCGCTGCGCATGGTGTCGCCCGGCGAGCGCATCGAAGGCGGCTGGCAGGACGGGCAGACCGTGACGCGCGACTATTTCGTCGCCGAGGATAGCCACGGCGTGTGCTACTGGATCTACAAGGAGCGGCCGACGGCCAGTGACGAAAGCGAATCCCGCTTTTTCCTTCACGGCCTCTTCGGCTGATCGTCATGGACGCCGGCAGTTTCGGCGCCCTGCCCGCGTACGCGGAACTTCAGGTCGCCTCCGATTTTTCATTCCTGCACGGCGCGTCGCGCGCCGAGGAATACGTCGCGCGCGCGGCGCAGCTCGGCTACAGCGCGATCGCGATCACAGACGAGTGCTCGCTCGCTGGCGTCGTGCGCGCGCACGTCGAAGCGAAGGCGGCGAACATGCCGCTGATCATCGGCTCGCACTTCCAGCTGACGGCCGCCGATGGCTCGCCAGCGCTCGCCTTCACCGCGCTCGCGATGAATCGCGACGGTTACGGCAACCTCTGCGAGTTCATTTCGCTCGGTCGCATGCGCGGCAAGAAAGGCACGTACCGGCTGGCACCACTCGATCTCGAACATCCGGAAGCGCCGTACACCCACCTGCGCGGCCTGCCCGACAGCATCGCGATCCTGTCGCCCGACTTCCCGGCCAACGAGCAGCGCCTCGACGCGCAGGTCGAATGGTTCGCGCGCGTGTTCGGCGATCGCGCATGGGTCGCGCTGACGCTGCACGCACGCGCGATGGACGACATCCACCGCGGCGTGGTCGAGCGCGTCGCCGCGCGCCACGGCGTGCCGGTGGTGGCCACCAGCTGGCCGCTCATGCACGTGCGATCGCGCAAACCGCTGCAGGACGTGCTGACGGGGATCCGGGTCGGCCGACCGGTAACGGAATGCGGGTACGAGCTCGCGCCGAACGCGGAGCGTCACCTGCGATCGCGCCTGCGGCTCGCCAACCTCTATCCCGCCGGCGCGCTCGAGGAAACCGTACGTGTCGCGCGTCGCTGCACGTTTTCACTCGATGACCTGAAATACGAGTATCCCGATGAAGTGGTACCGAACGGCCACGACCCAATGTCGTACCTGCGCGAGCAGACCTACATCGGCGCGCGGAGGCGCTTTCCCGCCGGCATCCAGGTCAATGTTCAGGCGCAGATCGAACACGAACTGCAGCTGATCGCCGACCTGAAGTACGAGGCGTATTTCCTGACCGTCTACGACATAGTGCAGTTCGCGCGCGAGCAAGGCATCTTGTGCCAGGGACGCGGCTCGGCTGCGAACTCGGCAGTCTGCTATTGCCTCGGCGTGACCGAGGTCGATCCATCGCGGCAATCGATGCTGTTCGAACGGTTTATCTCCAAGGAGCGCAACGAGCCGCCGGATATCGACGTCGATTTCGAACATCAGCGCCGCGAAGAGGTCATGCAGTACATCTACCGCAAGTACGGTCGCGATCGCGCCGCGCTGGCGGCCGCCGTCACGACATACCGGCCCCGCAGCGCGTTGCGGGAAGCCGGCAAGGCGCTCGGCGTGGATCCCGCGATCGTCGACCGGGTCGCGAAGCAACAGCACTGGTTCGACTCTCGCGCAGATCTGCTGCAGCGGTTTGCCGAGGCCGGCCTCGATCCCGAAGCGCCGCTGAACCAGCAGTGGGCCGGATTTGCCGCGCAGCTGCTCGGCTACCCAAGGCACCTGTCGCAGCACTCGGGCGGCTTCGTGATCAGCCGCGGCAAGCTCACACGCCTCGTACCGGTCGAGAACGCAGCGATGGACGATCGCTCGATCATCCAGTGGGACAAGGACGACGTCGAGGCTCTCGGCATTATGAAGGTCGATTGCTTAGCCCTCGGAATGTTGTCAATGGTGCGCAAGGCGCTCGAGATGATTTCCGAAAAACGAGGCGAGACTTTCGAACTGCAGGACATCCCGGCCGAGGACAAGGCGACCTACGACATGCTCTGCGAAGGGGATAGCATGGGCGTGTTTCAGGTGGAATCGCGCGCGCAGATGTCGATGCTGCCGCGCCTGCGGCCACAGTGCTTCTACGACCTAGTGATCGAAGTCGCGATCGTGCGGCCGGGCCCGGTGCAAGGCGGCATGGTGCATCCGTTTCTCCGCCGGCGCCAAGGGCTGGAGCCCGTCACGTTTCCGTCGGAAGGCATGGAGAAGGCACTGGCGCGCACGCTCGGCGTGCCGATCTTCCAGGAGCAGGTGATGCAGGTCGCGATGCTGGCGGCCGGCTTCTCTGCCGGCGAAGCCGACCAGCTGCGCCGCGCGATGGCGGCATGGAAGCGCAAAGGGGGACTGGAGCCGTACCACGAGCGCCTGGTGAGCGGCATGCTCGAGCGCGGCTACGATCGGGAGTTCGCTGAATCGATCTTCGCGCAGATCAAGGGCTTCGGCGAATACGGCTTCCCGGAGAGCCACGCGGCCAGCTTCGCGCTGCTCGTCTACTCGAGCGCATGGTTGCGTCGACACGAACCTGCTGTGTTCCTGGCCGCTCTGCTCAACAGCCAGCCGATGGGCTTCTACACACCGTCACAGCTACTGCAAGACGCGCGACGCCGCGGCGTTGAAGTGATGCCCGTCGACGTCAACGTGAGTACATGGGATTCAACGATCGAAGGCCCGACGACGTCGGCGCCCGTGCGCCTCGGCTTCTCGCTGTTGCGCGGCATGCGCGAGGACGTCGCCGGTCGCATCGAGCTCGCACGCGCAGCGCGACCATTCGTCGACGTCGCGGACCTCGCGCGCCGCGCGCAGCTGGATCGCCACGACCTGCAGGTGCTCGCGCGCGCAAACGCACTTCGATCGTTCGCCGGCGGCACCCGACGCGCGGCGCTTTGGCTCGCGGCCGCTGCCGTGCCTGATCGCGACCTGCTGCGCGGCACCGAACGCGACGACGCGGTGCCGGCGTTGCCTCAAGCGTCGGAGGGCCACGAGATCGTGACGGACTATCGCGCGATGGGCTTCACGCTCGGCCGGCATCCACTGGCGCTGCTGCGCGATCGCCTCGCGCTCGATCGCCTGCAGTCGGCCGAGCAGCTCGCAACGCTGCGTAGCGGCCAGCTCGCGCGCGCGTGCGGAGTGGTCACGGTACGGCAGCGGCCGGCCACGGCGAACGGCGTGCTGTTCATGACGCTCGAGGACGAGACCGGCCAGATCAACGTGATCCTCTGGCCAGGTCTGTTGGAGAAATTTCGGAAGGAAGCGCTCGGCGCCGCGTTGCTCGCGGTCTACGGCGTGTGGCAGGCCGAAGGTAAGGTACGGCATCTGATCGCGAGCAAGCTCGTCGACAGAACCGAGTTGCTCGGTGCACTGCCGACGACGTCTCGGGAGTTTTGCTGATCGGATGCGTTCAACGGACTTCACCGCGTACGGCCGCGACCGTGTTGACGTACTGTTTCGCGAACTCGACGATATCCAAAATCGCTTTCCATCCCCGCTCCGGAAGATGGCTGCCGTATAGATACATCGTCGGCGTGAGGTAAGGTCGGCCGCGTTCGTTTTCTTCCATGTCGAAATGCCAGTGATCCGCATGGATGATCTTGTTGCAGGCCTCACGTAATTCCAGACCCTCCGCTTGTTCTGGCCGCCTTACATTTGCTAGCAGCGTGCCACAATGCCCTGCTGCGAGCTCAAAGATTCGATTGTGCGCGTCGTCGACCGCGCGGGCGGTTACCGCAAGGCTGAACAGGATCCGCGAGATCTCGTCCTCCTCGCATTCCTGCAGCCTGAAAAGCGGATCCCGAAGTTCAGCGTTATGTCCGCGGGCCGCTTCGATTCGATTCGCGAATTCTTTACTCGCGAGAAAGATCGCCAATAGTCGATGCAAGTCGATATGCGTTGCCTGAATGTTGGGCAAATGTGCTCCCCGGTCAACGCCTTGCGGAGGAATGTATTCCGCCATCGCAATTCCTTTCGCTTAGAGTCGATCGGGCAGAACGGATGCGACTGTTAGCCTGGGCATTTTCAACAACTTCGCCTTGTAGTCGAACACGTCGCGCTCGTCGATATCGAATCGGCGCAACCAATCATCGCTCTCGGCAGTCGTATCGAAGTAGGGCGCGGCGGCTCCCATCAAGCCGCGCTGCAGGCGCCACACCGTGGTCGCTCGAACAGCCTTCAATGCATTGTTCAGCACCACGTAGTTCGCAGGCGCGACCGGCGGCCCCTTCCCTGCCTCATCGGCTGCGCCACCGGGCTCGGGTTCGGGGCCGGCCTGAATCACGACCCCACCGTTCATGTCGTACAGCGCGAACCAGTCCGGCGGCAGTTCGCTTCGTAGCGCGGCGATCCCGCCCACCTGCTCCAACAGCGACTTGTTCAGGCACGTGAGCCAAGACACCGTTTTCAATTTCGATCGCAGGTGCGTCGCGTTGAGCAGCGGATTACCGACGTCGAGCGCCAGGTAGCGCCGGGCCAACCAGTATTCCGTGGGTGTGTTGGCCTCTGCTTCCGTCAGGCTCAGATTCACCGCGAATCCGGCATAGCCGTTGTAGGCGTTCAGCCGCTTCGCGAAGTCGACGAACAGCTGCTGGAATGCGCCAGGATGGGCGACCAGAAATGGCACGGGCACCGAGAAGGTCAGTGCGCTGGCGCCCCCTTCGGCCATCGCTTCCTCGTACTCCAGGATCCCGAACACGCGGAACTCCCACAGCCCTGCATCCTCAGCCTTTTCGCCGGAGGACAGGTAGGCCGTAACGCCCGCGTCGCCGCGCGCGCGGAACACCTTCGGGTCAACCTGCCCATCCTTCAGCTGCGACGGCTTCCGGCCATCCTGTGTGAGCCAGCGCAGGCGCGGTCCCGCGTAGGCCGCATACGCCGCGAAGCAGTTTGCAATCTCGCCCTGCACGGCTACCTGATACGCGTTCGGAAAGAACAGCGCCGCGCGCACAACCATCGCTGCGCCGACGTAGTCGTGACGCTGCTTAGGCAAGAGCATGCCCCCTTTCAACAAGGCGTCAGTTTGGGCATTCTTCGCCCACTCGATCAGTGCTGTTTCGTCCATGGTCATCAGAATAGCGGAATTGGGCTCGGCGATGGGGAGGGCGCAGCGCCGTCGGGCGGCCGTGGGCCGAAGACACTGCGCGAACGTTTCGTCGCGCCCTCCAGCTCGTCAAACGGGCTCCAGGGCGCCGCTTTCGATCCGCCATCCGTCGCGTCCCGAGGCGCCGGCCCGAGGACCGGAAACTCGTTGGTCTTCTCCTGCTTCTTCCCGTCGTCGTCTGGGCAACCGCAATCCTCTGGCGTCAACAGCACTGAGGATGCGTTGGGCCCCGCGATATCTTCGTCTTGCTTTTGATGCCGAGTTGAATATGAGTCGCCCTTGAACTTCATTTCGACCACGGCATCCAGATTGTCCTGCGTCGGCTCCTTCGCAGGATCCTTGACGATCACAACATCAGGGATCCGTACATTGCCAGCACCGCGTTGGTACTCTCCCTCCCAGTTGTCTTTGATCCACTGCGGCAGCCAACCGTACGTCTTGTTCGGGGTGCGCGGGCTCATGATCGGCGTCGGTGGCCGCACCGTCATGAGGTATTTGACTTCCGCCTTGTAGATGCTGCTCGTGAAGTTTGTGTCTTCCGATTTCAGCTTCGTTGCGACGCATATCTGTCGAAGGTCTTTGCCATCGACCGACTGCGGCGGATTGTTCTTGCATGAACACATCAGACTGCAAAGCTTCGCCTGGTCTTTAGGTCGCAGCTTCGAATTCAGGTAGACCCGACTGGTTTCGCCGTCGCCGGGAGCCGTTCCTCCGATTGACCACTTGCTCACGCTTCGGCACTCCCGTCGCCGTGAAACGTAATCGACGCGGGCTCGGCAGACTCGTGCCACTGCGTGAAGCCTTGGGCGTCGGTCTGACCAGAGATCGTGGAACCGTCCGGCGTCTGGAACGAGTACGGGTGGTTGGGAACGGGGCTTCCCGTTTCGCTATTCAGGACCTGGAACCGACCACGGTACCGATCGGTCGAGCTCGGATCCTGCTGTGGTACGACGCTCTTTCCGCCCCCAATGCCGCCAGCGGCGCCGGAAACCTGCTCGACATGCGCGGACCCTTGCGAGGCGATCAGCGAGGCACCGCACGCTGTCTTGTCCCCTTCGGTAGCCACCGGGCGCCCGCCGAAGGTCATGCTTCTCACCTTCACGTCGACGATGGGATAAACGCCGCCGCATTTCGGACATGCCACCATGTCGCCTAGCAGCGCGACGGGTTTGCCGAACATCATGTTCGTTGATGTGCAGGCGAGTACGCGCCCGCCATGCGACGTCGTATCGCCTTCGCGAATAAATGCGTAGGTCATAGCCAGCCCTCGGTTTTTTATGTCGCATGAATTTAGCACTGTTTCATGGCGACACACCGCGTCTAGATGCCCGGCCGACTGTCAAAATTTGTTAGGAAAGTCGCTCAGAAAAGACTCATCTGCCGAGGGTCGCGCTCCGGCACCTTCACTGGCAACACAGCGTTCGAGGCTCTGCGCATGCGAGCAATAAGCGGTACTCCTACCCCGTCAATTGTGAGCCCGAAGCCATACGCTTCGATGTCGCCCCGCTTCAGTTTGGGAATGGGCTCCCACATCGGTTTCCAACCGAGCCTCGCCGTCCGTGCGAGCAACTGGCGCTTCGTTAAGCCCGGCACGCAGTTCGCGACGAACTGCGCGAGCGGTTTTGGAACCCACTCTGGAGGAAAACTCGGTGGGAGTGCGAATGAAACCAAAACCAACGTCGTAGTCATTCCTGTCTCCAGGAGAAGGGCGTCGAAGTAAGGTTAGCAGACCACCATCGAGAAATTACGACTGCCAGGCCAGTGGCATTACAAAGAGGGGGCGTCAAACCACGGGTTGCGCAGCGCGCCGGACATTTAAGCGAGTGTTTCGCCGATCCTACCCGCAAGCCATGCAGTGAACGCCGTTTTCTCGAGAACGTTCTTAAACGCCCCTTCTGCCTCGATATACGATCCGACCGCTCCCCCTGACGCTGCATATTGGCGCACGAACTCACTCCGCTCGTCCGCCGACAGGCCACGAATCGCGGTTGCGATCAGCTTCGACCTGGCATCTGCCGCGGCCTCTGCTTCATCGATCACTGCCTTCTGCGCCCGCCGCGCGGACTCCTCAATCACCTCGACTGTCTCAATGTCTCCCCCGCCTTCGAATACCGTGCGCGCGTATCCGCCGGCATTCTTTTTAATCTTCTTGTTCCGAATCTGCTGCTCTACATATTGTGCCGTCTTCGTTGCCCGATCTGGATCATGCTGGATCCAGTCGACAGCAAGTCGGCCCGAGATACCAAGCTTCACGAGCCGACGATAGGTCTCAGAATCGCGGATCGCGGCCTGCTCCTCACTATCACTCTCGTCGTACATCGACCGCTGCGGATTGTCCTCCACCAAGAAACGGATCTTGGCTACACGACGGTTCTGGCGTTCGTACTCCGGAGTGATCAATATATTCGATACCGTGTTTACTTCCTTCACCGCCTTCTTGATCACTTCCGAATTGAAGTGTTTGAACTCGTCATATGTTGACGCTTCGGCGCCGAGAAGCTTTCGCCAGATGTCGACCGATATCCAACCAGTCGACCCCGTGCGTTTGAATCGCAAGCAGTTTTCATACAAAGCGAGCGCATACGCCCCACTGAACTGCTTTTGAACGTTGATGTTGATGAGCAGGTAGATTTCTGGGTTCGCGAGCTTGTTCGCGAGTGCGCTGCTGTACTCGTATGTGACGATCCCGTTCCGGATGTTCGCCGAGCTCAGAAGGGTTGTGACTCCCCACTCCTCGTCCCCAGCCGCATGCAAGATATCGAACTCAATCGGAGTGGTCGAGATCTTCTTGAGCGCTTCCTTGAGTGCGCTCGTGTTCTTACTATCGAACCCCAACATCTCGCTCATGATCCCAACGGGAATCTCATGAACCGATTTCTTCAACAGATTGTCGTAGGCGTTCAGCAGTAGGACATTCGACAACTTCCGCCCAAGCAACCCGAGATCGCCACCGACATGCACCGTACCAACGTGCTTGCGAAGTTCGCTCGACGGCACACTGGCAATCAATGAGCTACCGGATTTTTGTTTTCCTACCGCCATACTGTCCTCATAGGTTGAGGAGCATTCTAGGGCGCAAAAGTCATGTTCGCAAGCTCTTGCGGATGACCTTTAAATTCTCCCCACAAAGCACGACCCTTCCAGTGCCCCACAAACCATGACTTTTGCTCGGTCATGACGCCAGCCCCATAAACCATGACCTATCGTGCAAAGAGATGGCGTCCCCATATGTCCCGACCTTTGCTTGAGCCGGAAGCTATGGGAAGCCCCTTGTTCGCCCCACAAACCATGACCTTTCGCGCCTTCCCCATAAACCATGACTTGCCGTGTCCCTGCCCCACAAACCATGACCTGTCATGACTTTCTGGCTGCAGGGGCCAGCTCTCCGGCCGCTGCCCCCACAAACCATGACCTTTGGCTCTGATTTCTATGCACCGCACACCAAACACTGCATGAATAGCGAGCAGCAGCCGGACAGAACGGGGCCGCCCACGCTCCCCATAAACCACGACCTCTCGGGCGACAACATTTGCTGCAAGAGCAAGCCCCATAAACCATGACCTGAAGCGACCAAGGCCGACGCATAGGCGCCCC